>DATJFQ010000098.1:0-91562 GCA_035495555.1 Vicinamibacterales bacterium
TCTGGTCCGACTGCTCCTGCGTCGCGCGCTGCGCGGTCTCGTACTGATTCGCCATGCGGTCGACTTCGAGCTCGAACAGATCCGCCAGCTCGTCCGCCATCTGATTCTGCTGTCCGCCGCCGCCACCGCCCTGGCCCTGGCTCACGGCCACCTGTAACTGGTACTCCTCTTCGGCTTTCTGCAGGAACTGCAGCGCGCGCTGTTCCGGCGGCATGGCGCCGTCCGGACTCGACGCCTGGAGCTTTCCTTCTGCCGTCTGCATCTCCGGCACGCTCTGCTTCAGGAAGTCGGTGATTTTCTTGAACTGCTCCGCCTGATCTCCAACCCGCGTCGCGAAGTTCGTCAGCAGCTCGTTGACCTGCTCGCGCAGCCGCTTCTGCATCAGCGCGACGACGACCGCATTCTGGTGCAGGCGATCGGCCGTCATGGACGAGCGGTCGCGCTGGATGTTGAACGTCGCCGCGACGATCTGTTTCTCCTGCTGCGACAGGGCCCCGACCTGATTCTGCTGTCCGCCGCCCTGCGCGCCCGCGTTCGAATCCGCCTTGCGGAAATCCTTCTCGAGCGGACGCACGCGGACGAAGTACATGTCGCTCAACCCGCGCTGCGGACTGCCGACGGTGTTGTTGTCGAACGCGCGCGCGTAATACGCGATCGAGTCACCCGGATTCACGTGCAGCTCTTCGAGGTAGATGGTGTGTCCGGCCGACACCTCCGGCATGCGCCGGTTCGGATCGATCAGCGGCACCGCTTTCTCGGGCCCGCCGTTGACCGAATAGACCAGGTCGAGCGACTTGATGCCGTAGTCGTCCTCCGCTTTCGCCTCGACGAAGACTTCTTCGATGGGCGACGCCGTGGTGTCGCGTCCCGGCTTGACGAACGAAACCGACGGCGGCTGATCGGCGAGCACGTCGATGGAATACTTCGGCGAGGCGTTCACCTGCGGACCGCCGCTGGACGCCTCGAGATCGACGCGGTAGAAGCCGTCTTTCGCCGCGACGAACTCACCGGCCAGAGATCCGTCCGGCTGCACCTGCATCGCGACGGGCTGGTCGTCGACGACAATCTCGCCGCCCGCAGCCGTCATCGTCGGGAACGCGTGCACGTGGATGCGGGTCCCGCGGAGGACGGCGATGTCGCCGCCGTCCTCGATCTTCCGGGCCGGCAGGCCCGTATACGCCGGGAACTCGTAGGTGAGTTCGAGCCGCTGGACGTACGGCATGTCGGCAACTTTCAGATTGAACACGGGTGAGCGGACGCCAGCCGCTTCGACGAAATACTCGAGCGGAGCCGTCACGTCGAACATCGTGCCGCTGTACGCATCGTTCGCGCCGCGAATGAGCGGCATCCGCTCGTATGCGGCCGTCGCCGACTTGCGCATCATCACCGAGGCCTGATCCGACTGGAACCCGACCAGCTTCGCGGAGACGGCGAAGTCGGCGCCGCGCGCGACGGTCGCGTGTCCAGGGGTCACCTCAATCCGATACGGCGCCGCGGCTTCGACGTTGCGCGAGATCACGAGCAGCGCGGAGAGCGCATGACGCATGTACGCGGGTCCGAGCAGAAACGCGAGGATCGCGAGCACCAGAACACCCGCCGCGGTCCCCGAGTACCGGCGAAGCGGCGCGCGCTCGACACGACGCCCGTGTTCCACCGCTGCCGCGCGCGCGACCGCCGTTTCCACGAGCTTGCTCACCAGCGCCGGCGATCGATGCGCGGAATCGGTCCTCTCTGTTTCGACAGCCGTCAGGATCGCGCTCTCGAGCGTCGGCTCATGCTCTTCCAGATAGAGCGCCACCTGCTCGTCGCCCACGCGTTTGAACAGCGGACGCGCCAGGAGCAGCGCGGCCGCAATCGCGACGATCACCCCCAGCGCGATGCGGGCCGTGAGAATCGACGCCGGCGTGAAGCGCATCCACTGCAGGCCCCACGCCGCCAGGATCAGCGTCACGGCGATCGCGACAGCGAGCGCCGCCGCCCCGCGCACCAGCAGCTTCACGCGCCAGCGCCGCCGCACGTCCCGGATGATGTCGAGGAGTTGCTCGTGTGGGGTCATACAAACGTCCTTGCCTGGATCTTACGCCCTCGACAGACGGTTCGAGAGCAGCGTTTCGGCCGTCAGCAGCAGGCCGGCCGCAACCAGCAGATACCACCAGATCCGTTGCGCCTCCGCCTGCGCCTCCGCCGTCGGCCGGGGGCCGGCAACGGCCTGCGCGGCTCCGACGCGCCCCGTGATCGCGGCGATCAGTTCCTTCGGATCGATCGGGGTCAAATCGGCCTCGTTCGGATCGACGTTGCTCGCCAGGACGACCGACGCATCCGCCGGCGCGCCCGCCGTTCGGACGTCATAGAAGCCTTGTTCGGTCAGCTCGAGCGCGCCGTCCTCGCCGGCGAGCGATACGTGAGCCCCCGAGGGCGCAATCGCGACCGTTTCGCCCTGCGCGCGGCTGTTCGGGCGCCGCGGCGCCGGGACGGGAACGACCTGGCCGACGATCGCGGACGCCGGGCGCTCCGCGAAGTTCGCCAGGTACTTGACCGCCGATTGCAGGAACGGGAGGAACACCGGCTTCACCGGCAGATCCGTCCAGCCGAGATCCAGTGTCGACGTCCACACCAGAACGCGTCCGCCGCCCGTTCGTTTTTCCAGGAGCGCCGGAGCGCCATCGTCGAAGCGCGCAAGCGCGTGCACGTCCGGCGGGTCGACCGCGCGATACGCGTAAAAGCGCGGCGACGAGAAGTCACCGCTTCGAGGGGCGCGGAAAATCTCGAACACCGGATGGCTGTATTCGAGCGCACCGAGGCGCAGCGGTGCGCCGGTGCTGCGATCCACGATCCCTGACGGCACCGCCGGGATCAGGTCCTTCGATTGCTGCGGCCACGACGCGTGCGGCCCGGCCGCCACGAACAGGCCGCCGCCATCGCTCACGAATCGCTGCAGCCGGGCCGCGAGCGCCTCGGAAACGGCAACGTCGTTGAGAACGATCACCGCCCCAGGCTGCAGGTCGCCGTCGGCAATCGTCTCGGGCGTCCGCGTGACGACGTCGACGCGGGGCTGCTCGCCAATCGCGAGCGCGCGCGCGACGTAGAACGACTCGCGCTCCGCAGCGGCGCGATCGACGACCGCAAGGTGAACGGGTTCCAGCGGCGACGCGACGAAATACGACACGTTGTCGCGCGCAAGCCCGTCGTCGCCAATCCGAAGCGCGCCGCGCATGTTGCGCGACGCCACCGTCACCGGCGCAAAGGTCACGCTCGACGATCCATTCGCGCCGACCTCGACGGCCTGCGTCTGGATGGCGCGCCCGTTCATTTCGAGCACGACGGCGACATGCGCGGGCGCTCGGTCGTGATTCACCACACCGGCCGAGACAACGATGCGATCCTGGTTCTCGAAGCGCGTCCGCTGGAGCGTGGCGGGCATCACCGTGACGTTCGGCCGGCCCGCCGACGTAATCGCGATCGGGGTGACGACCGTCCGATCGGGCAGCCGCACGTCGTCTTTCCCCGGCGAGGAGTCCCAGCCGCGCCGCTGAAAATCGCTGATCAGCAGGATTTCGCGCCGCGGCAGCGCGGACTCCGCCAGCAGGCTGCCGGCCAGTTTCAACGCAGGCGCGAAGCGCGTCGCGCCGGCGCCCGGCGACGCGGCGGCGAGCGCCGACGAGAGTTCCGATCGGTTCGTGCTCGATCGCACCGCCGCATTGGCACCGTCGGCAAAGAGGATCAGGGACGCGCGGTCGCCGGGCCCGAGCTTCTGGATGGCATCGCGCGCGGCGTCGCGCGCACGGGTCCACCGATCCGCGTAGCCCATGCTGTAGGAGGTATCGAGGAGGATGGCGACCTCGCGAGCGCCGTTCTGCGTGGCCGCCGCGAGCGAGTCGCGACGGAAGAATGGCCGCGCGAACGCGAACACGATCAGCGCCAGCGCCGTGAGACGCAGCAGCAGCAGCGCAAGATGGCGGATTTTCCTCCGCTTGACGGACTTGTACGGGATCCGCCGGAGGAACATCAGCGAGGGGAACTCGACGATCCGGTTCTTCTCGCGCTGAATCAGGTGGATCACGATCGGCACCGCCAGCGCGGCCAGTCCGGTCAGCACGAGCGGGGCGACAAAACCCATCATCAGCGCACCCGGGTCAGCCGCTCACGGGCTGACAGGTAATTGAACAGGACCAGGTCGAGCGGCGTCGACGTGTTGACCAGCGTGTAGTCCACACGGAGTTCGGCGCACTTGGCCGCCAGCGCCTCGGTGTGCTCGCGGACGAGCGTCCGATACTGTTCCGCGAGCGCTTCGGGCACGACGGGAATCTGCTCCCCCGTTTCGAGATCCTCGAACGCGGACGCATCGTCGTACGTGAACTCGATCTCCGCCGGATCGAGCACGTGGAAAACGATCAGATCGTGGCCGCGAAATCGCAGCGGGCTGATCGCTTCGAGCACATCCTGCGGGTCTTCGTAGAGATCGGAGATGAGGACGAGCAGGCCGCGACGGCTGAAATGCTCGGCGAGCGCCTTCAGCGGAGGCCCGAGCCGGCCGGGACGCCGCGGGGCCACCCGGTCGAGCACGTGCAGCACCACATCCATGTGCTTGGCCGACGGCGGCACGTGCTCCACGATCGCGTCGTCGAAGACGACGAGTCCGACCCGATCGCGCTGGCGATGGACGAGATACGTCAGGCATCCCGCGAGGAGCTTCCCGTATTCGAGCTTGGTGATGCCTCGACTGCCGAATCCCATCGACTTCGAGGCGTCGAGCAGCACGGCGAAGTTCGCGTTCGAATCGGCCTCGTACTCCTTTACGTAGAACCTGTCCGTACGGGCGAAAAGCCGCCAGTCGACCCGGCGGATGTCATCGCCCGGCGTGTAGCCGCGGTGCTCGGCGAAATCGACGGACGCGCCGAAGTACGGCGAGCGGTGCAGGCCGTTGATGAAACCGTTGACGACCGAGCGCGCGACGAGCTCGAGATTGCCGATCCGCGCCAGGACGACGGGATCGACGAACCGAGCGCCTGCCAGCGCACCGGAAGATGTCGTTCGCTGCATATCGCGCTACACGCCGCCCTACATGCCCGATCTGGGTACCGCCACCGCGTCCAGCAGCTTGTCGACGAGCGCATCGCTCGTGACGCCTTCGGACTGCGCATGGAAATTCGTCAACACGCGATGCCGCAGGACGGGGTGCGCGAGCGCACGGATGTCCTCGAAGCTCACGTGATACCGGCCCGACGTGAGGGCGCGGGCCTTCGCGCCCAGCACGAGGTACTGCGCCGCGCGCACGCTCGCCCCGAACGCCGCCCACTTCCGGATCGCCTCCGGCGCGCCGGACGACTTGGGCCGGCTCGCGCGGACGATGTCGAGCGCATAGCGCATGATGGGCTCCGCCACCGGCACCCGCCGCACGAGGCGCTGAAACGCCATCAAATCTCCACCGGAAACGGGCCGCTCGAACGTCACGTCGCGCAGCGACGTCGTCGACCGCACGACTTCGAACTCCTCGTCCACGGGCGGGTGATCGATGACGATGTGGAACATGAAGCGATCGAGCTGCGCTTCGGGCAGCGGGTACGTGCCTTCCAGCTCGATCGGGTTCTGCGTGGCGAACACGTAGAACGGTTCGTCGAGCTGGTAGGTGCGCCCCTGGATCGTGACGCGGTGCTCCTGCATCGCTTCGAGCAGCGCCGACTGGGTCTTCGGCGGCGTGCGGTTGATTTCGTCCGCGAGGACGATGTTCGCGAAGACGGGCCCTGGCGCGAACACCATCTGGCGCTGCCCCGTCGACGGGTCCTCCTGGATCAGGTCCGTCCCGGTGATGTCCGACGGCATCAGATCGGGCGTGAACTGGATGCGGGAGAACTTCAAGTCGAGCACGCGCGCGAGCGTGAAAACAAGGAGCGTCTTGGCGAGCCCCGGCACGCCGACAATCAGGCTGTTGCCGCCGACGAACAGCGTCAGCAGAACCTGGTTGAGCACGTCCTCCTGCCCGACGATGGCCTTCCGAAGTTCGGAGACGATCTGGTCGCGGCCCGCCTTCATGCGGTCGGCCAGCGCCACGTCGTCCGGGGACTCGAGGTCGATGGTGTTCGTCGCGGTCGTCATTTGCCCTTTCCCTCCGCCTCGCGGATCTGCCGCGACTTCTCGGCCAGCTCGGTCGCGAGCTTCTCGAGTTCCGCCGCGTATTTCTCCGGGTCCATTCCGCTCTTCATGAGCTTGAGCGATTCGATGCGCTGTTCGAGCTGCTGGCGCTCGACGTAGAGCGCGCGCAGTTTCGGATCCGCCGGGGGCGCCGAACCCTGCGCAGGCGTGCCGAGCGTCACGAGCGCGGCGCGCGACGTGTCATCGATCGTCGAGTGCTCGGTCTGCATGATCCCTTCACGCTGGAAGGACGCCTCGACCTGTTTCTTCGCGAACTCGTACGCTTCGAGGATTGTCACCCGGCCATCGCGGTTCGTGTCGGCCGCCTCGTTCGTGAACGCATCGACGAACGGACCGCCGAAGAGCGTCGCATATTTCTCGGCGCCGTTTCGGGTCGCGGCGACGATCACGCGCCCAGGACCGGTGAGGGCCTCGACAAACGGGCCGCTCGCGCTTGCCGTGTTCACGAACACGATCCGCTTCGAGTGCAGCTTCGCCAGGAGCGGCGCGAAATCCTGCGGTGTCATGTCGGGGCCGGGCAGATTGAACTTGGCCGCGCTGCCGTCGAACGTCCCGTGGCCGAACAGGACGATCATCACGGTGTCGTCCGGTCCGGCGGATTGGAGCGCCGCCAGGGCCCTGGCGACCTCGGCTCTGGTCGCGCCGTCTCCGCTCAACGTCTGAATCTGGTCTCTGGGAACGCCCAGGCGATCCGATGCCGTCGTCGCGAGCGTCTTCGCCCATTTGTCGAAGAGCTCGCCGTGCTCCGGATCGCCGGCCAGGCCCACGATGATCAGCAGGTGCGACGATTGCGCGAACGCGGCCAGCGGCGCACCGAGGACGAGCGCCGCCGCGACGACGCAGGTCGCGAGGCGCCGTCGCGCGCCGGCATGTGCCGGATGCGTCTTCACGCGAGCTTCCATGCGCGCCTCAAGCCCCACTCGGTGCAGACGAGAACCAGAAAAACGAGCAGCAGCGCCGGCATGTGCCACAACTCCCGCTCTTCAACGGCCGTCACACCGCGTCCCGAGTACTTAAGGTCGTCGGGAAGCGAGGTCATATTCGCAGAGGTGTAGAACCGGCCGCCCGTCTCCTCCGCGATCCGGCGCAGCATCGGCGCGTGCATCGCCGCGTCGAAGTATTCGGCGTCGTCCGGCGCCGCGCGCACGTGCGCCGTCGTGGACCCGACCGATTTGCCGTCGCGCGACGCCTCGATGCTCGCCGTGTACCATCCTGGGAGATCGGTTGCAAACGCCGAGCGGTATTCGCCGTTGCGTTCGCCCGTCCACGTCATCGGCACATCGAGCTTCTGTCCTGACGGCGTCGCGATGTGCGCGACCACCTGCGCGTCGTTCAAGTCCACGAACCGATTGTCGGCGACTTCTGCCGTGATCCCGACGCGTTGCCCGGGCTCGACGCGGTCCGCGGCGGGAACGCACTCGACCTGATCGGGCGCCCCATCGACGAGCCAGCGCAGCATCTGCCGCCAGAAGTTCTCGTACGTCTTGTCGGCGACGCGAATCGACGCGTCCATCCGCCAGTGCCACGAGTCCTGGACGGGAAACGCAATCGATTTCCCGCGTCCGTACCGCTCGTACGCGAGGACGACGCGATCGCGGCGGCGTTCGTCTGTCGACGACAGCAGCACGGTCGCACCTGGCTTGATGGCGTCGACCATGTTCACCGACGTCAACGCGGGCAGCGCTTTCCAGCGCTCCGCCGACGCCTCCTGCGTTTCTCCGAGCTGCGTGACCGCGTGGGCTTCGCCAGCGCGGGTCGGGTGGACCTTCAGCTCGGAGACCGACGGCGCCGGCTTGCCCGCGGCGAGTGCCACGGGCATCGCGTCGGCCAGGGGCGTGCCTGCGTACCCTCCTTCGGCGAATGCGCGTGGGCCGCCAAGCAGCAGGAGTCCCCCGCCGCGGACGTCGACGAACTCGGCCAGCATCCGCAGCTGATCCGCGGTGAACGCGCTCGCTTCGACGCTGCCGAGAATCACGCCGCGAAACGCGAAGAGTTCCTCGCGCGTCCGCGGAAAGCCGGCCACCAGTTCATCAGCGCCTTCGACGCCGAGCCGCAGATACTTGTTGTCAGCCGTGCGTTGAAGCGTGACGAGTTGCAGGTTCGGGTCGTCTGCGACCGCACGGTTGATGAACTTCATCTCCCACCGCGGCTCCCCTTCGAAATAGAGGATGCGCTCGCGGCGGTCGCGCACGTCGATCTGCACGTCGCGCTGATTGTTCTCGGTCACCACCTCGCCCGGCTGAGGCGCGATCTTCAGGCGGAACACGCGCGGGCCCGCGTCCGAGGCCGTGAAACGGACGCGCACCGCCTGTGGGTCGCCGTCGGCTGGCAGCCGCACGGGCTGCGACCCCACGATGCGGCCGTTGTCTTCGACATCGAGCGTGACCGTCTGGCCGGCGTAGCCGGTCTGCGTCACGATCGCGTCCACCAGCAGCGAAGTGCCCTTCAGCGCCGTCCGCGGCGTCGACACGCGGCCAATCTGAATGTCGCGCTTCAGGGTTTCCTGGCCGACCCCGACCGTGAACACCGGGAGCGAGTCGGCCTTCGAGGCGAGGAGCGCATCGGCAACCGACGCGTTGGTCGTATCCGCGCCGTCGGAGACGATCACCAGTCCGGATACGGGCAGCCCGGCCAGTTCCTGCCGCGCGCTCTCGATCGCAGATGCGAGCCGCGTCTGCGTGCCGTCGAACGACAGATCGGAGCCGCCGCCGATCCGCGACACCGCCGACGAGAACTTGAACGTGCGCACCAGAAACCTGTCGCTCAACGACTGCATGATCGGACTGTTGGCGTCGCCGAACGTCTTGCGCACGAAGTCGCCCCGGCGCGCGCCGCCTTCGTCCGCAATCTGCATGCTGCGCGAATCGTCGATCAGCACGCCGACGACGTTCTGCTGGGTGACGGCGGCCTTGACGACGAGGACGGGACGGAAGAGGCAGAACAGAATGAGGCCGAGCGCCGCCGCGCGGATCACCGCGAGCACGGCGCGCCGCCGCCATTCGACGCGCGAACGCAGCACGCGATAGCTGACGAACGCGAGGACGAGCGCCGCGACGACCACCACCGCGGCGATCGACGCGCCCGCGGGCGGCGAGAAACGGAAGTCGCCCTGCCGGAAGACAGCCGGCCGGTAGTCGAACAGGAACTGGAAGAGCGACTCGAACACAGGTGTCAGGCCGGATGATAGCTTGTTGTAAGACGCCGATCGGAGACGTTCTGGCGGGACCGGCGTCCCGCGCTACACCTTCATCTGCACGGGCAACGCGGTCTCGACAGGCCCAAGCGACCGCACGGCGCTGCCGATCGCGGGCGCCAGACACACCAGCGACGCTTCCCCCGCCCCGGCCGAGGGGAGATCGCGGCGATCGATCAGGATGGTCTCGATGGGCGGCACGTCCTGAAACCGCGGCAGGCGGTATTGGTTCATCGTGCCGTTGAGCACGTGTCCGTCGGCGAACTCGACCGCTTCGAACAGCGCGGGACCGAGCGCCTGCGCGATCGAGCCCTCGACCTGATTCTTCAAACCGTCGGGGTTGACGATCGCGCCGACCTCGAAGGCGGTCACGATTCGGCGAACGGTGAAGCCTTTCGGCGCGCGCTCGACCTCAGCCGCGGTCGCGAGATACCCGCCCTTCTCCGTTCCGCATGCGATCCCCAGCGCGCGCGACCCGCGCGACGACCAGCCGATGCGATCCGCCACGGCCTCGAGTGCCGCTTTGATCCGCGCGTCTGACAAGTGCTGGAGCCGGAACTGCACCGCGTCCGCCCCGATCCCGCGCGCCATCGTGTCCATGTGCATTTCGCGCACATAGTGATTGGCCGTCGCCGCCAGCGCGCGGTACGAACCCTGGCGCAGCGGGGACTTCACGGGGTGGAAGCGCTCCGTCTTCGCGGCAATGTCGTAGGGCGAACGAAGACCGGCGTTGCCGGAATTCCAGTTGTCGAACTCCCACAACCGAATCCTGCCTGACGGATCGACCGCGCTGCGCACATCAATGACGCCCGCAGGCCGGAAGTACGCCCACTGAAATTCTTCTTCGCGCGTCCAGATCAATTTGACCGGGCGCTTCGCAGCCTGCGCGAGCCGCGCGGCTTCGACCGCCGCCTCGCCAGTGTGTTTTCCGCCATACGCGGAGCCGGTGTCCGGCACGATCACCCGCACGCGGCTTTCCGGAATGTGGAACGCTTCGGCAAGTTCGGTTCGAACCGCAAACGGCCGCTGCGTGCCGGTCCACACCGTGACCCGCCCATCGCGCCATTCGGCGACGGCCGCTCGCGGCTCGAGCGGCACGTGGGCGATGTAGGGAACGCGATAGCTCGCCTTGAACTCCCGCGCGCCGGACGGCAGCGCAGCCGAGCCAGCCGCGACGGGCTCCGGCCGTTCGGGGTTGGCCTTCAGGTAGTCATAAACGGTGTCAGACGAGGGCTGCCCCTTCGGAACGTCCCACGTCGGCGCAATCGCATTGGCGGCGCGAACCGCCACGCGTTCGCTGGGCGCGACCACCCCGATGAAGTCGCCGTCGCGGACGACGGTCACACCGTTCATCGCGCGCGCCTTCGAGTCGTCGACGTCGACGAGCCGCGCGTTGTAGCCTTCGGGGCGCACCACGCGGCCGATCTGCATGTCAGGGCGGACGATGTCGGGCGTATAACGATGACGGCCGGTGACGAACGCCGCGCCGTCCACTTTCTTCACCGGCGTGCCGCGCACCGTCCAGTCGCGCGGATTCTCGACCGGAGCATCGGCCGCGACCGTGCCCGAGAGCGCCTGTCCTTTGACGAGATCCCCATAGGCCGCCGTGCGGCCGTCGGGATGATGCACGACGCCGTCCTCGACGCGCAGCGAGGCCGCGTCCGCACGCCAGCGCGCAGCCGCTCGCGCCACCAGCATCTGACGCGCCGTCGCAGCGGCCTTCGACAACTGCGGCGCCATGGTGGGTGTGGTCCGCGATCCAAAGGTGCCCATGTCGAAGGGCGTCAGGTCCGTGTCTCCCATTACGAGCGTCACCGAGGAGGCAGGCACGTGCAGTTCGTCGGCCACGGCCTGGGTCAGCGACGTGCGGATGTTCTGCCCGATTTCGACTTTGCCCGTGCACACGCGCGCGCGGCCGGATTCGTCGATGTGCAGCCACGCGGCGAGATCGCCTGGCACAGACGGCTGGCCGCGGAGCGCTCGACCCGACTCCTGCGCAACGGCCTCACCCGCCGCAACGACGATCGCGAGCCCCGCGCCGAAGATCCGGATGAAGTTGCGACGATCCAGATCGAACAGATACCGGCGCGGTTCGAGGAACTCGTAGCGTTCCGGCTCCGGCGCATCAGTGCTGCTCGCCTCGACCGTCAACTCCGCCTCGTCCGGGGTCGCGCAAACGGGAATCCGTTCATCCGACATGACGCACCCCCGTCGACGTGCCGCCGCGCAGACGTTCCGCGGCAAGCCGCACCGCTTTGACAATCCGCGGGTAGGTGCCACACCGGCAGATGTTGCCGTTCATCAGTCTGGCGACGTCGCCGTCGCTCGGGTCCGGGTTCGTCTTGAGCAGGCCGACGGCCGACATGATCATGCCGGACGTGCAATAGCCGCACTGGAAGGCTTCGGTTTCGAGAAAGGCCTGTTGCACCGGATGGAGTTCGGGACCGGAGGAGAGCGCTTCAATCGTGGTGACCGTCCGATTGCCCACCGCAACCATGCGGGTCACGCAGGAACGGACGGCGGCGCCGTCGAGCAGGACCGTGCATGCGCCGCACTGGCCTTCGCCGCATCCGAAGTGGCTCCCCGTCAGACCCAGATCGTCTCGAAGGACGAAGAGCAGGCTGTCGCCCGGCTCGGCGTCAATCTCGTGCTCACGACCGTTCACGTGGAGCAGATATCGAGCCATAGGGCATTCTAGTATCATCCGCACCACGTGAGGAGAGATGAGACGGATACCCTTTGCCAAAGGGCTGGTCGCCGGCCGTCAAATCACTGGCGCGCAAGTACTGGCCGGGCGAGGACGCGGTCGGCCGTCACATCCGCGTGAAGATGGCCCCTGACCGTGGTCGGGATCCGAACACCGCCCTCCGCGTGCAATAGAATCGCTCGATGGTTCCCATGGTCATCGGGGTCGCCGGCGGGTCCGGGTCCGGTAAAACCACCGTCGTCACGCGGATCACGGAAGCGCTCGCGGGCGAGCACGTCAGCGTGCTCGAGCACGATCGGTACTATCGCGATCGGAACGACCTGCGGCTCGAGGAGCGCGCCGCGCTCAATTACGACCACCCCGATTCTCTCGAAACGGACTTGATGGTGAGCCATGTGGAGGCGCTGCGGCACGGACAGACGATTGAGGCGCCCGTCTACGATTTCGCCCGGCACACGCGAACGGCCGCAACGGATGCGATCGTCCCTGGGCGCGCGATCATCGTCGAGGGCATTCTGATCTACACGGACGCGGCGCTCAGGAACCTCATGGACGTGAAGGTGTTCGTGGACACGGACGCCGACACGCGGTTCATCAGGCGCCTGCAGCGCGACATCAGCGCGCGGGGCCGGACGGTCCAGTCGGTCATCGAACAGTACCTCTCGACCGTCAAGCCCATGCACCTCGAGTTCGTGGAGCCCAGCAAGCGCTACGCGGACGTGATCATTCCGCAGGGGGGACACAATGCCGTGGCGATCGACATGCTCCTCACGCTGATTCGGGGGAGCATGCGGCAAAAGTAAAAGCAGACAACGACTCGACTTCACAACTTCCAACTGCTCGAGGCGCACCCGATTGACGGTCGTCCTGAGTCGTTGGCAGGTGGGTCATTGCCTCGTTGATCTGATTCACTTCCTGGCTTTCTGCACGTTATTGAGCAGCACCGGCTGGTTCTCGAAGTTCTCCAACTCGATGACGTTGTCCATTCCGCCCTGCGTGATTTTCGTCGCGATCGACGCTTTGCCGACGCCCTTGCCGTCGGGGCCGATCTGCAGCTGTACGAGCGTGAACGGATAATTCGTGCTGCGCGTGCTGTTGACGACTTCCCACATCGCCATGTGACGGTCGGTCAGCAGGATGATCTTCCGTCCGCCTTCCGGATTGGGGATTTGCCGCGCGAAGTGCAGATCATAGCGGAGTGACGACGGGGTCCGGATATAGCCGACGACCGGCAGCTTCTGAAGCTCGTCGAGCAGCGCGTCCTGGCCGCCGGACTTGAACGCCTTCATGAGGTCGTCGCGCTCCTTGTCGGTGGAATACCGCTGGACGTGAATATCCACCTGCGACGTCGCCGCGCCGCTCGCCTGGGTATTCATGTTCACCGCAAACGCGGTGAACGTCTCCGGCGCGTTGTTCGCCAGTTGCGCCGCACTCTGCTGTTGCGCGAACGCCGTGGTCATCGCGGCGCCGCAGGCCACGATGGTGAGAAGTGCCTTTCGCATATCGCCAACCCCTTTCGCGAGCAGTGAGTGCAAGGCCCGCGCCGCGCGAACCCCGTCGGTGAGCGATAATTTGCGCGCCGCATGACCTCTGCCACGCGCCGCGCCTCCGCGGCGGCCGTCTGCCTGCTCCTGGCCATTCTGCATACGTGGCCGCTGGCGCTCGCGCCGGGACGCCACTCGCGCAACGACAACGGCGACGCGCAGCTCAACGAGTGGATCATGGCCTGGATCGCGCACCAGCTTCCGCGCGACCCCGCTCACCTGTTCGATGCGAACATCTTTTATCCGGCGCACGATGCGCTCGCGTTTTCCGAACCGCTCATCGTCCCGGCCTTGATGGGCGCGCCGCTCGCGTGGGCCGGGGGCTCACCGGTGCTGGTGCACAACCTCGTCCTGATCGCAGGATTTGCGCTCACGGCGTTCGCCGGTGTCCTGCTGGTAGAGACGTGGACAGGGGATTTGCTCGCCGGCCTCCTGACCGGGTCCATGATCGCGTTCAACACCCACACGCTGACCCGTACGGCGCACGTCCAGGGTGTCCACCTTTACGGACTTCCGTTAGCGCTTCTGGCGACAGATCAGATCATTCGGCTTCGCGGATCAGCGACCCCGCGCGGCTGGATCCTCGTGCTGGCGGCGAGCATGGTCGTGCTCGCGTACACCTCCGGCTATCTCATCGTCTTCGGGACGGTGATGGTCGGTATCGCCGTCCTGCTCCGCGCGCCGGAGTGGTGGACCGATGCGAGAACCGTGCTGCTGCGCTTTGGTGTGGCGGCAGGAGCGGCGGTCGCACTCGTCTTCCCGCTCTCGATCCCGTATGCGCGCGTCGCGCGTGAGCAGCACATGGTGCGGACGCTCGACATCGTGAAGGACTATTCGGCGACGCTGAAAGGATATCTGGCGACGGCCGGCCGTGTGCACTTTGCCACCTGGAGCGGCCGGTTCTTTCGCGATCCGATCGACAGCTTCTTTCCCGGCTTCGTGATCCTGCTGCTCGCGATTGCCGGCGTTGCGATTGGCATCCGGCGCCCGGCGTGGCGCGGCCGCGTCGTCATGCTCGTGGCCATCGCTGCCGCCGGCGTGGTGCTGTCGCTCGGAACCGCCACGCCTGTTTACGGGTGGCTGTTCGCGGTCTTCCCTCCGCTGCACGGACTTCGCGCGGCCGCCCGGTTTGGCGTGCTGTTCCTCATCGGCGTCGCTGTCCTCGGGGGGCTCGGGCTGGCGCTCTGGAAGCCTCGGACCTGGGTCGCGATCCTGCTGATCGCGCTCGCGAACGTGGAATCGCTCCGCGCGCCGTTCGAATATCGAAATTTCACCGGGATCCCCGGCGTGTATCGCCTGCTCGCGAGCGAACCGGGAAAAGTGATCCTGGTCGAGCAGCCGTTTTATCCGCGCGACGCCGTATTCGAAAACGCGCCGTACGTGCTGAATTCGACCGCACACTGGAAGCCGCTGATGAACGGGTACAGCGGCTACACGCCGGAGACGTATCAGCGATATGCGGAGACGTTCTGGTACTTCCCGGACGAGCGTGCGTTCACCGCGATGAAAGCCGCCGGTGTCACCCATGTCATCGTGCACCCGGAGCGCTTCGGCGAGCGGGATGCCCGGAAGGTCATCGACGCGATCAGCAGCCGACCGGACATGGAACTCGTCGCGGTATCGCAGGGAATCCGGCTGTACCGCTTGAGGTGATCGATGGAAGTGACTGTTCGTATTCGCCGGCTGCACGATCACGTCCGGCTGCCGCAGTATCAGACGGCTGGCGCGGCCGGATTCGACCTCGCCGCGAGCGCAGACGTCACGATCGAGCCGCACTCGATCGCGCTCATCCCGACGGGGCTCGTCATCGAAGTGCCGCCCGGGCAGTTCCTGGGCATCTTCGCCCGGAGCAGTACGCCGATCAAACGCGGCCTGATGGTTGCGAACGGCGTCGGCGTCATCGACTGCGATTACTGCGGCGACTCGGACGAGATCAAGGTGCAGGTGCTCAACTTCACCGACCAGCGTGTCGTCGTAAGGGGCGGGGACCGGATCGCGCAAGGTTTGCTGATTCCGGTCACCCGCGCCCACTGGGTCGAGACGTCCGGTCCGCTGCGGGACGGCTCCCGCGGCGGATTCGGCGCCACGGGCGAGCGATGAACATCTATCTTGCGTGCACGGTGCGCGGCGATCGCGATGCCATTCACGCGCTGCGGCGGCTTGCGGACGACCTCGAAGCCGCCGGGCACGTCGTCCTCACGCGGCACCTGCTCGAAGACGAGGTCGACGTCGCGGAAGCCAAACTCTCGGAGCGACAGGTCTACGAGCGGGACATCGAGTGGCTGAACGCCGCGGAGGTGCTGATCGCCGACGCGTCCGGTTCGAGCTTCGGCGTCGGCTTCGAGGTCGGCTGGGTACTGGCGAACTCCGGTCGAACGAGCCAGCGGGTCCTGCTGCTCTACCGTGCGGATCGCCGCGATCGCATTTCGCGGCTCATCGTCGGCAACGCGCACCCGAACTGCACGGTGCTTCCCTATTCAGACGCGACCGAGCTTGTGAAGCGTGTGCGAGGGGCGATAGGGGACGGACGATGATCGATGATCGATGTTCGATGTTCGATGTTCGATGTTCGATGAGAGACAGGCGCCGCGGGAAGCGATGGGGGCGAGGACGGGGCGCCCCGGTTCGCGCGGAGGCGGCTCCTCGTCGACGCGTCTTTCTCGCCGCCGAGCACGAACTGGGTCCGCCTCCGCCGCGAAGCGGCTTCGGCGAGATCGCGCCGGAGCGCAGCTGGAGCCTCTGACTGCGCGAAGGCGGAGCTGGCCGAGCAGGGGCCCCATCGCCGGCGGTGCTGCCAGCCGACGAACGATGTCCGAAGTTCGATGAACGTTGATCGGCAATCGCCCATCGTCCATCGGTCATCGTCTATCTTCTATCGATCACTTCCCCGTTGCTTCCGCTCCCACGCCAGCCAGCGTCGGACGCTTCGCGGCGCGGCGGTGCGTCAGCCACTCCTGGATCTTCTCCATGTAGACGTAGAAGACCGGCGTGACATACAGCGTGAGCGTCTGCGAGACCATCAGTCCGCCGACGACGGCGAGCCCGAGCGGACGCCGCGCTTCACCGCCGGCGCCCCAGCCGAACGCGATCGGCAGCGTGCCCATCAAGGCCGCCATCGTCGTCATCATGATGGGGCGGAAGCGGACGAGACACGCTTCGTAAATCGCGTCCGTCGCGCCGACGCCTTCGCGCCGCCGCTCGATCGCGAAGTCGATCATGATGATGCCGTTCTTCTTCACGATGCCGACGAGCATGATGATGCCGACAAACGCGTAGAGGTCGAGCTCCTGCCGGAAGAGCAGCAGCGTCAGCAGCGCGCCGAACCCCGCGGACGGCAGACCCGAGAGAATCGTCAGCGGGTGGATGAAGCTCTCGTAGAGGATGCCGAGGACGACGTAGATGACGAAGATGGCGAGGCCGAGAATCCAGCCAAGGCCCTGCATGGAGTCCTGGAACGCCTGCGCCGTGCCCTGGAAGCTGCCGGCGACCGTGTCGGGCAGGGTCTCGCGCGCGACCTGATTCACGCGTTCGACGGCGTCGCCGAGCGATACGCCCTGGCGCAGGTTGAACGACAGCGTGACGGCGGGCAACTGGCCGGCGTGGTTGATCGACTGCGGGCCGACCGTCTGACGCGTCGTCACCACGGCCGACAGCGGAACGAGCTTGCCGTCAGGCGTCGTCACCGACAGCATCGAGAGCGCCGCAGGATCGCGCTGGTACTTGTCCTCGACCTGCATGATGACCTGATACTCGTCGTTGGGCGCGAAGATCTGCGACACCTGCCGCTGGCCGTAGGCCGAGTTGAGCGCGTTCTGTACCTGATCGACCGTCAACCCGAGCGCCGCGATCTGCTCGCGGTCGAGCAGCACGTCGAGCTGAGGCGTTTTGATCTGCAGGTCCGACGAGATGTCCTCGAGCCCGTCGACCTTGTGCAGCGCCTGCTCGAAAAGCGGCGCCACCCGATAGAGTTCGTCGGTGTCGGGGTCCTGCAGCGTGTACTGATACGCGCTGTTCGAGCGGATGCCGCCAATGCGGATCGCCGGGGGGTTCGAGAGAAACACCCGCACGCCCGGCACGCGGGACAGCTTCGGACGCAGTTCGTCGATGATCTGGTCTGCCGAAAGCGAGCGTTCCTCGCGCGGTTTCAAATCGATGTTGAGGCGGCCGCCGCCCGCATCGGCGGTGAACGCCGCGACATTGGGATCCTTTTCGAGGATCCCCATGATCTCGCGCATGTGCGACGCCATCGATTCGAACCCGATGCCCTGGATCGCCTCGATGTTGCCGCTGATCTGGCCGGTGTCGACGCTCGGGATGAACCCTTTCGGCACGACCTCGAACAGATACACCGTGCCGGCGAGCATGAGCGCCGAGACCAGCATCGTCGTGCCGCGGAACCGCAGGGTGCCGCGCAGCGTGAACGAATAGAAACGCAGCCACGAGTCGAACATCCGCTCGACCGCGTTGTAGAACACCCCGTGCTGCTCGGCGTGCTGCGGCTTCAGGAAGCGGCTGCAGAGCATCGGCGTCAGCGTGAGGGAGACGAGGCCGGACACGAGAATCGCCGCGGCAATCGTCACCGCGAACTCGTGCATCAACCGGCCGACGATGCCGCCCATGAAGAGGATCGGGATGAACACCGCGGCGAGGGAGATGGTCATCGACAGAATCGTGAAGGAGATTTCCTTCGATCCATCGAGCGCCGCCTGCATCCGCGTCTTCCCCATGTCGAGATGGCGCACGATGTTCTCGAGCATGACGATCGCGTCGTCGACGACGAAGCCGACCGACAGCGTGAGCGCCATCAGCGACAGGTTGTCGAGGCTGTAGTCGAGCGACCACATCACGGCAAAGGTGCCGACGATCGAGAACGGCAGCGCCAGCGACGGGATAATCGTCGCGGAGACGTTCCGCAGGAACAGGAAGATGACGAGGATGACCAGGAAGACGGTCAGCAGGAGCGTGAACTTCACGTCCTGCACCGAATCGCGGATCGGAATCGAGCGATCGCTGCGGATCTGGAGCTGCAGCGATGCGGGCAGCTGCGCCTGCAGTTGCGGCAGCGTGTCCTTGATGGCGTCGACGACTTCGACCGTGTTGGTGCCCGGCTGACGCTGGATTGCGAGGTAGACCGTCGGGACGCCGTTGAACCAGCTCAGGTTCCGCGGATTTTCGACGCCGTCGTAGACGTGCGCAATGTCTTCGAGGCGGACAGGGTTGCCGTTGCGATACGCGATGATGATCGGCCGGTACGCTTCGGCGTCCATCAACTGGCCCCGCGCCATCACGACGAAGTTGCGCTCGGGGCCGTACAGCGTGCCCGTCGGGCGGTTCGAGTTCGCCGCGTTGATCGCCGTGGCGACCTGGTCGACGCCAATCTGCCGTGCGGCGAGCTGGACGGGGTCCAGATCGACACGGACGGCGAACCGCTTCTCACCGTAGACGTTGACCTGCGCCACACCGGAGACCATCGACAGCCGCTGGACGAGGACGTCCTCCGCGTACTGCGTCACCTGGATCAGCGGCAGCGTTTTCGAATTCAGGGTCAGGAAGAGAACCGGTGTCGCTGACGGGTCGCTCTTGTTGTACGACGGCGGCGACGGCATGCCGGGCGGAAGCGATCGCGACGTGCGCGCAATCATCGACTGCACGTCCTGCGCGGCGGCGTCGATGTTCCGGCTCAGATCGAACTGCAGCGTGATGCTCGTGCTGCCCTGCGAGTTGCGGGAACTGATCGAGGTGACGCCGGAGATCGTCGAGAACTGCTTCTCGAGCGGCGTGGCCACCGAGTTCGCCATCGTGTCCGGATTGGCGCCGGGCAGGTTCGCGTTGACGGTAATGGTCGGGTAGTCGACGGTCGGCAGATCGCTGACCGGCAGCAGCCGATAGCCCATGATCCCGAAGATCAGGATCGTCAGGACGAGGAGGGTCGTCGCGACGGGCCGTTTGATGAATGGTTCAGCGAAGTTCATTTCTCACCGTTCCCGGTTGTCCCTGTCTCGGTTCCGGCGCGGCTGCCCCGCCCGCGCGCTCCTGCTCCTGCCCGCACGATCCGTACCCCCGGCGTCAGGCGAAGCTGGCCGTCCGTCACGACCTCTTCCCCGGCCGACAGGCCGTTGGCGATGACCATCTGTTCGCCCTGCTGGCGTGCGACCGTGACGTTCCTCATCTCGACCGTGTTGTCGGGCTTCACGACGTACACGAACTGGCCCTGCTGCGAAGCCTCCACCGCGATCGCGGGTACCACAATCGCATTCGGATCTGTGGAAAGGTTCAGCGTGACCTGCACGAACAGCCCGGGCCAGAGCTTATGCTCCGGGTTGGGAAACGTCGCTTTCAACTTGATCGTGCCAGTCGACGGATCCACGGTGTTGTCGATGAAAGTCACCGTGCCGACGGCGGTCGGCACCGCCGCGGACGCGTCGGGGACGTCGGCGCCGAGGTCCGCACCGTTGGCCTGTTCGACCGTCGTCGGCGGCGGCGGCTGGGCACCCGGCGGGAGGGACGCCTGCCCGCGTGCCACCGCCTGCAACGGCTTTTGCGCCTGATATCGGCGGATATCCCCGAGATAACGGCCAGGCACCGCGAAGGTGACGTAAATCGGCGAGAGCTGGTTGATGACCACGAGCGGCGTCGTATCGTTCGCGCGAACGAGATCGCCCTCATGGGCGGACAACGATCCGGTCCGGCCTGAAATCGGCGCAGCAATTTTCGTATAGGAAAGGTTCAGCTTTGCCGTCTCGACCGCCGCCTGGTCGGCCTGCAGCGTGGCCTGCGCAGACTGCGAACTGGCCTGCTGCGTTTCGAACTGATCGCGCGGGATGAGGCCGCGCTTGTACAGATCCTCGTATCGCGCATTCTGCGACGCGGCGTTGGTGGCCGTCGCCGTATCGCGCGCCAGCACCGCTTGCGCCTGCTGCAGGGCGGCTTCGAACGGTCGCGCATCGAGCGTGAACAGCAGGTCACCCTTCTTGACCTCCTGCCCTTCCGCGAAATGCACCTTGCTGAGCTGGCCGGTGACCTGTGCGCGTATCTGAACCGTTTGGATGGCTTCCGCCGTGCCGACGGCTGGAATCGTCACCGGTACCGACTTCTCGACCGCGTGGGTGGTCGTTACCGGCACGGGTCCGCCACCGCCCCCGCGTTCGCCCCGACCGCCCCGGCCGCCGGCGCCCTCGCCGCCGGTGCCGGCATGGTTGGGCTGCGCAGCTCCCCGGCTGCACGCCGGGACGGAGAAGCTCAAGAGAATCAAGAAGATGACGTAGATTTTCGAGTGGATAGACATTCAGACAGACAGAGGGCTGTGCTTGTAAAAGACGACGGCGAAGCCGAGGCTGTTTACTCGAGGCCCGAACAAGCCGACGTCATGGGAACGCTCGCGATCGGTACGCTCACGGTGTCGAAATCGGAACTTCACGTCGCCGGTCCCCGTCCTTCCCAGCCGTATGTTCAATGTGCTGCAGGACCTGCGTTTCGGCGCGCGCACGCTCCGCAAGACCCCCGGGTTCACCGCGATTGCGGTGGCGATGCTCGCGCTGGGCATCGGTGCGAACAGCGCGATGTTCACCGTCGTAAACGCGTTGTTGTTCAAATCGCTGGCCGGGCGGGCCGACGAGCTGGTGGGCGTCTTCACCCACGATCGTACCAAGCCCGACTCCTACCGCGCCTTTTCGTACCCGGAGTATCTCGACATTCGCGACCGCAGCGGCGTGTTCGACGGCCTGATGGCGCACGACTTCGCGATGGTCGGCTTACCGGAAGGCGACAGCACACGGCAGACGTTCGCCGACGTCGTCTCTTCGAACTTCTTCGACACGCTCGGCGTCCGGCTCGCCGCCGGCCGTACGTTCACCGCGGCGGAAGAGCGCCCCGGCGCGCGCATTCCGGTTGCGATCGTCGGCAACGATCGCGCCTCGCTCCTCGGCCACACGCTCGAGATCAACACCATTGCTTTCACCGTCGTCGGCGTCGTGCCGCGGGGGTTCACCGGGACGATGGCGCTCGTGTCCCCGGAACTATGGCTGCCGATGGGCATGCACGACGTTGTCGTCAACGACATCTTCAGGCGGAAGAGCACGGGGCTCGAGGACCGAACCAATCGCTCGCTGGTACTCGCGGGCCGGCTGCAAGACGGAGTGACGGTCCAGGGCGCCACCGCCAGGCTCGACGCACTGTCCCGGCAACTGGAAGCCGCGTATCCCGCCGACAACAAGAACCAGCAATTGACGATTCATCCGCTCTCGCGGATGACCACCAGCACATCTCCGTCCAGCGATTCAGGCCTTGGGATCGCGGGCGGGTTGCTGATGGCGGTGGCCGCGGTCGTGCTCGTCATCGCGTGCCTGAACATCGCGAACATGCTGCTCGCGCGCGGGATGGCCCGGCGAAAAGAGATGGCGATCCGGCTCGCCGTTGGCAGCGGCCGCGGCCGGCTCGTGCGGCAGTTGCTGACCGAAGGGCTGCTGCTGGCGATGGTCGGGGCGGCGGGTGGCCTTCTGCTCGCGTTCTGGAGCACCAGGGCGCTCGTCCAGTCGTTCCAGGCCGTGCTGCCCCTGTCGGTGCAGTTCGACGCCCGGCCCGATGCCCTCGTGACGAGCGTGACGACGGCCGTCGCCGTCGCCGCTACGCTCCTCTTCGGCCTCGGCCCGGCGTTGAAAATGGCACGAACGGACGTCGTCAGCGACTTGAAGGAAGCCGCGAACGACACGTCGGTGTTCGGCCGCCGGTTCTCTGCACGAAACATCATGGTCGTCGGCCAGATCGCGCTCTCGCTCATGCTGCTCGCGGCGGGGGGCCTCTTCGCGCGCGGCGCACTGAAGGCGGCGGCTGCGACGCCGGGGTTCAGCTATGCGCAGGAACTGCTCGTCACCATCGATCCCAGCCTCGTCCAGTACCCCGAATCGCGAGGACGTGCGTCGCATCGCGACGCGCTGGCGCGCATCCGCGCGATGCCCGGCGTCGTTTCCGCCAGCTCTGCTTCGACGGTACCGTTCGGTGACATGCACGAAGGACGGCCGATCGAACGCGTCGGCGGCAATTCGACGCAACACGTCGAAAGCGTGTTCAGGATCATCGGCGCCGCCTATTTCCGAACGCTGAACCTGCCGATGCTGCGCGGTCGTGAGTTCACCGCGGCCGAAGAGGACTCGCCCACCGCACCCCGCGTCGCCATCGTCGACGAGCGGCTCGCGCGCCGCCTCTTCGGCGACGACGACCCGATTGGCCAATCGATCCGATTGCAGCATCGAGACGATCTGCAGGGCGCATACGACAGCGAGCCCATGGCGATCGTGGGCATCTCGGCCCCCATACGCGATGAGCTATTCGATCGCGAGGCGGGACCGGCGATCTACGTCCCTTCCGGACGGTTCTATCAGGCCATGACGAACGTCCACGTGCGCATCGCGCAGCCGGGAGCGGAAGCGGCAGTTCTGTCATCAATCCGGCAGGAGCTTCGCTCGCTCGATCCGCGGCTTCCGCTCCTGCAGGCCACCACCACGGCGTCGTTCCACGACAGGAGCATCGAGCTGTGGGCGGTGCGCGCGGGCGGCCGGCTGTTCCTCGTGTTCGGGCTTTTGGCCCTC
The DNA here is from genome assembly GCA_035495555.1 of Vicinamibacterales bacterium. GTDB lineage: Bacteria > Acidobacteriota > Vicinamibacteria > Vicinamibacterales > 2-12-FULL-66-21 > DATJFQ01. The sequence goes on from DATJFQ010000098.1 coordinate 23,179, forward strand.
TCGCTGGCCATCGTCGGTTTGTATGGCGTGAAGTCCTACGTCGTGTCGCAACGCACGAAAGAAATCGGGGTACGCATGGCGCTCGGCGCCGATCGCGGCGCCGTGTTGCAGATGATGCTCCAGGAAGGCGCCGTGCTCGCCGGGATCGGCATCGCCGTCGGTCTTCCGTTGGCAGCGGCGCTCGGGAAGCTGCTGAGCGCAATGCTCTACGACGTGAAGCCGCTGGACCCGATCGTCTTCGTCTCGGCGCCGGCCCTGCTCGCGCTCGCTGCGCTCATCGCGACCTGGATTCCCGCGAGGCGAGCCACAAAGGTGAGTCCTTTGGCAGCGCTGCGGTCATGACGGCAGTCAACTACGCAATTTCACAACTACCAACTACACAAGGCGCGATCGCTTGGAAGTTGTCGCCTTAGTTGGTAGTTGCCGTGAGTAGTTGGTAGTTGCGAAGTTATGTAGTTATCGCGCCCCACCCTTCTGTTGCGACGTCGTCTTCGACTTCGCCGGCTCGTAGAGCGGCGTCACATCGCGCCGTCCGCGCTCGAGATAGGGCACGCCCTTCTCCATCCACTCCGGCTTCGATTTCCCGAGCAGGTAGTAATCGAAGAACTCGTCGAGGTGGACGGTCCAGTACTTCTGGTTGTCGCGATCCCGCAGCCCGTGCTTTTCGCCGTTGAAGCTGAACATGTACGCCTCTTTGCCGAGGCGCCGCATCGCGCTGAAGAACTCGATGCCCTGATACCACGGCACGGCGTCGTCTTCGTCGTTATGGATGGTCAGGTACGGCGTGTGAATCTTCTCCACCCAGAAGATTGGCGAGTTCTCGATGTACTGCAGCGGATCCACCCAGGGCGGCCCGCCGATGCGGGACTGCGTCTTCTCGTACTGGAACGCGCGTGACATGCCGGTGCCCCAGCGGATGCCGCCATACGCACTGATCATGTTCGCAACCGATGCTCCCGCTTCGACGGCGCGGAACAGGTCGGTTCGCGTGATCAGATACGTGATCTCGTAACCGCCCCAACTGTGTCCCTGAATCCCGATTCGCTTCGGGTCGACGAATCCTTTCGCCACGACCGACTGCACGGCCGGAATGACACACTTGAACGCGCTCTCGCCCGGATAGCCGATGTCGTACACGATGTCGGGCTCGAGGACGACGTAGCCGTTGCTGACGTAGCGCGTGATGTTGATGCTCGTCCCGGGCGACGGCGCGTGATACGAGTGCAGTCCGTTGGTCAATTCCTCGTAGATGTAGACCATCAGCGGGTACTTCTTCGAGGCATCGAAGCCGTCCGGTTTGAACAAGAGGCCGCGGAGCGGCTTCCCGTCGGCGTTCACGTAGTCGACGAGTTCAGCGGTGCCCCACGCGTACTGCGATTGCTGCGGGTTGGCGTCGGTCACCTTCTTCATGTTCGCGAAGCTGCCGTCGCTCACCCACAGGTCCGGAAATTCTTCGAAGCGCGAGAGGCTGTAGACGAGCACGTCGGCGTTCTTTGCTTTCGTCGGGCGGCCGAACTGCTTGTCGAGCATCACGACTTTTTCGGGCGCGGCGGATTGGGCGAGCGTGATCCGGTAGAAGCCGGTCGCCTTCGTGCGGTCGTCGGTAGTGTCGAGGAGCAGCGGGCGATCGGGTGGAATGCTCCGCTCGTCTGGATCGAGGCGCTGGTACCGGAACACGAGGCTCTGCTGGCGTCCGAAGCCTTGCGTCACCATGTATGCGCCCGTTCCGTCGGGTTTAACCTCCCAGATGTCGTACCGGTCGTACAGCAGGACGGACTTGTCGCCGGCGGTCCATCCGGCCACGCCGTACGGCGAGGGCTGACCTGGCGTATCCCATGTCTCGTCTTCGAAGCTGACCTTCAGCCCTCGTGTGAGTGGAACCGCGGTGGTCGTTCCGACCTTCTGAGCGAACCACGCGTGGCTTTCGTCGGAGTACCAGAGGATGTAATTGCCGCCGGGCGACAGCATCGGCGTGAAGTGCTGATGGGACAGAACGCGTGTCTTCGCGCCCGTGTTCAGGTCGACGACGTACGCGTCGTTGTAATCGCCGTCCCACGAGATGAGCTGCTGATACGGCACATCCGACTCGCCGAGCGCCACTGGCGCGCCGTCGGTCACGCGCAAATCCGGCATCTCCGGGGATGCGAGCTGCATGAACTTGCGATCCTTCATCCGCACGACGGCCTGGTAACTGCGCTTCTTCTCTTCGTCGGCGCGGACGCGCTGCATCGGCTGGAGCAGCGGATCCTTGTAGTTCCAGATGTCGACCTTGACGGGATCAGGCGCATCTTCGGGCTGCGGAGCGGGAACAGGTGCGGTGCCGAAGAAGAGATGCGCGCCGGTCTTCGAGAACGACACCTTGCCGTTTTCGCTGACGCTCATGCCTTCCGGCATGCCGGCCGTACGGGCGGTCACGAGCGCGGCAGCGCCGCTGTCGGCCCTCGTCCAGTAGTACAGCTTGAACGGGCTCGGGTCGTTCCGGTAGTCGTCGCGATCGCTCACGAAGGCGAGCTGCTTGCCCGCATCGTCGAACGCGAAATCCTTGTAGTGGCCGATGCCGCGGGCCAGCGGAGTCGTGCTGCCCTCCGCCGTGCGCACGAATGCGCCGTCGGCGTCGCCCGACTTCGAAGATGTCCCGTAGGCGAGCATCGAGCCGTCCTTCGACCATGTGTATTCGACGACGTCGGGGATTGTCGTCGACGTGCCGGACTGCAGGTCGCGAACGATCAACTCGGTGCCCGCGTCCTTTTTCTTCTCTTTCTTTTTCGGCGCGGTGGCGTCAGGCTCTTTCTTCTCCGCCTCCTTGTCGTCGTCTTTTTTCGCAGTGGCCTTCGCGGGTTCGAGGAGGTAGGCCACCGAACGAGACCCGTCCTCGGCGACCTTGAAGCTCTTGACGCGATCGGCGGTAAAGACCTGCCCGTTCGCCAGGGACATCACGCCCATGCCGCTTTTGGGCTGATCCTCAGGCTTCTTCTTCTCCTTTTTCGCCTTGTCGAGGTCGGCCCGAGTTGGCGAGACCGCAAACACCACGAAGCGGCCGTCCGCGGTAATCACAGGAGACTTGCCGCGCGGCGCGCGGTACTCGGCGCCCGTTTTCAGGTTGCGCGCCACGAGTTCGCCGTCGGCTTCCTCGGGCACCAGTGCGTAGACGAGCCACGTCCCATCGCGCGAGAGCTGGGTGTTTTGAATCGAACGCCAGCCGTCGTACACGTCGTACGAGAGCGGCCGTTTCTGCTGCGCCAGGGGATGGGCGGCAGCGCAGATGGTGAGGACGATGCCAAGCAGGAGCCGGCGGGGGCGTTGAAGCATGGCGGCATCATAGACGAGGTGTGCCGCGGATCAACTCCCAACGCCCAACGCCCAATATGAATTGCGAATTGAATTGGAAGTTGGGAATTGGGAATTGGGAATTGGGAATTATTTGTTTCGGAAAGTCTCAGCACTCCCCGGTGCAGCGAAGCGGTACTGCTTGTTTCCAACGCGCGCCTCGACTTCGTATCGAGCCCGCATCTGCAGAAAGTCGAGCCCGTCGCCCACGCGGCCTCGCGTCATCGGCGTCATCGTCGTCTGGTCCACAGAGAGCGTCAGCGTCGCCTGAATCGATTCACCCGAGGCGCGGACGACGATGCGTGCGGGCCGATCCGTGCCGGGCGCATTCGTCTCGTCGATCGTCGCATCCGTGGAAAAGGCGAGCGGCCCCGAGGGCCCGAGCACGGCGAGAAACCCCGGCACGTGCTGCGGGTCGGCAGCATCGGCCGGAGGGCGCACGCGGCCATACACGAAGGAAATGCCCTCGTGCTGCACCTGTCCCCACTGCCAGGACACGCCCTCCCAGAAGCCCCAGTTGTGATCGTGATATCCAGTGCCGCCGGAGAAGTCGACGGTTTGGGTGCCCACGGTCAGCGACCCGTCGAGGGTTCCGGAGGTGACCGGCACCGTGTAGCCCGACAGCCACCCGCCCGCGCCTTCGAGCACGAACGGCGGGACGGACCGATCGGGATCGGCGTGCACGACGATGTCTCCCGTCGCGCGCAAGCGACCCGACTCCGATGGCAGATCGAGGTGAATCCGATAGCCGACGCCCGTCAGTCGGACCGTCGTCGTTTCGACGCTCAAATCAGGCGCGTCCTCGATCAAAGCGTCGGGATCGATCTCGCGACGGGCGGAATAGGCGGACATCACACCGTTGCGCTCCAATTGCAGGCGCGCGACGAGGGATCGGTGGCCGCTCGCGTCGACGGGTCCCGCGAGAAATGTCAGGTAGAAACGCCCGGCGCGTGCGATGCCGTTGAAGTACAGCCACTCAGCCCAGGAACCCGCGCGCGACGGCACATCGGGGACGGGGTGAAAGCGATCGATGCCGCGGAGCACCGACGACGCGTCGATGTCGAGCCACCGGCGATCTCCCGCCGAGTCCACCCAGGCCGGGATGCTGGCAATCTCGTGACTCCCGAGCGCGCGATCGGAGGATGGGATGCTGCCGTGCATCGCCACCGGGATGCTGCGGCCGTCGTGGCGAAGGTACACGGTGTCGCGGATCGACGGGGCCAATGCCCGCACGGCCGTGCCGAACGGACCATTCGTGCGCAGTTGATACAGCACGAACCGGCCGTTCGCGATGCGGCCGGCGGCCGATCCGATGCGGACGTCTCCACCTCCGACGAGTGCGGGCGCGCGGGCCTGGTCGAGGATGACGTCGCCGACGCCGAGGAGCACCGCCATCACGCCGACCCCGAGGCCGAAACCGATCGCCAGGACGGCGCTGCGCACCGGCCGCGCGGCAATCGAACGAAACGCGAGCTTCAACAGCACGGGCGTGTCGTCTCCTCGACGATCTCGCCGTCGCGCATGCGCACGCTGCGCGAGGCGCGTGCCGCGACCTCCGGATCGTGCGTGACGACGACGAGCGCGGTGCCATCGGCATTCAAGCGATCGAACAGCGACACGATCTGGGCGCCCGTCGCCTGGTCCAGCTCTCCGGTCGGCTCGTCGGCGAGCAGCAGACCCGGACGATTGGCGAGCGCGCGCGCAATCGCCACACGCTGCATCTCGCCGCCCGAGAGCTCCGCCGGGCGATGCGAGGCTCGCGCCGACAGGCCGACGTACTCGAGCAGCTCGCGCGTCCGCTGCCGCCGCTCTGCCCGGCTCACGCCGGCTTCGGCCTGCGGCAGCTCCACGTTCTCCCACGCGCTGAGCATCGGCAGCAGAAAGAATCGCTGGAACACGAAGCCGATTCGCCGGAGCCGCAGTGCGCTGCGCGCGGAGTCGCTGAGCGTACTCACATCGATGTCGTCCACCAGCACCGAGCCTGCGGTGGGCACATCGATGCAGCCGAGGAGGTGCAGCAGCGTGCTCTTGCCGCAGCCCGACGGACCGACCACGCTGACGTATTCACCGGGCTGGACGGACAGCGAAACGCCCCGCAGCGCGTGCACAGCACCGGCGGGCATCACGAACGTCCGCGACACGGCGTTGGCGGCCACGACCGGAACGGTCATGAGACCACCTCGCGCCGCAGCGTTGCCGCGATCGGAAGCGTTGCCACCAGCCGCATCGGATAGACGGCCGCGAGCACGGCCCCGATGACGAGCAGCGCCGCGTGAACTTCGAGCGCGTGCAGGGTGAAGACGAAGAAGCGCGCGTCGGCCGGAATTCCGGGCATCGAACGGAGAATGGCGTCCAGCCATCGCGACAGCAGCCCTCCGATTGGCACCGCTGCGATCCCTCCCAGGCCGATGAACAGCGCCGACTCGCAGAGCACACCTGCCATCACGCGGGCGCGAGACAGCCCCAGCGCGCGGAGCGCGGCGATTTCGCCAAGCTGTTGATTCACCGACACCGTGAGCAGAACGGTGATGAGCAGCAGTCCGAAAAACAGCGTCACCGTCGTCAACACGCTCGAGAGCTGCCGGAAGTACGAGAACTCGACCCGGCTGAATCGCTCCACGATCTGCTCGTTCGTGAGCGCGTGGAGCGCGGGAAAGGCGGCCCGAATGGCCGCTGCCGCGGCATCTGGTCCGCCGGCGGCGGGATTCGACTGGACGAGCAGCATGTCGGCGAGGTCGCCGCGCTCGCCGCAGAGCGCCGCGACGGCCTGAGACGACGTCGCCGCGGTGAGCGCGTCGGCGGCATCGTTCTGAAACTCTGCGACGCCGGCGACCGTCGCGTCCAGCGGAAGAGGCCGTGACGCGTCCCCGCAGCGCCCGTTCAGGACGACCGGCGACCCAACCGTCAGGTGAAATGTGCGAGCGAAATTGCGGTTGATCACGAGCGGTGCGGGCGACGCCTGGGCATTTGGTGGTGCCCCTTCGAGGAGCGTCCACGGTACCGGTGCGCCGAGGTCCACGCCGGCAACCGCCAGATGACGAGTCGAGGGATGATCGGCGACATCGGCTGACGCCACACGGACCCGCTGTACAGCAGCGATCGATGGCTCCCGTCCGAGTTCGGTCAGCTTCGCGGATACGTGGTCGATGGGTGGCCCGGCGATGACGGCGCTCTCCGACGCGATCACACGCACGTCGAACCCGGAGCGATCGAGCCGCTCTCTGAACGACACGAGCAGTCCGTTCGACAGCAGCAGCATGTCGAACAGAAGTGCGCCGATGGCTGTCACGCCAATTACACCGAGCAGCATGCGCCCAGGCTCGCGGCGGAGGCGCAGCCACGCAAACGCGAGCGCGCGCCTCATCGACCCACCGTCAGCAGGGCGCGGCGGCGCAAGATGGTCCATCCCGCGATCGCGCTGGCCGCCAGGCCCACCGGGACCGCAAGCGCCACACACCGAAGCGCAATCGCGGGCGTAACCCGGACGAAGACGAGCGCGGTGTCATACCGCCATTGAAAAAACCGGTTGAAGACGGGTTCCGCCGCCCGCGCGAACAGAACCCCGAACGCCGCACCCGCGACCGCAATCAGCGCGCCTTCGACGAGCACCTGCGCGATGAGCCGCTGCTTCGTCAGGCCAATCAATCGCAGCGTCGCGACCGTCTCGCGCCGCTCGTCGACGAGCATCACCATCAGCGCGAGGAGGAATGCGCCGCTGCCGAAGACCGTGACCATCGCAATCGCGAGGTGAAATCGATCGAGGACGGCGAACGTGGACGTCCGCTCGTCGGGCGCGGCCGTCGACTTCGCGGTCAATCCGGGCAGACGGCGCTCTACATCGGATGCAAACCCCGCGGCGTCCTCGCGGTCGCGCAGTTCGACGTTGATGCTCGTGAGCGAAGACGACGGGAGGCGGTCCTCGAGCGCGGCCGCGTCCGGCAGATGCACGCGCACTTCGAGCCGCTCCTGGGCAAACCGCATGGGATCCGGTGTCGGCTCGTAAACGCCGACGATGCGGAACGGGCGCGCAGCCGTGCCGGCAGCATCGGACGACAGCTCCACGGTTTGACCGACGGCGAGGTGCTCACGCTCCAGCAGTTGACGCGAGACGAGCACATCCGCAGGCGCCGGAGCCGCCGCGAGGGCGGTCCACGTCAGCAGCACGACGGCGAGGAAGGAGGCGGTCCGACGCATCCTTCTCATCGTATCTGGAGCGCGCACTCCAGTTGCGCGATCGGCTGTCGATCACCACAATACGGACACCATGAAGCTGCTGCTGTTCGGGGTCGTGCTCGTCGCGATCGCCCAATCGACGCCATCGCCGCGGCCGCGCGCGAGAGATCTCGGCATCGCGCCCGGAACGTTTCCTCCGGGGCCGCTCAACGCGATCACCGACGTCAGCGGCGTCACCGTGGGCCAGACGACCGTCACCGAAGGCGACACCGTCCGCACCGGCGTCACCGCGATCGTGCCCCACGGCGGCAATCTCTTTCAGGAGAAGGTGCCCGGCGCCGTCTTCGTGGGGAACGCCTTCGGCAAGCTGGCGGGCTCGACGCAGGTGAACGAGCTCGGCACGATCGAAACCCCCGTCGTCCTCACCAACACGCTGTCGGTCGGCACGGCGGTCGACGCGGTCGTCCGCTGGACGCTGGCGCAGCCGGGGAACGAACACGTGCGCTCGGTCAACGCCCTCGTCGGCGAAACGAACGACGGCACGCTCAACGACATCCGCGGTCTTCACGTCACCGGCGACCACGTGCGGGCCGCGATCACCGGTGCGAAGAGCGGCCCCGTGGACGAAGGCGCCGTCGGGGCGGGCACCGGCACGGTGGCGTTCGGCTGGAAGGGCGGCATCGGCACGTCGTCGCGCCTCGTGCGCGTCGGTTCCGACACGTGGACCGTCGGTGTGCTCGTGCAGAGCAATTACGGCGGACGCCTGGTCATCAACGGTGTTCCCATCTGGCGCGAGTTGAACCCGAACCAGAACGAGAACCCGAACCCGAACGAGAACCCGAACCCCGAACCGCGAACCCGAAACAGAACCTCCGCACCGCCGAACCCCCGCACCCCCGAACCGCGCGTGTCACCCGACGGTTCCTGCATGATTGTGGTGGCGACCGACGCGCCGCTGGACGCACGGAACCTGCAGCGGCTCGCCGCGCGTGCCGTGTTCGCGCTGGCGCGCACCGGATCGACCTATTCCAACGGCAGCGGCGACTTCGCCATCGCGTTCTCGACCGCGCCGTCGCTCCGCGTAACGAGCGCGCGCGGTCCGCAGACGCGGACCGTCCTGCCGACCGACGACGTGTCGCCGTTGTTCGAGGGCGTCATGGATGCGACCGAAGAAGCCGTGGACAACTCCCTTCTGCAAGCGACCGACGTCACCGCAAACGGGCGGACCGTTCGGGCGATCCCGATTGACCGGCTGAAAGCGCTGCTGCAGCGATGACGCCGCCGCAGCAATTCGTGCAGCTATAATCCCCGTCGTCCATCGTCCATCGTCCATCGTCCATCGTCCATCGTTCTCTGGAGGCCCGTGTCCATGAGGCACTACCGTGTCTTCGCACTTGGTGTGGCGGCAGCGCTGGCGTTCGGCGCGCAATCGCTCGCCGGCCGCGCGGCGCAGCCGTCTGCCGCCGCGGCAGCATCCGAAACGCCGTTCGACCATCTGCACTTCCGCTCGATCGGGCCCGCCGGCATGTCGGGCCGGATTGCCGACATCGCTGTCTACGAGGCGAATCCCAATATTTTCTATGTCGGCGCGGCACACGGCGGCGTCTGGAAAACGATCAACGGCGGTACCACGTTCGATGATCAGTTGCAGCACCAGGGCCTGATGTCGATTGGCGACATCGCCGTCGCGCAGAACAATCCTGATGTGGTCTGGGTCGGCACCGGTGAGTCGAACAATCGCCAGAGCACGTCCTGGGGCGACGGCGTGTTCAAGTCGATCGACGGCGGGAAGACGTACACGAACGTCGGGCTCGAGACCTCGCGCCATATCAATCGCATCGTCATCGATCCGCGCAACACCGACGTGGTCTTCGTCGCCGCGACGGGGCCCCTCTTCGGTCCCGGCGGCGAACGCGGCGTCTACAAGACGACCGACGGCGGCAGGACCTGGAAGCAGGTGCTGAAAGGCGACGACGACACCGGCGCCAACGATCTCGTCATCGACCCTTCGAACAGCCGGATCCTCTACGCATCCATGTATCAGCGACGCCGCACGGCCTGCTGCATGAACGGCGGCGGCCCCGGCAGCGGCATCTGGAAATCCACCGACGCTGGCGAAACCTGGACGCGGCTGACCAAAGGGCTTCCTGAAGGATCGCTCGGGCGTATCGGCCTCGACGTGTATCGGCGCCGACCGAACATCCTGTATGCGCTGGTCGAGGGGCCTGTCCCTCCAGCCGGTGAAGGGCGTGGGGGCGGCGGCGGGGGCCGGGGCACGGCCACCGGCGTCGATCAGAACGCCACCGGACTGTATCGCTCGGACGACAGCGGCGCGTCGTGGCGCAAGGTAAACAACGAGAACGCCCGGCCGATGTACTTCAGCCAGGTCCGCGTCGATCCGAACGATCCGGAGGTCGTGTTCATGGGCGGCGTCAAGCTGCACCTGACGACCGATGGCGGCAAGACCATCTCGACCAATGTCACGCCGACGGCGCATGACGACGTGCACGCGATCTGGATCGATCCGTCGAATTCGCAGCACGTGATGATTGGCGACGACGGCGGGCTGGCCGCCACGCACGATCAGGCCAAGACGTGGGAGTTTTTCCCGAACCTGCCGGTCGGGCTCTTCTATCACGTGAGCGTCGACATGGCGAACCCGTACAACGTCTGCGGCGGCATGCAGGACAACTACGACTGGTGCGGCCCGAGCAGCACGCGCAGTTCCGCCGGCATCGGCAACTACGAGTGGAAAACGCTCCAGGGCGGCGACGGCTTCGTCGTGCTGCAGGATCCGCGCGACCAGCGCGTGATCTACAGCGAGACGCAGGACGGCAACATCGTTCGAGTCGATCGCGTGACGAACGAAACGCAGTCGATCCGTCCCGTTGCACCGTCGGGTGAGCCGGCGTACCGGTGGCACTGGGACACGCCGATGATCCTCTCGCCGCATGACCCGGCGATGGTCTATGTCGCCGCACAGAAAGTCTTCCGCTCGACCGACCGCGGCCTGTCGTTCACGCCGATCAGCGGCGATCTCACCAGCAACGCGAACCGCGAAGACATCGTCACCATGGGCCTCAAGGGCAGCGACATCCGCATCGCGAAAGACGACGGGATCGTCGCGTGGCCGACGATCGTGGCGCTGTCGGAATCGCCCAGGCGTGCGGGGGTCATTTACGCCGGCACGGACGACGGGAACCTGCAGGTTACGAAGGACGCGGGCAAGACGTGGACGAACGTGTACGACAAGCTGCCGAACGCGCCCAAAGGCGCCTTCGTGTCGCGCATCGCGGCGTCACGTTATGACGACGGGGCCGCCTACGTCACCGTGGACGACCACCGCCAGAACAACTACGGCACGTATGTTTATGCGACCGGTGATTACGGACAGACGTGGAAATCGCTGAAGGCGAACCTGCCATCGTTTGGCGAGGTCGTCGTCAAGGCGATCACCGAGGATCAGAAGAACCCCGACGTGCTGTATCTCGGGACGGAAACCGGGCTGTTCATCTCGGTCGATCGGGGCGCGTCGTGGATCCGTCCACGCACCAATCTCCCCGACGTGCGGGTGGATGAGATCACGCTGCACCCGCGCGACAACGCGATGATCCTCGCCACACACGGCCGCGCGCTCTGGATCCTGGATCACCTCGAGCCGATTCAGGAGTACGCGGCGGCGGCGAAGACCGACGCGAAACTCTTCACGCCCGCGGCGTCGATGTATCGCCGGCCCGCGCGCGACCGCAACTATGAGTTCTGGGGCGACCAGACGTTCTTCGGCGAGAACCCACCGGAGGCCGCGATGATCTCGTGGTACCAGAAGCAGAACGTGAACGACGTCGCGCTGAAGATCACGGACGCCGGCGGCCGCACGGTGCGTGAGATCTCCGGACCGGTGCTCGCAAAGAGCAAGTCCGCGGGGATTCAGACCGCGTGCTGGGACCTTCGCGTCGAGCCCATTCCGGCGCCCCCGGCGGCCGGTCGGGGCGGACGCGGCACAGCAGCGTCTGGACGCAGCGATCAGCCCGAGGCGCGAGGCGGCGGTGCCGCGCAGACTCCGCAGAACGGGAATAACGACAACGAAGACAGCGGGTTCGGCGCCGGATGCGGCAGTGGTGGCGGTGGCTTCGGCGGATTTGGCGGTGGCGGCGGCGCAAGCCCCGGGCCGTTCGTGCTCGCGGGAACCTACAACGTCGCGCTCGTCGTCGATGGAAAGACCGTCGACACGAAGCCGCTGCGCGTGACCAGCGATCCCCAGGTCGTGCTGACGGAGGCACAGCGCAAGCAGTTGTTCGATGAGGCGATGGAACTGCACCAGTTGCAGAAGGGGGCGACAGACGCGGCGTCCCGCGTGACCTCTTTGAACCGGCAGACGAACGAGATCGCGCAGTCGCTGGAGTCGAAGAGTGATGTGCCGGCGGAAGTGAAGACGTCGTTCGAGGCGTTCAGGAAAGAGGTCAACGGCATGGCGCCGAAGTACGCCGCGGGCGGCGGCCGCGGCGGGTTCGGCCGCGGCAATGCCGAGCCGACCGTCCTCGGGAAGCTCACGCAGGCGAAGAACGGCCTGATGGGCGGCATGTGGCCGACCGAGCAGACGCTGAAGTCGTACCGCGAGGCAAAAGCGGAGACACCGAAAGCCGTCGCGGACGCGAACGCCCTGTTCGCGAAAGCGAAGATGCTGGGCGCGGATCTCGCGAAGTACAACGTGACCCTGACCGCGCCGGAGCCGGTCAGCGCGCCTGACGCGAAGAAATAACGCGCGCGGAGCGCGCGCGTGAGCCGGGTTGGGGCCGTTTCGCGCCTTCCCTGGTGTGAAGGCACTCGCGACGATTTCCGCGCTTCTGCTCGCCGCCTCGGCGGCGTCGGCCCAACCGGCGATTCAACCTGCGCTTCCCCGCGCCGACGTGCAGGCGGCCGTCGGCTGGCAGAACCTCCGCAGCGACCCGGCTGGCACCAGCAACAACTGGGTCAACTCCATCGCCTTCGCCGACGCGGCGGCGGGGTGGTACTGGACCGAGCACCTGCGGACCCAGGTCGACGTGGGCATCGGCTCGACGGGCAAGACCTACCGGACGGTTGAGATCTCGTCCGGATCCCGGCCTGTGTATCGATTCGTGCGGACCGACGTGCGGCCCGCGACCTTTGCCATCAGCCAGCAATACCAGTTTTTCCACAACGCCATCTTTCATCCGCACGTCGGCGGGGGCGTACTCGTGCGCTCAGAACGGCTGCATGACGACTACGTGGACTACGACTTCGTCACACCCGGAACGCCTGACCCGGGGCACACCGAAGATCGAACCCGGACGCGAGTGGCCGCGCTCGCCGACGTGGGGTTCAAGGCCTACATGTCGGAGCGCGCGTTCTTTTCGAGCGACGCACGGTTCACGATCCGCAAGAGCGTCGACGGGGTCCTGTTCCGCTTCGGCTTTGGCATCGATTTCTAGAGGACAGCCATGATCAAAAAATCCATCGCGCTCCTGCTCGTCGTGGCTGTCGTTTCATCCGGTTGTGCGTCGGCCGAGGGCGCGCGCGTTGTGCCGACCCACGTCGCGCCCCAGGAGGTGCACAAGGAAATGGTCGATTACGTGCTCGCGCTGCCGGTCGGGTCGCGCGTCCGGGTCGAACGCACGGCCGGCCGCACAATTCACGGCACCTTGATGGCGGCGGACACACGCGCAGTGATCGTCCAGCGCGCGACTCGCATCCCCGAAGCGCCCGTCACCGTTCCGCTGGGCGACATCACGCGCATTCAGATCGAAGAACGATCGAACCTCGCCAAGGCGATCATTATCGGGGCGGCAGCCGGAGCGGGCGCCACCTTCGCCGTCCTGCTGCTCATCGCTGCGGCGCTCGAGGACTGAGGCGCTCGCACGGGCAGGCCTGAAGGCCTGCGCTACGGCGGCCGCGCACTACGCGCCGCATGGGTAGCCCCCGCAACGCATGCCGCAGTCCGCACGCCGCACCCCGCAGCCCGCACGCCGCAGGCCCGCACGCCCCACACCGCACGCCCACGTTCGCGGTAAACTCCCCCTGCTCCAAGGAGGACGGTTCATGCGACGTGCGCTCATCCCGGTTGCCGCAATCGCGGCGGCAGCCGGTCTCACCCTGCCACTCGGCGCCAGCCAGGCGACCCCAGCCACACAGACATCCACCTCGCCGCTCGATCAAGCGGTCGCGGCGGCCTATCACTGGCGCAGCATCGGGCCGCTGCGCGCGGGCCGATCGATTGCGGTCAGCGGCGTGAAAGGCCGCCCGAAGGAAGCGTATTCGGGGCAGACCGGCGGCGGCTTGTGGAAGACGGTGGACGGCGGCGACACTTGGACGCCCGTGACGGACGGCCAGGTCCACAGCAGCTCGGTCGGCGCGGTCGCGGTCTCCGAGTCGAACCCCGACGTCGTCTACATCGGGATGGGCGAATCGTGCATTCGCGGCAACATCCAGCCGGGCGACGGCGTCTACAAATCGGCCGACGCGGGCAAGACGTGGACGCACATCGGGTTCGACCAGTCCGACGCGATATCGCGGATCCGCGTGCACCCCACGAATCCCGACATCGTGTTCGTCGCAGACTTCGGCAAGTACAGCGTGCCGAGCGATGAGCGCGGCGTCTACAAGAGCACCGACGGGGGGAAGACCTGGAAACGGGTGCTGTTCCGCAACGACAAGACGGGCGCCGTCGACATCGCGATCGATCGCAGGAACCCGAGCGTGATGTTCGCGGCGCTGTGGGAGGCGTATCGCGTCGAGTATCAGATGTCGAGCGGCGGTTCCGGCAGCGGGCTCTTCAAGTCGACCGACGGCGGCGACACCTGGACGGAAATCACGCGTGCCCAGGGCCTTCCCGCCGGCGTCGACGGGAAGATCGGCGTCGCCATCTCGGGCGCGGACTCGAACCGGATCTACGCGCTCATCGAAAACGAGCACGGCGGGCTGTTTTCCTCGGATGACGCGGGCGCAACCTGGAAGCTCGCGAACGACGGCCGCAACATCCGCCAGCGCGCGTTCTACTACACGCACGTGATCGCGGACCCCGTGAACAAAGACGAAGTCTACGTCGGCAACGTCGGTATGTTCTGGTCGAAGGACGGCGGAAAGACGATGGTGAACTTCGCCGGCGGCGACTCACACGATTTGTGGGTCGACCCGGACGACACCAACCACATCGTCCATGCGAACGACAGCGGCGGCGCCGTGTCGTTCAACGCGCAGGCGGCCCAGCGCACGTGGTCGTCGCGCGACTACCCGACCGGGCAGTTCTACCACGTGATCTCGACGAAGCACGTGCCGTACGACGTGTGCGGCGCCCAGCAGGACAGCAGCACGATCTGCGTGGCCAGCAATACCAATCTCGGCGCCGGCGGCCGCGGGTTCGGACGCGGCAACGTCCACGAGCCCTATACCGCCGGCGGCGCAGAACCCGGATACATCGCGCCGGATCCGCTCGATCCCGACATCATCTATGCGGGCGGCAACAACGGCTCCTTCCTCACCCGCCTCGATCGGCGGACCAACAACGAGCGGGAGGTGAACCCGTATCCGCGCGAGTTCTCCGGCGAAGCGTCGAAGGACGTCGTCGAGCGCTGGCAATGGACGTATCCGATCATCTTCTCGCAGGCGGATCCGCACGTGCTCTTCGCGTCGTCGCAGCACGTGTGGCGGACGCGCGATGGCGGCGTCACATGGGAGCGGATCAGCGGCGATCTCACGCGGCACGATCCGAAAACGATGCAGGATTCGGGGGGACCGATCACGCACGACATGAACAGCCCTGAGATTTACGCGACGGTGTTCGCGCTCGGCCCGGGAAAGAAGAACGTCGACGTGCTCTGGGCAGGTTCGGACGACGGGTTGATCAACGTCACGCGCGACGGCGGGAAGACCTGGACCAACGTGACGCCCAAAGAGATGCCCGACCTCGGCCGTGTGAGCATCATCGATGCGTCCGCCTTCGATGACGGGACGGCGTATGTCGCGGTAAAGAAGCCGTTGCTGAACGACTTCGCGCCATACATCTTCCGCACGCACGACTTCGGCGCCACGTGGACGAAGATCGTCAACGGGATCGGCGCCGGCGACTACGTCCATGCCGTCCGTGAGGACCCGGCCCGGAAGGGACTGCTCTACGCCGGCACGCAGCACGGGTTCTACATCTCCTACGACGACGGCGATCACTGGTCGATGTTCAACCCCGGGCTGCCGAACGCGCAGGTGTCGGACATCTGGGTCGAGGCGAACTCCATCGCGGTCTCCACGCACGGACGCGGGTTCTACGTGCTCGACGACATCGCGCCGCTGCGTCAGGCAGGGACCGCGACCGCGTCGAATGGTTTTACGCTCTACAAGCCGGCTGACGTCATCCGCACGGGCGGCCCTGCGACCATCAGTTATCTGCTGACCAAACCGGCGGAAACACTGACGGTGGAGATCCTCGACGGCAAGGGTGACGTCGTCCAGACCATCCCCGGCCGGAAGCCGGAGGAGGGGCGCGGTGGACGAGGACGCGGCGAGGGCGACCCGGCCGCGCAAGGCGGCGGGCGCGGCCGCGGCGGGAATCCGACGGCGCCCATGAACACCGGCTTCAATCGCGTAATGTGGAATCTCGATTACCCGAGCGCCGTTACCTTCCCGAACATGATCCTGTGGGGCGCCACGACGAACGGCCCGATGGCGCTGCCGGGGACGTATCAGGTGAAGCTCACCGTGGACGGCGTGTCGCAGACGCAGCCGATCACGATCGTGAAGCACCCGCTGCGCGATACATCGGACGCCGCACTGCAGGAGCAGTTCGACCTCGCGATGCAGATCCGCGACAAGGTCAGCGAAGCGAACCAGGCGGTGATCGAGATCCGCCGGATCAAGGACGCCGTGGCGGACCGCCTGAAGAAATCCGACAAGCGCGAGCTGAAACTGGTGGGCGACCGTCTCGTGGCGGCGTTGTCAGCCGTCGAGCAGGACGTCTATCAGGTGAAGAACCAGAGCGGCCAGGATCCCCTCAACTTCCCGATCAAGACGAACAACCGTCTCGCGTCGCTGCTCGGCATGACGGAGCGCGGCGAGGGTCCGCCAACCAAAAATATCTACCCGATCTTCGAGGACCTGAAGAAGGAGCTCAAAGGCGAAACCGACAGATTGAACGCGGTCTATGGGAACGAGCTGAAGGCCTTCAATATCGAGGTGACGAACGCCGGCCTGGAGCCTGTGCAAGCCGGCTCTACCAGTGGAAAGTGACAGCGACGCAACCACACAACTCCGAACTGCGCAAGGCGGTTTCTGTTTTGGGAATTGACGCCTCGAGTAGTTGGTAGTTGCGAAGTTGCGAAGTTGTCACTGCGCCAGTGTCAGCAGTACGACGCCATGCGTCGGGACCGTCGCGGTGAAGGTCCCATCCTTCACCGTACCTCCATCCTCGTGCGTCCAGGGATAATGCACCTTCGCGTTTGCTGACGCACCGACATCGGCGGTCCTCACCGAAACCGGCGCGTCGACCGGCCCACGATTGAAGAGGCCGACCGCCGTGCGGCCATCCGCCAGCGGCCGTGCCCAGACCTCGGTCCAGCCGTCGCTCGTCACGCGGTGCGCGGCCTTGCCGAGCGGGTCCTGATCGATCGCGATCACCTCGCGGTTGCCGAGCAGGTCGCGCGTGAAGTCGTCGATTTGCGACAGGTCGGCCCCGATCAGCAGCGGCGCCGCCTGCAAGGCCCACAACGAAATGTGTGTGAGCTGCTCGTCATAGGTGAGGTTCGTCGGCCGCGGTGGATCGATCCGCCCCCACCCGAGATGGCCGACCACGAGCATGTCGGTGTCGTTCCAGTGCCCGGGTCCGGCGTACTGCTCGTGCCCGGTTTGCTGGAAACCGATCGACGACATGGACGGCCAGGTATCGGTGATGTCGCCGGTCACGCGCCAGAGATTCCCGCCGACCTCGGCGCCCCATTCCCAGACGTTTCCCCATCCGTACTGGCAGAGCGAGAAGACGAAGTCGCGATCGAGCGCGTCCAGAACGCCACGCATGACTTTGTACGGCTTCTCCAACGCATCGCGCGGGGCGTTCCGATCGCGCGGTTCCACCTCGCTGTACGCGCACCAGTCGTATTTGATGTAGTCGAACCCCCACTTCGCCCACGTGCGGGCGTCCTGCGCTTCGTGCTGGTAACTCCCCGCGAGTCCCTGACAGGTCGCCGGGCCTGGGCCCGAATAGATGCCCGCCTTCAATCCCTTCGCGTGGATGTAATCGACGAGCCCTTTCATGTCCGGAAATTTCTCGTTGGTGAGGATCTCCCCGTCGGGCGCGCGCCCGGCAGCCCGGTCGTTGCGGCCGTTCGGACCCTTGTGCCACCCGGCCTCCCAGGCGTCGTCGATGTTGATGTAGGTATAGCCTTGCGCGGCGAGGCCGCTGCTGACCATCGCGTCAGCCGCGGCGCGGACATGGTCCGCGGTGACGTTGCCGCCCCACACGTTCCACGAGTTCCACCCGAGCGGCGGCGTGAGCGCGAGCGCGTGATGGCCGCCGACGATCGTGATGACCGCACTGCTCGTCTGTCCGGCCGCGTTGCGAACCGTTACCGGCACGTCCGTGCGTCCGGCGGACTGGAGCGATCCGGTAATGATGCCGGTCGTCGGGTCGAGCGTCAGTCCAGGCGGCAGGTTCTTCGCGGAGAAGGTCAGCTCGCCGGCGCCCGACGCCGGAATGCGGAACAGGAACGGACGGCCCGGCGTGGCTCCGGTAATACGCGGGAAGTTGATCATCGGGGCGGCGCTGCGGCTCGGGGCAATGCGCGGCGGCGGCCCGCTTCGATGCACCACCATCGGCCCGTGCTCGCCCGGTCTCATGATGAGGAGCGCGCCGCCCCATTCCGCCGTATCGTTCCCGGTTCCGTCGTTCGCATCGTTCATGGCGAGCACGAGCGAACGGGCGCCGGCGAGGTCGATCGAGACCGGTTTCGGCGCGGCACCGCCGCGCATGAGGCCGCTGTCGAACACCTTCTTGCCATCGACCCACGCGCCGAACAGGACGCTGCCGGACCCGGCCGCGACCGAGTCGTCCAACGCGACGACCGCATCGAATCGCACCGCCTGACCACCCAGGGCGAGTTCGATGGCGCCGTCGGAGACGAGCGGGAGCGCATGCGCGTAAGTTGCGCCGCCGAGCGAGACTTTCAGGGGCGGCGGCGTTCCTGTCTGCCCCCGCGGGAGCCGCGGACGGCGGAGGGCCTCCTTCGAGAGATCGAGCGAATCGATCCAGAACCCGTTCGACGGCGCATCGGATCGCTGCAGCGTCGCGGCGTCCTGCGCGGAGATCCCGATGGTCATCACGGCGGCAACGGCGATAGATACACCGGCGGCCGCGCAAGCGATGGGCACGTGCATTCGGATCATGCCGCGGATTGTAATGCGCTCGGGGGAAATTGCAGATTTCGGGTTGCAGATTGCGGATTGATTGCTAATTTCCTAATCAATCTCGAATCTGCAATCTACAATCTGCACTCGCCACAGCGATGCAGTACCAGCCAATCGCCATCGTCGCGGTCCTCGTCCCGGCACTCGTTCCTGCGGTCTGGTGGGGCGTCGAGACGCACCGGCTCCTGCGTCGTCCGGACGATCCGCTGCTGCCCGAGCGGCTGCTCGCGGCACGCCGCCGCGCGGCGGTCGTCCTCATGTTCTCGTTGGGCATCATCGCCGGCGTGAAGACGATCGCCCTGTGGTGGGCCGTACCGTTCGCGCTCGTGAGCCGCGCCGCGGCCGGGTTCCGGCTTCGGCGGCGGCTCTATGAGGAGACCTGGGGATTCTGGACCATGGTCTCGTTCGCGACCCGGCTGATCGTCGGCGTCTACGGCTTTCATCTCACCTTACTTGCGCTCCCGTTCATCGTCTCTGCGGCGGGCCGGCACGTGTGGCTGGCATCCGGGTTCGCGGCGGCAGTGCTGCTCGCCTGGGCGCACTGGTACTCGCCGCTGCTGCGTGTGCTGCTCCGTACGGCGCCCGTGGGCGACGAAACGCTGGTGCGCGCCTTCTCTGATCTCGTCGCGCGCGCCGGCGTCGCAGCCCCGCGATTCGAGTCCGTGGACATGCGTGGAGGATCGCTGACGAACGCCATCGCGCTGGCGGCGCTGAACGGATCGTCCGTGGTGTTCACCTCCCCGCTGCTCGAGCGGTTGCAGACCGACGAGATCGTCGCGATTGCCGCGCACGAGATCGCGCACCTGGAGTACTACTCGCCGCGACGCCTGTGGCAGTACCGGCTCGTCCAGTGGTCGCTCATTCTCATCGGCGCGTTCGCGTTCCGCTTCTGGCCCGCCAGCCTGCCGGCATGGGAGCAGGCCTTCGTCTGGTTCGCGCTCATTGTCGCGATGCTCGGATGGCGCGCCCGCAGACGCCAGCAGAACGAGACGGAGAGCGACCGCCGCGCGGTCGGACTGACCGGCACACCAGACGCGCTTGCGCGAGGCCTGACGAAGCTGAACACGTTCGCGCGCCTGCCCCGCCGATGGGACGCCGCGTTCGAGCGCCGCGCCACGCATCCGAGCCTCGCGCGACGCATTCGGGACATCTACGCAGCCGCCGGCGTGACGCCGGTCACCCGCGACATCGCCGAAGTCTTCGTCAGCGAAGCGACGGCCACTCGCGTCACCTTCGGGCCCGACGAACTGCGGTGGGCCCGCGACGGCGCACAGCACCACCTGCGCTACGGCGCGCTTTCGGAACTTCGCGTGCTGGCCCGCCGCGGCGACACGGCACTGCTCGTCGCTGCCGACCGGTTCGGACATCGCTGGGAAATGCCGCTCGACGCGGCCGACATCGGGCGTGCGCAATCCGTCCTCGACACGGTCGACGTTCATCTCGTCGCGCACGAACCGCCGCCGACAATCAGTGGCGCGGCACGATGGGCCGCCTTCCTGGCCGCGCTGCTCGCCTTGACTTCGGGCCAGTTCGGGTATGCACTGGTGGCGCTCCTGACGAGTGTGGCCGCCAGCACGCGCCTGTTAGCCGCAACGGCGGTAGCATCCGCCGCGGCCGGCGTGATCGCGATTCGCGACGGCAGAGTCGAGCGGGGCATCGGGTTCCTGGCCATCGCCGCGATATTCGGCCTCTTCACGATCCTGTACAGGCGCGGCGTGAGCAATCCGCTGGATCGACGCGCGCTCGCGATGATGACCGTGGCGACCGCGCTCGCGCTCCTCCTGATCCTCGACAACGGCATCGGCGCTTACAGGCTGCATCAGGCTGCCCGCTCAGTGCCCGACGCCGCGATCCTTCTGCTCGCGACCGCGGCGGCGATCCGCGTGACGGCGCGGCGGCGCGCGACGCGGTACGCGGTGCTGCTGCTCGCGCTCGCCGGTCTCGGCCTCGCATTTGCCGGTTCGTCCGCGTACGTGAACGGCTTCGTGAACGACCCGATGCTGGTGCGCGCACCGGCGCTCGAGGCTGTCCACATCACCGCCGCTCCCCTCGCGACCATGGCTGTGCCATTCGATCCGTCGGACCTCACGTTGTCGCCCGACGGCACCCGCGTCATGCTGTGGCGCGACGAGGAAGAGGTCACCGATCAACCGGGCAACGACTGGACGGTGCAGATCGGTACCGTGGGCGGCAATCTCTCTCGTACGAAGGCGGACGATGCCGTGTTCCTGCCAGGTGGAGAGGTGCTCGCGGTCGCGTTCGACGCGGAGGGCGCGGAACTTCGGAAGAGCGTTGCCGGCGCCGCGCCGTCGTGGCGGACGCGCGCGACCGGAATCGTCGCGGGCAGACTGACGGTTGACGGCGGCGGGCACCACTGGACGATTGTCGGCTGGGACGGCCGACAGCAGCCCGTCAAGGGCACCGGCACGGTGGGGACGACGCAGATAGATGTCGCCCGGTGGTCAGCCGTCCCCGGGATTCGCTACACCAACGTCGCATCGACCGGTGGAATCGCGACGGTGCTCGAGCAGCATTACCGGAGGTCGCCCGTTTCGTGGACGTTGGCGCGATGGGGGCTGCAGCTGCCGTACGAATCGCACACACGCGTGTGGCGGCTGGATGGCCACGGGCGGACCCTGGTGGCCGACTCCGAGCTGCAGATCGCGTGCGCGGCTGCCGTGGCGCCCGACGCGTTCACCTGCGCCGCATACGACGGCACGCGAACACGCATCTCAACGCTCGCGATCACCTCCGGCCGGATCCTTCCGCTTGCGATCGTGCGCGGACGATTCACACCGTTTGTCGCGCACGCCGCGGCCGGATGGCTCACCGGCTGGCGCGACCGGTCCCCGGTGGCGATCCGGCTCGATCCGCTGACCGCGTATGACGTGCCGGTCAATCAGGGAGAGTACGTACGCAGCATTGCGGGTGCTGGCGATCGTCTCGCGGCGATCGAATCCAACGGCGATCACTCGAGGATTGCCGTCTACGCGCTCCCGACGAGCGCCGCCGGAGCTACCCACGCGCGAGCGGGGCGCCCCGCCCGCCTGCGCGTCCCTTATTTCGAGCGCTTCCCGCGACCGGAACCGGCGGTCATCGCGCGTGGCGACGGCGCGGCCGATGCCATGTCGTTCCAATTCATCAGCGCGTTGAACACGAGGTTGAATTCGCCGTGGTTCTGCCAGCGGTAGATCGGGTTGTTGGCGAACATGATGATCCGCCCTTTGCCCGCGAACCCTCCAGGCACGTCGACCGCGAAGGCTTTGTCGCGGATTTCGTCGGCTCCGCGCATCAGCCCTGTCAGCACGGACGCCTCCCCGCCGATGTAGCGGCCCAGCACGAACGCCTGGTCGCTGCCCTGAACCGTCAGCAGCGGCCCCCCCAGGTATTTGATCGGGAGCGTCTCGTCCGAATACCCGTAGAACACCGGGTGATCGCGCTTGACGATTTCGGCGCTGACGATCGGCCGCGGCGCATAGAAGTTCGCGGAGGTGGAGGTCGCATCGACCGTACGGGCCAGCCCGAATTCCGCCGGGAACCGCGAGGCCTCTCCCATCGTGATGAGCGTCCCGCCGGCGTCGAGGAACTTGGCGATCGCATCGACGCCGTCGCCGCCCATGCCGCCGGTGATGTCCGGCGACTCGCCATACATCCCCAGGAACTTGTATTTCGCGCTCTTCACGTACGGCACCGGGCGCGCCGCGGGCGGCGCGAACACCGCCTGGCGCGTGGCCTGCTGCGTCGGCATTACGATCACGTCGTACTGATTCCGCAGGTTCCCCTGCTGGAGGCGCTCTTTGAAAATCAGATCGTACGGAATGCCGAACTTGTCGAACGTGTACCGCACCCAGCCGATTTCCTGCGTGCCGTTCCACGAGGAGAGCATCGCGATGCGCGGCAGGTCCGCATCGTGCATCGGCACTGTGGGCGCCGCATTCAGCCCGGCCGCGGTGAGCCCCAGCTCCTCGACCGCCACCTTCACCCGCGCGCTGTCCGCCGGCGGCGTGATCACGAACGAACCTGCCGGGAACTCCGTGTCGTCGGCCGTAAAGCTCTTCTCGGCGATCTTCATCGGCACGTCTTTGAGCCGGTAGCGGAAGGCGATCATGTTATTGGAGCCGTAGTCCGCGACGGCGATCGCCGCCGGGCCGGTGCCCACAATTCTGCCTTTCGCGATGGCCTCGTTGACCGGCGTCACCGGCACGTCGAGGATCGCCTTGTCCTTGATTTCCTTCACATCGACCAGCATCGCAAGGCCCATCGTCCAGCCGCTGTCGTCGTAGGTCGTCAAGTTCGGATCGGGATAGTCCTGCTTCTCGAGCAGGTTTTTCGCCAGACGCCCGTACGGCTGGTTCCGCTTGATGACGTACGAACCGGCGGGGAACGTCCCGTCGGTCGTCTTGATCTCCGACGTGGCCTGCCCGACTTCGATTCGCTGAACGCGCATGATGTTGACGAGGGTCGCGGCGCGCGTCATGTCACGCGTGACCGGAATGACGTAGCCGTACGGCGCGTCCTTGCTGCCCGAGTCAATCGAGTTCTGCGTCTTGCGATAGAAGTTCTCGAGCACCAGGTTGGGGAACATGGACGTCAGCTGCAGCCCCGACAGCACACCGGTCTCCATGTAGTTCGTGTTGTTGCGGCGCGAGAAGTTCTGCAGCGCGTCGGGCGGAATCGGAAGCCCGCGGTACCACTCGCGCGGCTGGCTGCCGCCGCGACCCGTCGGGACCGAGGTCCGCGCAAACCCGGTCGTGATTGCGCCTGCAGCGGTCGGATCGACGCCGCGTGCCGGCGCGCCGCCTGCGGAACGTCCGCCGCGCCCTTCCCCTCGGGCGCCCCGTGCGGTCCCGGTCGCAGGCTGGCCGCCCGATGCGGCTTCGCTCGCGGTGGTTTCAGCAGCGGCGCCTCCACGCGCAGGCGCCGCCCCGGCCGGTGCGTTTTCGCGGCCGCTTTGCGTCTCGTACATGCGCATCATGCCGTTGTGGTTGTAGGCGACGGAGCCGAGATAGCCGGGCGACCACCCGTCCATGAACGCGTGCGTGTAAACGCCGGGCATGCCCCACTTCGTCATCTGCTCCAACTCGAAGTTCGAGAAAAACGGCAGCTCCGCGAAGAGGATGGGATCGAGATTGGGATTCTGCGGGGGGCCGCCGCTGTAGGTGTACATGAGCGGCTGCGCCTCGTGGAGGTCGTGCATGATCGGCGGATGCGCGGTGAAGTACCAGTCGACGATCGCGCGCATCGACACCTGCGACAGATTGATGTCGCGATTGTTGTCGTGGTACACGTACTTGCCCCAGTACGGAAGCTGCGCTCCCCCGCGCCCTGCGCCCGCCCCGCGTCCGCCGCCCGCCACCGCGCCGCGGCCCTGATCCGCTCCACGGCCCTGTTCGCCGCCACGCCCTGTCGCGGCTGGCGCCGCCGCTGACGCCGGCGGATTCTGCGCGAGCCGTTCCTGCTCGCTGTAGAACCAGTCGACGTTGCGGTCGCGGCCGTCGGGATCGGCCACCGGCGTAATCGAGACGTAGACGTGATCGCGGATCTGGTCGATGAGCGGGGAGGTCTCCGTCGCAATGCGATACGCGAGCTCCATCAACATCTCGGACGGGCCGGTCTCCCCGCTGTGCAGGCCGCCCATCAGGTGATACTCGGGTTTGGTCGTCGCGATGAGCTGCTTGATCTGATCCGGTGAGAGCCCGCGCGGGTCGGCGATCTTCGCCAGGTTGTCGCGGTTCTGCTGCAGGTTCCGCATGTTCTCGTCGGACGAGACCCACACGACGACGAGCTCGCGGTCTTCATCCGAGCGGCCGATCGTCTCCACCTTGACGCGCGGCGTGGCCGCGGCCAGCGCGCGGTAGTACTTCAGGATGTCGGCGTAATACGTCAGCTTGTACGGCGCGCCGATGTGGTAGCCAAGCACGTCTTTGGGGCTCGGGATCCCGGCGACCTTCGGCAGATGGTCGACGAGGGGACTGATGTAGTACGGTTTCGTCGTCCATTCCTTGACCGATTTCGCGAAGTCTTCGTCCTGCGTCTGCGCCGGATCGCGCGTTTCCGTCACCATCTGCTGCGCCGGCAGCGACACGACCGCGGCGAGCAGCGCTGCGCCGACCAGGAACCTTCTCATTGCCAGTCTCCTTCGCGTGCTAGTCCCCTGGAAACGTGATGCATCACACAAGTCCCGGGCGCCGCGCTCCGGGACTTGTGCAACGCGTCACGTTTCCAGGGGACTAGAGCGCGCATGATACCTGATTGGGCCGCCTGGCGCGTGCGGTTCGACGACTTCACCGCACGAAAGACGCGCGCAGCCGCGAGCGCGGCCCTGTTCCCGCTGGTCACGACCCTCGAAAACCCCGACGATCGATTGCAACCTGTCGGGAGCGAGTGGTCGCGGCGTCTCTTCAACGGCGCGTTCTACGTCGCGCACCCGCCGGACGCGCAGCGGCCGGCATGTTCGCTCGTCTTCGTGCAATCCGCCGATGGGAACACGGGCGCCGACGAGCCGGGGACGCTGGGCGGCGGCGAGACGGACAAGCACCTCATTTACGAAGGACTTTCGCGGGTTGCCGCCGATGCCGTGCTGGCCGGCGCAGGTACGGTGCGCGGCACCGACGTCGTATTCTCAGTCTGGCATCCCGAGATCGTCGCGCTGCGCGCCTCGCTGGGGCTACCGCGCCATCCCGTCCAGATCATCGCCACGAATCGCGGGCTGGACTTCGACGGGCACCTCATGTTCAACGTGCCGGACCTGCGGGTCGTGCTCCTGACCGGGCCGTCTGTGCCCTCCACGATGCACGATCGGATTCGCGAACGGCCGTGGATTCTCGAGGTGCCGCTGCCTGCAGCCGGACTGCGCGATGCCTTCGAACGGCTGTACGCGATGGGTATCGGCCGCGTGTCGTGCGTCGGCGGCCGCACGCTCGCTCGTGAATTGCTGGCGGGCCGGCTCGTGGACGACGTCTATCTGACGACGGCGCCACAGCCTGGCGGACAGCCGGACACCGCGATCGCGCCGTGGCCGTGGCGCGGTCGCGTGGTGGTTCGAAAACACGGCACCGGGCCGGACGCCGGGGTGGTGTTCGAACAGGTGGTGCCGCACACGCCATGACGATGAGGCCGAAGGCGCGGGTCGTCAGTCCGTCGCCGCACCGTCGAACAGCGGCTCGCACGCGCGCGTCTCCGCTCCGTGCTCCGTACATACCGCGAAGCGGGCTTCGCAGTACAGAGAAACGCCGGCACAGGCTCCCGACGCACTGAGCACGTAGAAGATCACGTTGAAGTTCGGGCGGCCGCGCGAGTTCAGGAGGCGCGGTTCAAGGGTGTTCGCCGAAATCCGGCGCAGCGCCTCCAATCCCGCATCCTTCGGGTGCATCCCCCGGCGCATGCACTCCACAATCAGGAACGAGCTGACACCGTAGATGTTCGCCTCCCCGCGGCCGGTCGAGCCTGCCGCGCCGACAGCGTTGTCCACGTACAGTCCCGCACCGATGATCGGTGAATCACCCACACGGCCGGGCATCTTCCACGCGAGCCCGCTCGTCGTCGTTACGCACGCGAGGTCGCCCGCGGCGTCCACGGCGCTGCAATGGATCGTCCCGTAGAAGTGATTCGGATCAATCCAGCCGCCGGCAATCATCTCGAGTTCGATGCGCCGCAACAGCTCCGGCCGCGACAGATCCGGCGTGTCACACGCATCCACGCGGCGTTTCCATTCCTGCCAGATAGCGCGCGAGCGTGGCGAATTCAGATCGGGCAGCACCTCGAGTCCCATCTTGCGCGCGAATTCGCGGGCGCCAGGTCCGGCGAGCAGGTGGTGATCGGTATGATCCATCACGAGCTGCGCGACGCGGGCGGCCGTGGGCACCCCCTCGAGCGCGGCGACCGCACCTGCGCGTTTTCTCGGACCGTGCATGCAGCTCGCGTCGAGCTGAACGACGCCCTCGTCGTTCGGGAGTCCGCCAAACCCCACACTCGTTTCGTCCGGATCGAGCTCGACAATCGTTACCCCTTCGACAACGGCTTCGAGCACGTCACGGCCAGCCGCCAGCAATGAGAAGGCGCGCTCGACACATGTGTCCGGGCCGCCATTGCGGAAATGATGACCGTTTGCCGACGCGATGACGATGGGAGAGCGCGATGCGGTCATCGGGCGGATCGGCCGAGTAGTGTAGTGCATCCGTTGACGCTGAGGTCGCCGGGCTGTACGATCAGCGCTCAACCCCGATGGCTCGTTCGATCTCTATTGACACTATCCGCGATGCGGCGCGCGTCGTCTATGACGCGGCGCTCCGCACTCCACTGATCTCGATTGGGCAGCTCCAGAGCGACGGCCCTGAGATTTTTCTCAAACTCGAGGTGCTGCAGCCGATCGGGTCGTTCAAGATCCGCGGCGCCTACAACGCCGTGCGGCAACTGCCCGCATCCACCCTGGAGCAGGGCGTCTGGACGGTCAGCGCTGGCAACGCCGCTCAGGGGGTCGCGCTCGCGGCGAAAAAGGCAGGGGCGAGGTGCAGCGTGATGGTGATGGACACCGCGCCCGACACGAAGCTCCGCGCAATCGACCGCCTCGGTGCCGCAATCGTGAAAGCCTCGTACACCGAGTGCTGGCAGACCGTCACCGATCATCGTTCGCCGCGCATGACCGGTCATTTCGTGCACCCGTTCGACGATGACGCGTTCATCAGCGGGAACGGGACTGTTGCGCTCGAAATCCTCGAGGACGTGCCCGATGCCGACGCGGTGGTCGCACCCGTCGGCGGCGGCGGTCTTCTGGCGGGCATAGGCGTCGCGTTTCGGGCGCTGCGCCCGAGCGCTGCGGTCTACGCGGCGGAACCCGCAACGGCTGCGCCGCTCGCGCGATCATTTCAGCGTGGCCGGGCGAGCGAGTTCGACGAATGGGAGGCGTCGTTTGTCGACGGTGCCGGCGGACGCTCGGTGCTGACGACCATGTGGCCGCTGCTCCAGGAGTACGTCAACGAGTCGATGGTCGTCTCGCTCGACGACGCGGCGGCCGCGATGCGGCTCGTCGCCGAACGCGCGCGCGTCATCGCCGAAGGTGCTGCGGCGTGCGCCGTCGCCGCCGCCGTCTCGCCGCACATGGCCCGCAAGGGACACAAGAAGGTCGTCGCCGTCGTGTCGGGCGGCAACGTCGATCTCTCGCGATTCGCCAAGCTCGTCGGCGCCTGTCAGTAGCACCTCAGGCCGACGTACACTGAAGCGTTCTCCCAACACCCAACGATGATGAATCCGGCCGCCATTCCAGTCCCCGAACGCCTTCGTCGCCTCCCCGAACTTGCCATGGATCTCTGGTGGACGTGGAATCCTGAAGCCCGAGAGGTCTTCCGTCAGCTCGACTACGAGCTGTGGCGCGAGACGGCACACAACCCCGTGCTCATGTTGCGCAAGATTGCCCAAACCCAGCTCGACACGCTGGCAACCGACGCTGGTTTCCTCGCGGTGTACGACGCCGCGATCGCAGCGCTGGACGATGCACGCGCGGCGCGGCACACGTGGTGGCAGGACCGGTTCGGCAGTTTATCGGGGCCGATTGCCTATTTCTCGGCGGAGTTCGCTCTGCACCAATCGCTGCCGATCTACGCCGGGGGACTCGGCGTGCTGGCGGGGGACCACTGTAAGGAAGCCAGTGATCTCGGTTTGCCGCTCATCGGTGTCGGATTCATGTACCCGCAAGGGTACTTTCATCAGAGCGTGTCGCCGGAAGGGTGGCAGCAGGAGTCCTACGAGAAGCTCTCGTGGGCGGATGCGCCGATCGAACCGGCGGTCAGTGCCGATGGCAATCCGTGCATCGTCCCGGTGCCGCTCGGCAATCGGAGTGTGCTCGTCCAGGTATGGCGGGTGCGGCTCGGGCGCGTGAAGCTGTATCTCCTCGATACCGATCTCGAAGAAAACGCGCCGTGGGACCGCGACCTGTCCGCCAGGCTCTACGGCGGCGACCGCGAGACGCGGATCCAACAGGAGATCATCCTCGGCGTTGGCGGAGTGCGTGCGCTGAAGGCGCTCGGCTCGTCGCCCGCCGTGTGGCACCTCAACGAAGGTCACGCGGCCTTTGTCGTCCTGCAGCGCATTCGCGACCTGATTGAGACCGGGCTGTCGTTCGACCAGGCGTTGGAAGACGTGCGGCGGACGACGATTTTCACGACGCACACGCCGGTCCCCGCGGGCCATGACGCGTTTCCGTTCAACCTCGTCGAGACGCATCTCGCCGGTTGCTGGGGCACGCTCGGCGCGTACCGCGATCGGTTTCTGCAGCTGGGCGCGTACGACAACGGGGCGGGAATGCAGTTCAACATGACGGCACTCGCGCTGCGGACGGCGAACGGCGTGAACGCGGTCAGCCAGCTGCACGGGGTGGTCACGCGCGAGATGTGGGGCCCGATCTGGCCCGGGACGCCGGAACCGGAGCGGCCGGTGCGAGCCATCACGAACGGCGTTCACATGCCGACGTGGCTCTCGCACGAGATGGCGCGGCTCTTCGACGCGTATTTTCCGCCCGGCTGGCGCGACTCTGCCGACGATCCGGCCGTGTGGCAGCACGTCTTCGACGTCCCCGACGACGCGCTGTGGGCGGCGCGCAGCGCGCTGCGGCAGTATCTGTTCACGTTCATCCGCGAGCGGTCGCGGCAGCGGTGGCGCGACGAACACGTGACCGCCGCGCGCGTCGTCGCGTCGGGCACGCTGCTCGATCCGGGGGCGCTGACGATTGGATTCGCGCGCCGGTTCACCGGTTACAAGCGTCCGGAGTTGATCTTCCGCGACGCCGACCGCCTGCAGCGCATCCTCAATGCTCCGGGGCGCGCCGTGCAGATCGTGTTCGCGGGCAAGGCGCACCCGGCAGACGAAACCGGGAAGCACCACCTGCAGCAGGTGTATCGGAGGGCGGTCGACCCGGTGTTTGCAGGACGCGTCGCGTTCGTCGACGACTACGACCTCCACGTCGCGCACTTCCTCGTGCAGGGCTGTGACGTCTGGTTGAACAATCCGCGCAAGCCGCTCGAAGCCAGCGGCACGAGCGGGATGAAGGCGTCGGCGAATGGCGTCCCGCACTTCTCGATCGGCGACGGCTGGTGGGCCGAAGGCTACACCGGCCAGAACGGCTGGTTGATCGACGCGCAAGCGCCGGGCGGCGATGCGGACACGCAGGATGCCGCGGACGCGAACGCGATTTACGAGACGCTCGAACGGGAAATCGTTCCGCGGTTCTACGATCGGGACCGCGGTACCGGCGTATCTCACCGGTGGCTCGAGGTCGTCCGAGAGGCCATCGCCACCGTGTCGCCGCGCTTCAGCGCCAGGCGTATGGTGAAGCAGTACGCGCAGGAACTGTACGCGCCGGCGATGGAGTCGCGAACCGTGAACCGTTAGGCCTTTTGCCGTGGCCGGCAGAAGCCGCTACGGCTGGCCTCCACGGCAGACGCCTCTGCTACACTGATCGGATGCCACGCAAGTCTGTCGCCCAGTCGCGCTGCGCGCTGTGCGGCGCGAAGGAGATCTCGGAGCCGCGCGGTGAAGAGCGCTACTGCCGCGACTGCTGGGACAAGAAGATCGCCGTCGAGGAAATCGTCGCGCGCGAGTTCGCGCTGAAGCGCTACATCCGCGCGCACTCCGCCGAGAAATATCTGGTCTACCACTCGACGCTGAAGCGTCCCTGCGGCCAGTTGATCGTCGTCGACGACGGGTACGATTTGTTCCTGACGGTGGTGCTCTACCCGACCTTCGCCTGGGAAGAGCCGGCGTATCACCTCGAAGGAGATCCGGAGGGACGGACCTTCGCGGAAATCCTGGTCGACGTCATCGCGGCGGAAGTGATCGAGCCGTGGGGCGGCGGCAAATGGCACCTGGAGATCTTCCGGGCGTCGAATCCGGAACCCGAGGACTGGAACGGCGAACTCTAGCGGCCGATGCTGCCGGGGCGTATAATGCGGCGCGGACGCTGCAACCCCAGGCAGCTCTCTCCCGGGAGGTCGCCATGACTCGTTCCGCGTTCGTTGCCGCCGCGGCTGTCTGCATATCCGCGCTGGCTTGTCCCTCTTTTGCACAGGCGCCGAAACCTGCGACGCCGACCACGACCGCGCCGGCGACTCCGGCCAAGTGGGTGAAGCCGGTCAAAGGTACCGCCTTCATCGAAGTCATTCGTGGCCAGACCAAACGCGTCGGCAACGACATGGTGACCGCGCTCAAGGTCAAGAACACGTCGGACGGCGCGATCGCGCTGTTCCGCGTCGACGAAATCTGGTACGACCACAAGCTGAAACAGGTAACGGGTGACAGCTTCACCAGTCACAAGCCGCTCAATCCCGGCGAGGTCCTGGACGTGACGCTGAAGTCCCCGGTCAAGCCGGATCTGTATCAGAGCCAGTACGCGTTCAGCCACGCGAACGGCAAGGTCGACGCGAAGCAGGTCAAGAAGTTCGAAGGCAAATAGCCACTCCAACTCCCAATTCCCAACTCCCAATTCGCAATTAGATTCAGCAATCTTGGGAGTTGGGAGTTGGGAATTGGGAGTTCTCCGCGCCCGGCGTCCGGGAGTTGATGCGCCGGGCGGCGAGCCCCTCTGCCCATCTCCCCGCAATCGGCAGCTTCCACGCGCGGCCTTTCCACGCCTGCCACATCAGCACGGCCCAGAGCACGAGCAGCGCCATCCACGCCACAGTGGCCACCCGTACCATGACCGCCAGGCCGTTCGCCGTGAAGAAGACGGACACCAGCGCGATCACATAGCAGAGCGCCACAAATACGGCAAAGGCGCCGAGCGCGATCACCGATTGCCACGCATGAAAGCGGACGAACGGCTGCTCCGGTTCCGCCACGAGCATAACGACGCCTGAGACCGGACCCGCGAGATAGGACAGGACGCCGGCCGTGCGCGGGCGAAGTCCTGTTGAAGAGTTGCGCGAATGCGCGCCCCTCGTGATGCGGTCGATCGGCTCCGTCCGTTGGGCAATCGCCGTATGTCGTGCGTCGGTCCACCGGATCTCGCCATCGACCCGCGGCAGCATGACGATGTGGAACGGCGACGGCGGCATCGAGCCCGCTACACCGGACGCGCCCGCGATCGTCGCCTCCGGGTCGCCAGTACGCGGAAGTTGCATCGTCGCGTCCGGGTCGGATCCCGCCCGCCGCTCCTCCACGACCAGCCTCGTGCCGCCCTCCTCCTCGACGGCGCCGACGATGTCAATCGACCGCGGCGGCGTCTGGGTTCCGCCGAACGCGGCGGCCACCAACGATACGGCGAAGTTGACGGCGGGGGTTTCACTCGCCGGTCCTGCGTGGGCGGCCCAGAGTGCGGCCCACTCCTCTGGTGTACGGACGACGACGCGGCGGCGCTCCGCGATATGGCTCGCGTTTCCTCTTGCGATCGTCGACAGCGTCCTCATCGGACGCGGAACTCGACTTCGCGCGAGACGCTGTCACCCTTGCCGACCAGCGACTTCGCCTCCACGCGAAGCACGTACCGCCCGGGTCCGAGGCCGCTCAGCGGGATGTTGCCCGTGTACCCGTAGCCGCCGGCCGAGCCTTTCAGCTCGTCGCTGCTTCGTTCATCGGCCCGACTGAAGACCACTTTGCCATCGTCGGCAAGGACGGAGGCGGTGATAGCGACGCGATGCGGCGTTTTCGGCAGGTTGTCGTAGACCTCCGCGAACATCGCGAGCTGGTCGTTCGATGGGAACTCGCGCATGGCCGTTGGCGGCCCCGGCAACACGTCCTTGAACTCGTTGCCCGAAGGATCGCCCGACGCCGTCGGCACGCGCGTGCCGGAGGCCGACGTGATGACGATGCCGCTCATCGTCAGCGGCGCCTTCGAGAAGTCCGGCGCTTCGAAATCGAAGAACACGGTTCCGAGCAGACCGCTGTTCGATTCCCGCGCGCCGATGCGAACCGAGTACTTGCCGGGCGGGATCTGCAGCTTGCGGACGACGCGGAAGCTTCCTTTCGAGACGACTTCGTGCGTCGCTGGCTTCAGGCGAAGGTTGAGGACGTCCTGCGCGCCGTCCTGAATCTTGCCTTTCTGATCGGCGGCATACATCGAGATCTCGAGGTCGTCGGTGAAGAGGCCTTCCGGCGACTGCTTGAATGGCAATCTGGTGCCGTCGATTTCGAGCGCGATCGCCACCGCATCCTTGGGGGCGGCGCCACGGAAGGCCGCGGCGAAGGCGTGCACCGTGAGGCCGCTCACCCCGACAGGACTGTCCATCGCCTCCCGGAGTTCCGGAGAGCCCTTCCCTTCCGTCGGTTTCGCAGCAGCCGCTTTGCCCTTTGGTGCGTAGTATCCCTTCCGCGCGCGGACTCGCAACCCGGGTTTCAGCACCTTGATTTGAACGCTGCGGAACTTCCCGTCGCGGTTCTCGTTCGTCGGGTAGTAGCCGAGCACGTAGTAGCTGCTGTTGTCGTCGAGAATCCGGCCGAAGGCGTTCGTGAAGTCGTTCTGGTTGAGGACGGCGAATCCCCCCGTCTGATCCGAGAGCACGCGGAGATTGTCGTGCTGCACGCGCATCTCTTCCATCAGTTGGGTCGAACTGATCGAGTTGTCCTGAGGGAACGACTGGATCTCGATGAGATCCTCCGTGCCGGACGTCACGCCGCGGGGATCGACGCTGTAGATGCTGACGTTGCCGCGCGTGGCAGCGGCAATCGTCTGCTGCATCGCGTCCTGCACCTCGGTCGCGTACTTGCCCGCGAACGGGTTGGTCGTGTCGTAATCGATCCCTTCGCTGAAGAACACGACGGCCTTGCGGCGGCCGTGAATGCCGTCGAGATAGGTGGCGAGCGCCTTCATCGTGCTCAGCGCGTTGCGCGCCTTCGTGTATCGCTCGAGCTCGTTGGAGTCAGCCGCCGCCGTGCTGTCGCCCGCGATGCCGCCGGAGTTGTTGCGGTAGTAATCGTCGAGCGCGGCGGTGGTCGCCGAGTCGGCCTTCTGGCCGATCGCGGTGTCGACCGCGCGAAGCGCGAGCGTGCGATTGCTGGTGAAGTCCTGCACGCCGGAGGAAAATCCGGAGGTATTGATGACGGCCACGAGGTCGTTCGCCCCGACATAGCGGCTGATGAACAGCCGCGCCGCCGCGCGAACGCGCGCCGTGCGGCTGGGAGCCGTATGCAGATCATCGACGACGATGACGAAGAGCCGCCCTTCGAACGGACGCGCGTTGGTCGAAACATCCGGTGGGATCGCGGTCTTCGCAAAGAGCGGCGGATCGACGTGCTCGACCGGGATGTCGACGGTGGAGAACACGGTCAGCGTCTGCGGCTTGCCGTTCTCCACGATCTGGAAGTCGTCTTTCGTGAGGTTGCGGACGAAGTTGCCCTGGGCATCGGTCACCTGGGCATCGATCTCGACGTAGTTGACGTCGACCTTGAACGTCAGCGGCGGCTGTCCACCGGCGGGCGGCTGCGGCGGAGCGGGCTGCTGGCCTGCAGGCGCTCCCGCCAGCAGGAGCGTGAACACGGCGGCTGCAAAACTAGTACGCATCTTCATTTCCCGGTCTCAGGGCACTCGGCGTGACGACTCGCACCATCATTTATACGCTAACGACAAAGGCGGCAACGAGTTAGGCAAGAGCCCATCCGGGCCGCGCGCGGCCGGGAAACGTCTATACTCATCACATGGCGCTCCAGATTTCCGACGTCCAGCAGGCGCTCAGGGAAGACGGCCTCGATGGATGGCTCCTCTACGATTTCCATGGGTCGAATCCGATCGCGCGCCGGCTCACGGGCCTCGACGCGCAGGGGAAAATGACCACTCGCCGTTGGTACTATCTCATTCCCGCAAGCGGCGAGCCGCGAAAGCTTGTTCACGCGATCGAGTCGTACAACCTCGATCATCTACCCGGCACCAAGACGGTGTACTCGCAGCGCGAAACGCTGGCGGACGGACTCCGCACGATTCTCAACGGCACCCATCGCGTCGCGATGGAGTACTCGCCCAACAATGCGATCCCCTACGTCTCCCGCGTCGACGCCGGGACGGTCGAGGCCGTTCGCGCCGCAGGGACCGACGTCGCCTCGTCCGGTGACCTCATCCAGCGCTTCGAGGCCGTCTGGTCGGACGATGCCCTCGCCACCCATCGTCAGGCGTCTGAAATCCTTTACCGGGTCAAGGACCGCGCCTTCGCCATGATCCGCGACGCCCGCGCTGCCCGACGTCCCGTGACCGAAGTGGACGTTCAACAAGCCATGCTGGGCTGGTTCGACGAAGAAGGGCTGATCGCGGACGCACCGCCGAACGTCTCCGCCCAGGAGAACGCCGGCAATCCGCATTACATGCCTGACCGTGCGCACGATCGCCGGATCAACGACAACGAGGTGGTGCTCCTGGATCTCTGGGGCAAGCTCCCCAAACCCGGCGCGGTGTTTGCTGACATCACGTGGGTCGGCTTTACAGGCTCGAGCGTCCCGGACCGATATGTCAAAGCGTTCGATGCGGCCCGGGATGGACGCGATGCCGCGGTGGTGCTGGTGAAGCAGGCGACGGCCGACGGGCATGAACTCCGGGGCTTCGAAGTCGACCGCGTCTGCCGCGACGTCATCGAGCGCGCAGGTTTTGGGGCGCAGTTCATCCACCGCACGGGTCATAGTCTGGGTACCGACGTCCATGGAAATGGCGTCCATATGGACGATTTCGAGACGCACGACGAGCGGCGGCTCATCCCGGGGACCGGGTTCACGATCGAGCCGGGCGTCTACACGCCCGAATTCGGGGTGCGAACGGAAATCAACATGTTCATCGGCCAGCGTGAGGCGTTCGTGACGGGGCCGATGCAGACGGAATTCGTACTTCTGTAGGCCGGGTGACACTTAGAGGGTAGTCAGGAGCTGGAGAGCTGGGAGCAATACATGTCGAGCCGCAAGATTTCGCTGTTCTATGCCGTGCTGATCGCCCTCGCGTCGATGGCCGTCACCGCGGTCATCACGTCGAAGATGGACCTGACGCCCGTCTCGTCGGCACAGACCGTCGCCGTGCCGTCGACCAACAGCGCGCCGCTCACCGGCGCCATTGATGCGACGACGTTCCGCAATATCGCCAAAGCGACAGCGCCCGCGGTCGTCAACATCCAGACGCTCGGCCATGCGAAAGGGCGCGACCTGACCGAGTACTTCGGCAGCCAGGGAGACGACCTGCTCCGGAGATTCTTCGGCGGCGGCGGCGACGACCAGACGCCGCCACGCGGCGGCCAGGGGCGCTCGGGGCGGGGCGGCCGCAATCAGGCGCCGGAGATTTCCGGCGCGGGGACCGGCTTCATCGTCGACAAGGCGGGCTTCATTCTGACCAACAATCACGTCGTCGAGGACGCCGACGACATCCGCGTGAGCCTTTACGGGGCCGAGCGCGGCGAAACGTACGCCGCCAAGGTGATCGGGCGCGACCTTCTGACCGACTGCGCGCTCATTCAGATGACCGAGCTGCCGAAGCAGCCGCTCGCGGAAGTGCGGTTCGGTGATTCGGATCAGATGCAGCCGGGCGACTGGGTGATGGCCATCGGAAACCCGTTCCGCCTCGGGCACTCGGTGACCGTCGGCGTGATCAGCGGCCTTGGTCGTCCCTTCGGCGGCGTGGCGGGCCGTGTGCAGAACATGTTGCAGACCGACGCGGCGATCAATCCCGGCAACTCCGGCGGCCCGCTCCTCAATATCCGCGGCGAAGTGGTGGGGATGAACACCGCGATTTACACGGACCGCAGCGAAGCGAACATCGGCATCGGCTTCGCCACCCCGATTAATGCGCTGCGCGATCTGATCCCGCAACTGCGGACCGGAAAGGTCGTCCGCGGCGTGATCGGCGTCCAGGTCGCGACGGACCGCTTGACGCCGGAAGCCGCGAAGCAGTTCGGGCTGCCGAACACCAACGGCGCGCTCGTCAGCACGGTCAGCCCGAAGGGTCCGGCCGAGAAGGCGGGACTCCAGCCTGGCGACGTCATCGTGGACTACAACGGCAAACCCGTAAAAGACAGCGACGAGCTGGTCTCCGACGTCGTCAAGACGAAGCCGGGCACGACGGTTCCGATGACGTATTACCGGAACAATCAGAAGAAGACGACGAACGTCACGATCGACGAACTGGATCTGGAAGCCGAGCAGGGCCGGGCTGCCGCACGCAACGCGCCGCAGAACAACCCGGACCAGCAGACGTCGACCGGCCTCGGCATGACGGTCGATGCGATTACGCCGGACATCGCGCGCCGGCTCGACCTGCCGCGCAACCAGGGCGGCGGGATCATCAGCGACGTCGAGCCGAACAGCCCGGCGTTTGTGGCGGGCCTGGCGCCCGGCGACGTGATTCTCGAGGTGAATCGCCAGCCCGTGAACAACGTCAGCCAGATCACGCGCGAACTGCAGAAGGTCGCTGCCGGCCAGCCGGTCTTCCTGCTGATCTGGCGCGACGGATCGACGACGTTTGTGACCGTCACCAAGCGATAGGGTGGTCACCCGGACAACTCCCAACACCCAATTCCCAATTCCCAAGGGTTCGAACTCCCAAGTCCCGGTCCCGGGCTTGGGAGTTTTTGTATCCGCTGGAAATGGGCGGTTAGGATTTATTCGGTTCGGGAGCTGGGAATTGGGAGTTGGGAGTTGGGAGTTGACACGTTTCAGCTTGTACGGCTGGCTCGGCCTCGCCATCATGGCGGCATCAGAAATTTTGATGCTGGCGAAGGTTGAGCCGTTCTGGTCGTGGCACACGCCGATTGCCTGGACGGGGTACATCCTCTTCAGCGACGCGTTCGTGCGTTCCCGCCGCGCGGATTCGCTGCTGTCGACGTACCCGCTCGAGGCCGCTTTCATCGGTGCGGTCGGCATCCCGCTCTGGGTGATCTTCGAGGCGTACAACACCTACACGCTTCACAACTGGTACTACATCGGGCTGCCCGAGAATCTCGCGCTGCGATACTTCGGGTTCGCCTGGGCGTTCGCGACGATTTCGATTGCGATCTTCCTTACCGCCGAGTGCGTCAGCGTGCTGCGCGGCGCTCGCCGTGAAGATCAAGCGGCCACCGTGCCGCCGGTCATTCCGCTCGGGATCGGTGGCGGCGTCAGCGTGGTCATCGGCGCCGTCATGCTGCTGCTGCCCATCGTGCATCCATCGGATTGGCTGGCGGCGCCCGTCTGGCTCGGGTTCATCTTCTTGCTCGATCCCCTGAATGCGGCCAACGGTGCGGAGTCGATCCGCGGCGATCTGCGGGAGGGCCACACGGGACGTCTGAAGAACCTGCTCGTGTCAGGGGTGATCTGCGGATTCATCTGGGAGTTCTGGAACTACTGGGCGGGCTCGAAGTGGATTTACACCGTTCCGGTGCCGCCGCACGTCAAGATCTTCGAGATGCCGGTGGCGGGATTCTTCGGATTCCCGCCGTTCGCCGTCGAATGCTTCACGATGTACGTGTTCGTGCGGCACCTGATCTGGCGGCGGGCCTGGCGGCCCGTGGCGATATAATCCGGTCTTTCGCGGGAGGACCATGTCGACGACAGCGTCGTTCGAGCGGGAAATCAAGCTGAGGTTCGCCTCCGCGGACGAAGCACGCGCCGCCGTCCTCGAGGCCGGCGCCACGCCCCTGCACGGCCGGCGCCTCCAGGAGGACTCGCTGCTCGACACGGAGGAGGAGACGTTGCGGCGACGCCGCTGCGTGCTCCGCGTCCGGGTGGAGAACGGCAAGAGCCGACTGACCTTCAAGGGGCCGGTCCAGCCGTCGACCATGAAGCTGCGCGAAGAGCTGGAGACAGTCGTCGGTGACGGCGAAGTGCTGCTGCGCGTCCTCTCGGAGCTTGGTCTCCACGTGTGGTTCCGGTACGAGAAGTACCGCGAGGAGTTTGCGCACGAAGACGTCATCGTCGCGATCGATGAGACTCCGGTCGGCGTGTTCGTGGAGATCGAGGGCAGCGAAAACGGGATCACGGCGATGGCGGAAGCGCTCGGCCGCACGTCCGCGGATTACGTGCTCGATTCGTACCGCGGCCTGTTCCTCAAACACCGCGAGGAGTTCGGGCTGTCGGGGGCCGATATGTCCTTCGACGGCGATCAATAGGCGCGAGTGAGCGCCTCCACGGGCACATCGACGGCAGGACCGTTTCAGCGCGCACTCGTCCTCACGGCGGGGCTCGGCACCCGGCTGCGGCCGCTCACGCTCGCGCGCGCCAAGGCGGCGGTGCCTGTCGACGGCGAGCCGCTCGCGTCGCGCGTGATCCGCTGGCTGGCGGCCTCGGGGGTCAGAGACCTCGTCCTGAATCTCCATCACAAGCCGGACACGATTACCGGAACGATCGGCGACGGCTCATCGCTCGGCGTCCGTGTCCGCTATTCATGGGAGACGCCGGTCCTCGGCTCCGCGGGCGGACCGCGTCGTGCGCTCCCGCTGCTCGTCGACGGTCTCGATCCCGCACCGCCGCTGCTCTTCGTCAACGGCGACACGCTGACCGACGTACGGCTCGCCGATCTCGCCGACCACCACGCACGGACGGGCGCACTCGTCACGATGGCGCTCATTCCCAACCCGCGGCCGGACAAGTACGGCGGCGTCGTGCTGGATGCGAACGACGCCGTAACCGGGTTCACGAAACGCGGAAGCGCCGTGGAGTCGTTTCATTTCATCGGCGTACAGGTTGCGGAGCCCCGTGTTTTCGCGTCGCTGGGCGATGGCGTGTTTGCGGAATCGGTCCTGGGTATTTACCCGGAGATGATGTCCGTCTCGCCGGGATGCATCCGAGGATTCGTGAGCAACGCCAGCTTCTACGATATCGGCACGCCCGCCGATCTGCTCGCGACGTCGCTCGATCTCGCCGCCGCCGACAGCCGCCCCGGCGCCCCACGCCATGGAAAGCGTGTCCGGATCGATCCCTCCGCGCGTGTCGAGCGCTGTGTGCTCTGGGACGACGTGACAGTTGAGTCAGGTGCATCGCTCCGCGACTGCATCGTCGCCGACGGCGTAACGATCGCCGGCGGCGAAACCTTCGAGCGCCAGGCGATCGTCATGGACGAAGATCGGCGCGTAATCGAACGGCTGTGAGAGGGCACCGAGCACCAAGCACCCCGCACCGAGCACGAAGCACCGCGCACGAAGCACCGCGCGCGAAGCGCGCCCAGATGTGGCAGAATCCGTCGGATGGATGGCAGCGCAACGGCGCCATCGGTAGCCCGCGCGAAGATAGACGGGTTCCTGGGACGCAGCGGTTACGCGGCGCAGTCGCCGCGGGTCGTCCCGCTGACGGGTGACGCGTCGGATCGCCGGTACTTCCGGATCCTTCTGGCGAACGAGCCGTCGATCGTGCTGTCGCTGTACACAACGCCGTTCAGGTTCGACGAGCTGTCGTTCGTCAACGTCGCGCAGCTTCTCGAGCAGATGCCGATCCCCGTGCCTCGCGTCCTTGGCCACGCGGACGATCTCGGTGTGCTGGCGCTGCAGGATCTCGGCGACGTCACCCTGCAGGCGCATCTCGGTGCGGCGACGCCGTCGGAGCACGCCGCGCTGTACCGTCAAGCGGTTGCGCTCATCGCGACGCTGCAGCGCTACGGCGCGGAGCTCGCGTCCCCCAGGTATCTGCCGTACGGGATCGCGTTCGATGTCGAGAAGCTGACGTGGGAGATGGACTTCTTCACGAAGCATTTCCTCGAGGCGTATCGCGGCGTCACCCTGACGACCGCCGAGCGCGAGGCGCTCAAGCGGGAACTCGCGCACATCATCGAGGAGCTTGCGGCGGACGAGCGCGTGCTCTGCCACCGGGATTATCACAGCCGCAACCTGATGCTGCACGATTCGCAGCTGTACATGATCGATTTTCAGGACGCGCGGATGGGGCCCGACACGTACGACCTCGTGTCGCTGCTGCGCGATTCCTACGCCGACCTGGCCGAAAGCGCCGTCGACGAGCTGATCGCCTATTTTCTGGCGCTGCGCGGCCAGAGCGGGAGACAACGCGAGTTCCGCGACCGCTTCGACGTCATGGCGGTGCAGCGGAACCTGAAGGCGCTCGGTACCTTCGGGTATCAGACGACGGCCCGCCGAAATCCCGTGTACATCCAATACATCCCTCGCACGTTGAAGTACGTGCGCGACAACCTCGAAGCAAAACCGCGATTCGCACGGCTTCGGGAGCTCCTGGCCACCCACGTCGAAGAGTTCAGGTAGCGACCTTCGGCGGCGGTTCGGCCCTGCTACAATGGAATGTTCCCCCCATGCGATTCGGCATTTCCACGCACCTGTACCACGACCAGCGGCTCACGCTCGACCATTTGGCGGAGATTGCGTCGTACGGCTTCGAGGCGGTGGAAGTCTTCGCCACCAGAAGCCACTTCGATTACCAGGACGCGGCCGCGATCGACCAGCTCGCCGGGTGGCTCGGGCAGACCGGCCTCGTGCTGCACGGGGTCCACGCGCCCATTACGGATCGCCTTTCGCCCGGCGGCGAGTGGGGCGCCGCGATCTCGAACGCGGTGAGCGACAACGCCCGTCGAGAGGCCGCGGTGCGCGAGGCCGACGCTGCACTTGCCATCGTGAAGCGCATCCCCGCGAACGTATTCGTCGTACACCTCGGCACGCCGACGGTGCAGGGAGGCGAAAACAACCGGAGCGCCGCATTCCGCAGCGCGGCCGAAATCTGCCGGCTCGCCCAGGCGGCGGGCGTGCAGGCCGCGCTCGAAGTGATCCCGAACGACCTGTCCGACGCGCAATCGCTGGTGACGCTCATCGAGCGCGATCTCGAAGGGTTGAACGCCGGAATCTGCCTCGATTTCGGGCACGCGTTCCTCATGGGTGACGTCGCCGACACCATCGAAGCCGTCGCGGAACACCTCGTCACGACCCACGTACACGACAACGACGGTCGGAAAGACGACCACCTGGTCCCGTTCGAC
Organism: Vicinamibacterales bacterium; assembly: GCA_035495555.1. Lineage (GTDB taxonomy): Bacteria > Acidobacteriota > Vicinamibacteria > Vicinamibacterales > 2-12-FULL-66-21 > DATJFQ01. The sequence goes on from DATJFQ010000098.1 coordinate 64,934, forward strand.
GGACGGATCAACTGGGACATGGCGTTGATGACGATGCAGAAAGTCGGGTACGACGGGACCTATCTGATGGAGCTCGCGAACACGAGCACGCCGGTCGAGGTCCTCACGAAAGCGCGCGCGGCGCGCCAGCGCTTTGAAAAGCTTCTGACATACTGACCGCGCGGACGCACACGCACACGAGCACCCCATCATGACGCCGATCGCCTACATCGAGGACATCGCCCGCTTCGAAGGACAGACCGTCCGTCTTCGCGGATGGCTCCACAATCGGCGGTCGAGCGGAAAGATCCACTTCCTGACGCTCCGCGACGGGACGGGCTTCATCCAGTGTGTCATGGTGAAAAAGCAGGTCGGCGACGAGCAGTTCACGCGGGCCGACCACCTGGCGCAGGAGAGCGCCATCATCATCGAGGGCAGCGTGCGCGCCGATTCGCGCGCGCCGGGCGGGTATGAGATCGACGTCGCCAGCCTCGAGGTGGTCTCCGAGTCGAAGGACTTCCCCATCACGCCGAAGGAGCACGGGGTCGACTACCTCATGGATCGGCGGCACCTGTGGATCCGCTCGCAGCGCCAGGCTGCGATCCTGCGCGTGCGTCACGAGGTGATCAATGCGGTCCGCGATTTCTTTAACAGCCGCGGGTTCGTCCTCGCCGATACGCCGATCTTCACGCCAGCCGCGTGCGAAGGCACCACGACGCTGTTCCCGGTCCAGTACTTCGACGACGCAACCGCGTACCTGACGCAGAGCGGGCAGCTCTACAACGAAGCAAACGCGATGGCGCTCGGCCGGGTGTATGCGTTCGGCCCGACGTTCAGGGCGGAAAAATCCAAGACGCGGCGCCATCTCACCGAGTTCTGGATGGTCGAGCCCGAGATGGCGTACGCGACGCTTGACGACGTGATGGATCTGGCCGAGGGGCTGATCGTGTCGGTCGTGGGGCGCGTCCTGGAGACGCGTAAGCACGAACTGCAGGCGCTCGAACGCGACACCACGAAGCTCGAACGCGTGCAGTCGCCGTTTCCGCGGATCTCGTACGACGACGCGGTCGAGATCCTGACGAAGAAGGGGCTGCCGTTCGAATGGGGCGGCGACTTCGGGGCCCCCGACGAGACGGCGCTGTCGGAGGACTTCGACCGCCCGGTCTGCGTCCATCGGTACCCATCGAAGGTGAAGGCGTTTTACATGAAGCCGGATCCCGACCGGCCCGAGGTGGCCCTCGGCGTCGACGTGCTCGCGCCGGAAGGCTACGGCGAGATCATCGGCGGCGGCGAGCGCATCTCCGACTACGACCTGCTGCTGCAGCGGATCAAGGAACACGATCTGCCGCAGGAGGCCTTCGAGTGGTACCTCGACCTGCGCCGCTACGGCACCGTGCCGCACGGCGGCTTCGGCATGGGGATCGAGCGCTGCGTGTCCTGGATCTGCGGGTTGGAACACCTGCGGGAAGCCATTCCCTATCCACGAATGTTGTACAGGCTGTATCCGTGAGCAAGGTAGGCTTCGTCTCCCTCGGTTGTCCAAAGAACCTCGTCGACGGCGAGGTAATGCTGGGGCTCGCGCAGCAGGCGGGTCATGAGATCACGGCGTCGGCACAGGACGCCGACGTGATTGTCGTGAACACGTGCGCCTTCATCGACAAGGCGAAGCAGGAGTCGATCGACACGATCCTCGAAATGGCGCAGCAGAAGCGCGACGGCTCCTGCAAACGCCTCGTTGTCACGGGGTGCCTGGCCGAGCGCTATCGCGACGAACTGAAGAAGGAGATCGGCGAAATCGACGCCGTCCTCGGGACGGGCGAAGTCGAAGGGATCATCGAAGCGCTCAGTCCGAGGGACGATGCTCGAGGTTCGATGGACGATGGCCGTCGCCCGATGACCTTTCACAAGAGGAGCATCGCCACTCGATCATCGAGCATCGAACATCGAACATCGCCCATCGACCATCGATCACTACCCACATACATCTACGACGCGGACACGCCGCGCGTCATCACCACGCCGAAGCACTTCGCGTACGTCAAAATCGGCGAAGGCTGCGACTACACCTGCGCCTTCTGCATCATCCCGACCCTCCGCGGCAAGTACCGCAGTCGCACCGCAGACTCCATCGTCCGCGAGGCGCAATCACTGGCGGAGCGCGGCGTCAGGGAACTTCTGCTGATTTCTCAGGACACGACGTTCTATGGGATCGATCGCGGTGAACGCGGAGCACTCGCGCGCCTGCTGCGGCGGCTGAATGCCATCGACGGACTGGCGTGGATTCGGCTCCTCTATCTCTATCCGACCACCATCACCGACGATGTCCTGGACGCGATGGCGGAGTGCGAGAAGGTGTGCCGCTATGTCGACCTGCCGCTGCAGCACGCCTCTGCCGCGGTGCTGAAGCGGATGCGGCGTCCCGGCAACCGGAAGACGTATGACGCGCTGCTCTCCCGGATCCGCGCACGCGTCCCCGGCGTCACATTGAGGACGACGTTCATCGTCGGCTTTCCCGGCGAGACCGAAACCGACTTCGGCGAGCTCGAGTCGTTCGTCGAGGACACGCGGTTCGACCACATCGGCGTGTTCACCTATTCCCACGAGGAAGGCACGCGGGCCTTTGCGGCGGCAGACGACGTAGCCGCGCCCAGCAAACGGGCACGCCGCAACCGGCTGATGAAGCGGCAGCAGCGGATCGTGAACACGGCGCACGAAAGCCGGATCGGTTCGCAGGTGCGGGTGCTGGTCGACGGCCCGTCCGCCGAGCATGAGTTGGTGCTCCAAGGCCGCCTGGAAGGGCAGGCGCCCGACATTGATCCGGTGGTTTATCTCACCGATTGCGATCCTGCTGAGGTTGCGCCCGGGGACCTCATCAATGCACGCCTGCTCGCCTCCAAAGGCTACGACCTCGTCGCCGCGCCGCTGCGGCCCTGACGAGGCGACGGGGAGGTCGCGGCTACGGTCGTGCTGGTCGCGGCATCGTTTAGGCGTGCGTCTTCGCGGTGGTATACTGATTGGTGCCGTTTGCAGGGGGAAAGTCCTAGTGGGCCGGTGCCCACTTTTTGTTTTTCAGGGGTATTCAGTACGCCAGAGCCGCGCGCGATCGGCCGATTCAGGCAAGCCGCTGAACGGGTGGCGAACAGCCACGGGCTGGAAATCTTCGACGTCCAGCTCCGGCGTGAACCGATAGGGATGGTGCTCCGGGTGGTGATCGATCGGCCGGACCGGGGCAGCATCGAACGGCCGGAGGACAGCGTCGGCATCGAGGAGTGCCAGCGCGTCAGCCAGGACCTGAGCGCGCTCCTCGACGTCGAGGACGAATTCGGCGAGCAGGCGCTGGGCGACACGTACACGCTCGAAGTCTCATCGCCGGGGCTCGATCGGCCGCTGCGGCACGAGGCCGATTTCCGCCGCTTCACGGGGCGGCTGGCAAAGATCGTCTCCTCGGAGCCGATCGAACGACAGAGCGCCTTCGCCGGCAGGATCGCGGGGATCGAGGACGGCGCGGTCGTCCTCCAGCAGGGGCGACGGACGCACAAGGTGCCGCTCGACAAGATCAAGCGCGCGCACCTGGACGTTGAGTTCTGACGCAGGACGTTGGTAGCTGAGATATGCAGAATCCGCTGTTGCAACAGATCGACGCCATCGCCAAAGAGAAGGGTGTCGACACCGACATCATCATCGGCGCCGTGCAGGATGCCATCGAAGCCGCGGCGCGGAAGAAATACAAGGGGGAGGAGCTGAAGGCGCGCTTCAACCCCGAGACCGGCGACTTCGAGCTGTTCGCGATCAAGAAAATCGTCGACGACGTGACGGATCCGGCCACGCAGTTCGCCCTGAGCGAGGCGCGCAAGCTGTACGGCGACGAAGCCGAAGTGGACATGGAAGTCGAGTTCCCGAAGGACAAGCAGGAACTCGGGCGGATCGCGGCGCAGACCGCAAAGCAGGTGATTTTTCAGAAGGTCCGCGAGGCGGAGCGCGAAAACGTCTACGCGGAGTACAGCAACCGCGTCGGCGAAGTGGTGAGCGGCGTCGTCAAACGGTTCGAGAACGGCGACATCATCATGGAGCTCGGCCGGATCGAGACCGTGCTGCCGCGCAAGGAACAGTCCCGCGCGGAAAACTACGCGGCGGGCGATCGCGTGCGTGCGGTCATCCGCGGCGTGAACCGCAGCGCCAAGGGGCCGCAGATCGTGCTCTCGCGGACCGACCCGGCCCTGCTGATCAAGCTCTTCGAACAGGAAGTGCCGGAGATTTACGACGGCACGGTCATGATCCGCGGCGCGGTGCGCGAGGCGGGCGACCGCGCGAAGGTCGCGGTGTACTCGCGCGAGCGCGACGTCGATCCCGTCGGCGCGTGCGTGGGCATGAAGGGCACGCGGGTGCAGTCGATCATCCGCGAGTTGCGCGGCGAGAAAATCGACATCGTCGAGTGGTCCGAGGATCCCATCCTGTTCGTCACCAACGCGATTAGCCCCGCCAAGGTGCAGCGCGTGTCCATCGTCGACGACGCCGAGAAGGTGATGGAAGTCGTCGTCGAGGACAAGCAGTTGTCGCTCGCGATCGGCAAGAAGGGCCAGAACGTGCGGCTCGCCGCAAAGCTCACCGGCTGGAAGATTGACATCAAGAGCGAGGAAGAGAAGCGGCGCGAAGTCGAGAAGCAGTTCGGCGAACTCGGAGTGGGGGAAGCGGCGGATTCGATCGAACAGGCCGACGCTGCGGAAGGAGCGGACGCAGAGGCCGAAGCGGCATCTGCGGCCGTGGCGGAAACCGCGGCCGACACGTCGGGCACGGAAGGGTCGGAGACGGGTGAATAGTACTGATTCCCGGCTCCCAGCTCCCAACGTCCGGATTTTGGGAAGCGGGATTTGAGAATCGGCAGTTTGGAGTTCTGTTTGGCAACAGTTCGGATTTATAGAGTCGCGGAGCTGCTCAACACCTCGAGCCAGGAAGTCATGGCCCTTCTGAAGAAGGAGCATGGCATCGAGGTGAAGAGCGCATCGAGCACGATCGAAGAAGTCGTCGCGCGCGAGTTCGTCGCGAAGCAGGCGCGCCAGCGCGGGCTCAAGGTGCCGTCGAGCGCATCCTTCGCCGACACGCCGACGGCCTCGCGCGGCACGCAGCGCCGCCAGGGCGGGCGCACGGCGGAACCGCCCAAACCGGCCGCCCCCCCGATGCCGGCGCCCCGACTGGTGAAGACGGTACGGCCCGCCGCGCCGCCCGCGGAACCGGCAGCTCCGGAAGCTGCTCCTGCGGCTTCAGCGCCGGCGCCTGTCCCGGTCCCTCCGGAGCCGACGCCCGCTCCTGTCGCCATCGAACCGCCTCCGCCTGTAGCGCCGTCGCAGCCTGAACCTGAGCCGGTACAGGCAGCGGCGCCCCCGGCCCCCGTGGCAGAAGAACCCGTCGCTCCGTCGGCGCCTCCGGTCGAAGCTCCGGCCGCGGCTGCGGAAGCGGAAATGCCCGCACCGGTGAAGGCGGCTCCGGCTCCTCCGCCGCCGCCCGCACCTGCGCCTCCGTCACGTCCCGTCGTCCCGCCGCCGACAGGCCGCGTCGTCCCGCCGACGATCCGCCTGCGCGTCGAGGATCCGCGGACCGGCCAGGCTCCGCCTGCGCCGCCGCGCCGCCCGATCCTCGTGCGTCCGCCGCAGTCGACGGCTCCGCTGCCTGCGCCAACCGGAAATCTCAGCCGACCGGCCGGTCAGCGTCCCGGCCAGCCGGCCGCACCGCGTCCCGGAGGCCCGCGTCCCGCGTATTCGCCGCGCCCGCAGGGTCCCGTCGGTGGCCCCAGGCCGCTGCCGTCTCAGCCCGTTCGTCCGTCGCAGCCGCAGCGTCCGCAAGTGCCGGGCTACCGGCCGCCCGCGCCGCGGCCGTCCTTTCAGAGGACTGGCGGCCCACGCCGCGACCACCCGCGTGCGGCCATGCAGGCGCCGTCAGCGGCGGCACCGCCGCCGATCACGCGGACGATTACGCTGGCGGAAGGCATGACCGTGTCGGATCTCGCGTCGAAGCTCGACGTGAAAGCGAACGATGTCCTCAAGAAACTGTTCGAGAAGCGCATGATGATGCGCATCAACAGCACCCTCGATACGGACACGGCGTCGATGATCGCGCGCGAGTTCGGCGCGGACGTCAAGATGCACACCTTCGAGGAGGAGCTCCTCCAGGTCGAAGCGGAGGACGTGAACCCCGAGGACGTGATTACGCGCGCGCCGGTCGTCACCGTCATGGGTCACGTCGACCACGGCAAGACGACGCTGCTCGACGCGATTCGCGAAACGCGCGTGGCCGAGCGTGAAGCCGGCGGTATCACCCAGCACATCGGCGCCTATGCCGTGCAGGTGAACGACCGCAACGTCGTGTTCCTCGACACGCCGGGTCACGAGGCGTTCACGATGATGCGCGCCCGAGGCGCCCGCGTGACCGACGTGGTCGTCCTCGTCGTCGCCGCCGACGACGGCGTCATGCCGCAGACGCGCGAAGCGATCGACCACGCACGCGCCGCGAACGTCCCGATCGTCGTGGCGATCAACAAGATAGACAAGCCGAACGCGAACCCCGATCGGGTGAAAAAGGAGCTTGCCGATCTCGGACTGGTCCCGGAGGACTGGGGCGGCGACACGGTCACGGTGCCGGTCTCGGCGAAGAAGCGCGAGAACATCCCGAGCCTGCTCGAGATGATCCTCATCGTCACCGAACTCAGCGAACTGAAGGCCAACCCGAAGCGCAACGCGTCGGGCACGGTGCTCGAAGCCAAGCTGGACAAGGGCCGCGGCCCTGTCGCGACGATCCTCGTGCAGGATGGCACGCTGCACGTCGGCGATACGTTCATCGCCGGCACGATCGTCGGCAAGGTGCGCGCGCTCATCGATGACAGCGGAAGGTCCATTAAATCCGCCGGCCCGGCGACGCCGGTTGAAGTCCTGGGCCTCGGAGGCTTGCCGCTGCCCGGCGACGTGTTCCAGGCGCTCGCCGATGCGGCGAAGGCGCGCCAGATTGCGCTCTATCGTCAGACGCAGGCGAAAGACAAGGCGCTCGGAGCCAAGGGCGCTCGGCTCACGCTCGAGTCGCTGCAGCAGCAAATCGCCGAGGGCGGCATGAAGGAACTGCCGCTCATCATCAAGGCCGACGTGCAGGGCTCGGCCGAAGTGCTGGCCGACACGCTGACGAAGCTGTCGGACGACCACGTCAAGATCCGGATCATCCACAGCGGCGTCGGCGCCATCAACGAATCCGACGTCCTGCTGGCAACCGCATCGAACGCCATCGTCATCGGATTCAACGTGCGTCCTGACCGCAACGCGGCCGACGTCGCCGACCACGACAAGGTCGACATCCGGCTCCACTCCGTCATCTACAACGTGGTGGACGAGATGAAGAAGGCCATGACGGGGCTTCTGGAACCGACGCTGAAAGAAGTGCGCATCGGCAGCGCCGCGGTGCGCGAGACATTCAAGGTTCCGAAGTTCGGCACGATCGCTGGGTGCATGGTCACCGATGGCCGGATCACACGGTCGGGCGACACGCAGGCCCGCCTGCTCCGCGACAACGTCGTGATCCACGAAGGCCGCATCGGCTCTCTGCGCCGCTTCAAAGACGACGTGTCCGAAGTCAAGGCGGGCTTCGAGTGCGGTATCGGCTTCGAGAAGTACAACGACATCAAGGTCGGCGACATCATCGAAGCATTCGTGGTCGAGCGCGTCGCGGCGACCGTCTGACCTTCGCGTGGAATTGGGAGTTGGGAATTGGGAGTTGGGAGTTAAGAAGTGACCTCCAACAGACCCGAGCGTATCGGAGAAGCGGTCCGCGACGAGATCTCCCTGATGCTCGCGCGTGAGGTCCACGATCCCGGCATCGGGTTCGTGACGCTGACGCGGGTGAAAGTCACGCCGGACCTGCAGATCGCGCGCGTCTACTACACGACGCTGGGGGACGAGAAGGCCCAGCGCGAGACGGCAAAGGCGCTTCGCCGGGCCGCGCCGTTCCTGCGCCGGCAGCTCGGCCAGAAAATCCGGCTCCGGCGCGTTCCCGAAATCGAGTTCCACTACGACGAATCAATCGCGCACGCCGATCGCGTGGAACGGATCCTTCACGATCTCGAAGAAGAGCGGGCGGCGCGCGCCGCCGAGACCCGCGACACAGCCGGCGACGCCTTACGCGATGACCATCCCGACGACGAGTAGCCATACAGTCAACGAGATCCGCGACGCGATTCTTGCCCGCCGCCGATTCCTGATCACCTCCCACGCAAGACCCGACGGCGATTCCATCGGATCTCAGATGGCAATGGCCTATGCGCTCGAGGCGCTCGGCAAGGAAGTCCGCCTGGTCAACGCCGACCCCGCGCCCGAGCATTATCTGGATTTTCCCGGCGTCGAGCGGATCGAGATCGCTCGCCAGCTGCTCGAGCGCGACGCCGACGCCCTCATCGTGATGGAATCGAGCGATCTCAACCGCACCGGCGTCGCGGGCCTCGAAGGGCGCTTCACGATCAATATCGACCACCACCAGGGCAACACGGCGTACGGCGATCTGAACTGGCTCGACGAATCCGCCGCGGCCTGCGGCGAGCTGGTGTTCGAGCTGATCGGGTCGCTCGGGATCCCGCTCACGGTCGAGATCGCGACGCACATCTACCTGGCCATCCTGACCGACACCGGCTCGTTCCACCACTCCAACATCACGCCGAAAACGTTCGACATCTGCCGCCAGACGGTCGCGGCAGGCGTGAACCCGGCGGCCATGGCCCGGCGCGTGTTCGACAGCAACAGCTTCGGAAAATTGAAGTTGATCGGCGCGCTGCTCGACGAGATGGACCTCCTGGACGATGGGCGGCTGGCCGTGCTGTACCTGAACGACGACATCCTCAACGCGACGAACACGACCTACAACGACACGGAAGGCCTCATCAACCTGCCCCTGACCGCACGGGAGATCCAGGCCGTCGCTTTCTTCAAGGTCGGAGCCGACGGCGACATCCGCGTCAGCCTCCGCTCGAAGTACGACGTCGATGTCCGGGCCGTTGCGAGTCTCCATGGCGGGGGCGGACACAAGAATGCGGCAGGGTTCACGGTCAGGGGACCGCTTCCCGACGTGCGCCCGGTGATCATCCGCGAAATCGAACAGGCCATCGCTGCGGGGATGCAAACGAGGCCTGAGTAAATTCCCAATTCCCAACGCCCAAACGAGCCTGGTTTGGACGTTCGATTTGGGAGTTGGAGTTGGGAGTTGGAAGTTGGGAATTGACGGCGCCCTGATTGTCGATAAGCCGTCTGGACCCACCTCTCACGACGTCGTCGCCGTCGCGAGGCGCGCGCTGAAGATTCGCCAGATCGGGCACACGGGGACGCTCGACCCGCTCGCGACAGGCGTGCTCGTCCTGCTGGTGGGCCGCGCCACACGCCTCTCGCAATTCATCGTCCACGACCGGAAAGAGTACGTCGCGGAGATCCGCCTGGGCGTCGCCACGGCGACTTACGATGCGGAGGCGCTCCACGATAATTCCCAACTCCCAACTCCCAACTCCCAAATCGATCAATCTGGCCAGCCCCGAACAAATCGAATTGGGAATTGGGAATTGGGAATTGGGAGTTTGGACGAGGTCCTCGATGATTTCCGCGGGACCTTTCTCCAATCGCCTCCGCCATTCTCCGCAAAGAAAGTCGACGGCCGGCGCGCATACGAGCAGGCCCGGAGGGCCCGGCCGGTCGAAATGCAGCCTGTTCGGGTCACCGTACACGAACTGGAGCGGCTTCAGTCGCCGGACCCCAGGCTGATTCGGCTTCGGATGGTGGTGAGCGCCGGGTTTTACGTTCGCTCTTTGGCCCACGTTCTCGGGCAGCGGCTCGGCTGCGGCGCGCACCTCGAGACGTTGCGGCGGACGCGATCCGGGCCCTTTTCGATCGACGACAGCATCACGCTCGACACGCTCGTCAGCGGTGCGCCGACCCTCGTGCCGATGAACGGCCTGCTTCAGCACATCCCCGCCGTCACCCTTTCGGACGAGGGTCTGCGGCGGGCTTCGCGCGGGAACGTCATCAGTCCTGGGCACATTACCAACTCCGCCGTCGAAAAGACCGAGGATGGTCGGATCCGGTTGCTCTCGCCTGATGGCGAGCTCGTCGCGATTGGGGTCCGGGACGCCCGCGCGTTTTTGCACCCGCAAGTTGTGTTGGTGTAAAATGTTGACTCGTTTGCAAATAGGTCAATTACGGCGGTCTGGTTGCGGGATGCGATTCCCCTCGACTGGGCCGTACGTGGAGGTACAGCAGTGCTGAGCAAGGACCGCAAAACGGAAGTCATTGGCAGTTATCGTACTCACGACGGCGACACCGGTTCCCCCGAAGTGCAGGTCGCGCTCCTCAGCGAGCGCATCAGCTACCTGACGGAGCATTTCAAGAGCCACGCGAAGGATCATCACTCCCGCAGGGGTCTGCTGAAACTCGTCGGCCAGCGGCGCCGCCTCCTGGACTACCTGAAACGGAAGGACTCGGACCGATACGCAGATCTGATCAAGCGGCTCGGCATCCGCAAGTAGAATCTGCTGGAGGCGCCCGATCCGCAGGTCGGGCGACGGCCGGTCCGGGAGACCAGAAGATCGGGCTCCCCTGGCTCAGACAACCCGCGCTCCACTCTAGAAGCTGGCGCAGCTCATTTCTGAAAGAAGTCACATGCACACACGCGACATCTCCGTTGGCGGCCGCACGATCTCGATCGAGACCGGACGGCTCGCCAAACAGGCTGACGGGTCCGTCCTGGTTCGTTCCGGCGACACGATCGTGCTCGTCACCGCCTGCGCGGCATCGAATCCGCGCGAAGGCATCGATTTCCTGCCGTTGACCGTCGACTACCGCGAATACACATACGCATCCGGCCGCATTCCCGGCGGGTTCTTCAAACGCGAAGGCAAACCCAGCGAGAAGGAAGTGCTCACGAGCCGGCTGATCGATCGGCCCATCCGGCCGCTCTTTGCGCAGGGGTGGCGGCATGAAACGCAGATCATCGCGCTCTTGATCTCGGCGGATGCGGAGAACGACTCGGACGTGCTCGCAATCACCGGCGCGTCTGCCGCGCTCGCGCTCTCGAGCATTCCCTTCACGCGCACGATTGCGGGCGTCCGGATCGGGCACGTGAACGGCGAGTTCGTCATCAACCCCACGTTCGAGGAGCGGCGCAACAGCCGCCTCGATCTCATCGTCGCGGGCACGAAGGACGCGATTGTGATGGTGGAGGCCGGCGCCAAAGAGGTCTCCGAAGAGGAGATGGTCGAAGCCCTCGAGCGCGCGCACGCCGCGATTAGGGAGATCGTCGCCGGCATCGACGCCCTCGCGAAAGAGGCCGGAAAGACGAAGACCCAGGTCTCGGTCAAGGAAATCAGCAAGGAGTTCTACCGCGAGGTCGAAGAGAAGGCTTACGGCCCGCTCGCCGACGCGATGCGGATCAAGGACAAGCTGGAAAACTACGGCTCGGTCGACGAAGTGCTCGCCGACCTCGTCGCCAGCTTCCCCGAAGAGGAGCTGGAGCGCCGCAGCGACGCGAAGGTGATCTTCAAGGAACTCAAAGAAAAAGTCATGCGCGACGAGGCGCTCGAGCGCGGCAAGCGTCTCGACGGGCGCGCGTTCGACGAAATCCGCGCGATCACGATCGAAGTCGGCGTGCTCCCACGCACCCACGGCTCCGTCGTGTTCACCCGAGGCGAGACGCAGGCGCTCGTCACCGCGACGCTCGGCACGGCAGAGGACCAGCAGAAGATCGAGACGCTCGACGGCGAGCAGTGGAAGCGGTTCATGCTCCACTACAATTTCCCCCCGTTCTCCGTCGGCGAAGTGCAGTTCCTGCGCGGCCCGGGCCGGCGTGAGGTCGGCCACGGAGCGCTCGCCGAGCGGGCGCTCGCGCCGATGATTCCCGCCGAAGACAAGTTCCCCTACACCATCCGCGTCGTCTCGGACATCCTCGAGTCGAACGGGTCGTCATCGATGGCATCGGTCTGCGGCGGATCGCTGGCGATGATGGATGCCGGCGTGCCGCTCAAGTCCGCCGTCGCCGGCGTGGCGATGGGCCTCATCATGGACGAAACGACCGGCCGCTACGCGGTGCTGAGCGACATCGCCGGCGCCGAAGACCACTACGGCGACATGGACTTCAAGGTGACCGGCACGCGCGATGGCATCACGGCGCTGCAGATGGACATCAAGGTCGCGGGCATCACGACCGAGATCATGCGCAAGGCGCTCGAACAGGCGCGGCAGGGTCGCGTGTTCATCCTCGACAAGATGGAGCGCGCGCTTCAGGCGCCGCGTTCGGACGTCTCGCGCCACGCGCCGCGCATCGTGACGATCAGGATCCCGGTGGACAAGATCCGCGACGTCATCGGACCGGGCGGCAAGATGATCCGCAGCATCATCGAGCGGACGGGCGTCAAAATCGACGTGGAGGACAACGGCACCGTGAACGTCGCGTCCGCTGACGAAGCGTCCGCTGCCAGGGCGATCGGGATCATCCAGGAGCTGACCGCCACGCCGGAGCTGAACAAGGTCTATGCGGGCAAGGTCCAGCGGATCACCGATTTCGGCGCGTTCGTCGAGATCATGCCGGGCCTCGACGGCCTGCTGCACGTCTCGGAGATTGCCCACTACCGCGTGAAGGACGTCCGGGACGAGCTCAAGGAAGGCGATCAGGTGATGGTCAAGGTCATCAACATCGATCCTTCCGGCAAGATTCGGCTCAGCCGCAAGGTGCTCCTCCCCGTCCCCGAAGGCGCTCCTGCGCAGGGGGCGGAGGAAGGCGCCCACGAGCGGCGCGGTCCCCGACAGGACCGTGGTGACCGCCGCGGTCCGCGCCGCGAGCCGGCAAACCGCGAATAGCCGCCGGCGCCGCCGGCCGGGGACCTCCTCGGCTGGCTGCCTCCGGCCGGGTATGCCGCGCATGGTTCGCGACTGGATGCAGGGTTCGGACGTCTAACTCTAGAGGGTACTGTCGCGTCGATGGTGCCGGTGCCCTTACCTGCGACCCTGGAGGGGACCACACCATGCGCCGCTTGATGACCTTTTCCGCGACGCTCTCAGCAGCCGTCGCATTGCTCGTCGGCATTGCCGCGGTCGAATCCGCCGATCTGAAGGCCGCTCCGGCGTCAGCCAGCCAGGATGCCGGGTCCGTGCGTGAGTTCACGGTCAACGGCGGCCACTACGCCTTCCAGCCGCAGACCCTCGAGGTCAATCGGAACGATCTGGTGAAGATCTCCTTCACCGCGCAGGACATCCCCCACAGCTTCACGATCGACGAGTACCGCATCGTCAAGCGGGCCGGCGTCGGTCAGACGGTCACGTTCGAATTCCGCGCGGACCGGCCGGGCACCTTCAGCTATTACTGCAATCTGACGCAGGATGACAAGTGTAAGAACATGAAAGGGCGGCTGGTGGTGAAATAACCAGTCGCCAGTCGCCAGTCGCCAGTCGCCAGTCGCCAGTGGTCAGTTGCCAGTTGCCAGTTGTCAGTCGAGCAGTTGCCAGTTGTCAGTTGCCAGTAACCAGTAGCCAGTCCTGAGGTGGGCGCGAGGTTTCGTCGCGCCCTTTTCGTTTCTCCGGCACGAACAGCGTGCGTCGTCGCCGCCGAATCTACTTGCCGGTCGTGGACGCGAGGAGTGAGTTGAAGATCACTTTGAACGTGCCGAACGACTGATCGCGCCACTCGGGCCGGAAGCCGAGAAGGATCACGTGGCCGGCGTCGAGCTGCACGTCGAGCGCGGCTGCCTTCCCGTTCATGTATTTCTCGCCGATCAAAAAGCCGGACAGGAGCGGTGAACCGCTGTCCGGGTATTTCGCCAGCACCCTGCCGGAAAAGCCGTCCTCGGTCTCGAAGACCGGACTGCTGTCCGCGAAAACCGGCGTGTGTTCGGCGAGGCCGGCCATCGGCTGCTGAGACGTATCGGGCACCACGTCGACGATGGTGCCTCTCAGGAAGAACTCCTCCGGCTTCAGACCCGCGACGACGTTGCGCACCGGCAGCTTGAATTGCTCGATGGCAAATGTGGCGGCGTTGTTGACGAAGATGAACGTCCCTCCGCTGCGGACGAACTGTTCGAGGGCCTGGACATCGGACGCGTTGAGCGTCGCCGCATACTCGGGACGGACGGCCCGGCCGCCGCGCCCCTGATTTCCTTGCCCTCCGGGCGGACCGCCCCGCCCGCCCCTGGCGGCGCCTTCCATCGGGATGCGCGCGTCGTCGGCGAAGAGCACGACGTCCACTTTGCCCGTGAGCGGCGCTTTGAGGTCCTCGGGATGCACCAGCACGTAGTCGAACCCGTATTGCTCGAGCAGCCAGCGGGTCCAGCCCTCGTCCATGCTGCCGCTCCAGGGCTGGAATAGTCCGATCTTCGGGCGCTGAACGGTGGCGCCGCTGGCTGCGACGCGTTCTGCGCTGAGCGCCAGCGTCTTCACGAGATCGCTCTGCTGCTCGGGCGAGAGTCCGGTGATCTGATAGTGCCCGTCAGCAAACCGGACGGCGCCGCCGAGGGTCCACGCGCGGTTGATCGCCCGAAACGCGTTGTTCTGCGCAGCGTCAATCGAGAGGGCCGGCCCGTCGCCGGTGATACGCCCGGCAGGAGGCACGATTGCAGCGGCTGCCGGTTCGGTGTCGAAGCCACTGCCGGGTACGCTGTCGAACGGCGCAGCATCCCCCTTGTTGTCGGGATACGCGGTCGGACTGATGCGCGGCTTCGGAACCGGCGCCAGCATCTGCATCGCCGCGCGCGCGTCGGAGGTCAGCGGCGTTCTTGCCGGCACGACGTCGACGCCCATCTGCAGCGGCAGCGTCCACCCCGCCGCATCATAGGGACGTTCCGGCGGTCCGCCCGGAAACTGGCGCAAATCGGGATAGTGCTGGACGTCCAGTACTTCACGGGCGAGGGCCGCGAATTCCTGGTCTGTCGGGATCACCCAGGTGCCGGCCGGGTACGTGACGCCGTCGATTGCGGCCGGTGCGGTGAGCTGTGACACGCGCACGCCGCCGAACGCGAGCCGTCGCAGCAGTTCGACCGGCGCAACCGGATCGCGCTGCGCCTGCGGGATTACATACGCGAATGGCGCATCCGCTTTGCCGCGCGCGATCTGATCGCGGCCTGCCTTGTAGCGATCGAGCAGCAGCGAATCCTTGTACTTCGACGCGTACTCGATGACGGAGAGCGATGCCGTCTCCATGTAGTCGACGGCGTCGCGCAGATGCCACCACCCCGGCTTCCACGGGCTCGAGTAGAGGCTCTGCGGCCGGAGATCGCGGAAGTTCTGCGGAAAGTCATCGATGGTGTACTGGTGCGGCGTCGCGTACTGGTAGAGCGCCGTTTCCGTCCAGAACGCCGGGATGTTCTTGAACACCGGTGCGTAGTCGACGTACCCCGGATACCACGCGTCGAACGCGGTCCCCATGTGCGTGGCGCCGGGCTGCCCGTGCTCGTCGAGTCCCTTCGCGATCGCCATACCGATCATGTTCACTTCGCGCGCGACGACGGGCGGAGCGTCGACGCCGACGGGCTCCGAAAACGGCGGCAGCCAGATGCGCGTCGGGAACGGACCCGACTGGTGGTGCACGTAGATGATCTGCGGCTCCCACTCGCGCCACGTGTGCTCGATGACGCGCGACTCGATCATGTTCAGCATGTATGCGTCGCGGTTGTTGTCGTGGCCGACGTATTCCTGGTACAGCCGCGGCAGCCCTGACAGTTCGTACGGCGTGCCGACGTTCTTCATGTACCACTCGGCGACCATCTGCTGGCCGTCGGGATTGATCGTCGGCCATAGCATGACAATGACGTTTTCGAGCATCGCGTGGGTGGCCGGCTCTTCCGCCTTGCGCACCAGGTCGTAGGCGAGCAGCGGCGTGTGCTGGGGGCCGGCCACCTCCGTTGCGTGCAGACCGCCATCGATGTGGACGAGCGCCTTACCCTCGCGCGCGAGCTGCGCCGCCTGCGCGTCAGTGAGTCCCTGTGGATGCGCCAGGCGCCGCCAGATCTCTCGAAAGCGGTCGGTCTGCGCGAGGTTCTCGGGCGTCGAGATCAGCGCAAACACCATCGGCCGCCCCTGCGTCGTTTTTCCGGCTTCGACGAGCTTGACATACCGGCTCGCAGCCGCCAGCTTCCGGAAGTACGCGAGGGACTGATCGTAGGTGGCCAGCTTGTAATCCGCGCCGGGTTCGAATCCGAACTCGGACGCCGGCGACGGAACGGCCGCTGCGGCCGCCGGGCGCGACGACTGCTTCGCGGCGGGCGCCTGCGCCGCGGGGAGGAGACTCGCCGAGAGCATGAAAAGGACAGTCGAAAGGACAAATCGCATATGGCGCTGGATTGTAGCGTGATCGGCGTCACGCAGATCTCACGCGGACAGCGCAGAGGACGGGGAAAGCGAGAATTTTGTGCGGAGCACTAGATCGTGTTGAACGTCAGCGCGCGCGTGCCGCGGCAATCCGCTCTTCGATCGTGGGGTGGCTGTGAAAGAGCCAGTACGTCACGGCAGACGGCCGTTCGTCCGCGAGATTCTGGGTCGCGAGGCGGCGCATCGCGGAGATGAACGGGGACGCGAGGCCGGTGAGGTCCAGCGCGAAGCGATCCGCGCGTCGTTCGTTGCGGCGGGACCACGCGTTGGCGACCGGGGAAAGCGCGACGGACACGGCGCCGAACACGAGCGCGACGAGCGGTAAAGACGACAGATCAGCGGCCGCGGGGACGAGTCGCGAGACCGCGAACAGCGACGCGATCAGAATGACGGTTTCCAGCGCCAGTCCGGACCACAGATCGCGGTGTACGTGGTGCGCGAGCTCGTGCGCGAGGATGACGGCGATCTCGTCGTCTGAATAGCCCGCCAGGAGCGTATCCGATAACAGGATGCGCCTCGTGCGTCCCATGCCGACGAGCGCGGCGTTGGCGCGAGTGGATTTTTCACCCAGCCCCCACTCGAACACGCCGAGGACCGGGACGCGCGCGCGCGCGCAGAGATCCAGCAACCGCTCGCGCAGCGCCTCACGCTCGATCGGCGCGAACCGGTAGAAGAGCGGCATCAGAACCACGGGCGCCACGGTTGCGAGGCCGATGGTCAACAGCGAAAACACGACGGCCACCGCGAGCCACCACCAGCCGTCCGCGACATGAATCCCTGCATACAGGATCAGCGCCGCCCCCCAGGCGAGCACGAGCCCAACGACGAATCCTTTCAGATGATCCCGGAGCCATTGCGGAAGCGATTCCGTCGAGAGACCGTAGCGGCGGTCGAGAAACCAGCCGCGGTATCCGGTGATTGGCAATGAGACGAGCTCGTAGCCGGCGGCGACGACGGCGACGACCATGACGATCGCGATCGGACGGGCGAGCATTGGCGGGAGTGCCGCACCGGCACGGGTGGCGGCACGGGCAAGAGCCGTGGAGGCGCCGGACGCGTAAAGTCCGCCCAGCCAGGCAGCGCCAAAGATCGTGGACGCAATCACCGCCTGCCGGCGCAGGCGATGATAGCGCGCGCCCTTGTCTTCGTTCATGCCGACCGGCCGAGATCAGTTCAATTGAACGGAAATCAGCTTCGACACACCCGGTTCCTCCATGGTCACGCCGTACAGACGATCGGCAATTTCCATCGTCTTCCGATTGTGCGTGATCAGGATGAACTGCGTGTGCTCCTGCATGCCCTGCAGCATCTCGACGAAGCGCCCGATGTTGGCGTCGTCGAGCGGCGCGTCGATTTCGTCGAGCAGACAGAACGGGCTCGGACGGTATTTGAAGATCGCGAACATGAGCGCCATCGCGGTCAGCGCCTTCTCGCCGCCCGAGAGCAGCTGCACGCTCTGGAGCCGCTTGCCCGGCGGCTGCGCGATGATGTCGATGCCGCTTTCGAGCGCATCGGTCTCGTCGAGCAGCACGAGGCCGGCCTTCCCGCCGCCGAACAGCGTCGTGAACGTCTGCTCGAAATTGCCGTTGATGACGGTGAACGCCTCCTGAAAGCGCTCCCGTGTCGTCCTGTCGATCTTGCGGATGGCTTCGTTGGTGGCCGCGATCGCGTCCACGAGGTCCTTCCGCTGCGCCGTAAGGAAGGTGTGGCGGGACTCGAGATCGTCGAACTGATCGATCGCCATCATGTTGACGGCACCCATGCGCTCGATCTTCTGCCGCAGGTCCGCAACCATTTCGTCCGGGGTGAGCGATCTCGACTGTGTTCCGGCGCGCTCCTCGGCGGCGATGGCCTGGGCAGCGCCGGGATCGTCTTCGGTTTCCGCGGCTTCCGGCCCGTCGTCGACCGGGCGAGGGCTGGCAAGAACCCCGTCCTGCGCCATCTGCCGGACCTCGATGGCGACTTCGTCGAGCGTGGCCTGCACGGACTCGACGCACGAACTGGCGAGGTGCGCGAGATCGGATTCGGCGGTCGCGCGTTCGATTTCGAGCTGCGTCACTTCTCCGCGGACGCTTTCGAGCGCGCGCCGGGCGTCACGAATCGTCAGCTCCTGCGCGTCGAACGAGGTCCTCAGCGCGAGCGACGCGTCCTCCGCCGTGCGGACGTCCTCTTTGAGGTTGTCGAACTCCTGAATGTCCGCCGTGAGCTGGCGCTCCGATGCGGCGACTGCGGCGCGGAGTTCCTCGCGGCGCGTAACGTTCCGTTCGAGGTCGGCGGCTCGCGCGACCGCGCGCTGATCGAGATCGCGGGCGGCGTCCTCGAGGCGGCTGATCTCGAGCGCGAGAGCGCTCGCCCGTTCCACGAGCGCGGCATGCGCGGCTTTCGCTTCCGCCGTGCTCCGCGCCTGCTGCTCGGCCCTGTCGCGCGCCTCGAACAGCGTGCGCTGGGCCGCCGACAACTGATCGTCCGCCGTTCGCTGCTCCGCTTCGATCCGGCGAATCGAGTCGGCAGCTTCCGCTTCACGGCGTTCCTGTGTCCGGAGCTCCTCTTCGCCGGAACGGCGCTCGACGGCAATCTGCTCCTGCTTCCGCGCGATGCGGTCCCGTGCGTCCCCCGCCGCTGTGTGCTGCAGCTCGAAGCCGACGATCGCCTTCTCCTGACGGTGCAGCTCCTGCTGCAGCGATGCGATGGCGGATTCGGCGGCGGCGGCGGCAACGTCGAGGCCGGCCGCCTCTTCGCGGACCCGGTTCAATGCCGTCGTGTCCTGTTCGAGTTTTTCGCGGAGCTCTTTGATCTCCCGCTTGGTCGTCAGAATGCTGCGGGCCTCCGAGCGCTCACCGCCCTCGATGAGATGCGCGCCGGTATAGACGTCGCCCTGCAGGGTCGCGACGACGGCCCTGCTCCGCGACGAGATCGCACGCGCCGCGTCCCGGCTGCTGGCAATCCACACATCCGCGAGCGCGGCGCGAATCGCCTGGGCTGCCGGACCGGAGATGCGGACGACCGAGCTGACGGGAACCACTGCCGGATCGTCCATGGCCGCGTCTGCCTCTGCCGGCGTCGTCTCCCCTTCGTTGATCACGAACCCGACGCGTCCCGCGTCGCGCTCACGGACGAACGCCAGGCCCTTTTCGGCGTCCTCGTGGGAGGGGACGACGACGTGCTGCAGCAGATCGCCGAGCGCGGCGTCCACCGCGCGCTCGTAGCGTGCATCGACGTCGAGGTAATCCGCGACGGAGCCGTCGTGGCGAATCGGCTGGTCGGGTTCCGCGAGGATCGCGCGTGCCCCTTCGCCATACTCCGCCCGCGCCGCGTCCAGCTCCTCGAGCGAGCGCAGCCGCGCGGATATACCAGCCAACTCGCGCTCTCGTGCGCCGAGATCGCGTCCAACCGATTCGCGGCTCGCCCGCGCGACCGCAAGCTCCGATTCACGCGCCGCGCGGTCTATGCGAAGGACCTCCACGGCTTCGCGGGCGCGGCGGAGCGCGTCTTGAGCGGCGGCCCGTTCTTCGGCGGCGCGTTCCGCTTCACGCTGCAGATCGCTGCCCTCCACGTCGAGCTTGGCAAGCTGCTCTCCGATGCGTGCGCGCGACGCGCCCGCGTGGTCCATCGCATGCCGCAATGCCGTCGCGGCGTTGACGGCCGCGTAAACCTCGCTCCGCGCCGCCTCGACGTCGGCTTCGAGCCCTTCGATATTGCGGTGCGCAACCGCGTATGCCTCTTCCTGTTGCCGGAGCGCCGCCGACGCGGCGTCGCGATCCGTCGTTGCCGTGTGCAGGGCTCCGCGCCGCGATTCGATCTCCAGGCGGGCCGGTTCGCGGCGCGACTCGAGCGCGGCGACTTCGGCTTCCAGCGCGCCGGCCGCGTTCTGGAGGATCTCGATCTGCTGGTTATCGAACGTCACCTGCTGCTGCAGGCGTCCGATGGAGAGCTCGCGCGCGTGCGCCGCCTCGCGCGCGGCCGTCGCCTTCGTATCCGCCTCGGTCAACTCCAGGCGCAGGCGTTCCAGCGTGGTCTCGAGCTCGGCGAGGTGCGCGGCCGCAGCGGCCTCGCGTTCACGGGCCGCCGTCAACCGTCCCCGGGTGGCGTCGATGATTTCGCCGAGCCGTGCGTAGCGCGCCGCGAATTGCACCTTCTCCCAGCGGCGCAGTTCGTCGCGCAGCCGCTTGTATCGGCGCGCTTTTGCCGCCTGCCGCTTCAGCGCGCCGCGCTGCTTCTCCACTTCGAAAATGATGTCGTCCACGCGCGTGAGGTTCTGCTGCGCAGCTTCGAGCTTGAGCTCCGCGGCGCGCCGCCGGCTCTTGTACTTCGTCACTCCGGCGGCTTCTTCGATCAACTGCCGGCGATCCGTCGGGCGCGCGCTCAGGATTTGCCCGATCTTCCCCTGTTCGATCACCGCGTACGCCTTCACGCCGAGGCCCGCATCCATCAAGAGGTCCTGCACGTCTTTCAGACGTACGCTCTCGCCGTCGATCAAGTATTCGCTTTCCCCGGATCGGTACAGCCGCCGCCCCACTTCGACGTCGCGAACCATCAACGGAACTTCGTCGAGCAGCGCCACGGCCTCGCCGCCGAGCAGTTCACCCGCTGCCGTCGCGACCGCCGTTTCTGCCGGCGTGAGGGTGGCCGGCCGGATGCGGCCGTTCCCCGCCACGCCCGGAGCGCCAGTCGACGGACGCGCGGCCACACCCGCCAGCCGGATCTTCACCTCCGCTGCGCCGGTCGCTTTCCGCGCATCGCTGCCCGCGAAGATGATGTCCTGCATGTGTTCGCCGCGAAGACTCCTGGCGCTCTGTTCGCCGAGCACCCAGGTAATCGCGTCAACGACGTTGCTCTTGCCGCAGCCGTTGGGTCCGACGATAGCAGTGACGCCGGTGTCGAACGCCAGTTCGGAGCGGTCGGGGAAGCTCTTGAACCCGGAAATTTCGAGACGTTGAAGGCGCATAAAGGACCCGTGAAAAGAAAAAGCCGCTTGCCGGGCGTGCCTTAGAGCACGGCCCGGAAGCGGCTGGGATCGCTTCGAACGGAACAGGTTTTCAGGAAACAGATGACTGACAACAGCCGATGGCGCCAGCAGCCCACACCCCGCACAGACGGGATGTCCCCTTGGGGCCAGCGAACGGCGGCCAGTCTAACAAGCCCCCATACCTAGTGGCAACACTAAACTGCGCGCACAAGTAATAGGGTCTAGTGCCCTAACGATGCTCGATGCTCGATGTTCGATGCTCGACAATCGCCCATCGTCCATCGTCCATCGCGAACTATTTACCGCCTTTCGTATTCAGCCTGGTCCTGGCCAGTTCCGACAGCTTCACCGCGTCCGCGAACTGCCCCATCGCGAACTGCGCCTGCGGATCGTGCGCAATCAGGTTCTTCTGCGCTTCGCCGGTCCCGAAGAGCGCCACGTCGATTTCGTAGTGAATCATCGCCTTGATGAAATCGATGTCCTTGGCAAACGCCGCGTCGTCGATCTTCACCTTCTCGGACTGCAGATACGACTTGAAGTCGTTGACCATCGCGTCGGAGACCTGGAAGCCGCGCGCGACGCGCTTCTTGGCGCTGCCGGCGACTGCCATCCGCGTATCGCCCTCGGCGGCATAGCGCTCTGCGTAGTTCGCGAACGCGCCGCGTGCATACAGTCCGCGGCCGAACCGCGTCGGGTTGAAGCCCTGCACGGGGCCGACGTAGAACTTGTCGGGTTCGATCCCGCCGCCGCCGTAGACCTTGCGGCCCGCGTCCGTGTATTTCAACTGCGACGCGTTGTGTTCGCGCTGCCCCGTTTGATCGCGCAGCGTGTACGTGAGGTATTCGTCGAAGCTGCCGTCCCACGGGCGCTGGATCATGCGGCCGCTGGGCGTGAAGTACCGGCCGGTCGTCAGCGCCAATCCGGCGCCTTCGCTGATCCGGTAGACGGACTGCACCAGCGCTTTGCCGAACGTCGTCTCGCCGACGATGAGCGCGCGATCGTGGTCCTGCAGCGAGCCGGTCACGATCTCCGATGCGCTCGCGCTGTTCCGGTTGACGAGCAGCATCATCGGCCCCGTGTAGTCCGCGTTTTCCGTCGCGCGATAATCTTCGTCCGAGTTGGGGATGCGCCCGCGCGTGTAGACGATCATGTCGCCGCGGGGCAGGAACCGGTTCGCAATGCGGATCGCCTGATCGAGCGGGCCGCCGGGATTGTCGCGGAGGTCGAAGACCAGCCGCTTCATGCCCTGCGATTCGAGTTTCGCAACCGCCTCGCCGACCTCGTGGTCCGACGTTTCGGAGAAGTCGCCAAGTTTGATGTAGCCCGTCTGCGGATCGAGCATGAACGCGCCGCGGACCGTGGTGATGTTCACCTGATCGCGCTCGACGTCCATGTCGATCAATTTGTCGTATCCCGGTCGGCGGATCGAGATATTGACTTTGGTGCCTTTGGGTCCCTTCAATTCGTGGGCAGTCTGCTCAGTGGTCCAGTTCTTCGCATCCTGGCCCTTCACGCGCGCAATCACATCACCGCGGCGGATCCCGGCGCGGTACGCGGGGGAGCCTTCGAACACCGAGACGACGGTGACGTCGCCGTCGACGGTTTGAATCGACAGGCCGACGCCGTAGTAACTGCCTTCCTGCCGCTCGCGCATCTGCGCGTATTGCTTCGGGTCGAAGAAGCTCGAATGCGGGTCGAGCGTGTGCAGCATCCCGTCGATCGCGCCGTACACCAGACGATCCGACGGCACGTTGTCGACGTACTCGCGGTCGACCGCTGCCAGCGCGGCGGTAAAGGCGCGATACTGCAGTTGCACCTGGTCCTGCTTGGCCAGAACGGTGCTCCCGAAGAAGCCGCCAGCCAGCGCCGACAAGAGTACCGCGAGCGCCACGACCGGCACGAAACGGGGACTACGCATGGATCGCATCGTAACAGAGGAAGTGCAGGCAGGGCAAAGAGTTCCGGGTCGATGCGCGGCTTCCCACGGGGGCCGCTGGCGGGTGTATACTTTGGTTCATGCTAGGCTCAGTAGGGCTTCCAGAGCTGATCATCATTTTCACGCTCGCGCTCATCATCTTCGGGCCCCGGAAGCTGCCGGAGCTCGGACGGTCGCTGGGCAAGAGCCTGGCTGAATTCAAGCGGGCGTCCAACGAGCTGAGGAATACGCTGGACGAGGAAATCCGGCTCGATGATCAGCGGTCCGCTCGCCAGGAGTCGACCGCCATCCCGCCCGTCGAACCGGCCCGGCCGTCGGTCGTGAACGAATCGCCGATCGCGGGCAGCATCCCGCGCCAGAACGGCAGCGCGTAACCGCCCGGCCCTCGATGGCGCTCGTACCTTTCCCGGGCACCTCCGCGCGCGCCGACCAGCCCGCGCTGCAGGATGACTATCGCCCGGGACATCCCGACGACGACGACCTCGACGGCGCGTCGAAGATGTCGTTCCTCGAGCATCTCGAGGAACTGCGCAAGCGGCTGATCTACTCCGCCTATTCGCTGCTCGCGGGCTGCGCGATCGCCTACATCTTCATCCAGCGCATTTTCGACTTCGTGATGCTGCCCATGCAGCACATGCTGCCGGGCGGCAACAAGCTGATTTACACGGCCGGCGCCGAGCCGTTCATGCTGTACCTGAAGATCGGCCTGATTGCCGGCATCTTCTTCTCGTCGCCGCTCATCATCTGGCAGCTCTGGAAGTTCATCTCCCCCGGCCTCTACACGCACGAGAAGAAGTTCGCGATTCCGTTCGTCCTCCTCTCGACCATTTTTTTCGTGCTCGGAGGACTCTTCTCGCACTACATCGCGTTTCCGTGGACGTGGAAGTTCTTCATCAGCTTCAGCACCGATTACATGGTGTTCATGCCGAAGGTCGATGAGGCCTTCAGCCTCTACACCAAGATGCTCCTCGGCTTCGGCCTCGTCTTCGAGATGCCGACGCTGGTCTTTTTCCTGGCCCGCATGGGTGTCGTCACGGCCCGGATGCTCTGGGCGTATTTCAAGTACGCCGTCCTCATCATTGCTATCGTCGCTGCGGTCGTCAGCCCCGGCACCGACATGATGTCGATGATGATCATGGCCGTCCCGATGTGGGGCCTGTACCTCATCAGCATCGTCATCGCCTTCATCTTCGGGAAGAAGAAAAAGCCTCGACAGGCGAACCCGCCTGAAACAATTCCGTGATCTGAACAGCTCGGCCGCGCTATACTGTCGAGTCGGCGGGTCAGGTCTCGTAAACCTGCGCGACGACAGCTCCCCGAAACCCCCGCCGGAACCGAGGCATCATGCGACAGATAGCGAGCACGTTGGGATTGGTGGCCCTCTTTGCCGCCCCCGCCCTCGCACAGACGTCCGCGGCACAACCCACTCCCGCGACCCAATCGACTCCTCCAGCCCAGGTGGAAACCCGTCCCGCGACGACGACGTTCATGGGCGACACCGGCCTGTGGAACGTACCGACCGGCGAGGTGCTGCCTGCGCGGCGCTGGTCTGCGAGCGCGTATCGGGTCAACTTCGACGACAACCAGGGTTTCAGCGACATCTCGCGCTGGCCCGTCACGTTCGGCGTTGGCATCGCTGATCGAGCGGAGCTCTTTGGAGCCTGGACGCTGGTCACGCGCATCGATCGCGATATCCGCCCGCTCTACGTCTCGTCGCAGCCGTCGGCCGGCGGGTACTCGCCAGAGGCGCCCCTGAACGGTCAAGGCTGGATTGGCAACCAGCTCGGCGATTTCTGGGTAGGCGCCAAGATCAATCTCAGCTCGCAGTGGCGGCAGCAGCCGGTCGCGTTTGCACTGCGCCCGATGATCAAGCTGCCGACCGGCGACAAGAGCTCCGGTGCAAGCAGCGGCAAGCCGGACTTCGCGTTCGACGTCGTCGTGAGCAAAGAGGTCAACGAGCGCGCCGAATTGGCCGGCTACGGCGGCTTCATCGTCCGCGGGAAACCTGACGCCGTCGAAACGACGAACGGACTGCGCTGGGGCTTTGGCGTCGGCGTGCCGTCGCGCAGATCCCTCCGGTTCACCGCGGAGATTTCCGGCGAGAAGTACACGAACGACACGCCTTCGGTCAGATTGGCGCTGTCCAGCGCGGATGATCTTTCGACGCTGGCGACCGGATTCAGCGAGCAGATCAAGTCGCCTGTGCAAATCGATCTGGGTCTTACCTGGCAGGCGCGCTCGGGGTTTTTCGCCGGCGCCGGATGGACCTGGAGGCCGAGCGTCGATTCGCGCGACAGCTTCCTGAGCCAGTACACAAACGGGGCGGGCGATCGGATGGATATCGTCGGACGAATCGGGTATCACCCGGGCGTCCGCGTGTATGTCGCCCCGGCTCCGCCGCCGCCTCCTCCCCCGCCCGCTCCGCGCAATCAGCCGCCGACGGTGCACGCGCGCTGTGAGCCGTGCACGGTGGAAGTCGGGAAAGCGTCAACGGTCACGGCCGATGCGCAGGATCCCGACGGAGATGCGCTCTCGTATCGCTGGAGCGCGCCCACCGGCACGTTCACGAACGGCACGTCTCGGCAGACGCCGTGGACCGCGCCGGTGCAGGAAGGGCCGGTGCAGGTGACCGTCACCGTCGACGACGGCAAAGGGGGGACCGCATCGGATGCAGTGACGATCCAGGTCATCAAACCGGCAGTGAAGGAAGTGGTCTTCGAGGACGTGCACTTCGATTTCGACCGCTACAGCCTGCGGCCCGAGGCCACGCGACTGCTCGATGAAGTCGTCCGCGCCCTGCAGGACAACGCCGATCTGCACATCGAGATCGAAGGCCACACCTGCAACATCGGCACGGCCGAATACAACCTGGCGCTCGGGGAGCGGCGGGCAAACGCGGTCCGCGACTATCTCACGAGCCGCGGCATCTCCGGCGATCGCCTGCGTGCCGTCAGCTACGGCGAAGAGCGTCCGAAGTACGACAACAGCCGCGAGGAAACCCGCCGCCTCAACCGGCGGGCGGCGCTGACGGTCCGCTTGCAGCGATAATCGGTCCATGCCCATCCGTCCGTCCTCCGGCGCGGAGATCAAACCGCTGATCACCGCGCTCGGAGGGTCGGACGATGTCCGGCGCGAGGCGGCGATTGCGCGTCTCGCCGTCATCGGCCCGCGCGCCGCCGAACACCTGTTCGCCGCGTATCCTGCCGCCACCACTCGTTCCCGGGTCGGGATCCTTCGCGCGCTGGAATCGATGGCGGATCCACGCGGGCTCACGCTGGCGCGCGAAGCGCTCGACCGCGGGCCCGCCGAACTGTCGCTCGCGGCTGTCGGCAGCTTGCGCGCGCTCCTTGCGACGGCCGAGGCGTCGAAGGAGGCGCTCGATACGCTCAT
>DATJFQ010000099.1:0-24106 GCA_035495555.1 Vicinamibacterales bacterium
CGGCCGAGCCCGAACACGGGCACGGCGCCGCTCGCGCCCATCACCAGCCATGCGGTCTGATTCGGGCCGAGCATCGAGAAGATCGACCCGCTGAAGATATTGCCGCCCGTCAGCACCGTCAGCGCGAGCGACGCAAGGTAAATCGCGCTGCAGCCGTACACGATCGCGGAGGTGAAGCCGATGTCGTTCTCGAAACGGCGCAGCAGCGGGCCGAATCCCCAGAGCCCCGGGTTGCGGCGCCCGCACGTGTAGCACTGCTCGTCGTTGACGCCGACAAGCGATCCGCACGAGGCGCAGACCACCGAACCGGTCCGCTGGCGTTTGAACATCCGCACAAGTGTACGTCGAATCCCCACGCATAATGAATGCGTGCGGGTACTCGTCACCGGCGGGACAGGATATCTCGGATCCGCCATCGTGCAGGCGCTCGTCACGCGCGGTCACGACCCCGTCGTCTTCGCACGGCATGCAACGGCGAGCGGGCTTCCGGGGACGCTCGTCGACGGCGACGTCCGTGATACGCCAGCGGTCGCGTCCGCGGCGGCTGGCGTGGATGCGGTCTGCCACACCGCGGCGCTCGTCTCGGTGTGGCGGCCGGACGCATCCGAGTTCGACGCGATCAACGTGGGCGGGCTGCAATCGGCGATTGCCGCAGTCCGGTTGCATCACACGCCGCGGCTCGTCTACACATCTTCCTTTCTGGCGCTGCCGCCGAGCGACAGCCCGCGTCCGCTGACAGCGAACCACTACCAGCGGACGAAAGTCATCGCGCGCGACGTCGCTCGACGTGCCGCAGCCGAAGGAGTGCCGCTGGTCGCGCTGTATCCCGGGGTCGTGTATGGTCCCGGACGGACAACTGAAGGAAATCTTGTCGCGCGGCTCATGCTCGATCGCCTGCGCGGGCGGCTGCCGGGACTGATCGGCGGTGATCGGACCTGGTCATTCTGCGATGTGGCCGCTGTCGCCGACGCGCACGTCGCTGCGGTCGAGCTCGCGGCGCCCCGAAGCGAATACGTGGTTGGCGGGGTGAACGCGCCACAGCGCGCGATTTTCGAGTTCCTTCGGGATGCTCGGGGACTCGCAGTACCGGCCAACATTCCGTACGCACTGGCGACTCTCGCCGGCGCCATCGAAGAGGCACGTGCGGCGGTGCTGCGAAGACCCCCGCTCCTCACGCGAGGGGTGGTCGATGTCTTCCGCCACGATTGGGCGCTGGAGAGCACCGACGCCCAGCAGGATCTCGGCCTGCGCATCACGCCGCTGCGGGAAGGCTTCGAGCGGACGCTCGCCTCGCTGAGCTAAGCCGGACCTCTTCTTGCACTATCCCTCGACGGTCCCCTGCGGAAGTCGGCCGAGTCCCACATGAATTGTCCGTTCTGCGGCGTCGAAACCGACGTGGCGCATGAAACCCAGCAAGGGTGTATCGACGCCCTTCGCTCGGAAATCCTCCGGGTCCGCGACATTCTTCAGAATGTCCGGACGCTGGACGTCCCCGGCGCTCCGGACGTGGCGGAAGAGTCCAGCCGCGCGCCGGAGGACGACGAAGTCGAGCCGATCTATTAGCGCACGGATGCTCCTCCGCGCTGTCGCGTCCCCATACGCGCCGGCGGCAAAATCCACATAGCCCGGCCTAACCGCCGGCCGCAACTCCCGTCTAATCACTCGGATGCCGCATACGGACGCCACGGCCGTCGCGCTGGCCCGCGACGGCGACAGCGACGCATTCCAGGGGCTCATGGAGCGCCATGGCCGCGCCGTCTACCGTCTGGCGCACCGCATGACCGGCAGTCCCCAGGACGCCGAGGACGTCGTCCAGGAAACGTTTCTGCGCGCGTACCGGCAGCTCGGACGCTTCGAATCGCGCGCCAACTTCAGTACCTGGCTGCACCGGATTGCCGTGAATTGCTCGATTGACCTCATTCGCTCGCGCCGCCATCACGAAGCGGGACACGAGTCGGCAGATCTCGAACACTTCGAGGCCATCGCCGAGGACCGCGTCGACCACTCGCCCGAGCGCCTGATGCTCAGCACCGAGGTGCAGGAGCGTGTGTCGTCGGCGATGGCGGGATTGAGCGCGATGGAACGCGCCGCGTTCGTCCTGCGGCACTTCGAAGGGCAGTCGATCGAAGACATCAGCCGCGCGCTGGGGCTCAAGACGAACGCGGCCAAACACAGCATCTTCCGCGCGGTTCGCAAGATGCGGCTGGCGCTCGAACCGTTCATCGAGGCATAGGCATGCAGCACCTCACCGAAGACGACCTCGTGCTCCACTATTACGGCGAAATGGGGGGGGCCGAGGAGAATCGTGCGACCGCACACTTGAGCGAGTGCGCGGAGTGCCACGGCACCTACAGCCGGCTTCAGCGTGTGATGGCGCTCGTCGACAGCGTGCCTGCAGCCGATGCTCCAGACGGTTTCGAGCGGGTGGCGTGGGCGCGCCTCGAAGCGGCGCTTCCCGATCACCGCGCCGGCTGGCTCTCGTGGTTCGTGTTTTCCCCCTCGCGGCTCGCGTTTGCCGCCCTGATCGTCGTACTCGTGACCGGCGCGTTCTTCGCGGGACGGCTGGTCTCTCGAACGCCCGCGGCCGGACCCGGCACGACTGCACGCGCGACGTCCCCCAAGGCGGTGCGCGAGCGCATCCTGCTCGTGGATCTGGGCGACCACCTCGATCGCTCGCAGATGATGCTGATCGAGCTGGTGAGTGCAGACGATGCGACGGGGCACGTGGATATCTCGATGGAGCGAACGCGTGCGCAGCAACTGCTCGCGACCAACCGGCTCTATCGGGAAACCGCACTGAAAACGGGTGACGCGGCCACGGCGTCGCTGCTCGATGAACTCGAACGGGTGTTGGTGGACGTGGCGGCCAGCCCGTCCACGCTGACGCAGGACGACTTCGATCAGGTGCGGCGCCGCATCGAATCGAAGGGCCTGCTGTTCAAGGTGAGGGTGGTCTCCTCTGATGTGCACGAGCGGCAGCGCGCCGCGTTGAAACAAAGAATCGTGAGCTGACAGACAAAGGGTAGCCGACATGACGAAGAGTGTTTTGACCGTGAGTGCCGCCGTGGCCGTCGCATTGACGGCGTGGCCGGCGGGTGCACAGACTGCCATCACCGCCCAGGCCGCTCGAGCGGATGCGGAACGCGCGGCGCAAGCCGCCGCGGCGGTCCCGTCCGACCGCGCGATGCAACTGGCGCTCGAACGCGCGGCCGCCGCCGGCGCCGTCTCCGCCGCGAGCGTGGCCGAAGCCGACATGGCCCTGGAGCGCGCCAGAGAAGAGCTCGGCGCGTCCCCGCAGGATCGCGACCGCGACCAGGCGGAGCGCGCGCGCGAGTTGGCGGAGCGCGATCGCGAGCATGCGTCGCGAGATGCCGACCAGCAGAACCGGTATTACGACGCCGGCCAACAGGCGCTGGACAGCTCACGCTGGGACCGCGCGGTCACGAACTTCGACCGCGTGATCGAGATGAAGGGCGCGCGCGCGGACGCGGCGCTCTACTGGAAAGCGTTCGCGCAGAACCGGCTCGGCCAGCGCGCAGAAGCCCTCAGCACCATCGCCGCGCTCCAGAAGGACTTTCCGAAGAGCCGCTACATCGAGCAGGCGAAGGCGTTGGAGGTCGAAGTGCGCCGTGATGCCGGGCAGCCCGTACGCCCGGAAACGCAGAGCGACGAGGAATTGAAGCTCCTGGCCATCCAGGCGCTGCAGAACAGCGACCCTGAGCAGGCCGTCCCGATGCTCCAGAAGATCCTGCAGGGCACCGGCTCGCCGGCGCTCAAAGAGCGCGCGCTGTTCGTGCTCGCGCAGAGCAATTCGCCGAAGGCCCGCGACGTTCTCGTCAACATCGCGAAGGGCAACGGCGGGACCCCGGACGTGCAGATGAAAGCCATTCAGTACCTCGGCATCCACGGCGGGCCCGAAAGCCGCGCGGCGCTGGCGGACATCTACAAGAGCACGTCCGACGTCGACGTCAAACGCCGCATTCTCCGCGCCTTCATGGTCGCGGGTGAGAAGGACCGGCTGCTCTCCGTCGCGCAGACGGAACAGAACCCGGACCTTCGCACAGAAGCGGTCCGTCAGCTCGGCGTGATGGGCGCCACCGACGAATTGATGACGATGTATCGCAAGGAGTCCAGCGTCGACGTCAAGAAGCAGATTCTGCAGGCGATGTTCACGGGCGGCAATGCCGCCCGCATGATCGAGCTCGCCAGGAGCGAACAGAACCCCGAGCTGCGCCGCACCGCGGTCCGCAATCTCGGGTTGATGGGGGGCAAGGACACGGGTGCCGCGCTCGCGGACATCTACGCCACGGACAAGGACCCGGCGATCCGTCAGGCCGTCATTCAGGCGCTGTTCATTCAGAACAACGCGGAATCGCTCGTGGCGCTCGCGCGCAAGGAGCAGGACCCGGCGATGAAGAAGGACATCGTCCAGAAGCTGTCGCTGATGAACTCGAAGGTCGCGACGGATTACCTGCTCGAATTGTTGAACAAATGACAGGCCCGGAAGGCCTGCGCTGAAGAAGGGAGACTCAGGACGATGAGAACATCGCTGCTCAGCGCGGCCGCTGCGATCGCGCTCCTCGTGGCGCCCTCAGCAGTCGCACAACCGCGTGTCACCAACGGGCGCCTCGTCCAACAGGCGATTGCCTCGAACCTGGCGGGCACCGTCCGCGCAATCGCGGCGAATCAAACCGAGCCCGTGTGGATCGGGTACGCCGCCACGGCGCGGCCAGGCGAACACGAGATGTGCTGCGCCGACAACGGCTACTGGGGCGGGTGCGGCCTGGAGCCAGGCAACCACACGGTCGTGGACCGCACAGCGGGCGGCGGCGGGACGGCGCATCTCGAAGGCGATGCAACAGTGATGGTCCTGCTCCGGGTGGAGGACAAGGCGGTCCAGAAGATCCGCACGTTTTCGAGTGACTGCCAGCTCGATGCGGGCGGGCGTACGATCTACTGGCTCGACAGCGTCAACGGCGGTGACTCGATCGCCTTCCTGTCCTCATTCCTCTCCGACGCAAACGCGGGACAGCGGACCGATCGGATTGGCAGCGCGGCGCTGGCGGCGATCGCGATGCACGGCGACCCGTCGGCCGTTCCTGCGCTCATCAGGTTCGCGCGCCAGGATCCGAGTACGAAAGTACGCGGGGACGCGCTGTTCTGGCTCGCGCAGCGCGCGGGCGACAAGGCGGCGGGCGAGATCACGGCCGCCATCGAGCAGGACCCCGACACGGACGTGAAGCGCCGCGCCGTGTTTGCACTGAGCCAGTTGCCGAAAGACGAAGGGGTGCCGCTCCTCATTCAGACCGCCCGCACGAACAAGAACCCCGTCGTCCGCAAGCAGGCGATGTTCTGGCTGGGACAATCGAAAGACCCGCGCGCGCTCGCGTTTTTCGAAGAAATTTTGGGAAAGCACTAGCGAATTGCCGCTCAATGCACCCCGTGGCTCATCGTCAGCGATGACGGATCGGCGCCAAGGCGCCTGATCACGGTCTCCCACATCTGCGAGGGGTCGATATCGAAAACGACGTCGAGATCGATCTCGCTCAACAGCCACGCGGACTGCGCGAGCTCCTGATCCAGTTGCCCTGGCGCCCAGCCCGCGTAGCCGGCGAGCACCCGCGCACGCGGCGCGGGCCGCGCCTCGAGCACCTGTCGCAGCAGGACAGGAGACGTCGAGAGATACAGCCCCTCGCGAATCGTTCGGAATTCCTCGGAGTCGGGAGCCTCGCCGATGAGAATCCACCCGCGCTGCTGCTCGACAGGACCGCCAATCCACAGCGGCAGCGAGTTTCCGCCGTTCAAGGGCGGTTCGAGACGAATCATCTCCCGCGCCACCATGTCGGTCGGCCGGTTGATGACCAGGCCGAACGCCCCCTCCGGATTGAACTCGCACAGGAGCACGACGGTCCGCGCGAAATTCGGATCCTGCAGCTGCGGCATCGACACCAGCAGCGCTGGTCGAAAAGGTTCCGCCATTTCTCGATCCTAGATCGTTATTTGTCGGATAGATGCGCCGCGATCTGCTTCAGGTCGGCGACGAATCGCTTCATCTCGAGATGCCGCGCGTCATCGCCCCGCGCGCGAAGGATGGATGACGGATGGACGGTTGCGGTGACGAGCGGCGCGAGGTCCGAGGCGACGAAGCGGCCGCGCTGCTGCGAGACCTTGAAGGCGCGGCCCAGCAGCGCCTGCGCGGCCGTTGCTCCCAGACAGACGAGAATGCGCGGCTTCACGAGCGCGATCTCCGTCTCGAGCCACGGACGGCACGCCGTAATCTCCGCGCTGTTGGGTTTCGCGTGTATCCGCCGCTTGCCGCGCGGCTCCCATTTGAAATGCTTGACGACGTTGGTGACGTAGACACGGCGTCGATCGATGCCCGCGTCCTCGAGCGCACGGTCGAGCAGTTGTCCGGCGGGACCGACGAAAGGATGTCCGGCGAGGTCTTCGGCGTCGCCCGGCTGTTCGCCGACCATCATGACCTCCGCCCGGCGCGGGCCTTCGCCAAAGACGGTCTGCGTACCGCGCTTGTAGAGATCGCACGCGCGGCAGTCCGCTGCCGCTTCGCGAACGCTTTTCAGCGTCGGCCGATCGGGTATGAGATCAGGAACGGGTGGGCCGTCGCCCCCGGCGCCTCGTTCAGTCATCACGCCCCTCACGCGTCGCGATCACTTCGGCGCGGGCACGTGCCCAGTCGATGTGTTCGGTGACCAGCGGCTCTTCGCACGAGGGTTCGTTCACCGTCATCAAGGCGGCGACCGCCTCGGCATCACCGGTCGCTCCCGCACAGGTCGCCAGGTTGCGGCGGAAGCGCTTGACGCCGGCGCGCGTCATCGCGCTCCCTTTCAGGCCCCGCCGCAGCTCGTCATCCGGCGTGCTCCACAAATCCGCAAGAGAGGGCCCATCGAAGACCGCGCGCGGAAGCCAGGCCGGGTCGCTCGAGACGGCAGCTTTTCTGTTCCACGGACACACGTCCTGACAGATGTCGCACCCGTAGGCCTGCGCGCCCACGGATGTCCGCAGGTCTTCGGGAATCGCACCCTTCAATTCGATCGTCAGATACGACAGGCAGCGTGTCGCATCGAGCACGTATGGTTCGACGATCGCGCCCGTCGGGCACGCCTGGAGGCAGCGCTGGCACGTACCGCACTGATCGACGGCCGGGGCGTCGACATCGAGCGGAAGCGAGCAGATGATCTCCGATAGAAAGATCCACGACCCGAGCCGGCCGTGAATCAGGCAGGTGTTCTTGCCGATCCATCCGAGCCCGGCGTACTGCGCATACACCTTTTCCTGGACCGGGCCGGTATCAACGTAGGCTCGCGCATCGAACGGCTCCCGGACGGACTCTCGCATCCATGTGAGCAGCGCTTCCATGCGCCGGCCGATCACGTCGTGGTAGTCGTCTCCCCAGGCGTACCGCGCGAGACGGGCCCGGCCGGCCTCCCGATGAATCGAGAGCGGACGGTCCGTGTTGTAGACGGTACCGAGACAGATGACGGAGCGCGCGGATGGGAGAACGGCTCGAACGTCGGCGCGCCGCTCGGCAGACCGCTCGAGATACTGCATGTCACCGCCGTACCCGCGATCCAGCCAGTCTCGGAACCGCGCGAGTTCCCGATGATCGCCGACCGGCGCGATGCCGCAGAGATCGAATCCGAGCTCGGCCGCGCGATCTTTGATCTCCACGGGGCTCACGCGTCGTTCTAACTCACCAGTTGCCTGACCACATAGGGCAGGATGCCGCCGTGGCGGTAGGCGACGAGCTCCTCCG
Organism: Vicinamibacterales bacterium; assembly: GCA_035495555.1. Taxonomy (GTDB): domain Bacteria; phylum Acidobacteriota; class Vicinamibacteria; order Vicinamibacterales; family 2-12-FULL-66-21; genus DATJFQ01. Next base: position 7,775 of record DATJFQ010000099.1, read on the forward strand.
GCGTATCGATCCGAAGGACCGCGATGATCTCGGTGACGGTGCCCTCGGCAGAAGACGCACGGACCACAATCGTCGAGCGCGGCGAGGCATCGGCGACGCCGACGATGTCGTACGTCTCCTTCCCGGTCAGCTTCAACGAGGCGGCGTTCTCACCGTTGCGGAATTGCAGCGGAAGCACGCCCATGTTGACCAGGTTGCTGCGATGGATGCGCTCGAACGTCTCGGCAAGCACCGCGCGCACCCCCAGCAGCAGAGTGCCCTTCGCGGCCCAGTCGCGCGACGATCCCGACCCGTACTCCTTACCGGCGATCACGATCAGCGGAACCCCCTGCTCGCGATACGCCACCGATGCGTCGTAGATCGTCGTGACGTCGCCGGACGGGAAGAGCGTGGTCCATCCGCCTTCCGTACCTGGAGCGATCTGATTGCGCAGCCGGATGTTCGCGAAGGTGCCCCGCATCATCACTTCGTGGTTACCGCGCCGCGCGCCGTACGAGTTGAACGCGCGGGGCCGCACGCCGTGCTCGATCAGATACTTCCCCGCCGGGCTGTCTGCCGGAATCGATCCCGCCGGCGAGATGTGGTCGGTCGTGACGCTGTCGCCCAGCAGCGCGAGTACGCGCGCGCCCGTAATGTCCGACGGCGGTGTCGGCGTCCGCGTCAAGCCCTCGAAGAACGGCGGGTTGCGGATGTACGTCGAGTCTTCCTGCCAGTTGAAGCGATCACCATGCGGAATCGGCAGCGATTTCCACCGCTCGTCACCCTCGAACACCTCGGCATACGTCGACCGGAACATCTCCTGCCGTACGGCCCTCAGCATCGTTTCCTGAATCTCGCGTTCGCTCGGCCAGATGTCGCGCAGCGTCACGGGTTGACCGTCAGCACCCGTACCAATCGGCTCCGTCGTCAGATCGACCTGCATGCGCCCGGCGAGCGCATACGCCACGACGAGCGGCGGCGACGCCAGGTAGTTCGCGCGCACCTGCGACTGAATGCGTCCTTCGAAGTTGCGGTTGCCGGACAACACCGACGCGACGACGAGGTTCTTGTCCCTGACGATCGTGGACACGGGCTCGGGCAGCGGCCCGCTGTTGCCGATGCACGTCGTGCAGCCGTACCCCACGAGATTGAAGCCGAGCTCCGCCAGCGGCTCGAGCAGGTCCGCCGCGCGAAGGTACTCCGTCACGACGAGCGATCCGGGGGCGAGGCTCGTCTTCACCCACGGCTTGGTCGAGAGGCCTTTGCGAATCGCGTTGCGGGCGAGCAGGCCCGCACCGATCATGACGCTGGGATTCGACGTGTTCGTGCAGCTCGTGATCGCCGCAACGACGACGGCACCGTGATCCAGCCCCTCCAGGCCTGGTGCCGTTTCCGCAGACGAAGACAACACAGCCGCGGCAGCAGACGGCGTCGCCGATGCGGGCGTGGTCTCCCCCGGCTTGGGCGTGATGGTCGCCGGCTTCGCCTTGCGTTCCGTCATCATCACGGCGAGCGCCTGCTCGAACTTCTGCTTGGCCTGCGCGAGCGACACGCGATCCTGCGGCCGCTTCGGCCCCGCAAGGCTCGGCTCGACCGTCGAGAGATCCAGTTCCACGCTCTGCGTATAGACAGGTTCCGGAGAATCCGCGGTCCGGAAGAGGCCCTGCTCCTTTGCGTAGGTCTCCACGAGCCGCACCCGCGCGTCGTCACGGCTGGTCAGTCGCAGGTAATCCAGCGTCATGTCGTCGATCGGACAGATCGCAATCGTGGCGCCGTATTCGGGGGACATGTTGCCGAGCGTCGCGCGATCGGCAATCGTCAGGAACTCCAGCCCTGGGCCGAAGAACTCCACGAACTTGCCGACGACCCCGAGCTTGCGCAACCGCTCGGTGATCGTGAGCACGAGATCCGTCGCCGTCGCGCCTTCAGGCAGCCGGTTGACGAGCCGAAAACCGACGACGTCCGGAATCAGCATCGAGATCGGCTGTCCAAGCATCGCGGCCTCCGCCTCGATCCCGCCGACGCCCCAGCCCACCACGCCCAGACCATTCACCATCGTCGTATGCGAGTCGGTCCCGACGAGCGTGTCCGGATAGGCGAACCACTCGCCGTTCTGCTGCTCGCTGAAGACCACGCGCGCCAGGTACTCGATGTTGATCTGGTGGACGATGCCGGTATCGGGCGGGACGACGCGGAAGTTCTTGAACGCCGTCTGTCCCCACCGGAGGAACGTGTACCGCTCCTTGTTGCGCGCGAACTCGAGCTCGGCATTCAGCTCGAGCGCGTTGCGCTCTGAAAAGTGATCCACCTGGACCGAGTGATCGATCACGAGCTCGACGGGCTGCAACGGGTTGACGCGGGCGGGGTCGCCGCCCAGACGGACAACGCCATCGCGCATCGCGGCAAGATCGACGACCGCCGGCACGCCCGTGAAATCCTGGAGCAGCACCCGCGCGGGCATGAAGGCGATTTCCTTCTGCGCAGGCGCGGCGACGTCCCACCGCGCGAGCGCCTCGATGTCGTCCCGGTCGACGCCGCGGCCATCCTCGTGTCGGAGCAGGTTTTCGAGCAGGATTCTCAGCGAATACGGGAGCTTCGAGACGCCGGCGAAACCGGCCCTCTCGAGCGCCGGAAGGCTGAAGATCTGATAGCGCGTGTCGCCGACCGTGATCGGCGTGCGGGTGGCGAACGAATTCTGCGCGGCCATCCTTCGATCATTCCTTAGTTTGACCATTGCGTTCAAGTTGCGCGAGAAACTCGCGCGCGACGGCGGCAGAATCCCGATGTTCCGCATCGACGGCCCGGTTCATCCGGCGCATGTCGGCGGCGCTCACGCGGCCCGCCAGCGAGGCCAGGGCGTCCCGCACCGCCGGATAGCGCAACAGCACCGCGCTTCGCGCGACCGGCACCGCGTCATACGGCGGAAAGTAGTGCCGCGAATCGGCCAGGACCGCGAGGTCGTACGCCGAAATCAGGCCGTTTGTCGCGTCGCCGGCGATGAGATCGACCTGACGGTCCGCGAGCGCGCGATAGATGAGGGACAGATCCATCGCCCGCGGGGACTCGGCAAAGCGCAGTCCGTATGTCTCCGACAGCCCCGGATAGCCATCGGCGCGCTGGAGAAACTCGTAGCCGAACCCGGCGCGCCAGCGCGGCGCGTACGGCCTCGCATCGTCGATCGTGTGCAGTCCCAGCCGGCGCGCGTCCGCGCCGCGGACGAGGATGGCGAACGTGTTGTTGAACCCGAGCGGGGGCAGCACGGTGAGTCCGCGGGTGGCATATTGCGTCCTCACGCGCTCGAGGACCCGACCCGCGTCCGTTTCCACCGGATTCTTGAAGACGGCCGTGTCGGCGGTGCCGGTGTATTCCACGTATACGTCGATCGCGCCGGAGGCCAGCGCCCTGTCTGCGATGAACGTGCCGCCCAGATTCAGATGCCGCTCGACGGCGAGCCCGGTGTCGCGCTCGATGGTCTGCGCCAGCAATTCCCCGAGGACGATCTGTTCCGTGAAGTTCTTGGAGCCCACCCGAATCGTCGCCGTGGACCGATGTGTGGCGGCCAGCGGCGCGATCATCAGCAACAACAGGGCGAACGTCACCGACAAACGCGGAACCCGGCCGGACGCATACAGGCGTTCGAAGCCGAGCAGCAGGCCGTCGAGCGTCAACGCGAGGAGCGCCGCCGGAACGGCGCCGGCGAGCACCACCGTCGAATCGACCATTGAGAGGCCGCGGAAGATGTACTCGCCGAGACCGCCGGCGCCGACAGCCGCCGCGATCGTGGCCGTGCCGACGCCGATCACCGCGGCGACTCGGATGCCGGCGACGATCGATGGCAGCGCGAGCGGGATCTGCACCCGCCAGAGGAGCTGCCGCGAAGACATCCCCAGGCCGGTTCCGGCCTCGATCAGAACCGGATCGATGCCGCTCACGCCTGCAACGGTCGTTCGGATGATCGGCAGCAGCGCGTAGAGGATCAGCACGATGATCGCCACGCGCGCACCAAGGCCGCCGACAAAGGGCAGCGGCAGGAGGAACCCGAACATCGCCAGGCTCGGGATCGTTTGGGCCACGTTGGCGAGCCAGACGATTGGCGCGCCAAGCCGCGGTTTGCGTGCGGCGAGCAGGCCGACCGGAACGCCGATCGCGATCGCCGCCGCCGTCGAGGCGCCGACGAGCCGAAGGTGCTGAAGCAGCAGCGCGAGCACCTCCGCGCGATGCGAGGCAAGAAATCTGACCAGGCTCATTCAGGGGCGCCGATGATGGCGGTCATTTCGGCGAGCGGCGCCAGGAGCGGCATGACGCGCGGATCGTTCGACCGCGCGAGGTCCCGCGGCGGTGCCATGGCGGCCAGCCGCCCGTCCGCGAGCACTCCCACCATGTCTGCCAGCGCGAACGCTTCGGCCATGTCATGCGTGACGAGGACAATCGTCTTGCGGAGCCGTCGTTGAATGTCACGGAACTCGCGATGCAGCTCGGCACGCGTGACGGGATCGAGCGCGCCGAACGGCTCGTCCATCAGGAGCACTGAGGGGTCGGCGGCGAGCGCGCGGGCGACGCCGACCCGCTGGCGCTGACCGCCCGAGAGCTGCCGCACGCTGCGGCGCGCGAACACTGAAGGCTCGAGGCCGACGAGCTGCAGCATCTCGTGCGCGCGCACCAGAGACGTCGACGCGCGCCAGTTCAGCAGTGAGGGGACGAGTGCGACGTTCTCTTCCACACTCAGGTGTGGAAACAACCCCACATCCTGGAGCACGTAACCTATGCCGCGCCGAAGCTCGAGCAGGTTCCACTCCCGCGTGGACCGTCCCTCGACGAGGACGCGTCCCGTCGTCGGCACCAGCAGCCCGTTCACCAGGCGCAGCATGGTGCTCTTTCCGGAGCCGCTCCGCCCCACCAGCGCGACCAGGGTGCCCCGGGAGATTGTCAGAGAGAGGCTCTCGAGCACCCGTCCGGCCGGCGGTCGCGAATAGCTGACCTCTCGGAACTCGATCATGGCCGATGCGTCCGCCACGAGCGCGACTGTATCCCAGCGGTACGGGCTTTGGAAACAGATGCGGCAGGAGGCTGCATGGCCGACAAGAACACACCGAATCGTGCATCGAACATGGAACGCGCCGAGGGCGATCGTGACACCGCGCTCACCAACGAGCGGACAGACGATCGTACCGACGAAGGCGCGGCGCACCCGGGAATCACGAACCGCTCGGATGACGAGGAATCGAACAACCAGCAGCGCGTGCCGCCGCGCGGCGACCGGAAGGGAGAGACACACGCATGACCGACCGCCACGCGACCCACGACCCACGCCGTCAGGAGCAGGCTGTCGAGCGGCGACCTGACCAGCAGGATCCGACCGCCGTCGATCACACGCGCGAGTCGGACGCGTCGACGATCAACAACGGCGGCCTCGGCGGCGGCCGCCCGTCAGGCGGCGCACGCGTCACACCGGAGCGCGCGCGCGACGAAGGAGACACACGCGACCCGGTGATGCCCGACGATGAGTCGACGCTGAATACACAGATCTGACGCAAAGATCGCAAGCAAAGATCAAAAGCAAAGATCAAAAGATCAAAAGATCAAAAGATCCGCGCGCTCACAAGCTCCCAAAGATCGCTCAGACCGCGACGATTCTGATCGTTGCGGTCTTTAGAAGATGTCGTGGCTTTTGCGACCTGAGATCTTTGCGATCGTTTGATCTTTGCAATCTTTGCGATCTTTGCGATCCTTGCGCTAGAAGAGCACGGCGAACCCTGCGTTCAGCGTTGCGACGGTGGCGCGCTTCGCCGAATCGAGACCCTCGCTCCGGTCCCGCGACGACACCCGGGCGTCGAGCCGCAGGCCTGAGCGGTGGCGACGGCCGCGGCCGAACCAGTACTTGATGCCGCCGCCCGCGTGCAATTCGGTGCCGTTCTGCACGGCCGCCGCGCCGTCGTCCAACTGCCGCAGATACGACGCGCCGCCGAGGACGAACGGCCGCAGCGCTCCCCGTCCAAAGTGATAAATCGCGGACCCGCCGATGAGGTAATGCGTGAGCGTCTCTTCGGCGGTCGTGTCGGCCGCACCTTCGAAGTCGCCCGAGAGGCGGACCGACAGCACTGGACGGCTGAACGCGACGTCTCCCTCGACTTCGACCGCGCGTGAAAGGTAAACGCCGATCTGCCCTGCGACGCCCACCGTCGGCTTCACGCGCGACTCCGCCTTGAACAGCGTGAGGGGCGTCGAACTGACCGTCGGGTTCGATGTTTCGGTCGCGCTGGCTGCTCCGCCGTCGCGGCCCGTCGTCCAGGTCGCTGTTGCGCCGATTTCGATGCTGCCGGGACGGGGCAGATTCGAGCTGGTGTACTGCGCGTGTGCCACAGCGGACGGCCAGACGACTACCGCGAGCAGAGGCAGCACGCGGCGTCCGATCACTTCGCCACCACTTTCAGTTCGACGCTGCGTGACGTGCCGCTCGCCGGCACGATCACCAGCTGCGGATAGAACGCCGGACGGAAATTCGCGTCCACGTGCACGCTCGCGTCGAAGAAGCTGTCCGAATCGGCATCGTCGAGCGGTTCGACCCGCACGACGTACGGGCCGGGGTCGAGCGAGGCGATGACGAACGAACCGTCGTCGCTCAACGTGAAGCCGGCGACGAGCTTGCCCGTGGACGGCGCGTAGGCGATGACGTGTGCCCCGGCGACCCCCGAGCCGTCCTTCGTCACCCGGCCGGAGATGCTGCCGGTACGCCGTCGGATGGCGTCATCCGGATAGACATCCGAGATCCCCGCGATGTCGTCGGCGTGGAGCGTGCGCTGGTCGATGCTGCCCGGCGAGAACGCAATCGGGAACATCACCGCTTCGCTCGCGAGCACGCGGCGGCCGCCTGCGCGGAGTTCCGTCTCCCCGAGCGCGGAATGCCCCAGACCGAGCAGGTGTCCGATCTCGTGGAGCGCGATCGACTGCACGTCATACCGGCCGCTCTCGCCGGCCGCAGCGGCCGACCAGGGGAAGATCGAATTGAAGAAAATGTCGGCCTCGACGATCTCGCCTGACACCATGTCGACCGTGAACGATGTCGATCCGAGCACGCGATCGAGGTCCGGACGGTCGGCGAACCCAAGTACCGTTTCAGAGCGATTCTGCAGCGGCGACGTGCCGGTGAAGCCTTCGAACTCCGCGCCAAGGTTGACGTCCGGCGCGGCGCCCCACGTGGCGAACGCGGTCGAAACGGCCTGCTGCAACTGCGGCGCCGTCACGCCCGGGACGTCCTGGTTGGTGATGAAATAGCGGATTGGCAGCGCGTTCCACTTGAGCGAAATGACGCTCGATCCGATGCGCGTCCCAAGTTTCAGGTAGGCGCCCGCGTCGGGCGCCCAGAGGGCGAAGGCCGCCACAACGGCGGCGGCCGGGAGGAGCCTCGTCCTCATTTCGCGCCTTCTGCGATCACCTGCCGCACGAGCGCGCGGAACTGGTCGACGCCGATCGGCCGCCGCGTGACGTCGCCGCGGACCACCGGCTGCGCGTCGGCGCCGGGAATGCTCATGACAGCGGACGGCGACACGATGCGGGTCGACGTTCGCGGCATCGTGACGACGCGAAATGCGCCCTCGCTGAGGCCCACGATCGTCGGGTACGACGGCGCGCCCGTCTTGAGGAACAGAACGACCTCGTCGCCTTTGGCGAACACGGGCGCGCCCACCATGATCGTGCGGTATCTGCCGAGCCGTCCGCCCGGCACGCGTATCGTGATCTCCGAACCGAGGTCGCCCTTGAAATACTCGTCGACATGGAGGGTGAGGAACGTCTCGACGGCGCGGCGGCCTGTCGACCAGTCGCTGTGCACGTCCATTACCTGGCCGTGGACGATGATGGGTGCCGCGTTCACGAGTTCGCGGAATTCGATCGGCACGAGGACCGTCGCGCTCGCGGCGACAGGCGCGATGGCGAGGACCGCGGCAAACACAAGCGTGCGCATCGACGAAGTGTATCAGCGACGCCGGTCAGCGTTGGCGCGGGCCGCAGCGACGATGAGCGCCGCCGCGCGCCGGCTCGCGCCCGGTTCGCCGAGCCGCGCCCGTACGAGCGCCAGATCGGCACGGACCCGCGCCGCGTGCGCGGGATCGCGCAGCACGCGGAGCGCCTCCGAAGCCGCCGCCGCGGGCGTAAAGCCGTCCTGGATTAATTCGGGGACGACGGAGCGGCCGGCGATCAGGTTGACCATGGCGTAGGTGTTCACGGTGACGAGCGGCTTGCCAAGTCGATACGTCAGCGGCGTCACGCGATACACGACGACCATCGGGCACCCGTGAAGCGCGGCCTGTACGGTGGCGGTGCCCGATGCGACGATGGCGACATCCGCACTCGCGAGCGTCGCATCGGCGGCGTCCTTGACGACGACCGGCGGGATGGCGTGCGATGGCCAGTCCCGGAGCGGCTGGAACAGCGCATCGTCCAGGTGAGGCGCGCGCGGAACGATGAACTGCGCGTCGGGGACAGCGCTCGCGATCAACGCCGCGGCCCTGACCATGTCCGGAAGGAGCTGCTGGAGTTCGTTCCTGCGGCTCCCCGGGAGCAGCGCCACAACAGGCCGTTGCGGGTCGAGGCCCACTCCTCGCAGAAAATCGACGCGGCTGATGCGCGATCGCATTTCGAGGAGCGGATGGCCGACAAAGGTTGCGGGCACGCCCGCGGCTTCGTAGAACGCCGTCTCGAATGGAAAGATGACCAGCACACGATCGACAACGCGCTTGATCGTCTTCACGCGGCCGGGGCGCCACGCCCAGAGCTGCGGGCTGATGTAATACACGATGGGGATCCCGCGGCGTTTCAGCGCGCGCGCGAGAATGAGGTTGAAGTCGGGGAAGTCGACAGGGACGAACACGTCGGGACGACGGGCGTCGGCAGCACGTACCAACTGGCGATACAGCCGCCACGACCTGGGCAGCACGCGAAGCGCTTCCGCGAGTCCTGTGACCGACACCCCGTTGAAGCTGGCGATGAGCGATGCTCCCGTTTCCGCCAATCGCTCACCGCCGAACCCGGTGATGTCGGCCGTGGGTTCGAGTGCGCGGATCTCCGCTGCAAGTGCGCTGGCGTAGAGGTCCCCGGAGGGCTCCCCACACGAGATCATGATCCGCAGCGGAGTGGCTGCCGCCATCAACTCGGCCGGGTAAACACGCCCGGCGGCAGCGCGACGTTGAAATGGATTCGGCGGATGTCGCGCTCGATCGCGCCAGTGCCCGGCCGCCGGACGACGGTGTGGAACGGCACGCGAATGCCGTCGACGATCCGGTAGTCGCTGTACTCTTCGGTCACCGTGCCGCCCTGGCTGTCGTACCTGGCGCGTTCGATCACGCCGCTGTCGTGATTGATCAACAACGTGACCGGCGACAGATCGGGCCCGCTCACGATGAGGCCGTCATACGGGGCATCGACGTCCGCGCCGCGGACCACGAGCGCGCCCGACGCCGCCTTGATCAGCATCGGGATCGTGTCGCGTTGCAGCGCGTCGCGTATGGAATCCCGCACGGGCGCATCCGGTTCGCCCACTCCCCGCGCATCCTTGATCCAGTAACTGCCGTCAGCGAACACCTGCGTCAATGTCCCCGCCGGGGTTTCGACGTCCATGCGGAACCGTCCGGGGTATTCGACGGAGGTCGTCGTCGGCATCGCAACGGGGCCGTCCGGCCCCGGGACGGTCGTCGTGGCTTCCGCCCTAACGGTGCGGATGCGTTCCAGCTTCTCGAGCCCGCCCTTCGCGGCAATCGCCTTGTCGAGAATCGCCTTCGGTGAATCCTGACTTTTATTCTGCGTCATCGAGGTGGCCGGATGTCCGACGCTCGCCGGAAGAGGGACATCCGCAGTCCCGAGCGAGACCTGTCGGACGTGTGAGTCTGCCATCTCCGGCAGCCCTTCGGGGTGCCGACGCAGGTCCGTCGAAAAAATGTCGAGGTCTGCGGCGGCAATCCGTTCGAACTTGTCGAACCCCGTCGTGGGCAACTGATCAATGAACGCCGACGCATCGCCCACCAGCACGATCGTGAGTCGGTCGGGGTGCAGATACGCGCGCGCGACGCGCTGAACGTCGTCGGCGCTGACGCCGTTGACGCGTTCGCGATACGTCTGAAGCTCGTTCAGATCGAGACCGTAGAAGACCGCGTTGAGGATCTGCAGCGCGATCTGGCTGGGCGTCTCGATGGTGAGCGGGAACGAACCCGTCGCGTACTCCTGCGCGCCGCTCAGTTCGCGATCGCCGACGCGGTCCCGCGTGAGGCGCCAGATCTCGTCCACCATCAGCCGCAGCGTCTCCGCGGTCGTCGCCGACCTGGTGTTGGTCTCCGCCTCGATCTCACCGGCCTGTTTCATCGCCGTCAAATCCGCCGACGCGCCGTAGGTGAGCCCGCGCTCGCTGCGCAGCACGCGATGCAGTCGGTTGGCGCCTTCTCCGCCGAGCACCTTGACCGCGAGATCGAGCGCCGTGAAGTCGGGGTTCTTGCGCGGAATCGCGACGTTGCCGACGCGGATCTCGGTCTGCACCGCGCCGGGCTTGTCGATGATGACGAGGCGTCGCGCCGGTGCCGGAGCCTCGGGTGGTTTCGGGGCATCGGCGCGCGCGCGGGTCCACTGACCGAACGCGCGTTCCGCCCCGGCGAATGCCTCCTCAGGCGTCACATCGCCGACGACGGCGAGGATCGCGTTGTTCGCGCCGAACCACTCCTTGTGAAACGCCAGCAGATCGTCCCGGGTCAAGGCGGCCAGCGTTGCCGGCGTGCCCGTCTGCGGCCGCCCATATGGATGAAGACCGAAGACGAGCCGATCGAACACGATGTTGGCGAGGTACCCGGGATCGTCGTACGACACACGCAGCCCCGAAAGCAGCTGCTGCCGCTGCCGTTCGATCTCCTCCGGAGCGAAGGCCGGGTGCTGGACGACGTCCGATACGAGATCCAGGCCGAACCCGAGGCTGTCCTTCATCACGATCACGCTGATATAGGTCAGATCCGCGCCGGCGCCCGTGTTGAGCACGCCGCCGACCGAATCGATGGCGGTCGCAATCTGCGCGGCGGATTTGGTCGTCGTCCCCTGGTCGAGCAGCGTCGCCGCAAGCGACGCGACGCCGGGCTTGTCCTGCGGATCCTGGGCAGGACCGGCGCGGACGATCAGGCGGACGCTGACAGCCGGCTCTTCGTGATGCGGGACGGCGATGACCTGCAGTCCGTTCGAAAGTGTGCGGAACTCGTATGCGGGGAAGCGCACCGGATGCGCGGCGAGGGGCCGCGGCGGACGCTCGCTCGGCCACTTCGCTTCCTGCGCGAACGCGCCGGATGCCGCGCCGATCAGGAGCCCGACGGCAACGGCAACCCCACGCCTCATTTCGCGCCCCCGCCGCCAACTCTGGCGCTGTCCGACGGGCCCGGCAGCACGGTGAGGACGAGCCGGTTCTCCGGCGTGAAATACGTTCGCGCGACGCGCTGAACGTCGGCGGCGGTCAGCCCTTGAAAGATGTCGAACTCGCCGTCCGCGGTTTTCAAATCGTCGTGAATCACGGCGGCGTGCCCGAGCACGTCCGCTTTGTCCTTCACCGATTCCCTGCCGAGGATGTAATCCCGAGCAAACTGATTCTTCGCCTGCTGCAGTTCCTGATCGCTCACGGGCTCGCTGCGCAGGCGGTCCAGCTCCCCGATGAGGGCGGCAGCCGCCTGGTCCGTCGTGTGCCCCGGCTGCACGATCGCGACGGCGAAGAAGAGGTTCGGATCTTCGATGATGTTGCCGCCGCCGAATGCGGCGAGCGCTATGCCGGTCTCGTAAACCAGCTTTCGATAGATCCGCGAGCTCTGGCCGTCGGACAGAATCTTGGAAGCGACGTGCAGCGGATACGAGTCGGGATGGCCGTCGTAGGTGATGTGATACGCGACGACGACGGCCGGCAGCGGCCATTCTTCGTGCAGCGTGACGCGCTTTTCCTTCGTCTGCGCCGGTTCTTTCGGTATCTCGCGCGGGACCGGACGGTCGGACTTCGGCACGCGCCCGAGGTATTGCTCGACAAGCGCCATCGCGTCCCGCGTCTCGAAATCGCCGACGACCACCGCGGTCGCGTTGTTCGGAACGTAATACGTGTGGAAAAAGTCGCGCACGTCGTCGATTGACGCGGCCTCGAGATCCTTCATGCTGCCGATGACCGGGTGCTTGTAGGGATGTACCGTGAACGCCTGGTCCGCGATGATTTCCTGAAGACGGCCGTACGGCTGGTTCTCGACGCGCATGCGTCGTTCTTCCTTGACCACCTCCCGTTCGGTCTTGAACACGGCGGGCTCGATGCGCAGCGAGCCGAGACGATCGGCTTCGAGCCACAGGACGAGCGGCAGGTACTGCGACGGAACCGTCTCCCAGAATACCGTCGCATCCTCGGTCGTGTAGGCGTTGCTCTGGCCTCCGACGCTCGAGATGTAAGACGGATGCCCCTCAGGCTCCACGTTCTTCGATCCCTTGAACATCATGTGCTCGAAGAGGTGCGCGAAGCCGGTCCGGCCTGGACGTTCGTTCTTGGATCCGACGTGGTACCACATCTCGAGGTGCACGATCGGCGTCGAGTGGTCCTCGAGAAAGACGACCCGCATGCCGTTGGACAGGGTCATCGTCGTGTACTCGAGCCGCGGCGGACGCACCGCCGCATCCACCGAAGGATTGAGCGAAAGGATCACCGCGGCCGCGGTCACGAGGACCAGCCGGCGGACCTGAGCTGGGGGAAACATCAGGGATCGATTATCGCTCAGCGCGTAGGCGCGCCGTCGCAACGGACGGCTTCACGCGTCTCTCCTCGCGGCGGTCACGTTTCGCGAACGCGCGATTCCAGTTCCTCGAGCCGCCGCTGCAGGTCCGCAACGGCTTTTTTCAACTCCGGCAGTCGCCGGAAAATCGCGGACGCTTTCAGCCAGTCGCGATTCGAAATTGCGGGATATCCCGAAATGAAGGCGCCTTCCGGAACCGAATTTGGAATGCCGGACTGCGCGGTGGCGACAACGCCTTTGCCGAGCGTCACATGTCCGGCGACGCCGACCTGCCCTGCCAGCGTGACGTTGTCTTCGAGGATGGTGCTGCCCGCAATCCCGACCTGCGCGGCCAGCAGCACGCGGCGGCCGATGCGCACACCGTGAGCCACCTGTACGAGGTTGTCGATCTTCGCACCCGCACAGATGCGGGTTTCCCCAACGGCCGGTCGATCGATCGTCGTGTTCGCGCCAATCTCGACATCGTCTTCGATCGCGACCCCGCCAATCTGCGGGATCTTCTGGTGGGCGCCGTCCGGCGAGCGCGCAAACCCGAAACCGTCACTGCCGATGACGGCGCCGTCCTGGACGATCACGCGGTTTCCGAGCACGACGCGTTCCCTGATCGACGCGCGCGCGTGGATGATGCAGTCCTCGCCGATACGGGCACCCGGCCCGATCGTCACGTGCGGATAGAGGACGGAACGCGAGCCGATGACCGCCGCGGCCCCGATGCTGACGAATGCACCCACGGATGCATCAGACGCGATGGTCGCGTCGGGAGCCACGTCGGCCAGCCGATGGACGCCAGCCGGCCTGGAGTCACGCGGCGCGAACAACGCGACCGCGTGCGCGAACGCGAGATACGGCTGGCGCGCGCGAAGCATGGCACACGGAGCGCGCTCGTCGTGTTCGCCGAGAATGACCGCGGACGCCCGCGTATTCCGCATCTCCGCGATGTATTTCGGATTCGCAAAAAAGGTCAGGTCGCCGGGCCCGGCGTCCTCGAGGGTGGTCACGCGCCCGATATCGATCGTGCCGTCGCCTTCGAGTCGACAGTCGAGACGCCCGGCAAGATCCTGGAGCAGCAAGCGTCCGAGTATAGAACTACCCGGCCGTCTTTTCGAAGAACGCCGTGAAGTGCTCGAGGCCCAACTCCGCCGCGACCGCCCGCACCCGCGCCGACTGATCCGTGGACGGCAGGTCATGGAGATGACGAAGCGATGCCAGCGCCGCGCTCGGGCACAGCTGCCATTCACACGCGACCAGCCCCTGTCGCGCTCCGCGCACGGACAGAAAATGGCCGACGATGCGAAAAACGAAGTAGTACGCCACCAGATTCGGCCCGGGCAGCAGCGCGAGCAGCGCAGACGCGATCAGCCCAAGGCTGTCAACGGCGAGCCAGAAGCGATGGCGCTCGAAATCACGATTGAGCTGGCGGCGCAGGAGTTCGCGTGCCTGGACTTCGGGCACGTCGTCGGGGTACGCCAGCGATGCCGCAGCCCGACCGCGAAGCCGCCAGAGCAGCCGCTGCTCGGCGACCGATTCCGCCACGTACCGAAGCGCTCGCGCCTTCAGCCGCGTGGCGAACGGCGCCCTGGGCGCGCCGGGTTCCGGCACGCGCCGCCGCTCCCGCTCTGCCTCCGCAACCGTCACCCGGAACCGGTACACCGTACGGCGGACGATGCCGTTCGGCGCGCTCTCGGGGGGCGGCAGGTCCTCCGGTTCTTCGCAATACAGCTCGTAACGGTCCGCCGCGACGGGAACGAGAAAAACCTGCATCCGCCTTCGACGGTAGCAAAGATCGCCGCGCGGTGGGGAGTGCGGGACCCGGCGACGACCCGGCCACCCGCGGTCGTCGCGCTCAACCTGCGTGAATCGACTGGATGGCGGGCGTGGCAAGTGGGGAGTTTGCTAGGATGCGCTCTATGCGCGCCGTATTCGCGCTCGTCACCGCACTTGCGGTGCAGGCGCCCGCCACTGTGCGGCTCCAGATTCGCGTGTTCAACGCGGCCGAGGAGGTCACCAGCGAGACGCGCGTCACGCTCTACAAAGCCGGCGACCACGCGTCACCGGTGGCCCTCTCGGCAGCGCACTTGCTCTTCGACGTCGAAGTCCCCGCCGGTCTCTACGACGCGCAGGCGATTCATGAGAGAGACTCCCGCGTGCTCAACATCCGCTGGGCGGAACGCCTGGTGGTGATGCCCTACCCGGACGAAGCCGGCGTGCACCTCGAGGTGATCAACTTTCAATCGGATTTTGGCGCGTTGGAAGTGAAAAGCCGCCGGCCGGTGAACGTGGCGCTGTACGCCGACGGGGACCGCAGCCGCGACGCGGCCAAGCCTGTGAGCGGCAACGGCTATGTCCTGTTCGTCGCGCCGGCCGCGCGATACGACCTGCGACTCGAAAGCGGGGGACAGGTCACGTGGCACGCCGGCGTGGACGTGCCACGGGACCGTACAAGGTTCTGGCTCGTTCCGTGATCGGTCAGACCCGACTGCCCGTGAGGAGCCGCAGCACGATGATCACGAGCGCCACGACGAGGAGGATATGGATCAACCCTCCCGCAATGTGCATGGCAAACCCAAGCACCCACAGAATCAGCAACAACACGACAATCGTCCAAAGCATGCAGCCTCCTGACAGCCTCTCGTTCGCTGCGCGAAATTCTGCAAGTGGAATGCCACGACTTCAGAAAGCCGACTGAGCTATGTTTGCACCTCCAACCGACCTCGAAGTCATCCAGCGGTTGCTGCTGGCAGCGACCGCTGGAGGGATCATCGGCGCCGAGCGTGAGTTTCGTCGGAAAAGCGCGGGGTTTCGCACCAATATCCTGATCGCGATGGGCTCGGCGCTGTTCACGATGCTCTCCGCCACGTTGGCGGCCGGGGCCGGCGGCGACAGCACGCGCATCGCCGCACAGATCCTCACCGGCATCGGCTTCCTTGGCGCGGGCGCGATCATCCGGACCGGACGCGACGTCCACGGGCTGACGACGGCGTCAACGGTGTGGGTGAATGCCGCGCTGGGTATGGCGGCCGGCGGCGGGCAATATCACATGACGTTCATCGCCGTCGGCATCACCTTGATCGTGCTTCTGATCCTCGCGCCGATTGAACGCACCTTCGAACGCTGGGCGCAAGCCGAGCGGGATCGTGTTTAGTTAGTAACTCCCAACTCCCAATTCCCAACTCCCAAAATCTGAAATCTCAAATCTCAAATCTTAAATTTCTTATCGCCCGACCTTGCGCGGCGGGCGCCGCGGCGCATCGGGTGGGACCGGCGGCATGCCCGCTTCGGTCCAGGCGGCGGTAATCACCGAGGCCACGCCCGAAATCGCCTGGCCGAGCCGCCGCTCGAGGATCGGCTGCGTCCTGGCCAGGAACGCGTCGAAGTAGGCGTCGTCGTAGGTGTCGCGTCCGGCGATTGCCGCGCGGTCGGCCGCGAGCACGGGTTCCGCCAGCTGATAGCTGTCGGTCAGCGTCGCGAACGCGAACTCGCGCGCACTGGCGATCTGCGTCAGGGACGGCGGGGTGATGTGCAGCCGTCCGCTGTAGCGCTCGAACAACTCGGTCTCGAAGCGCGAGTGCACGCCGTTTTG
>DATJFQ010000100.1:0-29953 GCA_035495555.1 Vicinamibacterales bacterium
GCGAGAAGATGTGGATTTCGATGGCGGACGTGGCCGACAACTTCCTGGTGTTCGCCTGGACCGATCCGCAGAAGAAGAAGGAGCGGGATCCCTCGGGCCTCAGCGCCTTCATCGTCGAACGCGCGTTCAAGGGATTCTCGAGCGGCACGCTCAAAGAGAAGTGGGGCATCTTCGCGGGGAACACCGGCCACTTCAAGATGGAAGAGGTCGAGGTGCCCGAGGAGAACGTGCTGGGGAAGCCGGGCGAAGGCTTCAAGGTTGCGATGTTCGCGCTGGATCAGGGACGCTATACCGTCGCCGCCGGCGCGACGGGGCTGATTCGCGCGTGCCGCGACGCGAGCGTCAAATACGCGAAGGAGCGGCGCACCTTTGGCGTGCCGATCGCCGATCATCAACTCGTGAAAGAGATGATCGCGCAGATGGAATCCGACTATCAGGCCGCGCGGCTGCTGTGGTTGCGCGCCGGGTTCCTTAAGAACGCGGGCCGGCGCAATACGCGCGAGACGGGGCTTGCGAAGTGGTTCGCAACCGTCGCCTCCGAGCGGGCGGCCGGCGACTGCGTCCAGGTCCACGGCGCCAACGGGTACTCGGACGAATACCCGGCCGGACGGTTCTATCGCAACTGCAAGGGCGCGGTGATCTACGAAGGCACGCGCGAGATCCACAAGTTGATGCAGGCGGATTACGTGCTCGGCTACCGTCAGGATCGGCCGACGCGCTGCGAGCTGCCGCCGTACCGCGGCTGACACGGCAGGAGACAACTCCCAACTCCCAACCCCCAAATCCAACTCCCAAATTGGGAATTGGGAGTTGGGAATTGGGAATTGATTGAATAGGTGCGTATGGACTCAGATCTCTCGCTCGACTTCCTCAGCGTGGTCGAACAGGCCGCCATCGAGTGCGCGCACACGATGGGGCAGGGTGACCGCCATCGATCGGACCAGGCGGCGGTCGAGGCGATGCGCAAGTGCCTCGACACCGTGCCGATCGACGGCACCATCGTGATCGGCGAAGGGGAGCGCGACGAAGCGCCGATGCTCTACATCGGCGAGAAAGTCGGGCTGGGCGCCAAAGGCGGAGCGGACGGACTTGCGCTTCCCGCAATCGATATCGCCGTCGACCCGCTGGAGGGCACGAACCTGTGCGCCACCGGCGCGCCGAACGCGATCGCCGTCCTCGCGGCGGCGAGCAAGGGCGGCCTGCTGCACGCGCCGGACCTGTACATGGAGAAGCTGGTGGTCGGGCCCAGCTCCAAGGGGACGGTCAACCTCGATGCTCCACCCGCGGAGAACCTGAAAGCCATCGCGCGCTCCCTGGAACGCAGCGTCGACGACCTGGTCGTCATCGTCCTGGATCGTCCGCGGCACGAAACGCTGATCGAGCAGATTCGCGCGACCGGTGCGCGGATTCGCCTGATCGGTGATGGAGACCTGTCCGCGGGCATCGCCGCCGCGGTGGTCGGCAGTGGCGTGCACGCCGTGATGGGGACGGGCGGCGCACCGGAAGGCGTCCTGACGGCGGCCGCCATGCGCTGCCTCAATGGCGAAATCTTCGCGCGGCTGGTCGTCAGTACGCCGGAGCACGAAGCGCGCTGCCGCGCGATGGGGATCACGGACTTCAAGAAGATTTATACGTCGAAGGATCTCGCGTCGGGCGAGAACATCATCTTCGCCGCCACCGGCGTCACGGACGGGACGTTGATGAAAGGTGTGCGCTTCTTCGGCGACGGGACGCGTACCAGCTCGCTCGTCATGCAGAGCGACCCCCCGCGCATCCGCTTCATCGATACGATCCATGTCGAACAGGAGCGCATGGTGAGGGTCAGGTTCTAACGGTCACTTGCCGGTGAGCACGCCGTGACGGACGCGCCGCGCGCGGCGCCTCGTCCACGCCGCCGCCGATGAGCGATCTCGATGAGCAGCCCAGGGCGCAATCTCTTCGCCGTCACCGCCGCATCTTTCATCGGCTTCATGGGCTTCACGCTCGTGATGCCGTTCCTCCCGCTCTATTTCCACCAGCTTGGCGTCGAACACGTCGGCGAAATCGCGATGTGGTCGGGGCTGTCGCTCGGCGTGACCCCGGCGCTCACGGCGATGCTGTCGCCGTTCTGGGGAAGGCTCGCGGATCGCTACGGGCGCAAGATCATGGTCGAGCGATCCCTCGGCAGCTTCGTCGTGATCATGGCGGCCACGGCGTTCGTCACGCGTGCGTGGCACGTCTTCGCGCTGCGGGCGATACAGGGGCTCTTCGCGGGCTACGGCTCGCTGACGCTGACCATGGCCGCGGATTCGGCGCCCGAAGGCCGCATGGCGCAGTCCATCGGGCTCGTGCAGACCGCGCAGCGGCTGGGGCCCGCGCTCGGCCCGGTGTTCGGCGGAACGCTCGCGGCGCTGGTCGGCTTGCGCCGCGCCTTTCTCGTCGCCGCGGTCTTCTACGCCGCTGCCGTGGCGCTGGTGTTCGTGCTCTACGACGAGCGTCTGGTGCACGCACACGCGCCCGCAAAGCCGGTCGACGGCGCCATCACGTTTCGCAACGTGCTCGCGTTCGAGAACTTCCTTGTCATGTCCGCGGTCATCTTCGGATTTCAGTTCGTGGACCGCAGCTTCGGTCCGGTGCTGCCGATTTACGTCGGCATCCTCGGCATCCCGGCTTCTCACGCAGCGCTCGTCTCGGGGATTCTGTTCTCCGTGGCGGCGGGCGCGGGCGCGCTCGGCCATCATTACTGCGCCGCGCTCCTCCGGCGCATGAGCGCGCCGCGCCTGATTGTCTTCGCGGCGCTCGCGGCGGGCGCCGGCGCGACGGTTTATGCGGTCACGCACACCCCGTGGTGGCTTTACTGTGCGACTCCTGTGTTCGGCCTCGCCATCGGCGCCGGCATGACCGCATCCTACACGGCCGCGGCAGAAGTGATCCCGCCCAACGCCCGCGGCGTCGGCTTCGGATTGCTCACCACCGCGTCGCTCGTCGGCCTCGCCGTCAGCCCGATCGTCGCGGGCTTTCTCGGTGCGTGGTCCATCCGATCCGTGTTCGCGCTCGACGCCGCCGCACTCGGTGCGCTCGCGTTCGGCGTCAGCATCGCCGCACGCACGCTGCCCGCCGAATCAGCCGCGATTGCCAGCGATTCCTGACGCCAACCGACATCACGACGAAACTCGCCGAGGCCGCCGAGCGTCGGAGACGACGGAGAGACAGGACGGGGCGACGACGAAACTCGCCGAGGACGCCGAGACTCGGAGACGACGGAGAGACAGGACGGGTCGACGACGAATCTCGCCTTGGTATTTGCGTACTTGGTAGTTGCGTGATTGGTAGTTGCGTAGTTGACTCTGAGAATTATTGATTACTCTTCGTCTGCGCCTTTCCGATGCTTCTGCTTTCTGAAAGGCCGGCGGGTCTTGTCTTCGTGCTGCCCGCCGGTTTGACGTGGAAGCGGCACCCGCGGCAGGGCGAACCCGCGGCGTGACTGTTTCGGTTGTCGCGGCGTCCGGCGGGCGCGGGCCATAATTGTTCATTTTATGGCCGAGCGCCTCCATGTCGATCCCGTACGATTCGATCCAGCGGAACTCGATCGCGCCGTCGAAGTGCTCCGCGCCGGCGGCGTCGTCGCCTATCCGACCGACACGCTCTATGGCCTTGCGGCGGATCCTCGGAACCCTGATGCGGTAGCGCGGGTATTTGCCGTCAAAGGACGCCCTGAGACCTCCGCGCTCACGCTGATTGCAGCGGACGTCGAGCAGGCTAACGTAGCGGCGGCGTTCACGTCGCGCGCGTCCGTCCTGGCGCAGACGATGTGGCCGGGGCCGCTCACGATCGTGGCGGCCGCGAAACCCGGACTCGCGCTGACCGCGTTGGCGGGCGGGACGACGGTCGGGGTGCGCGTTCCGCGTGATGCGATCGCCCGCGGACTCGCTGCGCGATTCGGCTTCTGCATCACGGCAACGAGCGCGAATCGATCCGGGCAGCCCGCAACCGCCGATCCGCAAACGGTACTCGATGCGCTGCCGGGACTTGACTTGATTGTCGACGCCGGGGACGCGCCCGGCGGACCTCCGTCAACGATCGTCGATGCGACCGGGGACGTGCTCAGGCTCATTCGCGACGGCGCGGTGCCGTGGGACCGCGTGCTAAAATCGCTGCAGTGATGCGCGAACGGGCAGCGCTCGTCGGTCTCTTCACCGATTCCCACCAACAATTCGACCCCGAACACTCGCTCGATGAACTGTCGGGGCTTGCGTCCGCGGCGGGCGGTGACGTCGTCCTCCGGGTGCTGCAGGAGCGCGCCAGGCCGGATCCCGCGACGTTCCTGGGCAGCGGGAAGGTGCAGCAGCTCGCGGCGGCGGCCGACGAGATGCGCGTCGATGTCGTCATCTTCGACAACGAACTCAGCCCCGCGCAGCTCCGTAATCTGGAGAAGGCGCTCGAGTGCAAGGTCATCGATCGCACCCAGTTGATTCTCGATATCTTTGCGCGTCGCGCGCGCACTCGCGAAGGGAAGCTGCAGGTCGAGCTCGCGCAGTTGCAGTACCTCATGCCGCGGCTCGTCGGTTCGTCCGAGGCGCTGTCGCGTCTCGGCGGCGGGATTGGCACGCGCGGTCCCGGTGAAACGAAACTGGAAACGGATCGGCGGCGCATCCGCTACCGTGTGAGCCAGCTCGGGAAGGAGATCGAGCACGTGCGCCGGCGCCGCGAACAGTTGCGGGAGCGGCGGCACAAGGCGTCCGTGCCGACGGTGGCGCTCGTCGGCTACACGAACGCCGGCAAGACGACGCTGTTCAACCGGCTCACCGGCGGCGATGCGGTGGCGTCAGACGCGCTGTTTGTCACGCTCGATCCGCTCGTCCGTCGCGTGAAGCTGCCCGACCGTCGTGAGCTCCTCGTCTCCGATACCGTCGGGTTCATCGATCGCCTGCCGCACTCGCTCGTCGCCGCGTTTCGGGCCACGCTCGAAGAAGTGGCGGAGGCGGACCTGCTGCTCCACGTGATCGACGCGTCCAATCCCGATAGACAGCGCCAGATCGCGGCCGTGCACACCGTGCTTCGCGAAGTCGGGGCGGAGCGTGTGCCCTCGATCGAGATCTTCAACAAGTGCGACGAGCTGGAACCGGGTGAGCGAGCGCGGATTGCCGCCGTGCACCACGGCGCGCTCTGCGTTTCCGCGCTGGACGGTGAAGGGCGCGACGAGCTGGTCGCCGCCATCGAATCACGCCTCGGGCTCGACACGGCGGAAGCGCGATTCGAGTTTTCAGCGGATGATGCGGCCGATCGAGAGGCGATCGCGCAGTTGTATCGAGTCGGGCGAGTACTGTCGCACATCGCAACCGATGGCCGCATTACGATCGACGCGCAGGTACCGCGCCGCCTGGTCGATCGTTTCCGGAAGGATCACGCCGGTGTCCCCGCGGCTGGCTGACCGGGGCGGCAGTCGCTGCCTGATCATCGCGCTGCTGTGCCTGGCGCTCGCGGCGGCCGCGTGCGGTCCCAAGGCGGCAGCTCCGGCGGCTCCCACGGCGCCGAAGTTCCCGGACTACGTGTTTCCGGAAGCGCCGATGAACATCGGATCCGCGGCGGCGCAGCAGCACCAGCAGACAGGCTGGGAGTACCTTCAGGCGGGAGATTCGCGTTCGGCGGACCGTGAGTTCACCGCGGCCCTGAAACAATCGCCGGATTTCTATCCCGCTGAGGCCGCGCTCGGCTATTCGGCGCTCTCGCACAAGGATGCGTCTTCTGCCATCGCCCATTTCGACCGCGCCCTGTCGCGCAATCCGCAATACGCGCCTGCGCTCGCCGGCAAGGGCGACGCGCTCTTGTCGCAGAACCATCCGGACCAGGCGCTGCGCGCGTTCGAAGCGGCGCTCGCTGCAGAGCCGAATCTGCCGGGACTGCGGTCGCGCGCGGAGGTCCTGAGGCTCCGAACGTCGCAGCAGGACATCGCGACCGCTCGAAAAGCCTCAGACGAGAACCGCCTCGACGACGCGCGCCGCGCGTACGCCGAAGCCATCGCCGCGTCACCCGACAGTGCGTTCCTGTACCGGGAGCTTGCTGCCGTGGACCGGAAAGCGGGGGACACGGCTTCAGCGCTCGCGCACGCGGAACAGGCGGTCAAGCTCGATCCATCCGATGCGCGGTCGTTGATGCTGGAGGCGCAGATCTACGAACAGCAGCGGGCATGGTCGAAGGCGGCCGACGCGTATGCCGCGGCGAACGCGATCGAACCGGGCGACGCCACCGCCGCCAAGATCGACGAGATGCACGAGCACGCGGCGTTCGAGTCGATGCCCGTCGAGTACAAGACGATCGCGGAGTCGCCGGCGATCACGCGGGCGCAGCTCGCGGCACTGCTGGGCGTCCGTCTGGAGGACCTGCTGCATCGATCCCGCGCGACGAGCGCCGCCGTGATCACGGACACGCGCGGGAACTGGGCAGCCCCGTGGATCCTGTCGGTCACGCGCGCCGGCGTGATGGAAGTGTTCCCCAACCACACGTTCCAGCCGAACGCGGTCGTGCACCGGGGAGACCTCGCGCGCGCCGTGAGCCAGGTGCTGACCCGAATCGAGATCGAGAAACCCAGGCTCGCCGCGAAATGGCGCGATCCGCGTCCGCGAATTCCGGACGTGAGCCCGGCACATCTCAGCTATCCGGCCGTCGCGCGGGCGATTTCCTCGGGCGTGATGGACACGCTGGAGGGCGGCACGTTCCAGCTCAATCGGCCGGTCAGCGGCGCCGAAGCGATGCAGGTCGTGGACAGACTCGAGGCTCTCGCCGGCACCAAATGAATCTGACGGCTGCCAATCAGCTGACGATCCTGCGGATGCTGCTGGTGCCCGCATTCGTCATCCTGTTGCTCTACGGATATCGCGGATGGGCGCTCGTCGCGTTTTTCGCGGCGGGGTTGACGGACATGTTCGACGGCCTTGCCGCACGACTCACCGGCGAAAAGACGACGCTCGGCGCGTGGCTCGACCCGATGGCCGACAAGCTGCTGCTGGTCTCGATGTTCGTGATGCTGACGCTGCCAGACATCGGGTCGGTGAACCGGCTGCCGCTCTGGTTCACGGTCCTGGTCATCAGCCGCGACGTCGCGATCGTCGCAACCGTCGCAGTCGTCAACCTGGCCATCGGGCACCGCACGTTCCGTCCGTCGATGTACGGGAAGGTCGCGACGGCGCTCTTCATCGTCACGGGGATCGCGGCGCTCTATTTCAATTACCTGGAGCAGCGGTCCTCGCTCGTGCAGGGGTTGATTTACGCCTCGACGGTGATCACGTTCGTGTCGGCCGCCGATTACGCAGTGCGCGTCATCCGGATGCCGCATCAGACGGGGGGCGGACCGTCCTCCACCAGCGCCCCGTAGGCTGCCGAGCATCGCCGTGACCGCGTGCGCCACGTTCGAGGATGCGCGCCAGTCGTTACGCGAGATGCATCGCTATCGACGCTCCCCGACGGTTCGCGGGGGCCCCCGCGCGGCCTACACACGCGTCCGGAAATACTCGAGCGTTTTCGAGAGCCCTTCTTCGAGGCCGACCGTCGGCTCCCAGCCGAGCAGTGTGCGCGCGCGCGTGATGTCGGGCTGCCGGACTTTGGGGTCGTCTTCGGGCAGCGGCCGGTACACGAGGCGGCTCTTCGATCCCGTCATACGGATGATCGTCCGCGCGATCTCCTCGATCGTCATCTCGTGCGGGTTCCCGATGTTCACCGGGTCGTTCTCGCTCGACGCGAGCAGCCGCAGGATGCCTTCCACGAGGTCGGTGACGTAGCAGAAGCTTCGGGTCTGCGATCCGGATCCGAAGATGGTGACGTCTTCGTTCCGCAGCGCCTGGCTCATGAAGGCCGGGACCGCCCGTCCGTCGTTCAGCCGCATGCGCGGCCCGTACGTGTTGAAAATGCGGACGATCTTCGTATCGACCCCGTGATACCGGTGATACGCCATCGTCATGGCTTCGGCAAAGCGCTTGGCTTCGTCGTACACGCCGCGCGGCCCCACCGGGTTGACGTTGCCCCAGTACGTCTCCTTCTGCGGATGCTCGAGCGGGTCGCCGTAGACCTCCGACGTTGACGCGATGACGAACCTCGCGTTCTTGGCTTTGGCGAGGCCGAGCGCCTTGTGCGTGCCGAGCGCGCCGACTTTCAGCGTCGGGATCGGCAGCTCGAGATAGTCGATCGGGCTCGCCGGACTGGCCCAGTGCAGGACGGCGTCGACCGGTCCTTCGATGTAGATGTAATTGGTGACGTCGTGCTTGATGAAGGTGAAATCGCGGTTGGCCAGGTGCGCGATGTTCTCGGTGCTGCCGGTCAGGAGATTGTCGACGCCGACCACCGTCCAGCCGCGATCGAGAAGCGTCTCTGTGAGATGGGATCCGATGAAACCGGCCGCGCCGGTGATAACTGCTCGAGGCATCAATTCACCAACTCACCAACTGTCACACCGCGTGCTTCTGCAGGCCGCGGACGACGGTCAGCCAGATGATCTTGAGATCGAGTCCGACGGACCAGTTTTCGATGTAGTACAGGTCGTATTCGATTCGCTTTTCGAGCGACGTGTTGCCGCGCCAGCCGTTTACCTGCGCCCAGCCGGTGATGCCCGCCTTCACCTTGTGCCGCAGCATGTACTGCGGGATGCGGTGTTTGAACTGTTCGACGAAGAAGGGGCGTTCCGGCCGCGGGCCGACGATCGACATGTCGCCGCGCAGCACGTTCCAGAATTGCGGCAGCTCGTCGATGTCCCAGCGGCGCAGGAACCGGCCGACAGGTGTGCACCGCGGGTCGTCTTCCCGCGCCCAGATCGGCCCGGTTGCATCTTCGGCCCCCTGATACATCGACCGGAACTTGTAAACGTTGAACGCCTTGCCGTCGAGGCCCATGCGCTCCTGCTTGTAGAAGACCGCGCCCTTCGATGTCTTCCGGATCAGCAGGGAGATGATGCCGAACGGGATGGCCATGCACGCGAGCGCCACGCCGGAGATGATCACGTCGGTCGCGCGCTTCAGGACGCTGTTGAAGCCCCGCAGCGGGACGTCGTTGAGCGTGATGATCGGGACGCCGTCGAGATTTTCGAGCCTCGCGCGCAGCGCGATGAACTGCAGCAGGTCGGGGACGACGTGCACGTCGACCCCTTCCTTGCTGGTGGCCTCGACGAGGCTGAGCATCTTCACGTGTTCTTCGAGCGGCAGCGCCACGTAGAGATGATCGATGTGTTCCTGGCGGATCACGTCTTCGGAATCGGCCAGCGTGCCGAGCAGCGGGATTCCCCGATACCCGATGTGATCGCCGGCCGCCCGGTCGTCCACGAAGCCCACGACTTTGAACCCCAGTTCACGGTGTTCGAGGACTTTGTCGGCCACGATGCGTCCGAGGTCGCCGGCGCCGGCGATCAGCACGCGCTTCAGTCCGATTCCCGCGCGCCAGCGGCGTTCGAGCGTCTCGCGGACGATCTCCCGCGACGCATAACAGAGCGCCACGTTCATCACGAGAAAGATCAGCCAGACGATCTGTGACACTTCGTACTGGCCGACGTCTTGTGACTGCGCGACGTAATACGTCTGCACGTACAGGGTGCCGACGAGGCCGATGATGACGGCGAGGATGCTGCCGACGAACACGCCGAAGAAGTCGTCCACCCGCGAGCGGCCGCGGCGCAGCCGATACAGCCCCTGCACCTGGAAGGCGAGCGGCACCAGCGCGCCGATGAACGGCATCAGGTGGATGTACTGAACGAGGGGCGGGACGCCCTTCGTGATCGGGAGAAGGCCAAGCTCGAACCGGAGCGCGTACGCAAGGAGAAATGCGATCGCTCCGGCACAGAAATCCGCGGCGACGAACAGGGCGATGAGCAGGCGATTGTGCCGCTTGATCATTGCGGCACCTCGATGGCGGCCGAGCTGGTGCGACAGGCTTTCGTGGTTTCGATCGCCCGCTGCATCTCATGTGTGAAGCGGGGGATGGAGAAGCGTTCCGCGTTGCGGCGGATCGCGTTCGTGTCCCACCGTGCGGACGCCGCCCGCCGCAGGGCCTCGGCGAACGCCGACGGGGTCGACTCGTGGACGAGGATCCCGGTCTCTCCGTCAATCACGCTTTCGAGCGCTCCACCTTCTGCCTGGGCCACGACCGGACGGCCGCACGCCTGAGCTTCAACAGGGACCATGCCGAAATCCTCGACGCCCGGCATCAGGACGGCCTGGCAGCGCTGATACAGGTCCCGAATTTCGGCGTCCGACAGCCAGCCGGTGAATTCGGTCTCCGGCCCCGCCAGCGACTGCAGGCGGGACTCCTCGGGGCCGCGGCCCACGATCTTCAGCGTCCCATTCACCGCGCGTACGGCCTCAATCGCGACCTCCAGCCGCTTGTACGGCACCAAAGCTGACACTACGAGAAAGAACGGGTCGGGGCGCCGTGCGGGGTCCGGCTGATAAAAGTCGGTGTCGACCGAGGGGTACACGACCGTGGCCCCGCGATTATAGTATCGGCGGATCCTCCCCGCAACATATTGAGAATTCGCGACAAAGGCGTCGACGCGGTCCGCCGTCGCGGCATCCCATCGCGCCATGCGGTTCATGAGCCGCCGCATCGCCGCCGACCGCAGCCGTCCAATCTGCGCGGGACCGAAGTAAGCGTCGAACTGGTCCCACGCGTACCGCATCGGCGAATGGCAATAGCAGAGGTGCGGCGTGGCCGCCGGGACGATCGCCGACTTGGCGACGCAGTGGCTGGTGCTGATCACGAAATCGTATCCGCTGAAGTCGAACGATTCGATCGCGCGAGGGAAGATCGGCAGGTATTGGCGGTAGTGGCGCGCGGCCCCCGGCAGGCGCTGAACGAACGAGGTCCGGATATCGTGCGACTCCAGCGCTGGGGAGACGGAACCCGGCACGTGCAGGAGCGTGTAGATGGGCGCCTCCGGATAGAGCGCGGCGATCGCCTGGAGGACCTTTTCGCCGCCCCGCATGCCCGTCAGCCAGTCGTGGACGAGCGCAACGCGCATCACGCGTTGAGGACCTCGTCATAAATGTCCCTGACCCTGCGGATCGACCGCTCCCAGGAGAACGATCGCGCGCGGTCGAGTCCCCGGGTGCGCAACTCCGATCGCAGCGAGGCATCGGTCAGGACACGGCGCATCGCGCCGGCGATCGCCTCGGGATCGTAGGGATCGATCATCAGCGCCGCCTCGCCGACGACTTCCGGCAGCGACGATACGTTCGAGGTGATGACGGGTGTCCCGCTCGCCATTGCCTCGAGCGGGGGCAGCCCGAACCCCTCGTACAACGACGGGAAGACGAACACGTCGGCGAGCCGGTAGAGGGCCGCGAGCGTGCGATCCGAGACGAATCCGAAGAACCGCACGTGCTTGTGGAGCTTGTAGCGATGAACG
This sequence comes from Vicinamibacterales bacterium, assembly GCA_035495555.1. Taxonomy (GTDB): domain Bacteria; phylum Acidobacteriota; class Vicinamibacteria; order Vicinamibacterales; family 2-12-FULL-66-21; genus DATJFQ01. The sequence goes on from DATJFQ010000100.1 coordinate 11,363, forward strand.
GTCCGCCGCAGCGCGGCATATTTGGAGATCTCGTCGCCGATGATCAGCAGTTGTACGTGCTTGAGGAAGGGCGCCTGCCGCAGCATGTTGAACGCTTCGATCAATCGCTCCAGGTTCTTGTGCGGCTTGATGGTGCCTGTGTACAGGACGAACGGCGCGTTCAACTGATACCGCTCACGCACGCGGTCCATTTCGTCCGCCGGAGGCTCGCGCCAGAACCGTTCGTCGATGGCGTTGTAAATCACCTCGACCCGAGATTCCGGAATGTTGAAGTAGCTGAGGATGTCGCGCTTCGAGGCTTCCGATACCGTGATGACCCGTGCCGCACGGTGAGCGGCCGCCCACATCGACGCCTTCGCGTACGCGTACGCGAGCCGGTTGGGCAGATACTGCGGGAACCGCAGGTGGATGCAGTCGTGGATCGTCACGATCGAGCGGCACGGCGTCAGCGGCGGCAGCACGTAGTGGGGCGCATGGAACAGATCCGCATGCTCGCGGCGCAGATCGAGCGGTACGGCGAACTGCTCGCCGATCGAGTACGCGCCGGCGCTCTCCGTGACCGCGTGAAAATTGGGGCCGAGGTCGCGGACGACCTCACAATCCTGTTCGCGGCAGAGCACGGAGTACCGCGTCGTGGAGTCGATGCGCGCGAGCTCACGGATCAGGTTGCGCACGTACGTCCCGATGCCGTAGTCGCGCAGTTTCCGCGCGTCGATCGCGATGCGCATCGCTTCCATCTTATCGTTGGCTGTTCGCCGTCGGCCGTTCGCCGGAGAGCCCTCCGAGCGTTCCGCGGTAGCGCAGCACGAGATACGCCCGCAAGACGGGCGCCCAGAACGGGTGGTGCTTCTCGTAAAACGCGAGATGGCTCCGGATGTACGCCTGATTGGCCGCGCCGGGGTTTGCCGCCCGCGAACGTCCGCGCAGGTGCGTGATCTGGGCGGCGGGTGTGAAGAGAACCGTTCCACCCCGAGCCCGGATGGACGCGCAGAAGTCCACGTCCTCCGTGTACAGGAAGAAACGCTCATCGAGCAGACCGGCGGCCTCCGCCTCGTGTCGCCGGACGAGCAGGCAGGCCCCCGTGACCCAGTCGACGACGTGCTCACGCTGTGTCTCGCGTTCGACCCGCGCGGCCGCTGCTGCATCGCCCGCTTCATATCGCCGCATCAGTCGCTTCTGGTTCAGCTCCGTGATGGGGGTCATCATGCGACCGAACGAAATTTCGGGACGCCCGTGGCCGTCGACGATGCGCGGGCCGGCGACCGCGGCGCCGGTTTTCTCCAGCCGGTCGATGAGTCGATCGATCGCACCCGGATGCACGAGCGTGTCGCTGTTCAGCAGCAGCAACAGGTCACCGGTGCTCGCGCGGATCCCGGCGTTGTTGGCGGCGGAAAACCCGGCGTTGCGTCCCATCTCGACGACGCGCACGCCCGCCGCCCGCGCTGCCTCCGCGCTTCCGTCCGTCGACTGATTGTCGACGACGACGATCTCGTGCTCGAGCGCCGGAGGATGCTGTCTCAGCGACGCGAGACACGCTTCGAGGTCGCGTCGCGCGTTGTAGCTGACGATGACAATGGCGAGGCGGCTCACCCGGCGACCTTTTCGATGGCCGCAAGGGTCGCGGCCGCGGCCGATTCCCACGAATACCGCGAAACGATGCCGCGCGCGGCAACGACCTGCCGGGCCGCCTCGTCGGGCCGCGTCAGCAGCAGCTTCAACGCTCGCGCCGCCTGCCGCACATCGTCGGCGGGATCGACGTAGCACGCCGCCGCTCCGTAGATTTCGCGTGCGACCGGCGTATCCAGAACGACGGCCGGTACCCCCGCGGCGAGAGCTTCCAGCGGCGTCAACCCGAAGCCTTCGTATTCGGAGAGGAACACGAACGCGCTCGCGCGCGAGTAGAGCGACGTCAGCTCCGATTCCGACACATAGGAGCGGATCTCGACGCGATCGGCCACGCCGGCCTGGCGTGCCGGTTCTGCGAGGTCGAGATGCGGATACGTGCGATCGGCGCCCGCGATCACGAAACGCGCCTCCGGCAACTCGGCGGTTGCGGCCGCGAAGGCCGCAATCGCTGAAGGCAGCCGCCGCCGGTTGAAAATCGACCCGACGTAGAGCACGAGCGGTTCGCGCGATCCCTGTCCGTGTGGCCGCTCCGTCACCCCGTGATGGACGATGAGCACGCGGTCGGCCGGAACGCCCAGACGTTCGACGATTTCACGTTTGGAGAATTCGGAAAAGGTGAAGACGACGCGTGCGCGCCGGGCCGCCTGGCGCGTGATCAGCCGCCTCCGCGCCCCTTCCGTGGGACGAAACCACTCGGGATGCGCGGCGAACGAGACATCGTGCACCGACAACGCCAGCGGGATCCCGAGCGCCAGCGGGGCGGTGTACGCCGCGGCGAAGAAGACGTCGGGCGGATCGCTTCGAACGGCGCGGCGCAGGTGCGTCTGTTCCCACCAGGTTCCCCGACCGCTGCCGCAGACCACTTCGCGCAGCCGCGCAGAAGCGGGGAAGGCTCCGGCGAGCGGCAGGGGTTCGGGCGTGTAAAGGATCAGTTCACGGCGGTTCGCGTCCGGCCTGGCCGCCCATCGCGTGACGAGCTCACCGAGGTATCGGCCGGTGCCGGTCGTGTCCCCCACGAGTTCGCGTGCGTCGATGCCGATGCGGATCACTGGAGAAAAAACCGGGAATAATTCCCAAATCCCGACTCCCAACTCCCAATTTGATCAGGATGACGGGAGTACTTTTGATTGGCAATTGGGCGTTGGAAATCGGGAGTTGTCACTTGGCTGCCTGAGTGTACGACGCGAGCAGCGTTGCAGCGCTCTCGCGCCACGAGTACTGACGGGCGCGCGTGAGACCTCGGTTTACAGCGCCGCTGTAGAAGGCGCTGTCGCTCAGATACCGCTCCATCGCTGCCGCGAGGGCATCGGGGTCTTCGGCGGCAACGATTTGTCCCGCATCACCCGCGACTTCGGGCAGCGCGCCTCGATCCGAGACGACGACCGGAACGCCGATCGTCATGGCTTCCAGCACCGGGAGCCCGAAGCCCTCGAGCAGCGACGGAAGAACCAGCATCGAGGCGCTGCGGTAGAGCTCCTGACGGCGATCGCCGGCCACGTATCCGAGATGCCGCACATAGCCGGCCAGCGGGGGCGCGGCAATGCGAGACAGCCAGCCCGCGGCGGCCGGCGGAGCGTGTCCCGCGAGCAGCAGTTCCGGGGCATCGGGCGTCGCCGCCCGCAGTCTGGCGTAGGCGTCCAGCAAAACGCCGACGTTCTTGCGCGCCTCCAGCGTCCCCATGAAGAGGATCGGGCCACGCACCGGAGCCTCGTGGCGCGGCGTCCAGGCAGGAGCCCCCGGCGGACAGAGGACGATCCGCAAAGGGTCGACGCCAAGGCGCCGGACGATCTCTGACGCTGTGTATCCTGATACGGTCACGACCCGATCGGCGCGCCGCGCGTGCGCCGGGGCCAAGGCTGCATAATCCCGCCGGATTTCGGCGCGGGTGCGCTCCGGGTGATCGAGGAAATCGAGGTCGTGGATCGTGACGAAGCGTGCCGCGGCCCGTGCCGGGATCAGGAGCGGGTGCAGCGCCTGGACGATATCGTGGTGACCCGCGAGCCAGTCGACCGGCGGAAAGCCGAACCGGTGCCACGCGTAATTGAGCAAACGCACCGGCACTCGCGCATCGACGACGGACGCGCCGGGCACCGCATGCGGGGATAGCCGATCTTTCCACGAACTCGAAAAGAGGGTCAGCTCGTCTCCGGGGACGAGCAGCGGCACGAGCGCCGAGGCGAGCTGATGCACGTACTCCCCCACGCCGGTGCGCTCGCGAAGCGCAGCGCGATAGTCGATGAGGATGCGCAAAGCGGGGGCATCGTAGCACAAGATGTTGGGGCGGTAAGTCATTGCAGCCCAATAAATTGACACGTATTTCGGCCCCGTGGTAGTTTGAGGGGTTTGCTCGTCCTTTCACGACCGAGCGAACGAGTACCACGAGTGAGCCACGCGCACCGAGCGCGACGGCGAAGCGGCGCGCGAGAGCGCGTGCAGGGGGACCGGCGGGGCGAAGCCCGCGGGATTACAAATGAAGATTGCGGTGATTGGATCCGGGTATGTCGGGCTCGTGGCTGGCGCCTGCCTCGCCGAGAACGGCAACGAGGTCGTCTGCATCGACAAAGATGCCGCCAAAGTTCGCATGCTGCAGCGCGGCCGCATCCCCATTTACGAGCCGGGCCTCGAAGAACTCGTCAAGCGGAACCGCGCCGAGAAGCGTTTGACGTTCACGACGAATCTGCCGCAGGGCGTGAAGAACTCCCAGATCGTCTTCATCGCCGTCGGCACGCCGACCGGCGAGGACGGGTCCGCCGACCTTCGTTACGTCATGGAGGTCGCCGAGCAGATTGGCAAGTCGATGAACGGCTACAAGGTCATCGTCGACAAGAGCACCGTCCCGGTCGGCACCGCGGAAAAAGTTCGGCAGGTCATCAAGAAGCACACGAACCATCCGTTCTCGGTGGTGAGCAATCCGGAGTTCCTCAAGCAGGGCGCCGCGATCGAGGATTTCATGAAGCCCGATCGCGTCGTCATCGGCGCCGAGGATCAGCGGGCCGCCGAGATCATGAAGGAGCTGTACGCACCCTTCACGCGGACCGGGGCGCCCATCATGATGATGGACTGCGCCAGCGCGGAGCTCTGCAAGTACGCCGCGAACGCCATGCTGGCGACCCGCATTTCGTTCATGAACGAGATCGCGAACGTGTGCGACGCCTTCGGCGCCAATGTCGACCAGGTGCGGCGGGCGGTCGCGTCCGATCGGCGCATCGGCCCCGCGTTCCTGTTTCCGGGCGTCGGCTACGGCGGGAGCTGCTTTCCGAAGGACGTCAAGGCCATCCTGAAGTTTTCCGGCGAGAAAAAATACGACTTTCAGATTCTCAAGGCCGTCGAAAGCGTGAACGAGCGCCAGAAGCTTCGCCTGCTCGCCAGGATGACGCAGCATTTCGGTTCGCTCGAGGGCAAGAAGATTGCCGTCTGGGGGCTGGCGTTCAAGCCGCGGACGGACGATATGCGGGAAGCGCCCGCCGTGCCGCTCATCAACGGCATCCTCGACGCGGGGGCGTCCGTCGTTGCGTACGATCCGGAGGCGATGAAGGTGGCCAAGGGGATCTTCGGCAACCGCGTGCAGTTCGCGGACAAGAGCTATGGCGCGTTGAACGGCGCCGACGCGCTAGCGATCGTGACGGAATGGAACGAGTTTCGCGAGCCCGACTTCACCCGCATCCGGAAGCTGATGCGCACCCCGGTGATATTCGACGGCCGCAATCTGTATAACTCCGACCACATTCGCGGCCTCGGGTTCACCTACTTCTCGATGGGGCGTCCGTGAGCGCCGTTGTCGTCACGGGCGGGGCCGGCTACATTGGCAGCCATGCGGTAAGGGCGCTGCGCGCGCTCGGCGTGGACGTCGTCGTCTACGACAATCTGGTCGCGGGGCATCGAGCCGCCGTCGCGCTGGCAGGCGCCAGGCTCGAAGTCGGTGACATTCACGATACGGCGCGGCTTCGCCAGGTGATCGAGCAGTCCGAAGCGGACGCCGTGATGCACTTCGCCGCGTGGTTGTCGGTCGGGGACTCGGTCCGCGACCCGATCGGCTACTACCGGAACAACGTCACGGGCGCGCTGTCGGTGCTGGAGGCGATGGCCGGCGGCGGCGCGAAGTACTTCATCTTCTCGTCGACGGCTGCGACCTTCGGCAACCCGATCGAGACGCCCATCACCGAAGGGCATCCGCAGCATCCGATCAACGCGTACGGCGAGACGAAGCTGGCGGTCGAGCGTGCGCTGCCGCATTTCGAGACCGCGTACGGCCTGAAATGGACGGCGCTGCGTTACTTCAACGCCGCTGGTGCGGATCCCGACGGAATCCTGGGCGAGGATCACGACCCGGAGATCCACGTGATCCCGCGCGCGATCGACGCCGCTCTCGGCCGCGGCCGGTTCGCGATCTACGGGACCGATTACGACACGCCGGACGGCACGTGCCTGCGCGATTACGTCCACGTGACGGATCTGGCGTCCGCGCACGTGCTCGCGCTGAACGCCTTGCGCGCCGGCGGTGCCTCGACGGCGTTCAACCTTGGCAACGGCCGTCCCACGTCGGTGAGGCAGGTCGTCGACGCGGTCGAGCGGGTGACCGGCAGGAAAGTCCCCGCTGGTATCGAGGGACGACGAGCCGGGGATCCGGCGGTGTTGTACGCGTCGAGCGAGAAGATCCGCCACGAGCTCGGCTGGAATCCGCGGCTGGAAGACATCGACGTCATTGTCGAAACCGCCTTCCGCTGGCGCGAGGCGCACCCGACCGGGTACCCTAAGGACACGCCGAGTTAGTGCACCCACATCCTCTGCGGCGGCTGCTCGCATATTCCCGGCCCTACCGCGGCCGGTTCATGGCGGCCCTGAGCGCCATGATCGTCTACGCGGCCGCCTCCGCGTTCGTCGCCTATCTGGTCAAGCCCATCGTCGACAAAATCCTTCCCGCTCAGAGCGGGTTTCGGATCTGGGCGGTTTTGATCCTGGGGACCTACATCCTCAAGGGGCTCGGCTCGTACTTCTCCACGTATCTGATGACCGATGTCGGCCAGCGCGTCGTGCGCGACCTGCGCAACGAGCTGTTCCGGCATACGTTGTCGCAGTCGGCGGCCTTCTTCAGCCGCCGAACGACCGGCCAGCTCATGTCGCGCGTCACCAACGACGTGAACCAGGTCCAGCAAGCGGTCTCGGAAACCCTTGGCGACATGATTCGCGAAGGGCTCTCCGTGATCGGCTACGCCGTGATGATGTTCTACTTCGAGTGGCGGCTCGCGCTCGTGTCGATCGTCGGCGCGCCCGTGATCGTGTATCCGCTCGTTCGGCTCGGCCAGCGGGTCCGGCGCTCGACACGGCGAAGCCAGGAACACCTCGAGCAGCTCTCACACGTGACCGCGGAAGCGTTCAACGGCCATCGCATCGTGAAGGCGTTCGGCGCGGAAGACCACGAGGCGCGGCGGTTCGCCGACGCATCGGAGCGGCTGTACCGCACGAACCTCAAGATCACGAGCACTGTGTCCGTGCTGCCGCCCATCATGGAATTTCTCGGCGGCCTCGCGATTGTCGGCCTCCTCTGGTATGGCCAGAACCGCATCGCGACAAACGCGACGACGACGGGGTCGTTCATCGGCTTCATCTTCGCTGCGTTCATGATGTACACGCCGGTCAAGCGCCTCAGCCGCGTGAACGCGAACCTGCAGCAGGCCATCGCCGCCTCGACTCGAATTTTCGAGATCCTCGACATGCACTCGGAAGTCGCGGAACGGCCCGGAGCGGTTGCGCTGGAAGGCGTGCGCCGCGACATCGAATTCCGCGACGTCACGTTCGCGTACGACGAGGGCGCGGGGAAGACGGTCCTGAAGAACGTGTCGTTCCGTGCGAAGGCGGGGCAGGCGGTTGCGCTCGTTGGCCTGAGCGGCGCCGGCAAGACGACGCTCGTGAACCTGGTGCCGCGGTTCTATGACGTGACGGGCGGGGCGATTCTCATCGACGGGGTGGATATCCGCGACCTGACCTTGAAGTCGCTCCGGCACCACATCGGCATCGTGACGCAGGACACGGTCCTCTTCGACGACACGGTCGCGAACAACATCGCCTACGGCGTTCGCGGCGCAACCCAGGCCGCGATCGAGGAGGCGGCCCGCGCGGCGCACGCACACGAGTTCATCGACGACTTGCCCCTCAAGTACGACACGCGAATCCGCGAACGCGGTCAGCTCCTCTCCGGCGGTCAGCGGCAGCGGCTTGCGATCGCGCGCGCGCTGCTGAAGAATTCCCCCATTCTGATCCTCGACGAAGCCACGTCGTCGCTGGATGCACAGTCGGAGCTCCTGGTGCAGGATGCGCTCGCCAATCTGATGCGGAACCGGACGTCCTTTGTCATCGCGCACCGTTTGTCGACCGTTCGACGCGCCGACGCGATCGTGACGCTCGAGCGCGGGCGCGTCGCCGAAATCGGACGCCACGACGAGCTCCTGGCACGACCCGGCGGCGTCTATGCGAAGTTGTATGCGCTGCAGATCTTCGATCGGCGCCGGGAGACCGTCGATGCGGGGCCGCGCGCGTGATTAAGTCGATGACAGGGTTCGCGTCGGTGGCCGCCGACGAGCCGTCGGCTTCCATCGCCGTGACGATCCGCGGCGTCAATCACCGGTTCCTGGATATCCAACTGCGGGCGCCGTCCAGCCTCGGAGCGATCGAAGGCACACTGCGTTCGCTGATACAGCAGACGATCGCGCGCGGCCGCATCGATCTCTCGATTTCGATCCAATCGCGGAAGCAGCCGATCGTCGACGTCGAGGTGAACGAGCAGGTCATCGCCGCGTTGTCCGCAGCGTTCGAGCGCCTGCGGGAGCGCGGCCTGGTGCAGGCGCCGCCGGACGCCGGCGACATCCTCCGGTTTCCCCAGGCGATTGCCATCCGCGAGCGCGCCGACGAGGCAGACGACACCTCGATTCCGCCTGCCGTGGAAGCCGCCGTTGCCGCGGCGCTTCAGGAACTCGATCGCATGCGCGCCCTGGAAGGGGAGCACCTGCGGACCGAACTCGACAGCCGCCGCGAGCGGGTGCGCGAGCTGTTCGATCAGGCCGCAGCGGCCGCTGCGGCGGGCTCTGAATCCCTCAAAGCGCGTCTGCGGGAACGCATCACGGAGCTGCAGGGGGATGCCGCCCTCGAACCGTCGACCGTGGCGCAGGAAATCGTGCGATTCGCGAACCGATCGGACATTACCGAGGAGGCGGTCCGGTTTCACGCCCATCTGGAACACTGGCGCGCGCTGTCGGACGGACCCGAACCGTGCGGGCGCAAGCTCGATTTCCTCCTGCAGGAAATGAATCGCGAGGTCAACACGCTCGGGGCCAAAGCGGAGGGGCCCGTTGTTCCCGAACTCGTCGTGTCGCTCAAGGCGGAGCTGGAGAAGATGCGGGAGCAGGTGCAGAATGTCGAGTGAACCCAGGCGCCGCGGCCTGTTGTTCGTCGTCTCGGCCCCGTCCGGCACCGGCAAGACCACCATCGTCGAACGCCTGGTGCAGGTGGTGCCCGACCTCGGTCTGTCGCGTTCGTACACCTCCCGGGCCGCCCGGGCGGGCGAAACCGACGGCGTGGACTATAATTTCATCACCCGCCAACGGTTCGAAGAAATGGTCGTTGCGGACGCCTTCCTGGAGTGGGCAGACGTCTTCGGCAACCTCTACGGTACGTGCGCCGATGACGCGGAGCGGGAGATCTCGGCCGGGCGGGACCTGGTTCTGGTCATCGACGTGCAGGGCGCCCGGAAAGTGCGCGCGCACGGGCTTCCGATGATCGGCATTTTCGTCCTGCCGCCGTCCTTCGAGATTCTGGAACAGCGGCTGCGCGGGCGCAGCCAGGACGACGAAGCGGCGATTGCGCGGCGGCTGATCACCGCGCGTGCGGAAGTCGACGCGGTTCGCGAGTACGACTACGTCGTCGTCAACGACGAGCTCGACGCCTGCGTCGATCGGCTGCGGGCGATCGTGCTGGCGGAACGGGCCAGACTGGCGTCGATGGCGGCTCGGATCGAGGGGATCGTCAGTTCGTTTGTGCGAAAGGAACCGGTGTGAACAAGTTCGAATTCGTGGCATTGTCGGGGCAGCGCGCGAGGCAGCTCCTGCGGGGCTGTACGCCAAAGACCGAGGGGCCGAAGAAGATCGCGCGCGTGGCGATGAAGGAAATCAAAGAGAAGAAGATCGAGAAGGTTCAGCCGCAGAATCCGTAAGGCGATGCTCATCGCACTCGGCGTGACCGGCGGGATCGGCGCCTACAAGGCGGTCGAAGTCGCGCGCGGCCTGCAGAAGTGCGGGCACGATATCGCTGCGATCATGACCGCGTCGGCGAAGCATTTCGTCGGCGAGGTCACGTTCGAGGCGATCACGCGGCGCCCGGTCATCAGCGATCAGTTTGCCCGCGGGCTCAACGCGGACATCGAGCACATCGCGCTGGCGACCGAAATCAGCCTGCTGCTCATCGCGCCGGCGACGGCGAACGTCATCGCGAAGCTCGCGAACGGTATCGCAGACGACTTCCTGACGTCGCTGTATCTGGCGACGCGTGCTCCCGTCCTGCTGGCGCCGGCCATGAACACGCAGATGCTCGACCATCCCGCGGTGCAGGCGAATCTCGAGACGCTGGCCTCGCGCGGCGTCCGCTTCGTCGATCCCGGCGAGGGCTTCCTCGCGTGCGGATGGATCGGCAAGGGACGGCTGGCGGAGCCCGACGCGATCGTCGCCGCCGCTGAGATGATTCTTCGTCCATCATCTGGAACTCTGGCCGGCCGGCGGATTGTCGTGTCGGCGGGACCGACGTACGAAGACATCGATCCCGTTCGCTACATCGGCAATCGGTCGAGCGGTCGGATGGGTTACGCGATCGCGGCCGAAGCCGCGCGGCGAGGGGCCCATGTCGTGCTCGTCTCCGGGCCCACGCGGATCGATGTGCCCGACGGCGTCACGGTCGAGCGCGTCAGGAGCGCGGCGGAGATGGCGCGTGCCGTCCGCGAGCACGCGACGGGAGCCGACGCGGTCGTGATGGCTGCGGCCGTGGCGGACTACACGCCGGAACAGGGCGCGGCCTCCGCGAAGCTGCCGAAGGCGGACGCGCCCCTGCAGATCACGCTCGTTCGCACCAGCGACATTCTTCAGGACCTCGGGCAGGCGCGCGGCGAGGCGGCCCGGCCTGTTCTCGTCGGCTTTGCCGCGGAGACCGGCGACCCGCGGGCGCGCGCGCGCCAGAAGCTCGCGCGCAAGCAGGTGGATCTCATCGTCGCCAACGACATCTCGCGCGAGGACGCCGGGTTCGACGTCGAGACGAATGCGGCGGTCCTGATCGACGCGCAGGGTGAGGTCGAAACACCGCTGCAGTCGAAGTCGGTTCTTGCCTGCACCATCCTCGATCGGGTCGAGCAGCTGCTCGCCAGTCCCGCGGCGCAGCCCGCCAGGTCCTGAACGTCCGTGCGGCACGACGGCAATCAGCTCTCAGAGCATCTGCGTTTCTTTGGAGAACTGGGGGTCGCCGGGGTCAGCCGTGATCCCGCGTGGCGGCGGCGAGGTTCGGCCGAGCCCTCCGAGCCCATTCAGATTGCCCGTCCCGCGGACGGGGTCCTCGGGACGATTCGAACGGATATCGGCGAGGACTGCAGCCGCTGCAAACTCCACCGCCTGGGGCGCCGGCAGATCGTGTTTGGCGTTGGCAACCCGAATGCGGACCTGATGTTCGTCGGCGAAGCGCCGGGCGCGGACGAGGACGAACAGGGCATTCCGTTTGTGGGCCGCGCGGGACAGCTGTTGACGAAGATGATTGCCGCGATGGGGTTCGAACGCGACCAGGTGTACATCGCGAACGTCATCAAGTGCCGCCCGCCGCAGAACCGGCCGCCGGAGCCGGACGAGATCGCGTCGTGCGAGCCGTTCCTGTTCCGCCAGATTGACGCCATCCAGCCGAAGGTGATCGTCGCGCTGGGATCGTTCGCGGCGAAGACGCTGCTGAAGACGGAGCAGTCGATCTCGAGGCTGCGCGGAAGCGTCTACGACTTCCGCGGCGTCAAGCTCGTGCCGACCTTTCACCCGTCGTACCTGCTTCGAAGTCCCGACAAGAAGCGCGAAGCGTGGGAGGACTTGAAGACGGCTCGTGCCCTGCTCGGCGCCGCTGGAGAATTGAAGATTTGAGATTGCAGATTGCAGATTGGATTGATCAATTTTCAAATTAATCGGCAATCTCCAATCCGCAATCTACAATTCTTCATGCGCTGCGTAGCAGTCGCACTCCCCGTCCCCGGTCTCGGACCGCTCACGTACAGCGTTCCTGACGGGGTTGGCGACCCTGTTGTCGGGGCGCGCGTTCTGGTGCCGCTCGGCAAACGCACGGTCACGGGAGTTGTCGTCGGCGAGCCCGAGTGTGTAACCGAACGACCGGGGTCTGACCCCGTCCGCCCGGACGACCGGGGTCTGACCCCGAAGCCTCTCGTCGACGTGTTGGATGACGTGCCATTTCTGCCCGCGTCCGTCGTCGAACTGTGCTGGTGGGTCGCCGACTACTACGCCTGCGGCATCGGGGAAGTGATCGCGACCGCGATGCCCCCACGCGCATGGGTCGAAAGCGAGCGGCGCGCCCGAATCACCGACCTCGGCCACGCCCGCCTGCTGACCCAGAAGGGATCCCGCCGCGCCGCGCTCGATGCGCTCGAGGGCGGCAGGATCCTGTCGTTCGCCGGCCTCCTGAAGCGCCCGGGTGTCGGCCATGCCACGGTGGCGGCACTCGAACGCGACGGCCTCATCGAGCTGACCCGGCCGCTCCGCGGCGCTGCCGACGCGTCGAAGACCGTGCGATACGCGGTTCTGACGGCGCAGGCGCACGATGACGAGGCACGGCTCGGACGCCGGCAGGCGGAAGCCGTCGCGCTGCTTCGCGGATCCCCGGAGGGCATCGCCGTCGCGGCGCTCGCGGAAGCCGGTATTGCCGCGGACGTCGTCGCGCGGCTCGTGCGCGGCGGGCTCGTGCGCATCGATCGACGGCGGGTCGATCGCGATCCGTTCGAGCGTGACACGGCATCACGGGGACGATCAGCCGTCGAACAGTTGACGGCCGAGCAGACCCTGGCGCTGCGGACGCTCTGCGACCGCGCGGCGGCCGGACAATTCGACACGGTGGTACTTCACGGCGTGACGGGCAGCGGCAAGACGGAGCTGTATCTGCGCACGGCGCAATACGTCCGCGACAGCGGCAGGGGGGTACTGCTGATGGTGCCGGAGATCGCGCTGACGCCTGCGGCCGCGAGCATCTTCCGCGCGGCGTTCGGCGCGCGCGTAGCGATCCAGCACAGCGCCCTGTCGGACGGCGAGCGGTACGACCAGTGGCACCGCATCCGCCGGGGGGACGTCGACGTCGTCGTGGGCACGCGCAGCGCGGTATTCGCCCCGCTGCCCGACGTCGGATTGATCGTCGTCGACGAAGAGCACGATTCGTCGTACACGCAGGAGGAGAGCCCGCGCTACCACGGTCGCGACGTCGCGGTCGTTCGCGGGCGCATGGCGGGCGCACTCGTCGTGCTCGGGTCCGCGACGCCGTCGCTGGAGACGTTTCACAACGCGCGCAGCGGACGCTATGCGCTGGTGTCGCTCGCGCGGCGCGTACTCGATCGGCCGATGGCCGAGGTGCGCGTCATCGACATGCGAGAGGAGTACGCAGCGGAAGGTCCGGACGTCGTCTTGAGCGGGCCGCTGCGCGAGGCGCTGACCCGGAGAGTGGAACGCGGCGAACAGGCGATCGTGCTGCTGAATCGCCGGGGATACGCGACCGTCGTGCTCTGCCGCCAGTGCGGCGACACGCTGGAGTGCCCCAACTGCAGCGTGTCGTTGACCGTCCACAAGGCCGTCGGCCGCGCGCAGTGCCACTACTGCAATTACTCGCTGGCGGTACCAACCGTCTGCAGGAAATGCGCGGCGCCGTATCTCGAGCTGCTGGGATTTGGCACCGAGCGAATCGAACAGGAACTCCGCGCGCTGCTGCCGACCGCACGCGTCGGCCGGGTCGACCGCGATACGGTCCGCCGGCGCGGCGCGATCGCGGCGCTGCTCGCGCGGTTCTCCGCGCGGGAAATCGACGTGCTCGTCGGCACGCAGATGATTGCGAAAGGGCATGATTTTCCGCGTGTGACGCTGGTCGGGGTCATCAGCGCGGATGTGGGCCTCGGCTTTGCGGATTTCCGCGCCGCGGAGCGGACGTTTCAGCTGCTGACGCAGGTGGCTGGCCGCGCGGGCCGCGGCGACATCGCCGGGGAGGCGATCGTCCAGACACTGCACCCGTCGCACTACAGCATCCGCCATGCGTGCCGGCAGGATTACCTGGCCTTCTACGAAGACGAGCTGCGCTTCCGAACATCGATGCGGTATCCGCCGGCGGTGTCGCTCATCAACGTGGTAATCAAAGCGCCGACGCGGCCGGCGGCCATGCACGACGCATCAGAGGTGGCGGCGGCGCTCCGCGTTGCGGGCTTCAACGGCTACCGCGTGCTCGGGCCGGCGCCCGCACCGATCGGACGGCTCCGCGGTGAGTACCGGGTGCAGCTGTTTCTCAAAGGCACGCATCGGACGATGATGCGGAAGGCCGTCACCGCAGTCATGGAAGCGAAACCCGATCTCAAACGGCGGACGATCATCGACGTCGACCCGATGAGCGTGCTTTAACATCGCACCTCCCGCCTCGCTCCTCACTTCAATATGTCGATCGGCACCGGCGTAAAGCACACAACGAACATCACGATCGCAAAGATCGCGAGCCCGATTCGTCCCCGCGCGAGCGGCTCGTACTCGTAAACGACGCGCGGATGCCGCGGGCCCAGAAAGACGAGCATCGCGACCATCATGAGCGTCATGGCGATCCAGCTGTAGGAGACGAAGGCCATGACCACCGCGCCGGCGACCGTCACGAGCGACACGTAGCGCGACGAGTCGCCGACCGTCGCGTAAGCCAGATGTCCGCCGTCCAGTTGGCTGAACGGCAGAAGGTTCCAGGCCGTCGCGAGCATCCCGAACCAGGCGGCGAACACCATCGGATGCATGTTCACCGAATAGCCGTCGGCAACCGTTCCAAACACGATCCAGCTCGCGAATTTGAAGAGCAGCGGCTCGCCGAGCGACCAGCCCTCCATGTGCGCCGGGACGCGGATGACGTTCGACAGCGCCATGCCGACGAACAGGCACGGGATCAGGACGAGGAATCCCGCGATGGGCCCGGCGACGCCGATGTCGAACAGGGCGGTCCGCGTGGGAAACGCCTCGCGGATCTTGATGACCGCGCCCAGCGTGCCGGAGAGCGACGGGAACGGCAGAAAGAAGGGCAGCGTCGCATCGACATCGTAGCGCCGGCACGCGATGTAGTGTCCCATCTCGTGCGCGCCGAGAATGCCGAGGATGGACAGGCTGTAGAGAAAGCCTTCGAGCCACACGTGCCGATTCATCGCGACGAACCGCGTCCCGAAGTTGCTGCTGAACGAGAGATAATGATCCACGCCGAACACGGTCGTGGTGACGACCGTGATCACGAGGAGCAGGATATGGCGCCCCCACCGGTGCTGGAATTTTCGAGGCGCCTGCCGGACGGGGAGGTAAAAGGATTCGTACGGAGCAGCGGTCGCGCCGTCGGCGCTGGGAACCCGATCGTCGAGCGTCAATCAGCCTCCGATGTTCTGGAGGTCCTTGCCGGGCTTGAACCGAATGGTCCGGCCGGGCGGGATGCGCACCTCTTTGCCCGTGCGTGGGTTACGACCGATACCTCGCTTGCGAGGCTTCACCTGGAACACGCCAAAGCCGCGGAGTTCGATTCGCTCGCCGCGCTGCATGGAGAGGCGCATCGCTTCGAACACGGCATCGACTGCCACCTCGGCCTTGACCTTGGTGATATCGGCGATGCGCGACACCTCGTTGACGATGTCGACCTTGATCATGCTTAGGCGCTCCTCAAAGTGTCTAACTAGAATATCTACACATACTTACGCTGTCAAGACAATCGCTAAGTTGCATTTTTGAATGACCGACAAACGCCCGCACAAGGGAACGACGGTCGTGCTGGTGGGCCGGCCGAACGTCGGCAAGTCGACCCTGTTCAACAGGGTCACTGGCACCCGCCGGGCCATCGTCACGCCGATCCCCGGGACCACGCGCGACACCATTGCCCAGCCAGCGGACTGGCAGGGCGTCCCCTTTACGCTCATCGACACCGGCGGGATGTTCGGCGCCAGCACCGACCCGCTGCACGCACTCGTCGTCGAACACGGCCGGCGGGCGGTCGCGTCCGCCGATGTGGTCGTGTTCGTCGTCGACGGCCGCGACGGCCTGGTGTCGGGGGACGAGGAGGTCGCCGCCGCACTCCGCGAGTCCGGCGCGCCGGTGATTCTCGCGGTGAACAAGACCGACGACCGCCGCGCGCGCGATCGATCGCTCGAGTTCTACCGCGTCGGGTTCGAGCCGGTCGTCGAGATTGCGGCGGAGCACGGGCAAGGCATTGGCGACCTGCTGGACGAAGTCGTGAAGCGGCTGCCCGAGCGTCGCGCCGGTGAGCAGGCCGTCGTCGCGCCCGAAGAAACGAAGGTGGCGATCGTCGGTCGTCCGAACGTGGGCAAGTCGTCCCTGCTCAATCGCCTCCTGAAGGAGGAGCGATCCATCGTCAACGATCAGCCCGGCACCACGAGGGACACCGTGGATGCGGTGCTGAAATGGCACCGTCGAACGTTTCGGATTCTCGATACCGCCGGGATCAGGCGGCCGGGGCGCGTTGCCCGTTCCGGGCAGGTGGAATCGCTCAGCGTGCTGATCGCGCGCCGCGCGATCGAGCAGGCGGACGTCGCCGCGATCGTGATCGATGCCACCGAAGGCGCAACCGATCAGGACGCCGCGATCGCCGGCGAAGCCGACAAGGCCGGCTGCGGCATTCTCATCGTTGCGAACAAGTGGGATTTGGTGAAGGGGCGTGGCCCGGAATTCGTGAAGACCTTCGACGAGGACCTCCGGCGTCAGGTGAAATTCCTCGACTACGCGCCGATCCTCCACATTTCCGCGCTGACCGGGGAGCGCGCGCCGAAAGTCCTCGAAACCATCGACCGCGTCGCCGTCTCGCGCCAGCAGCGGGTCCCGACGGCACAGCTCAATCGGTTCGTCGCAGAAGTCACCGCGGCCCATCCCCCGGCGAGTCCCGGACGCCGCGAGGTCCGTATCCTTTACGCCGCACAGACCGGCGTGGCGCCGCCGACGTTCGTGTTCTTCACCAACGTCGCGACGTCGTTCCACTTCTCTTACTCGCGTTTCCTGGAGAACCGATTGAGGGAAGCTTTTGGGCTGGAGGGGACTCCAATACGAATACAGGTGAGGAGACGGGCGAAATAGAGAATCGCGTCAACTCCCAATTCCCAACTCCCAATTCCCAACTTTCAAATTCTCAACCCTCAATTGCCAACTCCGAGCGCCTCACGCGGATGGCGTGCGTCCTGCTTCTATATGAAGCAGACAGATTGGTCCTTTCCGGAAAACCTTACGCGTCTCCGTGTTCTGCGCAAAGCAGGGTATCTGACCGAGGAACACGATCCGGTTATTCAGGAGTCGCTGGAACTCAAACGCATTCTCGCCACGATTGTGAGAAGAACTGACTCGTAGTTGAACCAACAATCGACGGCCGGATCGGTTCTCGATGACGAGAACCGCACCCTCAGAACGTCAGCCCCAGAACGGACTGATAGTGGAGATAAAATTTAGGAGTTGGGAATTGGGAGTTGGGAGTTAACGCGGCGCGCGAGCCGCGATCGCGCAGCTGTACAAGCCAGTTCCCATAACAAATCCCAGCAGCACAAACGTCGCCGCCGAGCGCCAGCTCGCGAGATCGAACGGCCATGAAAATGTGTAAAGTCCGCACAGACGGGTGACACATCCGGCTGTCTTCAAAGCCGCTCGGCGGCTACAGTGGAGCAGCCATGTCCAAATCAGAGCAGGCCCGGCAGGTGGCCTGGCGAGCCAGACTGTTGGCCGCCGCTCGAGATGACCCCCGCAGCGTGGCACGGACGTGCCGGCACTTCGGGATTTCCCGAAAGTCTTTCTACAAATGGAAAAAGCGATACGACGCCCACGGTGACGTGGGACTGTGCGATCGGTCGCGGGCTCCCCAACGGTCGCCTCGAGCGACCCCGAAGGAGGTCGTCACCAAGATTCTCTATTTGCGACAGACGTATCACTTCGGGCCCGGCAAGATCGCCGATTATCTGAAACGCTTCCATGAAATACGCATCGCCCGCTCAACCGTGCACCGCCTGTTGATCCAGCACGGTCTCAATCGGCTCCCCGCGAATCAGAAGCATCGATCGCATAAACGCCGATGGCAACGCTACGAGAAACCGCGGCCGGGTCATCGCATCCAGGTCGACGTCAAATTCCTCGAGCGCCTGCCGAGCACCGGCCGTCGGTTATATCAATTCACCGCTATCGACGACTGCACGCGCATCCGCGTGCTGAAGGTGTTCGACGCCTGCAACCAGAAAACGGCCATTCGCTTCATCGAGGATGTGCGCCGGCGATTGCCCTTCCGCATCCTGGTGGTCCAGACCGACAATGGCGCTGAATTCCAAAGCCAGTTTCACTGGCATCTGGAGCAGCGGGACATCCGACACGTGTACATCCGTCCCCGAACGCCGCACCTCAACGGCAAGGTCGAGCGCTCACACCGCGTGGACGATCAGGAGTTTTACCAGTTGCTGGACGCCGACGGCATCAGCGACGACATCCACCTGTTTAACGAGAAGCTGCGGGAGTGGGAGGACTACTACAATTATCATCGGCCGCACGGAGCCTTAGATGGCCAAACCCCGTACGAGCGGCTCCTGGCAAAAACCAACGCCGGAGCGTCACCGAAGTCTTAGGACCTTACACTCGGAAAGTGGTCGGGGCGACTGGATTCGAACCAGCGACCCCCTGCGCCCAAGGCAGGTGCGCTACCAGGCTGCGC
>DATJFQ010000101.1:0-5136 GCA_035495555.1 Vicinamibacterales bacterium
AGGCTTTCGACGAGGAGCTGGCGCACGAGCTGCGGGCGGGTCGCGCCAATCGCGCGGCGCACCGCGATTTCACGCGTGCGGCCCGACGCGCGCGCGAGCGTGAGATTTGCGATGTTCACGCACGCGATCAGCAGCAGCAGCGCGACGGCGCCCATGAGGACCGTGAGCGTGGGACGAATCCGATTCGTCAGCTCGCTCTGGACGCCGTCGAGGCGCAGCGTCCACTGCACGCTCGGCGGATAGTTCGCCGGATAGGCGGCGCGCAGTTCCCCCGCGAACGCATCCAGTCGATCCTGCGCCTGTTCGAGCGACATTCCCGGTTTCAGGCGTCCCATGACGCCGGGGATGAAGTTCTGCTGCCGTTGCGGCGTGCTCGGAAACGGGGGCGCCGCGAAGCCGCACGCACTCCACATCTCGACTTCTCCGCGCACCGTTTCGCCCGGATGACGGAACTCGCGCGGCATCACACCGACGATCGTGTAAGTGTCGGTGTCCATGATGACTTTCCGTCCGATCACGTCACGCGAGGCACCGAACGCACGCCGCCAGAGCCCGTCGCTGATGACGACCGGATCCGAGAATCCGGGAACGCCGTCCGCCGGCCCGTACACACGCCCGAGCTGCGCAGCCGCGCCAAGTAATTGAAAGTAGTTGGGGCTCGTGACCAGCACTTCGATCCGTTCGGGCAGCGCGCCGCCGAGAAAGGACGCGCTCACCGGCCACAGCGCCGTGACCCCGTCGAAGATGCCCGCACGGTGCTGCAGATCGTCGAGTTCTGGCTGCGAGATGCCGATGTTCCGGCCGCCGGTGGCCGTGGCCTCCGCGGTCACGCGCACGAGCTGATCGGGATCCGGGAACGGCAGCGGACGAATGAGAACCGCATGGACAACCGTGAAGATGGCCACGTTCGCGCCGATTCCGAGCGCGAGCGTCAGCGCGGCGATCACCGTAAAGCCGGGCGATCGCAGCAACCGTCGCACGGCGTGCCGAAGGTCCCGAAGAATCGCATCCATGGCGACGACGCCATGTAAATCCCGTGCCGCCGATGAATGACGCTAAACGTCTGAACCGATGGAACTTGGCAGCCTGCGATTTATCGGCCCTGCTCGCTTCCAGGACGCGGCTGCCCGGAAGCGGACAATGCCGGCTGACGCCCGCCCCCATGCCGCGTCACAATAGCGGCATGACAGATCGGGAGACCGTCTACCTCGAAGGCGATCCAGACGTGGATAGCACGCGACGACACATGGAGCGCGTGCTGAAAGGCTCGCCGCCGCGGCGCTGGCCCTGGTTCGCAGCGGCGCTCGGCGGCGGGGGCCTCTGGATGTTGTGGCGCGTCGGTCAGGGCGCGGCCCGCGCGCGCGGATCGAGCGACGACGTCACGCCGGCCGCAACGCCGAAACCGTGAACCGGGGCCCCAGCGTCGAACGTCGCACCCTGACCTACTGGACCCGCGATTCCGGTGTAATGGTCGCGTCGACGCCATGTTGTTTGAGCGACGCGTTCAACGCCGGAACCGTGGTATCGGTGATCTCCTTGTACTCCGCTGCGATCGCCGCGAGCTCCTGTTTGAACCCGTTGTTCACGGCGATTTGCTGATCGGTCGGCCCGAGGTCGCCTCCTCCGGACCCGCTGCCAGGCGTCCCCACCATCTGCCCGATCATCCAGCTGATGCGCTCGTACAACTGAACGGGCTGACGGAAGGCGTCTTCGCTTCGCCCGGTGTTGCGGAGGTCGATCATCTTCGCTTCGAGCGTGCTCATGCGCGCTTCCGCGGTCTTCACCTGCTCGAGCACGGCCGATTGCTGCGGATCGCCACCGAGCTTCTGCATCAGATCCTGCGACTGCTTCCGCATCGACTCCAGGCCGTTGCCCATCCGCGCAACATCGTCGATTTCCGCGAGCACCTGCCGGGTGAACGCGACCTGCGCCCCGATGGACTGCTGCGTGCCTGGCGACTTCGGGTCCGGCAGCACTGTGAGCTGCGCCGTCTGTTCGGTCGCGCCCGCCTTCACGTGCACGGTGTAGGTGCCCGGCGGCACGATCGGTCCCGCCGGTGGAATGCGCGTGCCGTACGCGGCGTACTGGCGCTTCGCCGGCGCCCACGGCTCGAAAAGTGGCGTCGTCTGCATCGTGATGGACGAGCCGCTCTCATATCGCAGGTCCCACCACACGCGATTGAGGCCCGGATGTCCGTCGACGGTCAGCGTTCGAATCGTGGTGTTGTCCGGTCCGGAGATCGTGATCTTTACGGCCGGCGTCGCGGATTCGATCGAGAAATTGATGTCGGCTCCGTAGGGCGCACTCTCCCCCTGTACGTGCGCATCCGGCTCGCTCTCGCGGCCGTCCGCCGTGGAACGGAAGCGGTACGCGGGACGCGGCGGAAACAGATGAAACGCCTCCGACTGTGAGGTGTCCCACGACCTGAGCGGCGTGACGTCGTCGAGGATGTACACACCGCGCCCGTGCGTGCCGATGACGAGGTCATTGAACGTCGGCTGCACCTGCATCCAATACACCGGAGCAGGCGGCAAGTCGTTGCGGATGCGTGTCCAGTGCACGCCATCGTCCCATGTGACGTAGAGCGCGTTGTCGGTGCCGAGGTACAACATGCCCTTTCGCACCGGGTCCTCGACGATGATGTGCGCGCTCGAGTTGACACCTTTCGGGATGCCGGACGAAATGAGCTTCCAGGAGGTTCCGTAGTCCGACGTTTCGTAGACGAGCGCGTCGTAGATCCCTTCGTGCTGCAGGTTCTCGACCACGTACGCCGTGCCGGCGTCGAACTTGGAGGGCGCCACGCTCCACACCGTCCCCCACGGCGGCAGGTTCGGGATGTTCTTCGTGACGTTCGTCCAGTGTGCGCCCGCATCTTTCGTGATGTTCACCTGTCCATCGGTGCTGCCGGTCCAGATCACGCCTGCCTTCACCGGTGACTCTGCGATCGCGTACAACGTTGCGCCGTCGTACGTCGTCAGATTGTCGGACGTGATGCCGCCGGAATTTCCCTGATGCGATTTGTCGTTCGTCGTCAAATCAGGGCTGATCACCTTCCAGCTCTGGCCGCCGTTGGTCGTCATGAAGACGACCTGCGCGCCGACGTAAACGCGGTTGTGATCGTGCGGCGAGATCGCGATCGGCGTAATCCAGTCCCACCGGTACTTCATGTCGGCCGGCGCCCAGCCGTAACTCGTGATGGGCCATGCGCTCACGTCGCGCGCCATCCCGTTCTTGTAGTCCATGCGCACGACGCGACCGTTGTCGCAACCGGACCACACGATGTCGGCGTCGACAGGATCCGGCACGGCAAAGGCGTCTTCACACCCGCCAGTGCCCGTCCAGTTGCCCACGCCCATGCCGCCGCGGCCGCCGCCCCCACGGTTGGGACCGCGGAAGCTCGATTTGTCCTGAATGTTCCCCATCACGTTGTACGGCACGGCGTTGTCGGCCACCACGTGATAGACCTGCGAGATCGGCAACAGGAAGTGACGATAGGACGCGGCGTGGTTATCGCTGATCGCGACGCCGGCGTCGTTGGCGACGAGGATGCGGTTCGTGTTCGTCGGATCGATCCAGACGTCGTGGTTGTCGCCGCCGGGCGCGGAAATCTGCGCACCGCCTTCAGCGGCTCCTGCCCCACGTCCCCGGCCGCCTCCGCGTCCTCCGCCGGCGGCTGGGGCGCCGCCGCCAGCTCCCCCGCCACGGCCCGGCTGAAACACGGTCGCGCCGCCGTCGCGCGACATCGTGAAGCCTACTGACGGGAAATACAGCAGGTTCTCGTCGTCTGGTGACACGGCCATGCGGGTGTAATACGGGGCGCGCTCCGCGGGCATGTGCGACTGGTTGACGAGCTCCCACGTCGCGCCGCGATCGTTCGAGCGGTACAGACCCGGCGCGGGGGCGTCCTGCACAAGTGCGTAGACGCGATCGGGATTACTCGGCGCCACGGCGACCGCGATCTTGCCGAGCGGATGATTCGCGTCCGGCAAACCGTGCCCGCTGACCCTGTTCCACGTGGCGCCGCCGTCGTGCGAAATGTAGACGCCGCTGCCGGGACCGCCGCTGTGCAGGTCGTAGCGATGGATCGTCAGTTGCCACATGCCCGCATAGAGCGTCTTCGGATCACGCGGATCCATCGCCAGATCCGAGCAGCCGGTGTTCTCGTCGACCGCGAGGACCTGCTTCCAGTTCGCGCCGCCGTCGGTCGTGTGAAACACGCCGCGCTCGTGCTGTGGACGGAACGCCTGGCCAATCGCACAGACATAGACGTCGTCGGCGTCCGCCGGATCGATGACGATGCGCGCGATATGTCCCGTTTCGTCGAGCCCCATGTGCTGCCACGTGCGGCCGGCGTCTGTCGACTTGTAGACGCCGTCGCCGAGCGTGTAGTACGGCCGAATCAGCCAGGGCTCGCCCGTGCCGGCCCAGACGGTGTCGTGTGCCGACGGCGCCACGGCCAGCGCGCCGACGGCGGACACGTCCTTGTCGTCGAAGACCGGGCGCCAGGTGATCCCGGCGTCCGTGGTCTTCCAGATGCCGCCATCCGCTGCGCCCGCATACACGGTCATCGAATCGCCCGGAACGCCGGTTATCGATGCGACCCGATTGCCTTCGGGGCCGAGCGGCCGGAAGTGCAGCGCGCCGAGTCCGTTGGGACTGCCGTCACCTGGCGCCTGCGGTCCGCCGCGACCGCCGCGCTGCGCATACGCACCTGTGCTGATGAAGAGGAGGATGAAGAGGCTGGCGAAGACATGACGCATCGATTGCTCCTGAGCGGGAGAGTGTGTACCGGGCCTTCATCGCGGTCAAGGCCGCCACGCTCGGCTTATGATTTAGAGCGCATGTCTTCAATCGAGCAGAAGTTCGCGAAACTGGGTACCGACCACGCTCCAGGCCAGGAAGTACGGCAGGTCGACGAGGGAGCGGATGCGCCGCTGCGAGGAGATCCCCTTCCTGGAGTGCCGGTCGATTTTTCGCACGGGGACGTCAACGAAACGGCGTTCGGCCCCACACCGGGTGCCTTGGAGGAGTTCGTCGAGGGGGTGCACCGCGGCGGACCGCAGGCTTACACCGAGTACCGTGGCGGCGCGGAACTGCGTGAGCGCCTCGCCGGGAAGCTCGCGGCGTTCACCGGGC
>DATJFQ010000102.1:0-9191 GCA_035495555.1 Vicinamibacterales bacterium
CGCTGTCCGTCGGTGCGTTCCTCGAGAACCTGATCACCGCCGCACCGGCACACGGTTTCGCCGCTGACTACGAGGTCGTCAGTACAAAAGCGTCAACTGATGTGGCACACGTAGTGCTGAAATCGACGGCACCGCGCGACGCGCCGCTCGAGCGCCTGCGCGAACGTCGCACCGTTCGCAGCGGTCAGTCGGATCGCGACATTTCCACTGCGGACGTGCAGGCACTTCGTGCGGCTGCCGGTGACGACGCGGTTCTGTTCTTCGCGGCGAGATCGCAACATGGACGGCGGCTGGCCGAAGCGACGCTCGAAGCGAACCGCGTACAGACGGCGCGGGACGATGCGCAATCGGAGCTCGCAGACTGGATGCGCTGGACTCCGGAGGACGGACGCGCGCATCGGAACGGCTTCACGCCGGAGTCGCTGGACATTACAGGAATTGCCGGATGGTATGTTCGCCACTTCATGAACAAGAAGGGCGTCCTCGGCAAACGCTTTCGGAAGCAAAGCCTGGATCTGGTCCGCCGGCAACTGGCCAGCTACGCGGGCTGGATCGTGATCATGAGCCGGGACGACAGCATCCCCGCTCTGATGGACGCGGGCCGTCGCTGCGAGCGGATGTGGCTCGAAGCTCGACCCCGTTCGATTGCTGTACATCCAATGTCGCAGGCGCTCGAGGAAGCTCCGCTCAAGGATCAGATCTCAGGAGATCTCGGATTGTCTGGCCGAGTGCAGTTCATTCTGAGAGTCGGTTATGTGACCGCCTACCCGCGCCCGGTCAGCTTGCGCATGCCCGTGTCATGGTTCCTGCGAACTTGAAGTCGCACGCGAAAATTTCGTCGCCAATAGTCCCGTCATCGGCCGGACGCGCGGCTCGCGAGTTCTTGACTCCAATTGAGCGTTACCTGTAGCCGAAACGGCGCGCCGGCCGCTTGCAGCATCAAGAAATGTCGCGCATCCGGCATGACGGCATATCGCGGTTCGCCGTCGTAGTTCCAGGGTTGCCGGCGGGTGAACATCGCGCGCGGCGTTGCGGTCTGGAATACCCGGCTGGCGGCAACGGGCGCCGACATCAGCGTGTCGTCGACTAGGTAGAAAAGTTCCGTGCCGTCAGACGACCATTGCGGGGTCGCGCCGCCGTGGGTCGATACCTGCCACTTGCCGTCGCCCGTCGGAAACGGACGCACGTAGACTTCATTCCGGCCGGCCTCGTTCGACTCATATGCCAGCCATCGTCCATCAGGCGAAATCGACGCCGCAAATTCCTTGGATCCGGTTCGTCGAAACGACCCGAGCTGTCGTGCGGCGTCCAGCCGCAGCGTCCACAGGCTGTTCGTTCCACCGATCTCGGTGAACGCGAGGATCGGCTCTTGCTTCGACATTGACGTGGGACTCTGCGAGTTGGGACTGGACGTGAGCTGCTCGGGCACGCCACTCCCGTCCGCGGCTGTCCAGAACAAATTCGAGGCGCCGCCCGCCCGATCCGACGTGAACACGATGCGACGGCCGTCCGGCGTCCATACGGGACTGCGGTCGCGATTCCTCCCGAACGTGAGCCGATTGATGCTGCGCCGATCCAGATCGTAGATCCAGATGGCACAGTCCGGTGAGGGTTGATCGGTGAATGCCAACGCCAGACGACGGCCGTCCGGCGAGGGTTGCGGCACGCCGCGATAGATTCCCGGCAGATCGAGGAGCACGTCGGAGCGACCGGTCCGATCGACGAGCGCGACGAGCGATCGGCCTGGTGCGGCATGCAGGAGCGATCCGTCATGCGCGATCGCAAAGAGTGCCATGCCTCCGTGATTGACCTCGATACCCTGCAGCACTGGTGTGGGCGAGCCGGCGACCGTCAGTCGCGCGCGGTCGAAGGGCACAGCCCACAGGTCGCTGTCGCGCGCGAACAACAGATGTCCAGTCGGACTCAGCCGCGGATTCGTGCCGGCGAGCAGCTCTCGTTCCGTGCCGGTTTCGAGCGAACGGACGATAATTCGAGCCGTGGCGAGCGCGCCCTGAGCCATCCTCGTATAGAGCACGGCCCGGCCATCGGGCGTGAGCTCGGGCCATTGCGCCCTGACCGCGCCCGAGTCGATCGTCGTCAGGGCCTTCGGTGCGCCTCCCGCCGCAGCGACCTGCATCAGATTCGGCGAACTGCCTGACGCAAACACGATCGTGTCGTGCGCGCCCCAGCTGGCGCCGCGCCGAAACCCTGCTGGACAGATCGTGACGGCCGCTCCCCCTGCCACAGGCACCTTCTTCAAGGCCCCGTCGCCAAAAAACCCGATCCATTGCCCGTCCGGCGAAAAGAAAGGACATTCGCCACCTTCGGTTCCTGCAATCGGCAGAGGGTCGACCTGATCGAGCGTGCGACGAAATAATTGCTGGACGCCCTGGCGCTGCGCCACATAGACGACGCTCCGCCCGTCGGGCGACAGGGCGAGACCAAACGAGATGAGCATGTCGCTGTCAGGTACCGAGAGAACGAAACGCGAGACCGATGTGGTCGTCGACGATCGCGCGTACACCGCGTTCCAGATACCGAGGCCAATGACCGTGCCCGCGAGGGCAATGCCGCCAGCCCATGCGAATCCGGCCCACCGCGGGTGCCGAGGCGCCGCTCGTACCATCGCCGCCCGGCCTTCGGCGCTCCACTTCAGTGCCTGCGTCAGATCGCCCGCACTCTGCCATCGCTCCGCCGGATCTTTCGCGAGACATCGCGCGACGATTTGATCCAGGAGCGGCGGTACGTTATCGCGCGTGCCCGCCGGCAGAGAGGCAGTCGCTCTCGCTGCCGATACCGGCTCGGGTTCGTCTGTCAGGATCGCCGCGATGACCGCGGCGCGGCTCCCGCCGTCGAATGCTGGACGGCCGGCCGCCATCTGATAGATCAGCGCCCCAAGGGCGAAGATATCGGTCCGCGGATCAGGCTCGCGTCCCTCGAGTTGCTCCGGCGCCATGTACTGCGGCGTGCCCATCACAATGTCCTCGTCGGTGATGGTCTGAAGCGGCGACGCCTCGGCCAGGCGATCCGGCGCGCACAGGCGCGCGATGCCGAAATCGAGCAGCTTCACACCGCCGGGCGTCAGCATGACGTTCGAGGGCTTCAGATCGCAGTGGATGATCCCGTGGCGATGCGCATGGTCGAGTGCCGTCGATATCTCAATCGCATGGCGCACCAGTTCATCGATCGACAGCGCGCCGCGAGCCAGACGGTCCGCCAACGTTTCACCCTCCAGCGCTTCCATGACGAGAAACGCCATGCCGGCATGCTCGCCGATGTCATACAGCGAACAGATACGCGGATGGCTCAAACCCGCGAGCGCTCGGGCTTCGCGTTCGAACCGCTGGCGGCGCGCAGGACGTTCTCCGACCTGCTGCGACAGAATTTTGATCGCGACGCTGCGCCCGAGCCGTGTATCGAT
The DNA here is from genome assembly GCA_035495555.1 of Vicinamibacterales bacterium. Lineage (GTDB taxonomy): Bacteria > Acidobacteriota > Vicinamibacteria > Vicinamibacterales > 2-12-FULL-66-21 > DATJFQ01. Next base: position 3,422 of record DATJFQ010000102.1, read on the forward strand.
ACCGTGATACACCTCGCCCATGCCGCCCTGTCCCAGCGGTCCCTGAATCTCGTAGACCCCCAGACGAAATCCTTGCGCGAGCATTACGGCTGAGACCTGTTACGGCGTGTCAGACGCGACTCGGTTTCCGTCACGGCCAGGGCGGAAGCGGCGCGGAACGTGAGGGTAAACGGCCCAATGCGAATCACGTCGCCTTCCTGCAGCAACGCCGGCGCGCTCACACGAACCGATCGGACGAAGGTCCCGTTCTTGCTGCCGAGATCCTCGACGGTCGCCGTTCGATCCGTGACCTCGATTCGTGCGTGACGGCGCGAGATCTTTGGCGAGTCCAACCAGATTTCGACGTCCGGATCGCGCCCGATGACGTGGGCGCCAGGCGTGAGTCCGAAACTGCGCATCCGCGCCGTCAGCCAGCAGACGGTACGGCTTCCGTCGGCTGCCGCGCGGGACGCAGCCTCGCCGAGGATTCGGGCGGCAAAGGCATACCCATATCCATAGACCGTTCGAACGATTCTCGCATCCTGCGGCGAGTCGCCGAGGGCCTGACGCAGTTCTTTGACGACGCGCGCGAGGCTCGCGTCGGAAACGAAGACGTCGGGCCAGATCCGCTCGAGCAGTTCGCGTTTCGACAGGACACGTGTCCGGTGCTGGACGAGCAGCGCCAGCAGATCGAATCCCTTCGGCGAAAGGTGCAGCTCGGTCGTGCCGCGCCAAACCGTCCGCGCGTCCACGTCGAGCATGCAGTCCGCGAAACGCACCTGCACGGTGCCCTCCCGGGGGGCGTCAGAAATCAGAACATGCGCAGAATGCCGTCAAGATCGGCCCGCGAAATGCGCTCATCTTAGCGCAAGTTCTGAGGGGGGACCGCATGGGTCGAGACGTCCGGAGGACCAGGACGCACGTGCTCGCGCGCGCCCTCGCCTGCGTCGTGTTGGCCGCGGTGCCGCCATGCCGCGACTCCCACACGAATCCCCTGACCGCCGGGCCTCGTTTGAACGTCGTCTTCATCACCCTGGACACGACACGCGCGGATCGGATCGGCGCCTACGGCTTTGGGGATGCCGGGACGCCAAACATCGATCGCCTGGCGCGAGAAGGCGCGCTGTTCGAGCAGGCCGAGTCGGTGGCCCCCTTGACGCTGCCCGCGCACTGCAGTCTCTTCACAGGCCGTTTTCCGTTCGAACACGGCGTCCACGAAAACGGGGCGCCCCTGCCAGCGCAGGAGCGGACGCTTGCACAGGTCCTTCAGGCCGCAGGCATGCGCACCGGCGCATTTACCGCGTCGTTCGTGCTAGACCCTCGCTGGGGACTTGCGCGCGGGTTCGACCGATACGAGGGAACACCGCGCGTTCGTCGAACCGAAAGCGGCCGGGGCAGCGATCGCCGGCCGGCAAACGAGGTCGTCGACCACGCCCTCGCGTGGCTCGAATCGACCCCGCCACATCCATTTTTCGTGTGGCTGCATTTCTATGACGCGCACGGGCCGTACGACGCCGCCGGTCGCGAGGGCCGGGTTCCGGGCTACCAACCGGCGATCGGCTTCATGGACGGACAGATCGGCCGCCTGCTCGCGTTTCTAGACGTACACCGCGTCCGCGACCGAACCGTCATCGTCATTGTCGGAGATCACGGGGAAAGCCTCGGTGATCATGGCGAGCTGACGCATGGCTTATTCGTGTACGAGAGCGTCACCCGCGTACCGCTGATCATCGCTGCGCCGAACGACGACTGGGTGCACGGGCGACAACGCGTCGCCGCCGTCGTCCGCAGCGTCGATGTGATGCCGACGATCCTGAATCTGCTGCACCTGCCCACGCCATCGTCGTCAATGTCCGGCAGGAGCCTCGTGCCGTTGATGACGGGCCGCGTTCCCGATTCCGGTCTCCAGGCCTACGCAGAAACGATGTTCCCGCGCGATCGGTTTGGCTGGAGTGAGTTGCGCGCAGTTCGAGAAGGCCGCTTCAAATTCATCGCGGCGCCACGTCCCGAGTTGTACGACTTGCAATCGGATTCGGACGAACGCGTCAACCTCTACGAGGTGCGCCCGACGCTCGCCGCCAGGCTCGCTGAGGCACTCCGAGTTCTGAAAGGCAGTAACACCGTCTCAGCGCAGACCTTCGTCGATCCGGACGCCGCGGCGCGACTTGCCGCGCTCGGCTACGTCGGCAATCTCCGCGCGCCGTCCGCGCGGGATGACGTGCCGCTCGCCGACCCGAAAGACAAGATCTCGCTGTATCTACTGATCACGAGGGACCGCACGCGAGATGTGCCTTATGCGGGCGTCCTGATCCCGCACCGATGAGGAGTCTTCGATGAAACATGGTGCATGGTTGCTGTGCGCTTTCGCGGGTCTCGTCGCAATGATTGGCATCTTCGCCTGCGGCAAGCGGCAAACGCCAACGAGTCCGAGCGGCGCGTCGGTGACGAGCATCTTGATTAACAGCAGCGGTGCGCTAACCAAAGTCGGACAGACGGCTCAGTTGACCGCGCTCGAGAAGTTCTCGGATGGATCGACGACCGACGTCACCGCAATCGCGGTGTGGACGTCGAACAATCCGAAGGTCGTGACGATCTCGGCAACTGGACTGGCAACGGTGATCGGGCCGGGAACCGCGACCATCACCGCGTCCATTGCGTCGGTCTCGAAAACGGGTTCGCTCGCGATCAACGTGACGGTGTTCGGGTCGTCCCAGGTAGCGGGCCACGTCTGGGAGCCCGGTCGAGAGGGTATCCCGAACGCGGAGGTGACGCTTATCGGCGGTGCGATGGACGGACGCACGACGACAACTGATCCGTATGGCAACTACTATTTTTTCAATGTGAGCGATGCCCTGCAGATCCGCGCGATGAGGAATGGATACATCACGGCCACGCAGAACGTCGTTGCGGGCAACTCCGCGACGGACATTACGCTAAGTCCGACGGTGCCCTACGCGAATGTCGGTGGGACCTATCACGTCACGTTCACGGCCTCACCGTCTTGTCCTCTGCCGGATGACGTCAAAACACGCGCCTATTCAGCCTCGATTACGCAGGATAACGCGCGCCTGACCATCACATTCTCCGGACCGCAGTTCACGCCGACGGGGAACTTGATGGAAGGCCGTATCTACAGCAACTCCGTCAACCTGAACATCGGTACCAACGACGACACCTGCTTCTATTATCATCAGTGCTTCATCGAGAACCTGCCAGACGGCCGGGCTATTGCGTTGAATGGCACGGCGTCCGGAACCGTTACCGGCTCGACGATTGACACGCAGGTTGCCGGTGTGGTGAGCGTCACCGGTGCATCGCCGGCAACCTGCACGGCGCCCGATCATCACTTGACGTTCTCACGGTAGCGCGCAGTCAGACAGACTGATGGCTGTGCGAGAGGTGATCGCGCAGCCGCGGAGGTACTGCCCTGCGGTCAGTCGTGTCTCAGCGAGATTCCGCGAACTTGCCGACGTGTTAAGTAACTACGTAATGTCAATCGCGGTCGTTATCGAACCGAGCAAGGTGGCTGAAAACCGACAGAGTCGCTCTCGTGATGCCGCGCGGTAAATCTTGTTGTTAAGGAATTACAGGCTGATGCCCGGACCGAGAAGGCACACGAACACGAACGCCACCGCGGCGGCGGCGGCGACGATGCGGCCGTCTCGAGCGACGCGGGTCGGCGCGTCGTCGATCTCCTCGGCGGTCTGTCCGCGCAGAAAATTCGCCCCCCACCACAACCCCGATGTGCCGCCCAGCGAGGCGGCGGCGGCGGAAATCAGCAGCAGCCGCGGGCCGTGGGGATTCAGCGCGCCGGCGAGACAATAGAGAACGGCGCCGCTCGCATATGAAAGGAGCGCCATGCGCTTGCCGTCCCTGAAGCGATCAGTGGGACGGCCGCCGATGAACCGCGCGAGCGAGGCGAACGCGCGCTGCGTCGCGATCCAGTAGAGCGCGAAGCCGCCGGCCGCCAGCGCCACCCGCCAGACCCATTCGGGATGAACCGGCGACATGACCTCGGCCCAGTCGCCGATCCGGCCGACGCCTGAAAACAGGAAGTACCCGAAACCCGTCAGGAAGTTGATCGTCCCGAAGAGCCAGAGAAAGAACCGTAGCGCCGGCCCGCGCGCGGCCGAACGGCGATACGCGAGAACCACGACAGCGCCCGCGATCAGATTGACGACCGTGCCAGACGCCGCCACCAATCGGGCTGCCGCAGGCGTCAAGCCGTCCGTGCCGCACTCGAAGCTGGCCGACGTCAGAAGCCGCGGCGCGCCGCCGACCAGAACACACGCGCCGCCATGGCCCACGCCTTCGTGCAGTACGTTCGCGGCCGCGTACGCCAGTACCGCCACCGACGCGACCGTCAGCCAGTCGCTGGGGACAGCACGACGCCGCTTGTCGAGAACTCCCGTTGTCGAGAATCCGGCGGCACGCTCGCCGGTATCGGCCATGCGCTAGGTGGCTTGCAGCGAACGAGGTTCACGATGTTTCTTCGCAAAAGACATCAGCGATGATCACGGCCTCCAACCGCAAGCTATTCGTATTTCAACGCCCTCATCGGATCCACTCGTGATGCACGGTGCGCGGGAATGAAGCCGGCGCAGAGCGCGACCAGCGCGACCGCAACGGCCGAAAGCGCCAGCACGGACGGATCGGCACCGGTCATCTGAAAGAGCATCGACTGCGCCCCTCTGCCGACGCCGAGCGCGCCGACCAGGCCCACGAGCGCTCCCACGAGCGTCATGACCGCAACCTGACGCAGCACCATGCCGCGCACGCGGTCGGGCGCGGCTCCAAGCGCCATGCGCAGGCCGATCTCGCGCGTGCGCTGGACGATCGTATAGGCGAGGACACCATAGAGACCGATCGCCGCGAGAAGCGTCGCCAGAAGCGCGAATGCCGCCGACAGCGTCGTCATCATGCGATCGAGAAATGTGTTGTTGCGGACCTGCTCGGGAAGGGTCTCGAAATCCTCGATGGGTAGATTCGGATCCAGCCGCTTCACGACGGCTGTGATCGCCGACGCCGCTTGAGCGATATCACCGGATGTCCGCACGTAGACGTGCATCCCGCCCAGCTCCTTTTCCTGCCGATAGGGCACGAAGAATTGCGGCGGCACCTTCTGCTTCACTTCGCTATACTTCGCGTCCTCGACGACTCCGACGATCGTCGTGTCGAGCTTGCTGCGGTAGCCTTCTCCCGGGGCCCATCCCATCAACTTGCCGACGGCGTCGTTCCCCAGCCCGAATTTTTTTGCGAACGTCTGGTTGACGAGGGCGACCTTCGCCGAATTCACGGTGTCGGCATCCGTGAACTCGCGTCCGGCGATGAGCGGGATGCCGAGCGTGGAGAAGTAGCCCGGACCGACTTTGTTGAAGCGGGAGTTGCTGTTCGTGTCTGGGCCGGCCTTGAATCCTTGTACGGCGACATCTCTTTGCCGGTTCTTCCCAGCCAGAATCGGCACGTTCGACACCGTCACGGCCGTCACGCCCGGCGCTGCCCGAAGCACGTCTTCGAGGCGCTGGAAGAACAGACGGCTGCGGTCGAACGAGTAGCCGTTCAAGCCTGGCGACAGGCCGAACGTGGCGACGTGATCGATCTTGAATCCGAGATCCACACGACTGACATTCAGCAGGCTCTTCACGAAGAACCCCGACGAGGCGAGCAGCATCATGGCGAGGGCGATCTGCGACGTGGCGAGCAGGACTCGGACGCGCGCGGCGCCCTTCGCGCCCGACGGCTGGCCGGCGTGGTTCTTGAGCGTCGCGACGAGATCCGGCCGCGTGGCGTG
>DATJFQ010000103.1:0-14114 GCA_035495555.1 Vicinamibacterales bacterium
CGTACTGCTCGTTGCCCGGCGTGATGTGCTGCTGGTCGAAGACGAAGATGTACAGATGCCCCCGGGGCGCGGCGTCGTTGTTGGTGACCTCCGCCGACACGGCGCGCAGCGAGAGATCGGAGTAGAAGCCGCTCGGCTCGCGGACGCGCTGAAACAGCACGATCGGCAGCGGCTTGCCATCTTCGATGATCTGGACCTCGCCCGGCTTGATGTCGGTGACCGGATTGCCGTCGGCGTCGATCACGCTCAAGTCGAACCGCACCAGATCGACGCCCGATCGGAACACCGATGGTTTCTGGGGCGTCTGCGCCGAAGCAACGGCGATCGCCCCCACCGTAAGCGCCACAGCCCACGTGAACTGACGCATCGTGGATACTCCCAAGCTTGTCCGCCGTACGTTCGACGGAGGCGGATCCCTGAATTTTAGATCGCGAACGCCGTCCGGATGTGGACGTTTGGGACGAGCTCAGGGGGCAATTACCGCGGTTTTCCGCGCGGTTTCAGCGCCGCGGCTTTCTCCGGCTCTCCAAACATCGTCCAGAGCTGCTTCGCGAGTGCGGGTCCATCGCCTTCGGGGGAGACGCGCAGCAGCTCCGTTATGGCATGCTCGGACTCCGCGTCGCGGCCGGTGGCGCGATAGAGCATCGCGAGCGCGGCGCGCGCGCGGGTATTGAAGGGAAACATGGCGATCTCGGCTTTGAGAAATCGCTCGGCCTCGGGATATCGCTCGAGACGCGCGAGCGAATCCCCGATGAAGTAATTGACGTCTGGGACCTGCAGCGTGCGGTGCTGCAGCGTCTGTGCGGCCTGCGCGAAGTGGGGCAGGCATTCGGCATACCGCCCCGCGTTGTAGAGGAGCGTACCTTCCACGATTTGGGGCATCGGCAGCGTCGGGTCGGCCTGCTGCGCGAGCTGTGCTTCGCGCCGCGCGTCGGCGGCATCCTTGCGCGCGACCGCGATGCGCGCAAGCAGTTCGTGCGCGTTTGCCGGCGCCACGCTGACCGCGAGCTCGGCGTATTTCCTTGCTTCGTCGTACCGCTGCATGCGCAGCAGCTCGCCCGCGGCGCCCGTCAGCGCTCCCGCATCTTTGGGATCGCGTTCGATGACGTGCCGGAAGGCCTCGACCGCGTCGGACGATCTGCCGAGGCGGATGTACGCCTGGGCGAGCTGGGTCCAGACGTCTCCCATTTCAGGATCTTCGGCAAGCGCCGCGCGATACGCGGTGACGGCGCCGGCGAACTGCATTCGGCCGGCCAGTTCGGTGCCTTCGCGGTATCGCTCGAGCACCGCTGCCTTGTCCTTCGGATCCGGCAGCGAATCGCCGGGCGTGTTGAGCGAGGCCGTTGTCGTCGTGTTCCCGACGTAGCCGAGCGCCGCGAGGCGCTCGCGGTCGGCGGCGGTCACCGCCTGCGGTGCGGCGAGCGACGTCCCGGCGATCAGCCGATCGATCGCGCCGCGCATAGCCTGCCGGATCTGCGGCCGATCCGTGGCAATGGATGCCTTCTCGTGCGGATCGTTCTGCAGGTCGTACAGCTCGTCGCGCGGCGCGCGGATGTAGCGGTATCGCGCATCGGTGAGCGAATACAGCTCGCTCCATCCGAAGTGATACCGCGCGAGCATCGCCTCCGCATAGATCCCGGTGTCCGGGATCGGCCCGCTGCCATCGAGCAACGGCCGAAGATCGCGGCCGTGCAGATCGGCCGGGACGCCAAGACCCGCCAGACCCAGGAGCGTCGGCGCGACGTCGATATGCTGCACGGGTGCCGCGACGCGCCGGCCGCTGTGCTGACCGGGCACCTTGATGACGAGCGGCACGTGCATCGTTTCCTGGTACAGGAACATCCCGTGCTCCTGCTCACCATGATCACCGAGTCCTTCACCGTGATCGGCCAGCAGCACGATCGTCGCGGGGTCGAAGAGGTTGTCCTTTCGCAGACCATCGAGCAGACGACCGACGAGTTCGTCCGCATAAGCGATCTCGCCGTCGTACGGCGCGTATGCGGCGAAGCGCGCGGGGGGCGCGTACGGCTTGTGCGGCTCGTAGAAGTGGACGAACAGAAAGACGCGGTCGCTCTTGCGCGCCGCGAACCAGCGTTCAGCCGCTTCGAGCGTCGCGGCTCCATCGCGCTGCACCTGTCCGAGCGACATCTCGGAAGACGTGGACGGCAGGTCGGCGTCGTAGGTATCGAACCCTTGATTGATTCTCGTGTCCGGGCGCAGCACGTAGGCAGACACGAATCCGCCAGTGGACCATCCGTTGGAGCGGAGCGCGCCCGGCAGGGTCCACTGGCCGCCCTTCAGCGCGAATCCGATGTTGTCGCGGACGCCCGTCTGGTACGGGAGTTCGCCGGTAAGAATCGTCGTGTGTGCGGGCAGCGTCTGAGGCGCATGCGAGTACGCGCGTTCGAAAACGGTGCTGGTCGCCGCCAGCGCATCGATCGCTGGCGTGCGCACGCCGGTGTAGCCGTAGACGGGCAGATGATCCGCGCGAAGCGTGTCGATGGAAATCAACACGATCGGGCCGTCGACGCGACCCGTCTTCCGGGCGTGCATGCGCCATGCGAGCAGGCCGGTGGCAAGGACGGCGATCGCCGCAACGATTCCGATGCCCCTGCGCATTTCTTCCCAGTGTACCATTCGGTTTCGAGGAGTCCGGCGCTTCGATGGTCATCACGTGATGCGTAAACACGTCGCCTTTGCCGTCTGCACAGCCCTTCTCGCTGTTGTTGCCGCTGCCTGCGGTTCAGGTGGGAGCGGTTCCTCCTCGACCAACCCGCCATCGACCGGCGGGGGCGGCGGTACCACGACGACGGATCCGTGTTCGAGCGCGATCACGGCCGATTCAGCGGAAGCCGGTCCACCGAGCCTGCTCGCGCTCGGGGCACAACCCGTCTCGAACAAGAAGACGCTCGTGGACGGAGATCCTCGGGGCCGTCTCGCAGAGGCGCTCTGGCTGCATCGCGCAGGCGCCGAGCGGGAGCGCGCCGCATCGGGTGCGCCGTCGCCGATCGCACAGGACGTCGGCGACATTGCCGTCGTCCAGGATCAGGGAGACATCGTCCTGCCGGCAAACGCGTTCGACCTCGGCGGAAGCACGCTCCGGTTCACACGGAGCGGCTCTGGTTACGCAGTGACGAAGGGCGCGCTCGCGTACCGCCCGACGCTCGGCCGGCAACTGACGCTTGCAGACGATGACTCTGTCGAGATGGACGTGCCGTTTTCGTTTCCGTTCTACACCGGCACGCAAAGAGTGGCGTATGTCAATTCCGACGGGAACATCACCTTCGGCGAAGCCGACAAGGCAAGCACTGAACGAAACGTCTCGCGCGTGCTGACGGGGCCGCCGAGGGTGGCGCCCTTCCTCGCCGATCTCGATCCTTCGTCTGGCGGACGCGTGTTCGTCAACGCGGCGAGCGATCTCTATACGGTCACGTGGTGCGCGGTCCGGGGCTTCGACTCCCAGCGCACGACCACCGTGCAGGCCACTCTCCTTCCAGATGGATCGATTGAAATGGCCTTCGGGTCGATCACGTTGGGTGACGCTGTCGTTGCGATCGGACCGGGTCGTGCGGGGGATTTCTCGCCGATCGATCTCAGCGTCCCGAAACCGGCGACCGGAACCGGCGCACTGGGCGAACGATTTGCCGCATCACCGACGATCGACACCGTCGCCGTCGGAAAGAAGTTCTTCTCGACGCACCCGGATCGCTACGATCAGGTCCTGATCTGGACCGACCAGCCGCTCATCCAGGACGCCTTTGCATACGAGATCACCGTCTCCAACGAAATCCGCGGCATCGGCCAGGACGTCTACGACCAGTCGTCGGAATTCGGCAGCGGCGGACAGCTACGCTCGGTCGTCGTCATGGACTGGCTCGGCAAGTATCCCGACAACCCGACCTCGAAATTTCTCGGCGAGAACGACACGTTGAGCGTGATGGGACAGGAAGTCGGGCATCGATGGCTCGCCTACATGGATTTCCGCGATCACACCGGGACCACATCGGACGCGCTGCTCGGCCGTGACCTCGCGCACTGGAGCTTCTTCTTCAACTCGGAAGCCTCGGTGATGGAGGGCAACGAAATCACGGATCTCGGCGGCGGGCAGTTCAAGACGACCGATGCGGTCAAGCGATACAGCCACCTCGATCAATACGCGATGGGACTGATTCCCGCCTCGGCCGTCCCGTCGATGTTCTATGTCGATGCCCCCAACAGCACGCACGCGCGGGAGGACGCGCCGCAAATTGGCGTGACCTTCACCGGCACCCGCCGCGATTTTCTGATCGACGACGTGATCGCCGTGAACGGGCAGCGGTCGCCCTCGTCAATCGATGCTCCGAGGACGCACCGCCAGGCGTTCATTTACGTGGTCAGCAGCGGCCGTTCCGCAGATCCGGGTCAGGTCGCGAAGCTCGACAACATCCGCAAGCAATGGGAAACATTTTTTGCGCAGGCGACTGACGGCAGGATGGCAGTACTGACGCGCCTGCAATGAGCGCGCGCTGTCAACTCCCAACGCCCAACGCCCAACTCCCAACTTCCAAATCCCGATGCCCCAAAACGCCAACCGCTATGAATGATTTGGGAGTTGGGAATTGGGAGTTGGGAATTAGGAGTTTTCTCCCGCGCCCTTCTTCAGCCTCTCTATAGCCGCCTTCGCCTCTGCGTTATCCGGCTCCGCGGCGAGAAGCGCCTCGTATTCTGCACGCGCGCCGCTGTCGTCGTGCTGGCGCTCCAGCAGGGCGCCGATGGCGAGATGAATAGAGGTCAACGCGGGCACCCGCGTCAGTAGCTGACGATACGCCGCGATCGACTGCGCGTCCTGGCCGGCGTCAGCGAAGCTGGCTGCCGCGTCGAGCTGCTGCTGAATGGAGGCTGCGGAGGCGCCGTGGAGCGGCCCCGCTGAGACGCCGTCGCGCGCAGGCTGCAGGACGATATCGAGCGTCGGGTTCGGGCCGAGGGAATGCGTTGTAATCGTAGCGGCCTCCGGCAGGAACCCGGGCGCCTGAACCGTCACCTTCCAGGTGCCGCCGCGCAACCCGAGGAGGCTGAAGCGTCCCTTCGCGTCCGACGTGCTCGTGAAAGTCGACGGTGCGACGTCCGGGTCTTCGGCCGTGATCGTCGCGCCTTTCAGCGGCTTGCCGTCCGCATCGCGGACCGTGCCCGCGACATGGCCCTGGGCTGTGGCCACGCCGCACATCGCGAGCATCGCGATCACGGCGAGGAGGAGCGGCCGCCGGAAGGGCAACATGCGGCAAGTATAATCCAGCCGTGAAACCCGCTTGCTTCGCCTGTGTCATCGTCTTCGCTGTCTCGGCGATCGCGCACCCGATCGCGCAGTCTTCAAGCCATGCTGCTGTCGCGCCGGCGCGCCGCGGCGTCGACGCGGAACGATTCGAATTGATTCGCCCGCTCGTCGAGCAGGCGATCGCGGACAAGAAAACACCCGGTGCGATCGTCCTGATCGGCCGCGGCGACGAGACGCTGTACGAATCGGCGTTCGGCAACCGCGCGCTCGTGCCGGCCGTCGAACCGATGACGATCGACACGATCTTCGATATGGCGTCGCTGACGAAAATCCTGGCGACGACGACGAGCGTCATGATTCTCGTGGAGGACGGGCGGATCAGGATGAACGATCGCGTCGCATCCTTCATCCCCGGCTTCGAGCGGTTCGGCAAGGGGAACATTACGATTCGCGAGTTGATGACGCATACGTCGGGGCTGCGTCCGGACCTCGATCTCGGGGATCCCTGGACCGGCGCTGACACGGCGATTCAACTGGCGATCGAAGAGGTGCCGGCCTCACCCCCCGGCACGCACTTCGTCTACAGCGACATCAACTACATCCTGCTCGGCGACATCGTCCGCCGCGTGAGCGGCAAGCCGCTGAACGAGTTTGCGCGCGAGCGGATTTTCGTCCCGCTCGGGATGAAGGACACGATGTTCATGCCGCCTGCGTCGCTCCGGCCGCGTATCGCGCCCACGCAGATGTGCACGCCTTACGGATGGCCCTGCGAGGGACCCGATATGCAGATGCTCCGCGGCGTCGTCCACGATCCTACGGCGCGCCGCATGATGGGCGTTGCCGGCCACGCCGGACTGTTCAGCACGGCGGCCGACACCGCGATCTTCTGCCGGATGATTCTCAACGGCGGCAATTATCACGGCGTCCGCATTCTGTCGCCGTTGAGCGTGGCGAAGATGACGACCCCGGCAACTGATCCCGAGCTGTCAAACGTGCGGGGGCTCGGGTGGGATATCGACTCTGCCTTCTCGTCCAACCGCGGCGAACTGCTGCCCATCGGATCGTTCGGGCACACCGGATTCACCGGCACGAGCATTTGGATCGATCCCGTGACGCGCGAGTTCGTCGTCTTCATGTCGAACCGCGTGCACCCCGACGGCAAGGGGGACGTCACGCCGCTGCGCGCGCGGATCGCGACGGTAGCGGCGTCCGCCATCGAAGATGTGCCGCAAAGCGTCCGGCGCGAACAGCGGTACACGAGCGACGTGCTGTCGCCATCGGGGACACCTGCCGCAGTTCACGAACAGGGCAACGTGGTGAGCGGCCTGGACGTGCTTCGCGGCCAGAACTTCGCTCCGCTCGCCGGAAAGCGTGTGGGCCTGCTGACCAACCACACCGGACGCGCGAAGGACGGCACGCCGGCAATCGACCTGCTCTTCGAGGCGAAGAACGTGAAGCTGACAGCGCTCTTCAGCCCGGAGCACGGGATTCGCGGAATCGTCGACGAGAACGTCGCCTCGACCGTCGACGAGAAGACCAAGCTGCCGATCTATTCGCTCTATGGCGACACGCGGCGCCCGACCGCGGCGATGCTCGACGGGCTCGACGCGATCGTGATCGATCTGCAGGACATCGGCGCGCGCTTCTATACGTACATGACGACGATGGCCTACGTGCTCGAGGAGGCGGCGCCCCGCAAGATTCAGGTTTTCGTGCTCGATCGGCCGAACCCGGTCGACGGGTGGGAGATCGAGGGGCCGGCGGTCGACAAGGACGAGATCGCTTACACGTCGTACTTCCAGCAGATGCCGGTGCGTCCGGGTATGACGTTCGGCGAGTTGGCGAAGCTCTTCAACGCCGAGAACAAGATTGGCGCAGATCTCACCGTCGTGCCGATGCAGAACTGGCACCGCGACGACTGGTTCGACGAGACAGGGCTGCCGTGGTTCAGCCCGTCGCCGAACATGCGCAACATGAACGAGGCGACGCTCTATCCGGGCATCGGCGCGATCGAGGGGACCAACATCTCTGTCGGCCGCGGTACCGACACACCGTTCGAGCACGTCGGCGCGCCGTGGGTGAATGGCGTCCGCCTCGCTGAGTATTTGAACGCGCGCGCCATTCCCGGCATCCGCTTCTACGCCGAACGGTTCACTCCCACCTCGTCCAAATACGCGAACACTGAATGTCAGGGAGTGTTCATGGTCGTCACGGATCGCGAGGCCCTCCGCCCGGTGCGCACGGGCGTCGAGATTGCTGCGGCGCTCTACAAGCTGTATCCGTCCGACTACCAGATCGATCTCGCCGCCCGCCTGCTTGGTTCGAAGGACACAATCGCGCGCGTGAAGAATGGCGAGGACCCGGCGAAGATCGCCGACTCGTGGAGCGCCGCCGAAGCGAAGTGGCGGCTGCTCAGGGGGAAGTATTTGCTCTACAGATGAAGTTGCCAGTTTCCGAGTTGCCAGTTCCCAGTTCCGAGTCCCAGTTCTCAGTTGCCAGTTCTCAGTAGGCGCTCCCTTACGGGGCGCCGGCCTACCACTGCATCCGGTAGAGCATCCAGTAGACGACCACGCCGGTGACGGACACATACAGCCAGATCGGCAGCGTCCATCGTGCGATCGCGCGGTGCCGGTCGTACTTCGCCGAAAGGGCCCTGGACAGCGTCACGATAGCCAGCGGCACGATCGCCGCGGCCAGGACCGTATGGGTCAGGAGGATCGTGAAATACACGACGCGCGCGGTGCCGAGCCCCGGAAAGTGCTTCGAGCCCGCGTGCGCGTGGTACGTGAGGTAGGAGATCAGGAACAGGACCGACGTCCCGAACGCGGTCAGCATGACCGCGCGATGCTGCCGCCGGCGTCCCCGACGGATGAGCACGTAACCGATGACCAGCAGAACGGCGCAGGTCGCGTTGAGGACCGCGTTGACGGCGGGCAGCGCCGCGTACGGCACGTTTACAGCTTATTCGCGATCATCAGGATCCAGACGAGCGGCAGATACACGATGGATCCGAAGAAAACCGTTCGCGCATCACGCACGGCGCGCGTCCGGACGAAGCGGAACGCCAGATACATGTACCAGAGGCCGAGGACGAGCGCGCCGGCGAAATAGACCTTGCCGGTGAGCCCGAGCAGCGTGGGTGCGAGGCTCAGCGGAAGCAACGCGGTCGCATAGATCAACGATTGTCGCGCCGTGCTGTGGCCGTCAGGCTCGATGACCGGCAGCATGGGGTAGCCCGCGCGTCCGTAGTCTTCCCGATACATCCACGCGATCGCGAGAAAGTGCGGAAGCTGCCAGAGGAAGACGATGCCGAAGAGCGTCCACGCCTCGCTCGTCAGCGACCCGCGAGACGCCGCCCACCCGATGACGGGCGGGAGCGCGCCAGGAATGGCGCCGATCACCGTCCCAAACGACGACCGTCGTTTGAGCGGCGTGTACACCACCACGTAGGAAAGATGAGTGACGAGCGCCACGCCCGCGGCCAGCAGGTTCGCAAACGCGGCGAGCACCAGCAGTCCCGTGATGGTGATGAGCGCGCCGAAAATCGCCGCTTCGACGGGCTGCAGCCGTCGATCCGGCAGCGGCCGCATCCGCGTCCGCCGCATCAGGCCGTCGAGGTCGCGCTCGAGCAACTGGTTGAATGCCGATGCGCCGCCAGCGACGAGGCCCGTTCCGGCCAGCGTCGCCAGAAGCGGCAGCGGTGCAATACCTTCCGTCGTCCCCATCAGGTAGCCCGCGAGCGCGGACATCACGACGAGCATGTTCAGCCGCGGCTTGGCCAGAGCCGCGAAGTCAGCGGCGCGGCTCTTGGAGGCGGCGAGGACGACGGCTTCCGATCTCATGCGCCGGCTTTGAAGGAGAACGACACCTGCTTGCTGTCCTTCGGGCCGACTGTAACCGTCTGCGTCTGTTTACCGAGCTTCTCGTGGACGGCTTCGATGGTGTAGGTGCCCGGGGGCACGTCGCGCAGCTCGAACTTGCCGCCGTCGGCCGAGACGGCGAAGTACGGATGGCTGACGACGCCGATGTAGGCGTTCATCCAGCTGTGGACGTCACACTTGAAGGGGACGAGCACCTCCGGCGCGGTGAAGGTCACGGTGTTCTTCATGCCAGGCAGGGGCTGGCCGAAATTGAATTCCTGGTTCTCCTCCGGCATGCCGTGCACGTTGTGCATGGTGTTGTCGTCGTTCACGATCTGGAGCGGCTGCCCGACGCGGATGCCGATGACATGCGGCGTGTATTCGCAGCCTTTCTGCTGGAGCACGACCGGATCGGTCGGCGTTGTGAAGACGTACTTCTTGTCGAGACCGTCCTTAATGTATACGAACACGTCGTCCAGGCCGCCATCCTTGACCACGTAGGTCTGCGGCTCGACCGGGCCCTTGTGCGCGCTCGCGCACACCGGGTCGGACGACATCTGAATGGACGCAAGTTTGGGGACGGCGCCTTCGAACGCGATCTTCCCGGAAATGGTGCCGGCGGTCGCCTGGTCGATTTTCTGGCCCTCAGCAGCCGCCCCGGGCGACGCCGGCTTCGGCGATTCGCTCTGGTTCGATCCCCCACAGGCCGCGACGAATCCAACTGCCGCAGCCACCACTATCAGCTTCGAAACACGGAACATATCTGATCTTGAATATCACAAAAGCGCGCTTCGCGCGCAGTGCTCGGTGCTTCGTGCTCGGTGCCGGTGCTCGCCCGCATCGAACATCGGTCATCGAACATCGGTCATCGAACATCGAATCTCGGCCATCGGCGCGCGACCGCTTAGCTTCCAGTGGCGTCGCGAAGCTTTCGGACGATTCTGTCCTGAATCCAGTGCGCGTCCCACCACTCGACGGGGTTCACCATGTGGCCGCCGACGAGCATCGTGAAGTGCAGGTGGTCGCCGCCGGCGAGGCCGGTCTGGCCGCTGACGCCGATCTGCTGCTCCTTCTCGACCGTATCGCCGACCTTGACGGCGAACGAGGACAGATGGCCGTACAGCGACTGCACGCCCTGGCCGTGGTCGATGATGATGCAGTTCCCGTAGATGCCGAGCGGGGCGGCGTAGACCACCTTCCCGCGGTTCGCCGCGACGATGGGGGAGTGGACGACGCGTGCGAGGTCGAACCCGAGGTGCACCTGCTGGTCGACTTCCTTGCCGTGATAGATGTAGGTCCGCTGATCGGCGAACGCGGCTTCCACGGCGTTGTTCGTGAACGGATGGAACACGACGCCGTTCCAGAGCATGTCAGGCGACGATTGCTTGGCGAAGCTCGCGATTTTCGCCGCGTTCTTGCGGCGAAGGTCGCCGTTCAGCACGAGAAACTGCTGGAGGATGTCTCCCTCGGGCTTCACCTCGTCGGTCGTCTCCAGAATGGCCGGGACGACGCGATTGAGAAATGAATCGGGAAGATCGATGCGGCTCTTCTTGAAGGGCTTCGGGAACGTGAGGTGGTCGAAGTCCGCGCGCGCACTGTTGCCCGCTTCGTCCTTCGCATACGCGAACATCGGCGTGTTCAGATCCTGATCGTAGAGCAGTGCGAAAAAAGCGACCTTGAGTGCGGGATCCGTGATGGGCGGCACGCCGTCGACGTGCACGCCGCTGGCCGGATACCCCGGATACGTGATGTCGCCTACCTGCACG
The DNA here is from genome assembly GCA_035495555.1 of Vicinamibacterales bacterium. Classification (GTDB taxonomy): domain Bacteria; phylum Acidobacteriota; class Vicinamibacteria; order Vicinamibacterales; family 2-12-FULL-66-21; genus DATJFQ01. The sequence continues at coordinate 10,878 of DATJFQ010000103.1, forward strand.
CCCGACTCCACGTCGGCGGGCGTCGAGCGGTATACGACCATCTCCGAACCGCCGAGGTTGATGTAGTGCTTCGTCGAGAGGACCGCGATCGTCGGCTTCTCGAGCCGCACCTGGACGTCCTTGGTCGCTATCGTCTGAGCGGTGCGAAGGCCGCGGACCACGGGAGCCGATGCGGTCACGATGATCTTCCCCGCCCCCGTCTTCAGATCCGGCACCGTCTGCCGGGAGATCGTCGTCGTGACCGTTTCGCGGCCGACAGCGTCCTGCTTCACGTCGCCGTGACCTGTGCTGGCCCCGGTCGCCGGCGTGATCGTGTAGAGCGTCGTTTGCTTCCCGTTCTGTTCGAAAACGACGGAGACCGATTTGAGTTTCGGGGCGGCGACACCGACCTGCACGGGCGTGCTCGCGCCGACCCACCTGGCGGGCTGCGAGATGTCGATCGTGGGGCCTGGCTGGCGGCCGGCGTAGATCCAGAAGCCACCGGCAGCGATGAGGATGATCAAAACGAGCGCGGCGAGAAATTTCATTGCGCCCGAATGATATCAATGGTTAGCGCGCCAACGCGGCGGCAACTTCCGCCATCTTCGATTGTTTGAGGACGCCGCAGTCGCGGACTGCCTCGATCGTACGCTTGAAATCGAGCACCTGGACGCCGGCCTTTTCGATTGTCGGGCCCAGCGTGCGCTCGATCCGGTCGGCCTCTTCGACGCTGCATTGAGTGCCCAGCGCGCCAGGTACGAGGCCGGCGGCAAAGATGCCGTTGAACCGCGTCAGCAGCTTGCCGTAATTGGCGAGGAACCAATCGGCCGCGAAGTCCCTGGTCCCGGCCGTTTGAGCCAACACGACGATCAGGAGCTCCCGGTCGAAGCCCCGAAGCCGCTTGTCGTCGAGATTGAGCAGGTAGGCGGCGACGTCCGTATGACCGCTGGACGCCGCAGCAGCGAGCTCTGCCTGTCTGACCGTCGGGTCCTCGGTCGAGAGCGCCTTGTCCACGAGTGTCCGGGCGGTCGTAAGGTCCCCATCTTCGGCAACGACCTGCAGCGCCGCTCCGAGGAAGGCCGGATCGACCGCCGCGGCGTCGCCGGACAGATATTTCCCGGCCGCTTCCTTGAGGGTCGTCCGGATGGCGGGATCGTTCGCGTCGAATGCCATCAAGTCGACGAGCCGCTGCCGGAGCTGTTGTCGATCGGGGGCGTCGTCTGCATGCGCGCCGAACGCGGGATTGAAACCAAGAGCCGTAAGACGAGGTTTATAGATCGGCTCGAGGAGAGAGGCGTAGGCAGCCTTCGATGCCGGCGCGACCAGGCCCCGCAAGTACATGCTGGACAGATGCCCGGCGGGAGCGACGCTCGCCATCGAATCAGGATTTTTCGCCATCTCCCGCGCTTCCTCGATGAGCGATGAGGCCGCCGTCCTGCCCGCGGTGAAGGACGCCCACAGGCTGTCGGTCGTGGCAAGCGCTTCTCCGGCCGGCAGTTCGGCTGCTGACGCGATGAGTGCGCGCCAATCCTCAGGCGCCAGGTCGAAGCGGTAATAGCCTGTGCCTCCGACGTTCGGCATGATCGTGCCCGTACCCGGCGCTTCGATGGTCGTCACATGCTGGTCGAGGAGCGTGCAGTGCTCCGTGGGACCGACGCGGAAACAGAACGGAATCGTCCACGTTTCCGCGGGCGGTGTGCTGCCGGCATACGCATACCGCGACTGGGTCGCCACCAGTGTCGTTCCATCGCGCCGAACGTCGACGACCGGGACCCCAGGCTGGTCGACGAAGCTCCTGAACGCTGCCAGCACTTTCGGTTCGTGGGCCGCGTCGGCAATGGCCTGGAAAAACTGGTCCGACGTGGCATTGCCGTAACGATGGCGATTCAGGTGAAGCCGTACGCCGTCGCGGAACTTCTCGTCACCGAGGTAGGCGGCAATCATCGCGACGACATGGCCGCCCTTCCCGTATGTGATGTTGTCGAAGGCGGAATCGATTTGGCTGTTGTTCGAGATGTGCTGGTGAATCGCGCGGCCGACGATCAGACCGTCGGTGCTCATGGCGGCGAGGCCCTCGCGGATGGCTCCAAGTCCGATCTTCAGCTGCGGACGCCATTCATTGCCGATCCGGTAGCCCATCCAATTCGCGAACGATTCGTTGAGCCAGATGTCATCCCACCACGCGGGCGTGACGAGGTCCCCGAACCACTGATGCGACAGTTCGTGCGCCACGATCATGCCGAAGCTTTGCTTGTCGCCGATGGTGGCGCCCGGCGCAAGGTAGATGATGCCGTCGCCATAGGTATCGGCGCCGGCATTTTCCATGGCACCCGGCATGATCGGACTTCCGATCTGATCGACTTTGGGAAAGGGAAACGGCTGTCCGAAATAGTTTTCGAGAAGCTGGACGATTCGCGGCGTCTCCGCCATCACATAGTCCATCTTGTCTTTCTGTGCCTGGGTCGCGACGGCTCCAAACGGCAGCGCACTGGGCCGCTCTGCGTCGGCGGGAATCGTGCCCGTGCGGCGGACGAACGGACCCGTGTCCACCGCGACGAGATACGTCGGCAGCGGCCTGGTGGCCGCGAACCGGTGCGTTTCCATTCCCTCGGCGGTCTTCGTCACGGAAACTTCCGGGGCGTTGCCGACGACGACGAATCCGGGATGGGTCGTGACGGAGACGGTGAACGGCGTCTTGAATCCGGGCTCGTCGAACCCGGGAAATGCGGCCCGGGCTTCGATGCTCTCGAACTGCGTCCAGCTGTACCAGTGCCCTCCGACGTCGACGTGAAACATGCCGGAAGCGGTTTCCCCGAACGGCGCGCTGTAATCGAATGACAGCGTCACCTTGCCTGGTGGAAGCGGGCGCGGAAAATCGAGGCGCGCGGTGCCGGTGGTGTCCACTTGCGTCCAGGTGCCCTGCACTGCGCCGCCGGCCACCGTCGCAAGGGCGCGCTTCACGGTGAGATCGCGGCCGTGCATGTATAGCGATTTGGCTGCTGCGTTCAGCGTGATGTCGATCTCGTCATGGCCGCTGAAGCGCGCGGATTCCGGGAGAATCGTGAAATCCAGACGATAGGCGACGGGAGTGGCCAGGTCAGGTAACTTGCCCTTCGGCGCGTTCGCATCCGGAACGACGGTTTGAGCGGCAGCGCTTGCCGTGGTCATCAGCCCTATCGCGATCGCCAGGGAACTCGCACGCATCGGACTCCACCTCAGAGCAGATCCGCTCCAACTTAGACGCACCGGTTTCGACGA
>DATJFQ010000104.1:0-50208 GCA_035495555.1 Vicinamibacterales bacterium
AAATCAGCTTCGGGGCCTTCGGGCCTTCGGGATCTGCGTGGAACGCCGTCGGCCCGTGCGTCGTTGCTCCGATTTCGATATCTCGGCTGCCAGCCGTCGGCTCGTGTCAGCTGCCGACCAAGGAGCGATGTGTTGCGCCTCACGCTTTCTTTATCTCCTGCCAGACGGCTTCCATCTCGTCCAGCGTCGCGTCGTGGACCGAACGGCCGCGCGAGTGGAACCAGGCTTCGAGCGCCTCGAACCGTCGTGTGAACTTCTCGTTCGCATTGCGCAGCGCCGACTCGGCGTCGATGCCCATCTTGCGCGCGAGGTTCGCGATCGAGAAGAGCAGGTCGCCCATTTCTTCTTCGGTCCGTGCGGCACCCTCCGGCTGCGCGGCCCGCAACTCGCCGACCTCTTCTTCGATCTTCGCGATGACGTCGTCGGTGCGCGCCCAGTCGAAGCCGACTGCTGCGACGCGCGTGCCGATCTCGTGCGCGCGCAAGAGTGAGGGGAGCGAGCGGGCGAGTCCTCTCAGAACGCCGCGCTCTTCACCGCTGGCGGCCTGTTCCTGCGCCTTGATCTGTTCCCACTGCGTGACCACCTCGCTCGGGCTCTCGAGCGGCCGGCCGTCCGGATCGAAGATGTGCGGGTGCCGCCGAATCAGCTTGGCGGTAATCGCATTCAGCGAGTCCACGATCGTGAAATGCCCTTCATCGGCGCAGACCTGCGCCAGGAACACACCCTCGAAGAGCAGATCGCCAATTTCGCCTTTCAGATCGCCGTAATCCGCGCGGTCGATTGCGTCCAGCACCTCATGCGTTTCTTCGAGCAGGAACGCGCGCAGCGTCCGGATCGTCTGCTCGCGATCCCATGGGCAGCCCCGCGGTCCACGCAGACGGGCCATGATGTCGACGAGCTGTTGAAAGGCGTCACCGGCGGGAGCCATCAGGCCGGACATGGTACCATCGCGTTGTGGAAAATCAGGAAGCGTCCTCCGTCTCCTTCGCGAACTTCGTGCTCTGGCTCGGCACCATGGCCGCCGTCCAGTTCGGCGACGTTCCCGACCCGTCGACGGGTGAAGCCGTCGAGCCGAATCTCGGCGCCGCGCGGGAGATGATCGAAATCCTGACCATGCTGCAGCAGAAGACGAAGGGCAACCTCGATCCGATGGAAGCCAAGCTGCTCGACGACCTCCTGTACGACCTCCGCCTGCGCTTCGTCGACGCGCAGAAGGGCGAGCGCCGCATCATCGAGCCTTGAAGGTCACGTTTCTGGGGACCGGCACGTCGCACGGCGTGCCGATGATCGGCTGCACGTGCCCGACCTGCGAATCCGACGACCCCCGCGACACGCGGCTTCGGCCGTCGCTGTACATCGAGACTCCGCAGACGGCGGTCCTGGTCGACGCGGGGCCCGATCTTCGTCAACAGGCGCTCACGCACAAGGTTCGCCGCGTCGACGCGATCCTTTTCACGCACGGCCACGCCGACCATATCCTGGGCATGGACGACGTGCGGCAGTTCAATGCGATGCAGCGCGGAGCCATGCCGTGTTTCGCTGACGAGCTGACGCTGGCCGATATCCGCCGGATGTTCGCGTATGTGTTCGACCCGGCGACGCCGAGAGGCGGAGGCCTTCCGCACCTCGAGCTGTTCACGATCGGCGGCGCCTTCTGCGTAGGCGATCTCGAGGTGCAGCCCGTTTCGCTCTTTCACGGCAAACGGCCGATTCTCGGATTTCGCTTCGGCGCCTTCGCGTATCTGACCGACTGCAGCCGCATTCCGGACGCTGCGCGGCCGCTGCTGCGCGATCTCGACGTCCTCGTGCTCGACGCCTTGCGGATCCGTCCGCATCCCACGCACTTCTCGCTGGACGAAGCGATCGAAGCAGCGTCCGAAGTGGGCGCGAGGCGAACGTTCTTCACGCACATGTGCCATGACCTGAAGCACGCGGACACGTGCGCGCGCCTGCCCGCCGGCATGACGCTCGCCCATGACGGCCTCGTGCTGGATCTGCAGCCGTAGTGCCACAATAGAGATCGCACTCGACATCCAGCATTGACAGCGAAGTACCCCGACGATCCGCCGCCGAAATGGCACAACCCCGTGCTCGCGCTCGGCAACTTCGACGGCCTGCACCGCGGCCACATGAAGATTCTGGACCGCGTCCGTCGACGCGCAGGTGAGCGCGCCGGTACGCCCTGCGCGATGACGTTCGATCCGCATCCGCCGCGCGTCGTCCGCCCCGACAAGGCGCCGCCGCTGTTGATGACGACGGCGCAGCGCCTCGAGGCGCTCTCGCGCGCAGGCATGCAGGGGGTGGCGGTCGTGCACTTCACGCGTGAGGTGTCCCAGTGGGACCCCGAGACATTCGTCCGCAGCGTGCTGGTCGAGTGGCTCCGGGTCGTGGAAGTCTGGGTCGGCGCGAACTTCCTGTTCGGCCACGATCGCGCCGGAACCTTCAGCGTGCTTCGGAGCCTCGGCGCGAGATACGGGTTTCGCGCCGAGAAGATCGACCCGGTGCGGTACAAGGAATTCGTGGTCAGCAGCACGCGCATTCGCCGTCTCGTCGGTGAAGGCCGGGTGGACGAGGCCGGCGCACTGCTTGGCCATCATTACTTCATCGACGGGGTCGTCGTCGCGGGCGCTGCACGCGGGCGCGAACTCGGATTTCCAACGGCAAATCTCGACACGCAGAACGAGCTGCTGCCCCCCTCCGGCGTTTACGCCACGATGCTGTCGGTCAACGGGGTCGTGTACCCGTCGGTGACCAACGTCGGTGTTCGCCCCACGTTTGGCGGCGGAGACGGCGTCCACGTGGAGACGCACCTGCTGGGGCAGACGCGCGATCTGTACGGGAGCCACGTGCGCTTGTCGTTCGTGCAGCGGTTGCGGGACGAGCGCGCATTTGCCGACGTCGACGCGCTCAAGACGCAGATCGACGCCGACTGCCGCGCGGCCGAGCGGCTGTTCGGGCGCATTTCGCTATAGAATCGAACGATATGTCCGACTCGTCGTACCCGGGAGATCTGCGTCTGTCGATTCCTGCGGACGCGGTCTTCATCGCCGTCGCTCGGGATGTCGCGACGCGGTTCGCCGAGTTCGTCGGCGCCGCTCCGAGCGCCGCTGCGGACCTCGGCGCAGCAGTCGAACGGCTCGCCTCCCATATGCACGGCCGCCAGATCGATTTCGCGATGGAGCCGCGCGCCCACCTCCTGACGGTTCGCGCCCACTCGGGATCGGCCTCCGAAGAAGCGTCCTGCCCGCTGCCGGACTGACGCCGTGCGCCTGTATAACACGCTCACTCGACGCGAGGAAGAGTTCGTGCCCGCGGAGGGCAGGACCGTGCGCATGTACGCCTGCGGCCTCACCGTGTACGCGCGCGGCCACATCGGGAACTTCCGTTCGTTCACCGCGCTCGACGTCCTGCGCCGCGCGCTCGAATACGAAGGCTACACGGTGGTCCAGGTCCGCAACTACACGGACGTGGACGACAAGACCATTGCCGAATCCGCGAAGGCGGGCCAGCCGCTGCGCGAATACACGCAGCAGTTCATCGACGCCTTCGAGGCGGATTCGTCATCGCTCGGGCTCGAGCGCGTCGAGTATTCGCCGCGCGCCACGGACCATATCCCGGCGATGGCGGACATGATCCGCGCGCTCGATCGCAACGGTCATACCTACGTGAGCGACGGCTCGATCTATTTCAAAATCTCGACCTTCCCCCAATACGGCAAGCTCGCGCGCCTCGATCACACCGGCATCAAAAGCGGCGCTCGCGTCGACTCGGACAAGTACGAGAAGGAGGACGCGCGCGACTTCGTCCTCTGGAAGTCGACGAAGCCGGGGGAACCGTCCTGGAGTCCCGGGCTGCCGGAAGGACGCCCGGGATGGCACATCGAGTGTTCGGCGATGGCAGCGGAGCTGCTCGGCGATCTGCCGATCGACATTCACGGCGGCGGGATCGATCTCATCTTTCCGCACCACGAGAACGAGATCGCGCAGGCCGAAGGGGCGACGGGGAAGCCGTTCGTGCGCTACTGGGTGCACGTCGAGCACCTGATGATCGACGACGAGGACAATTCCGGGCGGGGCACCGAAAAGATGTCCAAGTCGCTGGGGAACGTCTACAACCTGGAAGACGTCGAGGCGCAGGGGTTTCGGCCGTCAGCCCTCCGGTTCCTGTATCTCGGGACGCACTATCGCAAGCAGTTGCGGTTCTCGTGGAGCGCGATGGCGCAGGCGGAAGAAGCGCTGAAGCGCCTCACGGATTTCCTGGCGCGGCTGCGGCTCGCGCCCGAGGGGCCGGCGTCAGCCTCGACGTCGACCCGGCTGGACGAGGCTCGAAAGGCGTTTGCCGAGTACATCGGATCGGATCTGAACACCGCGGCCGCGCTTGGGGTCATCTTCGACCTCGTCCGCGCGCTCAACAGCGCCATCGACGCGGGAGAACTGCGGTCCGGTGACGCAGCCGAGATCGCGCGCACCTTCGACGATTTCGACCGGGTGCTTGGCGTCTTGTCGCTCCGCCGCCACGAAGACGAACAGCCGCCTGTGCCGGTCGAGGAGATCGACCGCCTCATTGCCGAACGCCGCGCCGCCCGGAGCGCCCGAAACTTCGCGCAAGCAGATAAGATCCGAAGAGAGCTCGACGCGCGCGGGATCCTGCTCGAAGACACCGCTGCGGGCACGCGGTGGAAACGCAAGTGACCGATGATCGATGAACGATGAACGATGTACGATGTACGAAACGATGCTTTGATTCGGCCTTCGTCCATCGAGAAAATCTGACGCCAGATCATGATGAATGCACCCGACATCAAGACCGCTCTGCCGGGCCCGAAAGCCAGGGCCATCATCGACAAGGACGCGAAGTTCGTGTCGCCGTCCTACACGCGCGACTATCCGCTCGTCATCGCGCGCGGTGACGGCGCCGTCGTCGAAGATGTCGACGGGAACGTGTTCATCGACTGCGCCGCCGGGATCGCGGTCAACTCCACCGGCGTGTCGCACCCCGAGGTCGTCAAGGCGATCAGCGATCAGGCCGCCCGGTTCATTCACATGTCCGGCACCGACTTCTACTACGAGCCGCAGGTTCGTCTTGCGGAGGAGCTGGCCGGCATCGTCCCGATCGATGGCGACGTGCGCACGTTTTTCGGCAACTCGGGCACCGAGGCCACTGAGGCCGCGCTGAAGGTCACGCGATACTACACGAAGCGCCAGAACATCATCGCGTTCCTGGGATCCTTTCATGGGCGCTCGCTCGGCTCGCTCGCGTTGACAGCGAGCAGGGCCGTGCAGCGCCGCGGCTTTGGTCCGCTGATGCCAGGCGTGTATCACGCGCCCTATCCGGACCCCTACCGCTTCAATGGCAGCGCGGATGCGTGTGCCGAGGCTTCACTCTCGTACATCCGCGAGCAGCTCTTCGTGCACCTCGTGTCCCCCGATGAAATCGCGGCCATCGTCGTCGAACCCGTGCAGGGGGAGGGCGGCTACATCGTTCCGCCCGCCGCGTTCCTGCAGGGGCTGCGCGCCCTCGCAACCGAGTACGGGATCCAGCTCGTGGTCGACGAAGTGCAGTCGGGCATGGGACGGACTGGAAAGATGTTCGCGTCGGACCACTTCGGCCTGAAGGCAGATGTCGTCAACATCGCGAAGGGCATCGCGTCAGGGCTCCCGCTGGGCATCACGTGCTCGCGCGCGGAGGTCATGAACTGGCCGCCCGGAGCTCACGCCAGCACGTTCGGCGGTAATCCTGTCTCGTGCGCAGCCGCGCTTGCCACGATCCGGCTACTCAAGTCGCAGTACATCGAGAACGCAGCTACGGTCGGCGCGTACCTGATGGACGGGCTGCGCGAGCTTGCGAAAAGGCACGATGTGATCGGCGACGTGCGAGGCCTCGGACTGATGATCGGCGTCGAGTTCGTGCGCGATCGCAAGACGAAGGAGCGCGCCGTCGAGGCGCGGAACGCGGTGGTCCAGGCGATGTTCCGCCGCGGCGTGCTGATTCTCGGCGCCGGCAGAAACGCGGTCCGGTTCGCGCCGCCGCTGGTGCTCACACGCGAGCAGGCAGAGACCGTCCTGCACCTGTTCGACGGCGCCCTGGGCGAGGTCACGGGGTCTTAAAGAGCGCGTCAACTCTCAACTCCCAATCCCAATTCCCAACTCCCAATAACTTGGGAGTTGGCTGCGACGCGGACCGTGAGGGGCGGTCTCTTCGCAGCGGGTCCGTGTTCGGCCGTCTCTCCGCTCTCTCCGAGTCCTCTCCGTCGTCTCCGAGAACAGTCGTGATCACGTTTGGAGTTGGGAGTTGGGAGTTGGGAATTGGGAATTGGGAATTGGGAATTGGGAGTTAACTTAATTGCTCCTAAACCCTGCCAACTCCAACGCCACCCTGACCGGCGGCTGGGCGGCTGCCAGCACCAGCCGCCCTCCAGAGCCCGCGAGCCGCTCCGACGCCCGCGCCAGCACCTGCAGTCCGGCGCTGCTCACGTAGTCGACGCCCGCGAGGTCGAGGACGACCTCGCGAGCTCCGGCCGCCGCCTGCTCGAGCGCCTCTTCGAGGTTGGCGCTCGTGGCGTTCGATACCCGGCCCGTCACGCTCACGGTGACGGTTTCGGGCCCGCCCGAACGCGTCACCGTCAGTCCCCACCTGTGTGCATCCGTCATTGGTTCCGCGGCGTTCACCCCACCGTGTTATAAGAAAGTCCGTTTCTGGCCGCCAACTTTCCGCGGGGCCCCGTGTATTTATCACAGGACGCTGAAGACGCCGCACTCGTGGGCCGGGTCCTGTCGGGCGACATGGTCGCCTTCGAGCTCCTGGTAGAACGATATCAACGGCCGCTGTTCAATGTCGCGGCCCGGATGCTTGGGTCGAGGGAAGACGCCGCCGACGCGACGCAGAACGCGCTGGTCCGGATCTACGAGAATATTCGGGCGTTCGACCAAGGGCGAAGGTTTTTCAGCTGGAGTTACCGGATTCTTGTCAATGAGTGCCTCAACGTTCTGCGGGCACGGCGGGTGACGGTTGACGCGGAGGATGCCTCGCTGGCGCCGGTCGCGTTCGAACAGGTGGCGGCGGCGGAACGGCGCGCCGCCGTTCAGCGGGCGTTGATGGAGCTGACGCCCGAACTGAGAGCGGTCATCGTGCTGCGGCACTACGGCGCGCTCTCATACGAAGAGATTTCCGACGCCCTGGGCGGCGTCCCCGTGAAAACGGTGAAATCACGGCTGCATACGGCGAGGCAGCGGCTCGGACGCAAGCTGCTCGGCTGGCAGGAAGAATCATGACTGGACACAGGATCGACGAGCTGCTCGACGCGAAACGTGACGGCACGCTCGACTCGCCAAGCGCGACCGAACTCGAACGGGAGCTGCGGCAGAACCCGGCCGCCCGGCGCCGCGCGGAAGAGATCGACTCGCTCTCGCAGATCCTGGATGTCGTCGCCGACGAGCCGCCGGCGGCGATCGTCTCTGACGTGATGGAGAAGATCTCGGCGTTGCCGGTCCGACGGCCGGGCGCGCGAGTCATTCGATGGTTTCCCCGTTCCACTTCTGGAGGAGGCATGGTGATGGCGAAGAAAGTAATGTTTGGCGTGGCGGCGGCTGCCGCGATTGTGCTCATCTCGGTGGCAATCACCGGCTTCCCGCACGTGAACAGCAGCGGGACCCTGGGCGCGATTGGTGCGGCAAAGCGCGCACAGGCGCCGCAGATTACGGCATCCGACGTGAAGACGGGCGACCCGGCGGTCCAGCAGTTCCTGCAGAGCGACACGTTCGACCGCCTGATGAAGGACCCTGCCACGAAGAAGCTGCTCTCGGATCCAGGGTTCCGGATGGCGCTGTCGAGCGCGAACATCCAGTCGGCGCTCGCGAGCGGCGATCTGCAGGCGGCGCTGGCGAAGTCCGACATCCAGGCGGCGCTCTCCAGCAGCGAGTTGTCGGCGGCGCTGGCGAACGCCGACATCCAGGCTGCGTTCGCGAAGGCAGACTTCCGCGCGGCGCTTGCGAAAGCGGATCTGCAGGCGGCGTTCGCCGCGGCTGACCTGAAGTCGGCATTCGCGAAGTCGGAACTCGAAGCGGCGTTCGCGAAGGACGACATCAAGGCGGCGTTCGCGTCGGCGGAGCTGCAGGCCGCGTTTGCACGGTCGGATTTCCAGGCGGCGCTCGCAAACAGCTCGTTCCGCGCGGCGCTGGCGGACTCGAATCTCGCGGCGGCACTGCACAGTGACGCGCTGCAATCGGCCCTCAGCTCGTCCGGGTTTCAGAGCGCGTTGAGCAGCTCCGGGTTCGCGGCGGCGTTCTCGCGCCAGTAATCCCTGTCCCATCCTCCACAACAAAGGGGCGGGTGCGATTGTGCACCCGCCCCTTTTTTCATGTACCATCCGGCCCGGCTGGATGAGAGTACAAGGGCTTCTGGGTGCGCTGGTTCTCGCACTCCTCTGCGCGCACCCGGCAGGGGCACAACTCGCGGAACTCGACATGCCGTCGGTCCGCATCGTCTACTTCAACGGAACCGAGACGTATCTGGTGCCCCATGCGGCGCGGACGTTCCTCAACTCGCTGGAGTTCCAGGAACGCCTGTTCCACTTCGATCCCAGCGAGAAAATCACCGTCCTGCTCGTCGACTTCTCCGATTCCGGCAACGCGGCCGCGTCGGTGGTGCCGCGCGATCTGCTGACGGTTGAAATCTCTCCGCTCAACTTCGCGTTCGAGACGCTTGCGGCAAACGAGCGGCTGAACACGATCATGAACCACGAGCTCGTGCATATCGCGGCCATGGATGGCGCCGCGAAATCGGACCACCTCTTCCGGCGCCTCTTCGGCGGCAAAGTAAACCCCGTCTCGGCGCAGCCGGAGTCAATCCTGTATTTTTTCCTGACCACGCCGCGGGTCGCGGCTCCCCGCTGGTATCAGGAAGGCATTGCCGTCTTCGTCGATACATGGATGGCCGGCGGCATCGGACGAATCCAGAGCGGCTACGACGAGATGGTCTTCCGCAGCATGGTCCGGGACGGCACGCCCTTCTACGACCCGCTCGGCCTCGTTTCTGCCGGCACCAAGATCGATTTCCAACTGCAGATCAATTCGTATCTGTACGGCGCCCGGTTCATGGCGTGGCTCGCGAAGACCTATTCGCCGGACAAGCTCGTCGAATGGGTTTCCCGCGCCCCTGGCAGCCGCGCATACTACTCGTCGCAGTTCCGCCAGGTGTTCGGCCGCAGCCTCGAAGACGCGTGGCGCCAGTGGACCGAAGAGGAGCGCGCGTTTCAGCAGCAGAACCTCGCGGCGATTCGGAAGTACCCGCTGACGCCGTCGCGCGACCTGACCTCGAAAGCGCTCGGGTCGGTCTCGCGTGCTTACTTCGACCCCGCGTCGCACCGCCTGTATGGCGCGTTCAACTATCCCGGTGTGGTTGCGCACATCGGCGGCATCGACGTCGAGACCGGCGCGATCGAGAAATTCGTGAACGTCAAGGGCCCGACCATCTACACCGTCGCGGCCCTGGCGTTCGACCCGGATGCGCACCGGTTGTTCTACACCACCGACAACGATGCGCACCGGGATCTCGTCGCGCTCGATACGGAAACGCATCGGACGACGCTGCTGCAGAAGGACGCGCGCATCGGTGACCTCGCGTTCGATCGCGCGGACAAGTCGCTGTGGGGGATCCGTCACCTGAACGGCATCTGCACGCTCGTGCGGATGGCTCCGCCTTATCGTGAGTGGACGCGCGTCGTCTCGTGGCCGTACGGGACGGTGATGTACGACCTCGATGTCTCGCCCGACGGGACGCTGGTATCCGCGTCGATGGGGGAAATCGACGGCAAGCAGGACGTCCGTCTCTTCGACACCGGCGCGCTCCTCAGCGGGAAGACCGATCCGCGCGCGCGGTTCGATTTCGGCCCGTCTGTGCCGTCCGGGTTCGTCTTCTCGCCAGACGGCCGGTACCTGTTCGGCAGCAGCTACTACACCGGCGTGTCGAACATCTTCCGGTACGACATCGCGACGGGAAAAGTCGACGCGATGACGAACACGGACGGCGGTTTTTTCCGTCCGGTGCCGCTGCAGGATGGCCGGCTGCTGGCGTTCCGGTACACGGGCAACGGGTTCGTTCCCGCGGAACTGTCCGCGCCGAAGCCGCTGGAGGACGTGAGTGCCATCACGTTTTTCGGCGAGCAGCTTGCGGAAGCGCGGCCCGTGGTGCACGAGTGGAACGTGGGTTCCCCCGCGCGCATTCAGCTCGATTCGATCCCGCAACAGACGAGGGCGTACGACATTGCGCACCGGCTCACACGTGAGTCGTTCTATCCCATCGTGCAGGGGTACAAAGACAGCGCGGCGATCGGCGTCCGCGCGAACTTTTCCGATCCGCTGGGACTGAACCGCGCTGCGATTTCCGCTGCTGTCAGCCCGGGTCCGTCGGACGAGCGCGTGCACCTGACGTCGACGTACGAGCGGTACGACTGGCGCGCGCGCTTCGAGTTGAACCGCGCCGACTTCTACGACCTGTTCGGCCCGACGAAGACCAGCCGCAAAGGCTACGTCGTCGGCGCCGGCCACCACTCGACGCTCGTGTTCGACGAGCCGCGCCGCCTCGATTTCGACGTCGACGGCAGCTTCTCCGGCAATCTCGATCGGCTGCCCGACTTTCAGAACGTCGTCGTGGACGTGCGCCGGCTGGGGCGCGTGGAAGCGAAGCTGCAGTTCGCGGACGTCCGCAACTCGCTTGGGAGCGTCGACGAGGAGACCGGTACGAAGTGGTCGGCCGTCGCCCACGCCGATGCGGTGCACGGCGACGTCATCCCACGCTGGTATGCAACGCTGGACCATGGATGGGCACTCCCGGCGGGGCACTCGTCGCTGTGGCTGCGCGGCGCGGCCGGACTGTCACCGCACAGCCGCGACGATCCGTTCGCGAACTTCTATTTCGGCGGCTTCGGCAACAACTGGGTCGACGCGGGTGACGAAAAGCGCTACCGCGCGTATTCGAGCTTTCCGGGCTTGTCGATCGATGAGGTGCCGGGGCGGAACTTCGTCAAGGCCACGGCGGAGTGGAATCTGCCGCCCGTTCATTTTACGCACGCCGGCACGCCAGGGTTTTACGCGGCGTGGATCCGCCCAGCGCTTTTTGCCGGCGGCCTCGTGACCAACCTCGACGCCGGTCCGGTGCGCCAGCGCGCAGTCGACGCGGGCGGCCAGATCGACATCCGGTTCAGCGTGCTGTCGGCGCTGGACATGACGGTGTCGGCGGGTGCAGCGGTCGCGGTGCGAAGCGGCGGCCAGGCGCGAGGCGAAGCGATGCTCTCGCTGAAGATTCTGCGATGACGATGACCCCGTATTTCATCGCACTCCTGCCGGTCGCGCTGTTTCTCTGCGTCCTGATCCTGATGGACAGCTTCAAGCTCGTGCATCCGTCCGAACTCGCGTTTGTCCTCGTGGGCGGTGCGCTCGCCGCCCTGCTCTCGGCGGCGATCGCGCCCTGGGTGAAGATGACGGGCGCGGATCAGCTGATCAACACGCGCCTGCTCTCTCCGGCGATCGAAGAGGTCATCAAAGGGGCCGTCATCGTCGTCATCCTGTCGTCGCGGTGGGTGGGATTTCCCGTCGATGCGGCGATCCAGGGGTTCGCGACGGGCGCCGGGTTCGCGCTGGTCGAGAACATCATCTACGTGCATGCGCGCCCGGACGCGCCGGCGTCGTTGTGGATCGTGCGCGGCTTCGGCACCGCCATTCTCCACGGGGCGGCGACCGCGCTGTTCGCGATGATCGCGCTGCGGCTGACCGCGAAGCGCGGCGCGAAATCCCCTGTCGCGTATCTCCCCGCGATTGCCGCAGCGATCGCGTTGCACGCGGGGTTCAACTCCACGGTGATTCCCCCGTTCGTGCAGATGCTGATTCTGCTGATCATCGTGCCGCTGCTGCTGGTGTTCGTCTTCGAGTGGAGCGAGCGCGCGACGCGCGAGTGGGTCGGCGCGGGGCTCGACCTCGACGTGGAACTGCTGGACCTCGTCACGTCGGACGCCTTCGAGGTGACGCACTTCGCGCGGTATCTGAACGAGCTGCGCGCGCGATTTCCAGGACCGGTCGTCGCCGACATGTTCTGCCTGCTCCGTCTCCAGCTCGAACTCTCGGCGCAGGCGAAAGGGAAGTTGATCGCGCGCGCGGCCGGGCTCGAGCTCGCCGTGGACAGCGACACGCGCGCCGCGCTCGATGAATTCCAGTATTTGCGCCGCTCGATCGGACGCACCGGGCTGCTCGCGTTGAAGCCGCTGAGCGTCACGAGCGACCGCGATCACTGGCACTCGCATCTGCTCGGGCGGTGAGATCGATGGCCGATGGCCGATGTTCGATGGTCGATGTTCGATGGTCGATGTTCGATTTCCGATGACCGATGTTCGATGGGCGATGTTCGGCCTCCGAGACGCTGGCGCGCGGCTTGCCTGTGCTCCTCGGCACCGTGACGATGGAGCGATACGAGCTCGGGATTGTCGGCGAAAACCTCGCGGTTGAGACCTTGTCGGCGCGGGGGTACGCAATTCTCGAGCGCCGCTACCGGACCGAGCATGGCGAAATCGACATCGTGGCAATCGACGGTGACACGCTCGTGTTCGTCGAGGTGCGCGCGAAAGCGACCGTGGAGTGCGGCACCGCCGCCGAAAGCGTGACGCGTAACAAGCAGCTGCAGGTCGTGCGGATGGCCGTGGAATACCTGGCGCGGCATGAGATCTCAGGCCGCCCGTGCCGCTTCGACGTCGTCGCGATAGACGATGCGCTCAGCGGGGAGGCGGAGATTACGGTCTATCCCGATGCGTTCGATGCGCTTTGAATTTCGGGTTCTCGGGGTCCTCGGGTTGTCTGGCGACGCGGCGGTATGGTACGATTGGGATTCCGCGAGCGGGAATAACTCAGTGGTAGAGTGCGACCTTGCCAAGGTCGAAGTCGCGGGTTCGAATCCCGTTTCCCGCTCCATTTTCGCAATGCCCAGGAGCCCGTCTCGATCGTCGCGTTGTTGTCGCCGCTGACCGCCAGCGGCCGGATCATTCCTCGTCCCAGTTGATTCCGACCGGCGCCGTCGCCAAGTGGTAAGGCAGAGGTCTGCAAAACCTCCATCCCCGGTTCAAATCCGGGCGGCGCCTCCAATTTATTCCGAGTGGCTTCGCCCCTCGGACTCCCCTACACGCGCGTTCGCTCACGACACCCGCCGAACCTGAGGGCATCGTTCGGCTCATGCGCGTGGCTCGCTCACAGCGTTCGCTCGCCGGATTGCGGCGTTGGATGTTGAGCTCGAAACGGCGGCGTCGCGGAACAAAGTCCCCTGTGACCACGTAACGAGGTGCAATACACTCCCCTAGGCAGAAATAGGGAAGGCCTCGAATGTTTTCCGATGACGCGGCGGTGCCGCAGGGCACCATTGAATTACTGGTCCTCAAGCGGTTGTCGCAGGGACCGATGCATGGGTATGGCATCGGCAGCTGGATCGAGACGGCGACCGACGACGTCCTGCGGGTGGAGGAGGGGTCGCTCTATCCCGCCCTCTATCGCATGGTGCAGAAGCGCTGGATCAAAGGCGAGTGGGGCGTCTCGGAAAACAACCGACGCGCCAAGTTCTACCGCCTGACGCCCTCAGGCGAGCGCCAATTCGAGCAGCAGGCACACGGATGGCTGCGGTTGTCGAACGCGGTGAGCCGCGCCGTCATGACCACCGACATCCTGGCGCCGAGAGGCCGGCGATGAAGGGCTGGCGCCCGTGGCGATGGGTCGTTCGCCGCAATCCCGAAGAAGAGCTCCACGAAGAACTCGAGTTCCACCTGCAGGAGCGGACCCGTGATTACGAGAATCGCGGCTTGAACCCTGAGGCGGCACGCGGGGCCGCCCTGGAGCGGTTCGGCGATCCGGCGCGCGTGCGCGATGCGTGCGCGCCGCTCCTCGCGGCCGACCGCGCATCGGAGCGGCGGCGAACTCTCTGGCGGGTCTCGTGGCTCGACGTGAAACTCGGGATTCGTATGTTCCTGAAGTACCCGGGCCTCTCCCTCGTGTCGGTGCTTGGGATGGCCGTCGCTATTGCGATCGGCGCCGGCTACTTCACCGTGCTCGGCACGTGGCTCGACTCGTCGCTCCCGCTCCCTGAAGGCGAGCGGATCGTGTCGATCCGCAAAATCGGCGGCGGCGGTATGGAGAACGCATCCGGTGCGGAGTTCCTGCACTGGCGCGACGAACTGAAGACGGTGCGCGACCTGGGGACGTTCCGCGACCAGCGCCGCAACCTGGCGGCAGACGGACGCATCGACGTGGTCGAGGTCGCCGCGATGACCGCCTCCGGCTTTCGCGTGGCGCGCGTCGCACCGGTGATGGGGCGCGTGCTGGCCGACGAGGACGAGCGGCCGGGCGCCTCGCCGGTCGTCGTCATCGGCTTCGAGGAGTGGCAGCGTCGCTTCGCCGGAGATCCGCGCATTCTCGACCGCACCCTCCGTCTGGATGACACGGTCTACTCAATCGTAGGCGTGATGCCGCAGGGTTTCGGCTTTCCCATCAATTACAAGTACTGGGTTCCGCTCTACGTCTCACCGGACATCGGTGACGATCGCCTGTTCGTCTTCGGCCGCCTGGCCGACGGCTTCTCGATGAAGGACGCGCGCGCGGAGGTAATCGCGGCCGGCGATCGCCTGGCTGCCTCGCTGCCCAAGGGGCGGAGCGAGCGTCGGGCGCAGGTCATCGGCTACACCCACGCCTTCATCGGGATCCAGGGACCCGAAATGGAACTGGCCATGCGCGCGTTCCAGTTTGGCCTCAGCGTGCTGCTTCTGATTGTCGCGATCAACGTCGCGGTACTGGTCTACGCGCGCACGGCGACGCGCCTGGGTGAAATCGCGGTGCGCACCGCGTTGGGCGCCAGTCGCGCGCGCGTCGTCTCGCAATTGTTCGTCGAAGCGCTGGTCCCGTCGGTGATTGCCGCGGTCGTCGGGCTGGCGATCGCCAGGGTAGCAATCGGCAAAATCCTGGAGGCCGTCGGAAGC
Source organism: Vicinamibacterales bacterium (assembly GCA_035495555.1). Taxonomy (GTDB): domain Bacteria; phylum Acidobacteriota; class Vicinamibacteria; order Vicinamibacterales; family 2-12-FULL-66-21; genus DATJFQ01. The sequence continues at coordinate 14,999 of DATJFQ010000104.1, forward strand.
GAAGGCGACGGGGCAAGTCGTCTCCTCGTCCTCATGGATTTCTCGTTCAGGCCCGCGGTGATCCTTTACGTGACCGGCCTCGCGCTCGTGGCCGCCGTCATCGCCGGCGTCATTCCGGCGCTGCAGGCCACTGGGAAGCGTGTCCAGCGGGGACTCCAGTACTTCGGCACGCGTGCCAATGGCGCGCAGCTCGGCCCGATGTGGACGGCGATGATCGTTGTCCAGGTCGCCGTCGCGGTGGCGTTGCTGCCGGTGGCGCTGTACGCCGGCGCGCAGTTCTTCAGCCTGGCGGCGAAGCGCCCGGCGGTCGGCGCCAACGGGCTCGTCCGCGCATCAATCGGGTTCTCGCGTGAGGGCCGCGCGGGAGGCGTGGACACCCGGCTTCCCGAGCTGACGACGGCGCTGGCGCAGCGGCTGGAGGCCGATCCTGAGATCGCGGCGGTCACGTTCACCGACGGCTTTCCCGGTGAGGAGGGCTTCGCCTCATTTGAGGTCGAGGACGCGACGACGGCCACCGCCGCTACGACGACCGCGAAAGGTGCCATCGTCGCGGGCCGACCGAGCGCCGTCACGCCCAATTTCTTCGACGTCTTCGAAATCCCTGTCATCGCGGGCCGCGGGTTCAGCGAGGCGGACGTGCGTCCCCAGCCGACGGTCGTCATCGTCGACGACAACTTCGTCCAGACGGTCGGAGGCAACGTGATCGGCCGCCGCATTCGTTACAGCGCGACCGGGGACGGCGACGTGACGAACAGTCCCTGGTACGAAATCGTCGGCGTCGTGCCGGCGTTTTCGACAGACTTCACCGTCCCGAACGGTCCGTCGCAGCACCCACCCACGCCGCGCGTCTTCCACCCCGGCCGCCCCGGCACCGGCCGTGTGTCGACGATGATCGTCCGGCTCAGTGGCCGCCCGTCGCCACAATTGACGCCTCGCCTGCGGCAGATTGCCGCGACCGTACATCCCGCCCTCCGCCTGGAAACGGTGGAAGGGGTGGTCGAGACGTGGAACAACAGCCAGAAGTTCATGCGGCTCATGGCGACGGCAATCATCGTGGTCATGAGCAGCGTGCTGCTGCTCTCGGCTGCGGGGATTTACGCGATGATGTCGTTCACCGTCGCGAGGCGGCGCCGCGAGATCGGCATCCGCGCGGCACTGGGCGCGGATGCGCGGCGCATTCTCGCCGGGATCTTCAGGCGCGCGGCGACCCAGCTCGCCGGCGGCGTGGCGTTCGGGATCGCGGTAGCGGCCACGCTCGACTGGCTCGGCGGCGGCGCGTTCGTCGGCGGCAACACGCTCATGCTGGCGCCGAGCGTCGTCGGCGTCATGGTGCTCGTCGGTTTGATCGCCGCGGTGGTCCCGGCCCGCCGCGGGCTCGCCGTGCAGCCGACCGAGGCGCTGCGCGACGAATAGCCGGTGAACCTGTCCGGCCTCACGACAGGGCGGGCTGCGGCTATCGCGAGTACGCGCCGTTCTCTGTAATCGAGTCTCCAGCACCCGTCCGCTGCCGGCGCCGGAGCAGGTTCCACAGCCCCTGCGCCGCGAGAATGACCGTGCAACCCCCGAGGCCGCCAAGCGCCCAGAGAGTCCAGACGAAGAAGAAGCCGCCACTCGACCTCGCGATCTCGGGATAATGGGCCCCTCGCATGTGCATCACAGGCATGGCGACGGCAAGTAACCCGACGAGCAACATGATGACGTGCCCCGATCGGCGTTCGGCGAGCACGAGCGTCCCGTATAGCAGGACGGCGAGGACGAATAACGCAATTTTCGACGGCTCGGCCTTCGATATGCCGCGGACGATGTCGTCCGTAATGTGAAGCGTCAGCAGCAGGATCGAGAGCAGCGATGTCGTCGTCAGGACGGCTGTCTGTTTCATGTGATGTGACTCGCGCCGGATCGCGTAGACATTCTACGGCTTCCAGCACGTCAAGTTCTATGGTTTGTTCCGCACGTCACGAGGTAACGGCCGGCTGAATCAACCGTGATCGCGCCGCCGGCGAAGGCCGTCGTCAGGAGCAGTGCCGGAATCAACAGTCTTATAGCGTGGACTCCTTCGAGGGGGCCGCGATCATCACCGAATGGGCCCTCCGCCGGCCCAATTGATAGATCGCCACCCCGACGAGGTTCGCGGCGACAAGCGTCCCGATGATCTTCGCAGCGAACACCGTCCAGCTGGCGACGTCGACGATGGGGAAGATTGACAGCACGGAGTAGAGGAGCGTCACACCGAAGCCGGCCGCGGAGGCCAGTTTCAGCCAGGGCGGCGGGCGCACACCGAGCCGCCCGCCGCCGACGATCGGGATCGCGAACAACGCAAGATAGCAGAAGGCGTACAGAATTCCGGCGGCGTTGTCGAGCAGTTGAAACGCCTCCTGCACGCCGACGCCAACCTGGCCGGCCATCGCAAGCGCCAGCGTGAGCACGCCGACGAAGAGGATCGAATTGTGCGGCGTGCGAAACCGCGGATGGAGCCGCGTGAACCACGCCGGGAGCAGGCCGTCCCAGCCCGCGACCATCGGCAGCCGCGTGTTGCCCGCGAACACCAGCGAGACATTGCCGATCTGCCGCAGGATGAGCAGCAGAATCAGCGCGGGCGCGATCAGCCGCGCGAACCCGAGTCCGTGAAAGCCCATCGAGAGCGTCTGCGGGATCGGGCTGACGAGATCGATCCGATCCTGCGGCACAATCGCGAGCACGCTGTCGGTGCCGAGGATGAACATCAGCGCGATGATTGGCACCGCCGTGATCACCGCGGTGCCGATCGACCGCGCCGGGTTGCGGCACTCGCCGGCGAGAATGGCCACGTACTCGAAGCCGCTGAACGCCCCGAGCGCCATCTTGCCGAAGATATTGAGGCTGAACAGCGACATGGTGGGCATCGCGACCGTCAGCGGGTGATACGAGATCCGCGCGCCGCTCGACATCATGACGAACGGCACCGCGACCAGCCCCACATACGTCAGGATCTGCGCCGCTCCTCCGATCCCCTGCAGCCATTTGCCGACGCGCAACCCGAGGAGCGAGACGACGGTCAGCGCCACGATGCACGTCGCGCTCACGGCCGGCGTGTACCACGCGCCGAGCGTCACCGATCCGCTGGCGGGCTGCAGGAGGTACGCGAGATTGGTCGCGATCATCACCCCGAAGGTCGCGATGATGAGCACGGCATAGGCCCACAGGTTCCACGCGGTCATGAACCCGAGGAACTCGCCCAGCCCGGAACTGGCCCATTGATAAAGGCCGCCTTCGAGCGGCATCAATCGATTGAGCCAGATCACGACCGCCGCCTGCGGCAGATAGAACAGCGCGATCGCCAGGCACCAGAAGACGAGATGTGCCGGCCCGAGCTTGGCGGCGGTGCCGACCCAGCCGGATCCCACCACGTACATGATTTGCGTGAGGATCAGGGTCGCGACGCCGAGTTCCTTGCGAAAGGCGGCACTCCTCGCCTCCACCTCGGTCACGCGCGCCGTGCGCTCGTTCGCCATGGGGCCCCCGATTATCGGTCTTCTGCCCGCCGTCGGAAAGACCCGGGCCGCCGGAACCAATCGGACGGCCGCGCGTAAGTATGAATGTTGAGGATGGCATCACGTCCACAGGGCGATGGAGCCGCTGCGCGGCGCCCCGCCGCCGATGTGATCGAGGCGGTGCTCGAGAACATGCGCACGAATCTCGAGCCGCTGAAATACTCGATCCTCGTCCCCAGCCGCTACGTCGTTTACCTGCACCCGGACGAGTTCACCCGGATCGAACCCATCATTTCGGTGCTCCAGGCGCAGACGATTCGCGCGCTTGGCGAGGAACTCGAGCGGCTGAATCGGCGTCCGGTGCATCTCCGGTACCTCGAGCGTTTCGTCGGCCCCGCCACGCCTGTCGAGAACGCCGCGCGCGACTGGCAGGTCGAGTTTCTTCCGGATGCCGATGGCGAGCTGGCGCCCGAAGACATCCTGATCCACTCCGAGCTCGCGCTCCCAGGCGCAGATGATGAGCTGGGGGCGGGGCAGCGCACCCGGCGCATCACGACGAAAATTCATGATGGTCACAAAACGACGAGCCGTCAGGAAGTCGTCAGCGCCGTCGATCGCGCGGACACCAGAAAGGTCTTCGCGCAGCTCCGGTACGACGACGCGGCCGGCGCGCACACGTTCGAAATGACCCGCGATTCGGTCACGATCGGCCGGGGCGGGATGGCCTATCACGCCGACGTCAAAATCGAGGCGTCGGTCGACGTCTCGCGCGAGCACGCCCGCATCCGTCGCGACCCGGCATCGGGCCGCTTCTTCCTCATCGATCTCAGCACGCTGGGCACGACGCTCAACGGCCAGCGGGTGCCGCCGGGCTACGAAGAGGCCGACGGCGTCAAACGCGAGAACGGCGTCGAGGTTCCGTTGAGCGACGGCGCGCGCATCGGGCTCGCTGACATCGTCTTCCTCCAGTTCCTCGCGCCGGGGGGCTCGTGACCGGCGCCGTCGCCCCGGTCGGATGACGCCGATGCATGTCCGTGCCGCTTTCAATTCTGCGGGCGCGAGCGATCCCGGACTGCAGCGCGAGATCAACGAAGACCGCTACCACGAAGATCCCATCCGCGGGCTGTTCATCGTCGTCGACGGGATCGGCGGCCAGGCCGCCGGTGAGAAAGCGGCAGAGACGGCGCTGTCGATGGTGCGCACCCGCCTCGAACGCGAGACCGGCCTGGTTGAAGACCGCGTCCGCGAAGCGATCGGCCTGGCCAACGACCACATCTATCGGCTCGCCTCCAGCCGACCCGAGTGGCGCGGCATGGCGTGCGTGCTCACCGTCGCCGTCGCGAGCGAGGGAGACGTCGTCATCGGTCACGTCGGCGACACACGCCTCTACAAGCTCCGCGCCGGTCGCGTCACGAAACTGACCCGCGATCATTCGCCGGTTGGCGAGCGCGAAGACGCGGGTCAGTTGACGGAACGCGAAGCGATGCAGCACCCGCGTCGCAACGAGGTGTTTCGGGACGTCGGGTCCGAGGCGCATCGGCCAGACGATGCGGGGTTCATCGACGTGGTGCGGCACCCGTTCGAAGCGGATGCCGCGCTGCTGCTCTGCAGCGACGGCCTCACCGATCAGGTCCCGTCGGCCGCCATCGCACGCATCGTCGGCGAGTTCGCGGGGCGTCCGCGCGAAGTCGTGCGCGCACTCGTGCAGGCGGCGAACGACGCCGGCGGGAAAGACAACGTTACCGTCGTGTATGTCGAAGGGCCGCGGTTTGCAACCGCAGAAGACACGCGCGATTTGCGCGCGCTGCGCGCCGAGCGACGGTCCTCGGTGGCCCAGGAGTCGGAGACGGTGGCGTCAGCGTCGAGGAAGGGCGCCGAACACATAAGACAAGACCGATCTCACCGCTTGCGCCGCTGGCGAATCGTCGCGATCTGCGCACTCCTGTTGGTCGTCGCGGGTTTAGGTATTTATGCGGAACGCGACCGGCTGCTGCGGCGAGCGACGGTCGCGGCGAAGTTCACGCCGACACCGCTGATCGTCAATCCGGGAGAATCCATCAACGAGGCAATCACGCGTGCGTCAGCTGGCGCTGAAGTGATCGTCGAGCCTGGAGAGTACCGCGAACGCGTGCAGATGAAGAGCGGCGTGCGCGTCGTCAGCCGGGAACCGCGCGGCGCCGCCATTCGGCTGCCGGCCGGAGCGTCGGAAACCGATGCCGCCGTCGTCGCGGCGGATGCCACCGGCGCAGAGTTTTCCGGTTTCCGGATCGTCGGCGATGCCGCCACGCCGCTTGGCATCGGCGTGCTGGTCCGGCACTCCAACGTGATGCTCAGCGATCTCGACATCACCGGCGCGCGCGGCGCGGCCGTCGAATATGCTGCCGGCCAGGGCGGCTCGATCGTCGCCAGCCGCCTGCACGACAACCCCGGAATTGCGATAGCCGTCCGTAACGGCGCGTCGCCGCGCATTGCTCACAACGCGTTCTTCGCGAACGCCACGTCCGAGCACGCGGCCGGCACGCTGCTCGTCGAGGCGCAGGCTCATCCCTCGATCGTCGCGAATACGTTCGTCGGCATCCGGCCCGAGTCCGTGGTCGTACCCGCAACGGGCGATCTGACGCATCTCGCGCGCAACAACTGGTTCATCCCGCCGTCCACGCCGGAGCCGACCGGACGCGGAGGACGCGGAGCACGCGGCCGCCGATGACCACCGTCTTTCGCGACATCGGCTCATATCGAATCGTACGGGAGATCGGCCACGGCGGCATGGCGACGGTCTTTCTCGCGGAAGACTCGCGCGAGCCGAGACAGGTCGCCCTCAAGCTCGTGTCGATTGCGGCCGATCGCGAGGGCCGCGACATCCTCGACGCGGAGCGGTGGGGTACGAAGCTTCAGGCGCGTCTCGCGGATGCCTGCGGGCTGGTCCCGCGCGTGTACGAGGAAGGCGATCAGCCGCCGTACTACTTCATTGCGATGGAATACATCGAGGGCGAGAACCTGTCCGATGTCATCGCGCGTGGTCCGATCGAACCGCTGGAAGCCGCCCGCATCGCATCCGAGCTGAGCCGGTTCCTCGAAGCGGCTCACACGTTCAAGACGAACATCGACGGCCGCGAATTCTGGTCGCTCGTCCACGGCGACCTGAAGCCCCGCAACGTGCGGCTCGCGACCGGCGGCGACATCAAAGTGCTCGACTTCGGAATCGCGAAGGCGTTGTCGCTCAGTCGTAAGGTGACGCGAAACGACTTCGGGAGCATGCCGTACCTGTCGCCCGAGCGGCTCGATTCGACAGAGGTCGACGCGTACGCCGACCTGTGGGCGCTCGGCGTCATTCTGTACGAGCTGTTGAGCGGCGCGACGCCGTTTCACGCAGTCGACACCCGGCGCCTCGAACAGGAGATTCGCGCGGGGTACCGAAGCCATCCGCTGCCGCCCAGCTGTCCACAGCCGCTGCAGGGCATCGTCGCCCGTCTGCTCGCGCCATCAGTGGCAGACCGGTATGACGCGGCTGCGGCGGTACGCCACGACCTCGAACTGTTTCGCGAAGGCAAAGCGCCGCTCATCGAGGCGCAGGGAGTATCGAACACCATCGACGACGAAGCGACGCGCCGAACCGCCCGCGCGGCGGAGGGTGATCCGGAACGCACTCGCCGCACAGTTGACGCTTCGAGTTCGCCCGCCCCCGCCTCCGCACCGGAGCCTGCAGCCGCACCGGCCGCGACGACGCCGCCTCCGCCCGCGGCGGCTGCTGCCGCGAATGCGCGAAAACCCGCGCGTTCGCACCCGATACGCGCGCTGTTGTTGATTGCCGCGCTGCTGGTGACCCTGAATGAGATGGCTGTTGGATTCCAGGCGGGTCGTGTCGCCGCGCGCGCCGCGACGCACGATCTCGACTCCATGGACGACGTCTGGAGCCAGTACGACGCGCTGTCGCATCGCAGTTATCTGAGGGTCGGCGTCGCCGGTCTTGAACAGACGATGGCCCAACGCGCGGCGGCGCTGGCGGACCAGGTGATTGCGAATTATCGAGGCCCCGATCCGACGGTCCGCGAGCGGCAATGGCGGGAGGCGCAGGAGAACCTGCGGCGAGCCCTCGTGCTTCGACCACGTGATCGCTCGCTCCGGGCGAGTTTGCGGTATTGCGATGGCCACCTGCACCGAATCGATGGGGAAGCGGATGAGGCGCGCCATCAGACGGCGGCGGCGAAGCAGCAGTTCACCGAAGCCGTCGCCGCCTTCCGTGAGGCTGCCGAACTCCGGCGCGGCTGGCCGGATCCCTTTCTCGGCCTCGCGCGGGTGTTCATCTACGGGCTGGACGACATCGACCGCGCGGCGGACGCGCTGAAAGAGGCGCAGTCGCTTGGCTACACGCCAGGCGACCGGGAGACGGCGCAGCTCGCCGACGGGTACCGCGCGCGCGGCGATCGCTTCCGCCGCACCGCGCGGGAGCTGGCGGATCTGCCGCAGGAGACGGATTACCTGCAGCGCGCGTCGGATGCCTACAAGCAAGCGCGTGATCTGTACGGCCGTATCCCTGCGTATCCAGGGGCGGCGTTCAACCTGCGCCGAACGTCTCGCGCCGTCGACGATATCGACCGGCGTCTGGCCGAGCGCAGCGACGGGAGCACGACACCGGGTGACGTATGGCGGTAACGTACACGACAGCTGCGGCGCGGGCCGCGCGCACACGCGAGGCGAGCGTCGCCGATCGGTGGGAGATCGCGCTCGCCGGCGTTTCGGTGTTTGCGATCGCGCTCGTGCTCACGGCCTTCGTGCGAGCGGCGGACGAGCGTGCCAACGGCCACGCCGCAGGACCCATCGTTCGCGTCAATGCAGTCGCGGACGCGAAGGCGCTGGAGCCGGCGCTCGGTCACGCGCTCTCAACTGCCGCAGACCAGCACCTGGCGGCCCAGTCGATGTTCGCGTATCTCGTCCAGCCTGACGGCCACCGTCGCACGGTACAGGACGTTCGCGTACTGGCCCGCGCACGAGTCGACGCTGCGGCAATCGACGCGACGCCGTCTGCATCAGGGTTCCGGTCGCGACTCGAGGCTGAGCGTTCCCGCGCCGCCGACCCGAAACGTGCCGCGCCGACGTCGATTCCCGTGCTCACGCCCTCCGAGTTTGTATCCGTCGAGCCGTTCCTGGCGGTGCGCAGCCGCGCGGACGTTCGCGCCGCGCTGATTATGTGGCTCGCGCTCTACGTCCTGGCTTTCCATGCAGTCTCAATCACCTGGCGCATCCGACGGATGCCGGGCGATCGCGTGCTGCTCGCCATCGCGCATCTTCTCACCGCCTTTGGTTTCGCGCTGATGGTGAGCCGGCCGGATCCGCTGCGCGAATCGATTCTTTTCGCCCGATATGCCCAGGGCGTAATTGCCGGCCTGGTGCTGGCCGGTCTTCTCTCGACGGTGAATCTGCGGACCGCCGTCGTGCGTCACCTCAGTTACCTGCCGCTCGCCGCGGCGTTTTCGCTGTCGATTGCGCTGCTGCTGTTCGGGAGCGGCCCCGGAGCGAGTCACGCGCGCGTGAATCTCGGGCCCATGCAACCGATCGAAGCCATTCGCATTCTCCTGGCGCTGTTCCTTGCCGGGTACTTCGCTCGCAATTGGGAATTGCTGCGGGCCGTGCGTGCCGAATCGATCGGCGCGGTCGAGGTACCGCGTTGGCTGCACGTGCCGCGGCCCCAATACACGCTTCCGCTGCTGGTCGGTGTGGCCTGCGCGCTGATCCTGTTTTATCTGCAGCGTGATCTCGGTCCCGCGTTGATGCTCTCCGTTGCGTTTCTCGCGGCGTACGGCGTCGCTCGCGGCCGCGCGGGTCTGGTCGTGCTTGGCGCGGTGCTGCTGGCGGCTGGATTCGAGATCGGCTATCGCCTTGGCATCTCCGCAACGCTGGCCGATCGCGTCGCAATGTGGCAGTCCCCGTGGGACAACTTCGTGGCCGGCGGCAACCAGGTGGCGCATGCGCTCTGGGCGATGTCGACCGGGCATCTGGCGGGCACCGGCGTTGGACTTGGCGACACTCGATACATTCCGGCTGGTTACACCGATCTCGTGCTCGCCTCGATTGGCGAGGAGTTCGGGTTTATCGGGCTTCTCGTCATCGCCGCGTTGTATGCCGCGTTCATCGTACGGACGTTTCGGATCGCGCGCCGCGCCTCGACCGATTACGGCTTCTTCCTGGCGCTCCTGCTCGGGCTGTTCATCGCGGTCCCTGTACTGCTGATGGCGAGCGGGACCATGGGCGTCGTCCCGTTGACGGGCGTCGTCACGCCGTTTCTCAGTTACGGCGGGTCCGCGATGGTCGCGAATTTCGCGGCGCTCGGGCTGCTCGCGGCGCTGCGCTCCGATTCGACGCCCGCCGCCGACTTCTCGGCGTTCCGGGGATCGCTGCGGTGGCTGTACGGCGGCCTCACGGCAGCCCTTGCAGTTCTGCTCGCGGTCGCCGCCGGCGTGCAAATCGTGCGGGCCGACGCGCTCGTCGCCCGTCCTCAGCTTGGCGTCCAGGCGGACGGGCTGCGCCGGTTCCAGGACAACCCGCGCGTGCTCGATCTGGTCCGCCGCATCCCGCGGGGGACGATCGTCGATCGCAACGGCCTGGCGCTCGCGTCGGATGACCCGGCGATTGTCCAGCACGTGTCCGCTGCTTACGCGCGCGCGGGCGTTGCCGTGACATCGCCCTGCACCGACGTGGAGACGAGATGTTATCCGCTCGGCGGTCGCGCGTTCCATCTGCTGGGCGACGTGCGGTCTCGTGTGAACTGGAGCGCGTCGAATACCTCATTCGTCGAGCGTGACGAGGAGGCCGCGTTGCGCGGATTCGATGATCACGCCACGTCTGTTCCGGTCAAGGAGCCGGACGGCTCGACGGGTTCGGCGCTGCGGCGGGATTACCGCGCGCTCGTGCCGTTGCTCCGTCATCGCCACGACGCGGACGATCCGGCGGTGCGAGCGGCGCTGAACCCTCATCGCCAGTTGAAGCTGACGATCGACGCCCGTCTTCAGGCACGCGTCGCCGCGATTGTCGCGGCCTACGCGCGGAAGTCGCCGTCAGGACACGCCGCGGCCGTCGTCATCGATCCGGCAAGCGGAGATCTTCTGGCGAGCGTGAGCTATCCGTGGCCGTCGGATGGCGCCTCGTCTGGCGGGGGCACTACGGAGGACGATGACGCTCTGCTGGATCGCGCGCGATACGGTTTCTACCCGCCGGGATCTACGTTCAAGCTGGTCACGGCGGCAGCCGCGTTGTGCCGAGACCCGGGCGCAGAGTCGCAGACGTTCACCTGCAGTCGCCTGGGGGATGGTCGCGTCGGCGCCCGAATTCCCGGCTACACGAAACCGGTACGCGACGACGAGCGGGATCGCGCGCCGCACGGAACCCTCGACATGCACCGCGCGATCGTGGTGTCGTGCAACGCGTATTTCGCGCAGCTCGCGGTGCGCCTCGGACCCCGCGCGATTCGTGATACGGCGCGCGCAGCCGGGATCACGGTATCGCGAAACGACTCTCTGGCGCGTGTTCGCGATACGTTGCCGCAGATCGGCTACGGACAGGGAGACGTGCTCGCGTCGCCGCTGCGCATGGTGCGCGTCGCCGGTGCGATTGCCTCCGACGGTACGCTGCGCGAGACGCGAATCGTTGCGGGCGCGCCAGCGCCGGAAGCCCGTGCGTTCGCGCCTCCACAGGTTGCCGCGCTGCTCGCGCGCGACATGCGGGACGTCGTTCTCGAAGGGACCGGCCGCTCGCTGCGCGGCGCGCGTGTCGCAATTGCCGGTAAAACCGGCACCGCAGAAGTGTCTGGCAAGCCGTCGCACTCCTGGTTTGTCGGTTTCGCACCCTATGGTCCGGCGGCACACCGGGTTGCCGTCGCCGTCATCTTCGAGAATGCCGGCTATGGCGCGACCGCAGCTGCGCCGGCAGCGGGCGAGATACTCGATGCGGCTGCGGCGCTCGGCCTGGCGCGTTGAAAGGATATCCATGAACATCACGGGGAAAGCCAGACAGCTCGAACGCACGCTGACGCGCAGCGTGGAGGCGGCGATCGGCGAGCTCGTCGGGCGTGAAGACGCGACGCCGCTCGAAATCGTCCACGCGGTCCTCGACCGCGCCGAGCTACAGGTGATCGAAATGGGGCGGGGGCGCCGCGTGTTTCCGTTCAACCGCGTCACCGTGCAGATTGCCGGCGCCCGCGCGAAAGACGCCAAGGCGCGGGTCGAAGCCGTCCTCGCCGGGCCACCATCCGTGGGCGACCGATTGGAAGAGCGTCTGCGCCATGCGGGATGCGGCACGCCGGCGGTGACGGTCAGGACCGTGTTTGTCGCGGCACCCGCAAGCGGGTGGGGCAATTCGCGGTTCAACGTCGTCTTCGACCGGGTTGCGGAGGTTCCGTCAGGGCCGCCGCCGTTGCCGGTGCCAGCGGTCGCGCCCCGGCTCAAGTTGACCGTCGTCAAAGGCCGGGCTGGACAGCGCGTCTACGTGTTCAGCGGCGGGCGAATCGACATCGGCCGGCAGGTGGAGGTCGTCGATCGTCATCAGCGCGTGCTCCGCACGAACCACGTTGCGTTTGCCGAAGAGGCGGCCGACGAAAATCTCAGCGTCTCACGTCGTCACGCCCACATCACGTTCGAGGAGCGCGATGGCGCGTATCGCATCTGGGACGACCGCAGCGCGCGGGGCACGAGCATCGTCCGGGGCGGCCGCACCGTTCGCGTCCCCGCCAGTGCCCGTGGGACGCGTCTTCTGGCCGGTGACGAAATCGTCCTCGGCCGAGCGCGCGTGCGGGTGGCGATCGACTGACCGGGGTCAGACCCCGGTCGCCGGATTACACACCCCGGCCGCCGAGGCGCCGGGGTCAGACCCCGGTCGCTCGGTTACACACCGGCGGGGCGGCGGGATCGCGAAATTTGCCACAGTACACGCAGGATGCGGCGGTTTTTGCCAGGCCGAGCGTTTTCCAGGGTCAGACCCCGGACGGCGGCGCGGCGGGGTCAGACCCCGGTCGCCGGGTTACACACTGCTAACATGGGGGCATGGCTCTCGACGAACGCGCCTTCTTTACCGATAAGCCCGAAACCCGCTCGGCGCGGTTCACCTGCCCGAAGTGCCGCCGCACGAACGACTACACCGTGAGATGGGTGAGGCGGACGAAAAAGGACCGCCCGCCGGCCGGCGGCGACGAGCGCGACCGCGCGAAGTTCGCAAAACTTCGCGATTACATCCTGCGCCTGGACGACGAAGTCACGTGCCGGACGTGCGGGAAGAAGTTCGAAATCCCCTCGCAGCAATCGATGGTCTTCGTCGATCAGCTCTCGGGTCTTCCGAACGACGATGAGCTCGAGCGCGAAATCGCAGCCGCATCAGGAGAGGCGAAGGCGCCGGAGGACGGGCCAAAGAAGCCGGAGATCCCCGCCCGATTCCGCCAGACATCGAGCAACTGGAAATAGCCGCGCGCTGCGCCGGCGGGGTGCCTCCGGCCACGTGCCTCGACTGGGTGCCTGCTCGCGCGAGCCTACCGTTCTTTGCCAAGCCCGTGGGGCGCCCAACCGCTCACGAGCAGTTTCGCCATGCGCGCGATCAGCAGTTCGCCCTCGTTCTCCGGCGTCCAGCTCGTATCGGCGTTGTCGTAGGTGAACGCCGAGATCACGATCGGGCCGTCTTTCGTGTAGACGATGCCGACGTCGTTGCGGACGTGATCGAGGCTGCCCGTCTTGTTCGCGACGTGGCTGGCGACCTCCGTCGTGTCCGCGTCCTCGAGGTAGTGCGGGATGCAGTTGCGCCAGAACTGGTGCTCCATGATGTCGATCATTCGATCGCACAACGCCCGATCGCCCAGATCGCATCGCTCGATCGATTCGAGAATCCCCGCCATCTCCTTTGCGGTCGTCCGGCCAATCCCAAAGGGTTTCAGCTCCGGGCTCTGATCGCCCTGATCGGGGTGGCCGATGGGACGGATGCTCGTCGTCACCGGAAACCCGAGCGCTCGAAGCCGTGCGTTCACGCGCTCACGGCCGACGTGCGCGAGTACCAGATTGGTGGCCGTGTTGTCGCTCTGCGTGATCATGAGGACGATCGCGGTTTCGAAGTTGATCGGCGCCGGGGTATGAAAGAGCAGGAGCACGCCTGACCCGGAGACCTGGTCGTCCTTGTGCAGCGTCAGCGCGTCGTCGAAGGACAGTTTGCCGTCCTTCACCTGATACATCGCTTCGAGCATGATCGCGACCTTGATGACCGACGCCGTGTTCACGGGCGTGTCGGGGTCGATTGCGACCGACTGGCCGGTTCGGAGGTCCTTCGCGTAGAGCGAGACCTTCCCGTGGTGGTGCGCGGCGAGGTCGTTCATCAGGTGCTGCATGGTGGCGTCCGGCCGATCCGCCACCGTCGGTGGGGGCGTTTGGGCCGCGCTGCTTCGCAGCAGGGGCGTGCCGATCATCAGCAGGGCCGCTGTCAGTCCTGCGCGGAGCGCAGCGGGTCGCAGTCGCAGTCGTGTTCGCATCAACAGGCCTCCGGCGGCGACCATTCTAGGCCGGATTTGACGCCGCACCCCCGACGTGCTACAAACATCGCAGAGGTGCGATAAAAGTCGCATATCATGCCGCGCCGCCTCGATCGCCTGACCCGCCGTGAACGGGACATCATGGACGCGCTGTTCCGCCTCGGCCGCGCGACGGCGGCCGACATCATGGCCGCCATGCCGGCCCCGCCCGGCTACTCGACGGTGCGCACGCAGCTTCGCGTCCTCGAGGCGAAGGGACACGTGCGGCACGAAGAGGTGGGCCTCCGGTATGTCTACATGCCGACCGTCCCACGTCGTTCCGCCGCCCGCTCGGCGCTGCGCCACATCGTCGACACGTTCTTCGAGGGGTCGAGCGCGAAGGCCGTTGCGGCACTCCTCGGCGGGGAAGCCGCTCGGGTGAGCGACGAGGAACTCGACCGAATTGCCGAACTCGTGAAAGAGGCCCGGAGCGAGCGACGATGACGACGACCTGGGCGATCGAGAGCCTCGTGCGCGGATCGCTCGTACTGGCCGCCGCGCTGTGCGTATGCGCGGCGCTACGACGCCACTCCGCTGCGCTGCGGCACGCCATCCTGGCGGCTGCGATTCTCGGCAGCGCACTCGTGCCCGCGCGCGAGTTGCTGCCGGAAATCGCGGTCCCGCTGCCTGCGGTCTCGACGCCCAGCCAGGCCCCCGCCGCGACGATCGGGGTGACGTCAATTTCCGAACAACTTCACGCGGTCCCCCAGGCTCGCGGAGCCGCTGGAGCGCGGTGGCTCGCCGTGTGGTTGGCTGGCGCCATGGTGATGACGATCCTGCTTGCGGCCGACGCGATTCGCATGCGACGCATCGCTCGGCGCGCAACACTGCTGGAAGACGAGCGCTGGCGCCGCTGTGCGGAACGTTTGCGGCAGGCATTCGGGATCCGCACCGCCGTCCCGCTGCTGCTCACCACCACGCCCGACACGCTCGCGACATCCGGCGTATTGCGGCCACGTGTGATGCTGCCGCTGTCGGCGAGGCACTGGTCCGACGAGCGCATACGGGTCGTCCTCTCTCACGAGTTCGCGCATATCAGCCGGCAGGACTGGGTAGTGCAGATCGGCGCCGAAATGGTCCGCGCGCTGACCTGGTTCAATCCGCTGGCCTGGATTGCGTGCACGCGGCTTCGCCGCGAAAGTGAACACGCGTGCGACGACATCGTCGTAGCCCGCGGAGTCGCAGCGCCGGACTACGCGGCTCATCTCGTTGCAATTGCGCGATCCTGCCGGCGGCCGGCGCAGCACAGCTCAGTCATGGCGATGGCGCGGCCATCGACGCTTCACAGGAGAATTACCGTCATGCTCAATTCAGACGTCGACCATCGGACGCAGGCACCGCGGCGGATGGTCTGGATCGGCACCCTCGCGTTCACGCTGCTTGTTTCCGTCATTGCGCTGCAGGCGCGACAGACCGGTCCGGCGCCGTTGAGCGGCACCGTTTACGATCCGACCGGCGCTGTGCTGCCGGGAGTGGCGATCACGCTGCGCGACGCCAATGGAATCGACAAGACTGCGACGACGGATGCCGCCGGACGCTTTGAGTTCGCCGCGATCCCGCCAGGGCAGTATCGGTTCACCACGTCGCGTCCGGGATTCAAAGCCGTCGACACCAACCTCGACCTGCGGAACACTGGCGACTGGGATCGCGCCATTACCATGCAGGTCGGCGACCTCCACGAGACGATTACCGTCAGCCAGTCGCGCATGGGCCCGGTGCAGCCGGTGCAGCCCGGAACTGCGCAGCCGTTGCGGGTTGGCGGCAATATCCGGCCGCCGCTCAAACTCGTTGATGTCCGTCCGGTGTATCCGCCCGAGATGCAGGCGTCGGGCCGTGAAGGCGTCGTCCCGCTCGAAGCCATCATCCGGCGCGACGGCACCGTCGGGTCGGTGCGGGTGCTGAGTGCGCAGGTGCACCCGGACTTCGCGATCGCGGCCGCCGATGCCGTGCGGCAGTGGCGCTTCTCGCCGACGCTGCTGAATGGTCAGGCCGTTGAAGTCGTCATGAACGTGTCGGTCACGTTCAGGCTTTCCGACTGAGGCCTCTCCTCGCGGAACGTTTCAACATCGACGTCAAATCACTATACTTGCGCGCATGCGCATCCTGTCTGCGGTCCTTGCACTGTCGTTCTTCACCGTCGCTCCCTTCGCCTTTCAACCTGCGCCGTCGTCGGCACGCCCCGAACCTTCCGCCGCGATGCAGTGGCGGGAGATCGGTCCCACGCGCGCCGGACGCGCTCGAGCGGTGACGGGCATCGCCAATCAGCCGAACGTTGCGTATATCGGCTTCGACAACGGCGGCGTCTGGCGCTCGACGGATTACGGCTCGAACTGGGTGCCGCTCTTCGACGATCAACCCACCGGCTCGATCGGCGCCATCGCCGTTGCGCCGTCCGATCCGAACATCATCTTTGTGGGCAGCGGTGCGGGAATCATCCGGCCGGACCTCGCGACCGGTAACGGCGTCTACAAGTCGACCGACGCCGGCAAGACGTGGACGCACCTCGGGCTGGACGACACGCAGATGATCGCGATGATCGACGTCTCGCCGCGAGATCCGAATCGGGTCTTCGTCGCCGCGCTCGGCCATCCCTATGGCCCGAACGAGAACCGCGGGATCTATCGCTCGACCGACGGCGGCGCGCATTTCGAAAAGGTCCTCTACAAGGACGAATACACCAGCGGCAACGACGTCCGGATCGACCCCGCCAATCCCGACACCATCTATGCCACGCTGTGGCAGCAGCAGCAGAGTTTCGTGGAAGGACAGGAGTTCAGCGGAACCAACGGCGGCGTCTTCAAGTCGACGGACGGCGGCACGACGTGGACGCAGTTGACCGAAGGCCTGCCGCAGGTGACTCAGGCGAATCTCGCGTTGTCGCTGAGCAGCCCCGGCACGGTCTACGCGATGACGGCGTTTGCCGCGACCGCGAACGGCCGCGGCGGGCGCGGTGGCGGACGCGGCGGAGCCGGGGGCGGTACCGCGCTCTACAAATCGACGGACGGCGGCGCACACTGGACCCTCGCCGCCGGCAGCCGCCAGGCGGATCCGCGGCCGCTCGCGCGGATCGGCGGCGGCGATCTGCCGACGATCGCCGTCGACCCCAAAGACGCGAACGTTGTCTACAGCTGCTCTACAGTGTTGTGGCGCACGGAAGACGGCGGCGTCAACTGGAGCGCCGTCCGGGGCGCACCCGGCGGCGATGACTATCAGAAAATCTGGGTGAACCCGACCAACCCGGATGTCCTGATCGTCGTGTCCGATCAGGGCGGCGTGATTTCGGCGAACCGCGGCGTGAGCTGGAGCAACTGGTATACGCAGCCGACAGCCGCGATGTATCACGTCTCGACCGACACGGCATTTCCGTACAGCGTCTGCGGCGGGCAGCAGGACTCGGGGTCCGCGTGCGTGCTCAGCCGCGGCAACGACGGCGAGATCACGTTCCGCGATTGGCGTCCCGTGAATATTCAGGAGTACGGCGAAGCCGCGCCGGATCCGAAAGACCCGAGCCTTGTGTACGGAAGCGCGCGCACGAACGTCTCGCTGTACAACCGCCGCACCGGTCAGACCCGCAGCGTCGGCCCCGACACGAGCGGCGGCACCGGCCAGACGTTCAACCGCAACGTGCGCACGATGCCGCTCGAATGGTCGCCGGTGGATCCCCACGTGCTGTTCTACGCGCAGAACGCCGTCTACAAGACGATCGACGGCGGCAGCCACTGGACACGCATCAGCGGCGATCTCGCGCGCCAGACCTGGCAGGTGCCGGCGAACACCGGCAAGTATGGCGAGAGCGTCACCCCGGCGCCGCTCGGCACGATCACGGCGCTGTCGCCCTCGCCGCGCGACGTGAACGTCCTCTGGGCGGGCACCGACGACGGGAACATCCAGGTGACCATGAACGGCGGAGCGGCATGGACGAACGTCACACCGGCGCAGATCAAGCCGTGGACGCGCATCTTCAACATCGAGGCGGGTCACTTCGATTCGATGACGGCTTACGCCGCGGCGAACACGATGCGCATCGACGACTTCAGCCCGCACTTCTGGCGCACCCACGACGGCGGCAAGACGTGGACCGAAATCAACAAAGGCGTCGCGGCGGGCTGGGTGTCCAATTCCATCCGGGAAGATCCGAAGCAGAAGGGCCTGCTCTACGCGTCCACGGATACGCAGGTGTGGGTGTCCTACGACGACGGCGACAACTGGGAGTCGCTGCGGCTGAACATGCCGGCGATTTCCGTGCGCGATCTGCAGGTGAAAGATGACCCGACGTGCCTCTGCTCCGATCTCATCGCCGGAACTCACGGCCGCGGCTACTGGATTCTGGACGACGTGACGCCGCTGCGCGAGGCCGCAGCGATCCGTTCGGCGGCCGCGGCCGGCAAGGCGTACCTGGTCAAACCGGCGCCGGCAATTCGTGTGCGATTCGGCATGAACGACCCGACACCGTGGCCGCCCGAGGTGCCTGCAGGACAGAATCCGCCCCCGGGCGGCCTCCTCGACTACTTCCTCGCGAAGGACACGTCGGCGCCGGTCACGATCGAAATTCTCGATCAGGCGGGGCAGGTCGTTCGGTCGTACTCGAGCGAGGATCCCGTGCGCGAGCCGGATCCAGCGACGAATCCCGAGGCGTACAACAAGCTGTGTCAGGAGAACCCGACCGCTCCCGACTGCTCGCTGCCGTTGTACTGGCCGGCGCCTCAAATGGTGATCTCGAAACAGGCGGGCGTGCACCGTGTGATGTGGGATCTTCGCTATGAGCCGCTGGCCGAAGGGGGCGGCCGTGGAGGCGGCAGCGCCGCTGTCCCGCATCGCACTTATCCATCAGTCAACGCCCCCTGGGCGCCTCCCGGCGCGTACAGCGTACGGTTGACCGTCGAGGGGCAGCGCTACACGCAGCCGCTCCAGTTGCACCTCGATCCGCGTGTGAAGACGCCGCAGGTCGGGCTCACGCAGTTGTCTACGCTGACCAAAGAGATGTACGACGGCGCGAGGAAACTGCACGCGGCGGCGGAGCAGGCTCGCGCGCTCTCGACCGCGCTCGAGCAGGGGGGGCCCGACGCGGCGGCGCTGAAGGAAGAGGTGACCGCGCTCGCGCCCCCGCCGCCCGCCGGCGGCCGCGGAGGATTTGGCGCCTTCGGCGGCGGACGCGGACGGGGAGGGCCCGCCGGCCCGCCGACGCTCGACAGCGCCAGCAACGCGATGATGGCTGCGGCGATGGGCATGCAGGGCGCCGACGTCGCCCCGACCGCGCGCGACGTCCAGGCCTGTGCCGACGCCCGCCGTCAGAGTACGGCCGTGATGGCGAAGTGGAACAGGATCACGACGGTCGATTTGCCTGCGCTCAATGCCAAACGAAAAGCTGCGGGCCAGGAGCCGATAGTGGTGAAGAAATAATCGAGAAGCGTCAACTACACAACTGCGCAACTGCCAACTACGCAGGATGCTTGAAATCGAGACGCCTTGCGTAGTTGGGGAGTTGTGAAGTTGCGTAGTTATCGGCGCCTCACTTTATGGAGAAGCCATCAAAAGTGCAGGTTGCGGCCGCCGATGTCGTGTGGCTGGTGACGGCCAGGCCCACATAGACCGTCGACGCCATCGGGATCGTGTCGGTGCCGACGAGTGTCCACGTGATGCCGTCCGCCGATTCGTAAGCCGAGAACAGATTCCCGGCTCGCGTCAACTTCACCCAGCGCGGGGCCTGGCTCAAACTTCCAGCGGTATTGACACTGTCGATGCCGGTTGCGTCGCGACGCTGGAATGCGACGCCCTTTGCCGCCGAGACGAAAATCGACGCGTGCGCGGAGTTCGCGGCGAGCGTCTCGCGAATCATGATTCCCGCCTTCACCCATGTCGCGACGTTCTGAATCGTCGCCGCGCGAACGATGACGGTCGCATCACCGGCGAGCGGCTGATACGCGTAGTGGAACTGGTCGGACGTGTTCCAGATGTCGAGTCCGGAGCCCGTCACCGTAAAGGTCCCGTTGGCGAACGACGCCGCTCCCACGAAGGGCACCGAACCGATGTCCGTATGTGCCCAGCCTGCCGGCAGCGTCGATGGCGGCGGTTGCGGCGTGGTGACCGTCACGCTGACAGGCGCCGACGTGGTCGAGGCACCGAGGTTGTCCGTCGCGACCGCGGTGACCGTATACGACCCGGCGCTCACGTTCGACCACGTGAATGTGTACGGCGAGGCCGTCGCCGTGCCGAGCGCGGTCGAGCCCGAGTAGAACGCGACGCGCGCGATCGACCCATCGGCGTCGCCTGCGGTCGCGGAGAGGGCGATCGTTGCCGGTGCCGTGAACGACGCGCCGCTCACCGGCGTCGTGAGCGACACGACCGGCGGAGTGTTCAGCGGCGCTGGTCCGGCGGTCACCGTGACGCTGTCGAACGTCGCCGTGGCGAGCACGCCAGTGACGTGACTCGAGACGGCGAGTCCGATGTCGACGGCGGCGCCCATCTGGAACGTGTCGCTCCCGACCTGCGACCACGTGGCGCCATCCGGGGATTCGAACGCCGTGATTGTGTTGCCCACTCGCGTGAGCTTCACCCACCGCGGTGCGGTCGTGAACGTCCCGGACGAGCTTGCGCTTGCCGCGCCGTCCGACAGGCGGCGCTGGAATGCGACGCCTTTGCCGGGAGAGACGAGCATGAACGCCTGTGCCGCCGAGGGCGACACCGAGTTCCTGATCATCACGCCGGCCTTCGTCCAGTTCGCCACGTTCTGCACGGTTGCGACGCGCGCGACGATCGTGCCGTCGCCGTTGAGCGGCGTGTAGGCGTACTGGAGCGCGTCGCTGGTGCCCCAGACGTCAGCGCCGGCGCCGGTGATCGTGAAGACGCCGCCGGACGCGACCGCGGACCCTGCGGCTCCAGGAGATCCGATGTCCTGGTGCGACCATCCACCCGGCAGCGTCGATGGCGGCGGCGGCGGCGACGTGACGGTCACCGTCACGGGCGCGGACGTCGCCGTCGCGCCTGCGTTGTCCGTCGCGACCGCCGTCAGCGCGACGGTGCCGGCGGCGGTCGGGTTCCACGTCGCCGAATAGGGGGCCGCGGTGGCGGTGCCGACGAGGGTGCCTCCGGCATAGAAGTCGACCTTCGCGACGGTGCCGTCGCTGTCGGATGCCGTCGCCGCAATCGTGACCGGCGCCTGGACCGTGCTGCCCTGCGCGGGCGCGGTGATCGCGACAGCGGGTGCAGCGTTCGGCAGGGCAGCGCTGATGGCGATGTGATCGAACACCGCGGTCGCGAGCGTGCCGTTCACATGGCTCGACACCGCGAGGCCGACGTCAACGGTCGGTCCCATGACGAACGTGTCCGCTCCGACACGCGACCATGTCACGCCGTCACCCGATTCGAAGGCCGCGATCGTGCTGCCGGTGCGCGTCAGCTTCACCCATCGCGGCGCGGTCGTGAACGTACCTGACGTGCTCAGGCTCGCGGCGCCGTCCGTCAGCCGTCGCTGGAACGCGACACCTTTGCCCGGCGATACGAGCATGAACGCCTGCGCCGCAGATGCCGACAGGGAATTCCGGATCATCACGCCGGCTTTCGTCCAGTTGGATACGTTCTGCACGGAGGCCACCCGCGCGACGATGGATCCGTCGCCGGTCAGCGTCTTGTAGGCGTACTGGAACGCATCGGCCGTGTTCCAGACATCAGCACCGGCCCCGGTGACTGACAATCCCGTCGGCGTCGGCGTCGTACTGCCAATCGCACCGGTCGAGCCCACATCCGTGTTGTTCCATCCATCGGGCAGCGGCGCTGCCGTGACGGTCACAGTGACGGGAGCCGACGTTCCCGTCGTCCCCGAGTTGTCGGTCGCGACGGCGGTCAGCACATAGGTGCCAACCGGAACGTTGGTCCAGGTTGTCGTGAACGGCGCGGCGATCGCGTTGCCGACCAGTGTGGTGCCGGCGTAGAAGTCGACGCGTGAGACGGTGCCGTCGCTGTCGGCGGCGTCCGCCGTCAGCGCGAATGCGCCCGGTGCGGTCATCGTCGATCCGTTTGTCGGGCTGGTCAGCGCCACGGTGGGCGGCGCGCTCGCGGTCACGCAGTGCGACATCGTCGTGCCGTCGAACGTCGTGCCGTCCAGACCGATTGCGCTGAGCGTCAGCGTGCAGGCGTCGACCGCAACTTTTATGTATTCGCTGCGTGATGCGCTGTAGGCCGTCCACGTGCTGGTGCCCGCAGGATAGAGCGGGGCTCCGCCGCCGCCGGTGACGACGTAGGTGACGGCGTGATCCGTGGGTACCGTGCTTTCGCGGATCGGAAGCGTCCGCTCGTAGTCGTGCTCGTGGCCCGCGATCACGAGGTCGACGCCGTAGCGCTCGAACAGCGGGCCGAACGCGGCGCGCACGTCGAGCGACGATCCGTGCTCGCCGCCGGAGCTGTACGGCGCGCGGTGCAGCACGGCGATCTTCCAGGGCTGCGTCGTGGTGGAAAGATCCGCCTGCAGCCATCGCAACTGCTCGGCCTGCCGAGTGGGATCGAGGAAGGTGAACTCGGTGTCCAGCGCGATGACGTGCACGGGGCCGTAATCGAAGCTGTAGTACCGCTCCGCGTGATCGGGGAACGCCGCGCTCGCGCCATTGCGCGGCAACGAAAAGAGGTCGAGATACGCCTGCCCGTTGTTGTTGGTCGCGCGGCTGTCGTGATTGCCTTCGACCGGCGAAACCGGCCGGCCGGCGAGCCACTTGTAAACGTCGAAGAAGTACGACTGGTAAGTCGCGTAAGACGCATCGCCTGTGCCGTCGGGCGCCCCGTATGCGATATCGCCCGCGTGCAGCGCGACGTCGAAGCTGTCGCGCGACATCAGGTCGGCAAGCTGACGCTGTGGCGTCGATCCGGTCCCGCTGTCGCCCAACGCGATAAAGGTGGCGGAGCCGGAGCCGGTCGCGGGCGCCGTGTGGAAGGTCGCCTGCGGAGCGGCGGCGACTCCGCCGTTGAAGGCCTGATACGTATAGGTGGTGGACGCGCTGAGACCCGGCAGCGTCGCTTCGTGCTGGTAGTAATCGAACGTCAGCCCCGTCGTCGTGGCGGGCACGAGTCGCGACACACCGCCAGCCGTCGACGTCGATCCGCCGGATGCGGTGTACTGGACCTGCGCCGTCCCGGGCTCCTTCGTCGCCCAGACGACAACCATCGAGTGATTCGTCGGCTGCTGGAGATATGGACCTCTGACGAGCGTGAACGTCGGCGCCGTGCCGCTGTTCACGGTGACCGTCACGGCCGATGATGTCGAGGCGGCGAAGAGATTGTCGGTCGCGACAGCCGTCAGCGAGTAGCTTCCTGCCGGCACGTTGTTCCACGTCACCGTATAGGGCGCGGACAGGCTCGTGCCGATTAACGTGGATCCGTTGTAGAAGTCGACGCGCCCGACGGTGCCGTCGGCGTCGCTGGCGGTGGCGGCCAGCACGATCGTACCGGGGGCGGTGAACACGGCGGTACTCGCCGGGCTGGTCAGCGCCACGGCCGGCCGCGTGTTCGACGGACCGGCACTGCCGGAGGTCGTAAAGCTTGCGACCGAGCCCGTTGCAGTCACGCCCGCCGCAGTTTTCGAGACCACCTTCCAGTAGTAGGTGGTGCCCGGCTGCAGCGTCGGCAGCGAGTACGACTTATAGTCGGTGCTCGACTGACTCGGCCCGAGGCTCAGGTCCGCCTGCAGCAGGGGCGGGTTCGGCGTGGTGCCGAAATATACGTCGTAGAAGTGCGCCCAGAGTCCGCCGTTCCACTGGAGTGTGGTGCCTGTCGTGGCGACGCCTGTGGTCCCGCTCGACGGCGACGCGACTTTCGGCGCATCCGGTGGAAGCGGCACGAACGGCTTCGTTTCGATATAACCGGAGGTGTTGTTCCACTTGCGATCGAACTGCGCGGCGAGCCAGTCGAACACCCACGACTGCCCTGTGAAGTAGTTGTGCTCGCGTTGCGTGTCGCTCGACGGCTCCGTCCAGTTCGAGGATCCGAAGATCGCCATGTGCGTTCCGTAGAGAACGACCGCCTTTTCGTGATCGATGCCCTGATGCCCATCGAAGCGAACGTCGACGCCGTTGGCGTACATCTTGTCGACGTAATACGCGTCCCAGAGGCGGAGGGGATTGCGGTACTCCGTTTCGTCGGTGATCAGCCGGACCGCAACACCGCGAGCGGCAGCGGCGATCATCGCCGTCGGATGCGCGGCGTCGGTGATCCGGAACATCTGGACGTCGATCGCCTGCATCTCGGCGCTGTAGGCGGCGACGGCGCGGTCGCGATAGCTCTCGTCCGGCGGGAAATTGAGCCCGGGATCGATCGAATAGATCGGGAAGCTGCGGGTCAGCGGGCCCGTGATGTTCGCGAAGTCGACGAACTCGGTGGTGCTCGTCCACAGGTCGTCGAACTTCGTCATGAAGCTGTGGACGAGGGCCGGGTCATTCGTGAACGCGACGACCTCGTCCGTGTAGTTGACGTACGGGATGTCAGGAGACAGTTCGAAAGGCGCGTAATTCGCGCCGGCGAATTCGAGCTGCCCCTGGGCGACAAACAGCGCCATCTTCCAATGCAGGATGCCGCTCGTCACGCGCTGGCGCATCGGGATGCCCGCCGCGGAGAGCTGGTCCTGTTGCGGCACGCAGGCCGGATGCTGCTCGACGCACCGCGGATCCATCAGGAGCCGGATCTTGACGCCGCGGTTCCACGCGTTGACGAGCGCGGACGCGTAGCGCGCGTCGGTCATCATCCAGAAGCCCATGTCGATTTCGACGGTCTCCTGGTTGATGTACGCGAGGATGTCGGCGCGGCAGTCCTCGAACGCGGGATCGCACAGCCGCTGCTGCGGCGCGAGGGTGGTCTGGGCCGCGGCCGGGCGCGCGAACGCCGCCGCGAGGAGTACGAGCGACACAACGAAGAACAGACGGGAGCGGAGTGCAACCATGGCGAATGACGCAGGCATCCGCCTGCGAGGAGCAATCAAGTGAGGTTCGAATGCGCGAGGAGCGGTCGCGCGACGCTCGATCAGCATACGCAATAAACCGGCGTGCCGCCCGTTTTTCTGCGGCTGAGTTCCCCAATCGGCTGAGGTATTCTTCCTCCTGTCCAACCTCGGACGTGCGACACTGGAATCACATGACCGATACCGTCGGCGCTGATCGCGTGCTCGTTCGGCTCGTGGTGAATGGAGAGCCGGCGAGTGTGGCGTTCGCGCCGAACAAGACGCTGCTCGAAGTCCTTCGCGAGGACCTCCAGCTCACCGGGACGAAACACGGCTGCGAACTGGGCGAGTGCGGCGCGTGCGCGGTCCTCGTCGATGGCGTTCCCGTTCTGTCGTGCCTGACGCTCGGGCTCGCGTGCGAGGGCAAAGCCATCCGGACGATCGAAGGTGTGGCGAACGGCAGCCAGCTCCATCCGCTGCAGGCGGCGTTCGCGGATCTCGGCGGGTCGCAATGCGGGTACTGCACGAGCGGGATGATCCTCACCTCGCTCGCGCTGTTCGAGCACAACCCGCAGCCGACGCGCGACGAGATCCGGGAAGCGCTGTCGGGGAACATCTGCCGCTGCACCGGCTATCAGCAAATCGTCGACGCGGTCGAAGCCGCGGCCGCGATCCTCCGGCAGCAGTCACCGGTTCCGGCCGTTTCCATCAGGTCATGACCCCCCCGCACACGGTGATCGGCCTGCCCCGACGACGCGTTGATGGACGCGCGAAGGCGACGGGGCAGACGCGGTACGCGGACGACCTCGCGATGCCCCGCATGGTGTTCGCGAAGCTGTTGCGGTCGCCGGTACCACATGCGCGCATCCGGTCGATCTCGACCGAGCGGGCCGCCTCGCACCAAGGCGTGCACCTCGTCCTCACCGGCCGCGATCTGCCGGTTCCCTACGGCATCCTGCCCGTCAGCCAGGACGAGCACGCGCTGTGCGTCGACAAAGTCCGGTTCGTTGGCGATCCGGTGGCGCTCGTTGTCGCACGAGACGAAGAGAGCGCCGCCGACGCGTGCGAGCTGATTGACGTGTCGTACGAGCCGCTCGCGACGATCGCGGATCCCGAAGAGGCGCTGCATACCCAGGAGCCGCGTATCCACGACTACGGCGATCACGGGAACGTCCACAAGATGGTCGCGATGCAGTTTGGCGACGTGGAGGCCGCGCTCGCCGACGCAGACGAAGTGTTCGAGGACGTCTTCTTCTACGAAGGCAACACGCATCTGGCGCTCGAACAGCACGCGACGGTGGCGTATCTCGACGGCGACGGCAAGCTGGTCGTGTACTCCAGCACGCAGACGCCGCACTATCTGCACCGCGCGCTGGCGAAGGCGCTCGCGATGCCGGCGCGGCACGTCCGCGTGATCGCCGCCCCGAACGGCGGCGGCTTCGGCGGCAAGAGCGATCCGTTCAACCACGAGATTGCCGCCGCGAAGGCGGCGCTAATCCTCGGTCGTCCGGTCAAGATCACGCTGACGCGCGAGGAAGTGTTCTACTGCCATCGCGGCCGCCATCCGGTGCTGATGAAGTTCCGAACCGGCGTCAAACGTGACGGCTCGATTACCGGCGTGGATCTTCAGACGATCCTCGACGGGGGTGCCTACGGATCGTATGGCGTCGCCAGCACGTTTTACACAGGCGCGCTGCAGACGGTCACGTATCACATCCCGAAATACCGGTTCCGCGGCTGCCGGGTGTTCACGAACAAGGCGCCTTGCGGACCCAAGCGCGGCCACGGCACGCCGCAGAGCCGTTTCGGGCAGGAAGTGCAGCTCGATCGCATCGCCGAGCGTCTCGGGCTGAATCCCGCGGAGCTGCGGCTCAGGATTCTCGAGCATCCCGACGCGCTGACGGCAAATTTCCTCCACGTGCGCACGATCGGGCTCGGCGAGTGCATCCGCCGCGTCGTGAACGCGTCTGCTTTCGACTCGCGCCACCGCCACATGGGACGCGGCCGCGGTCTCGGGCTCGCGTGTTCGTCATATCTGTCCGGCGCCGGCTTGCCCATCTACTGGAACGACATGCCGCACTCGAGCGTGCAGCTCAAGCTCGATCGCAGCGGCGGGGTGACGGCCTTCTGCGGCGCCTCGGAGATCGGCCAGGGCTCCGATGACGTGCTCGTCGCGTGCGTGGCCGAGGTGCTTGGCATCGAACCGTTCGACGTGCGCGCGGTGACCGGCGACACCGACCTCACGCCGGTGGATCTCGGCTCGTATTCGAGCCGCGTGACGCTGATGATGGGCAACGCCGCGATTCAGGCTGCGGAACGGGCGCGCGACATTCTCGCGCACGCCGTCGGCCGCAAGCTCGATGTTCCGAAGAACCGGCTCGTGTTCGCCGAGCGGCGCGTTTTCGATGCGGAGAATCCGGATCGCGGCCTGTCGTTCCGCGACGCGATCTGCACGGCGGAAGCCATGACCGGCGCCGTGGGCGCGACGGGCTCGTACACGCCACCGAAGTCGGAGGCGCGCTTCAAGGGCGGCGGCGTCGGACCGTCTCCAACCTATTCCTACACAGCCGCCGTCGTCGAAGTCGAAGTCGACGAGTCCACCGGATGGATCGCTGTGCCCCGCGTCTGGGTGGCACACGATATCGGCCGCGCGCTCAACCCGACGCTCGCGCGCGGGCAGGTCGAGGGCAGCGTCTACATGGGGCTCGGAGAAGCGCTGATGGAGGAGCAGGCGTATCGCCGACTGCCGCCACGGCTGTCGAACGCGCTCGTGCACAAGTTTCCGTCGATGCTCGAGTACAAGAGCCTGACGTCGCTGGACATGCCGGAGGTCTTCACGGAACTGGTCGAAAACCCCGATCCGGCCGGGCCCTTCGGCGCCAAGGAGGTCGGACAGGGACCGCTGCTGCCGATCATGCCGGGGGTGGCCAATGCCGTGTACGACGCGGTCGGCGTCCGCATCGACGAAGTGCCGATTACGCCGGAAAAGGTCGTGAAGGCGCTGGCAGATCTCGCGGCGGGCAAACCGGGCCGGTTCGGTCCGGCGTCCTTCCCGGACGTCCGCTGGCCCGATCCGCTGTTCGTGCCGCCGCCGTGGGAAGGCGGCACCGGCGAGGCGATCAACGAACGCCGGCGCGACAAGCCCGCGCCGACAGGAGCCTCGCGCTCGTGATCCGGCTGCCCAAATTCGACTACTACGCGCCGCGTACGATTGCAGAGGCTGCCGATCGCCTGGCGGCGCATCCGGACGCGATGCTGCTCGCGGGGGGAACGGATCTGCTTCCGAACATGAAGCGGCGGCAGCAGACGCCTTCGGTCGTCGTCGGCCTCGCAGGGATCGGTGAACTGAGACTTCGAACGAACGGGTCCGGGCACACCTTCGGTGCAGGGCTGACGCTGTCAGAGATCGTTCGCGACGCGGGTGCGGCTCGTGAGTGCGGCGCGCTGCACCAGGCTGCCGCGCAGGTCGCGACGCCACATCTGCGCGCGATGGGGACGCTCGGCGGCAATCTGTGTCTCGATACGCGCTGCAACTACTACGACCAGTCCTACGAGTGGCGCAAGGCGATCGATTTCTGCATGAAGAAGGATGGCGAGCGCTGCTGGGTCGCGCTGTCGAGTCCGACCTGCCTCGCCGTGTCGTCGACCGACACCGCTCCCGCGCTGATCGCGCTTCGCGCAACCGTCGCGCTCACATCGGCATCCGGCACGCGGAGCCTCCCCGTGTCGGACCTCTTCGCGAACGACGGCATGCACTACCTGACGCGTCGCCGCGACGAGATACTCACGCGCGTGGACGTGCCGGATCAGACCGGCTGGCGGAGCACGTATTGGAAGCTGCGCCGCCGCGGGTCGTTCGATTTCCCGGTGCTCGGCGTTGCGGCCGCCGTCCACGTCGCTTCCGATGGGACCGTGCGCGACGCGCGGCTCGTTCTCGGGGCCGTCGCGTCGCGCCCGCTCGTGTGCGTCAGCGCGGCGGAGTCGCTGATCGGTTCGGGATGGTCAGACGAGGCTATCGCACGCGCGGCGGATCTGGCGTTCACGCTTGCAAAGCCGATGGACAACACCGATTTCGCGCTCGTCTGGCGCAAGCGCGTCACGCGCGACTTCGTGACCTATGCCCTGCGCGAACTGCGCGGCGACGACATGCGCCCCACGCGGGTGAAGATCGCGCGCCACGCGCTTGAGGGCCTGCACTACTAGCGCCGTCGCGCCGCGGTCGATTCGCCTCGGCGCCCTCCGAACGGCCGCACCGCAACGACCAGCCATCCTGTCGCCCCGGCGCGAACGCACGTCCCGCGAACGGGATTCGGGCGGCGATGACGTGGATGAAAGCGCGGGATTTCGGCCAGTCGTCGTGGCACGTCGTTTGTGACAGGATGCGCGCCATGGAACGCTTCCTCCAGGACACCCGCTACGCCATCCGCAGCCTGCTGCGGCAGCCTGGCTTTGCCGCGACGGCGATTCTGACGCTCGCGCTCGGCATCGGTGCCACGACGGGCATCTTCAGCGCGATCGACGGCATCGTGCTCCGCCCACTGCCGTATCCCCGCGCCGACCGCATCGTCGCGGTGGGGAACTACTGGACGAAGACAGGACTGCGGTCCGTGCTCGTTTCGGCGCCGGACTTCCATGACTGGGAGTCGCAGAATCACAGCTTTTCGGCGATTGCGTACTACATTGGAGGCGAGATCAGCGTGACGGTAAACGGGACCGCGGATTACGCGGCTGTGTATCGCACCACGCCTGCATTTTTCGACGTCCTCGGCGCCCGGGCCCAGATCGGACGGCTCCTGACGGCCGAAGAGCAGAAGCCGGGCGGCCCGAGTGCCGTCGTGATCACCGACGGCTTCTGGCGGCGGCAATTCAACGGCGACCCCGCCGCCATAGGCCGGACGGTGAAGTTCAACGACACGGTGTTCACGATCTCCGGGGTGCTGGACCGCGGGATTCGATTTCCCGTGCGCGCGGACATTTACATGCCGTCATGGCGATGGCCGGAAACGACCGAGCGCGGATCGCACAACTACTCCGTCATCGCCCGCCTCAGAGACGGCGTAAGCCTCGAACAGGCCCGGGAAGACATGACCGCGATCGCTACCCGGCTCGCCGCTGAATATCCGAACAGCAATGCCACGAAGCTCACCTTCGTCATCCCGCTGCAGGACCAGATCGTCGGCACGACGAAGCAGACGTTATACCTCCTCTTCGGCGCCGTGGGCCTCGTCCTCCTTATTGCGTGCGCCAACGTGGCCAACCTGCTGCTCGCGCGATCGACGGCCCGCGAGCGCGAGATGGTCGTGCGCGCCGCCGTCGGTGCCTCGCGCGCGCGGCTGGTCCGGCAGCTGCTGACCGAGAGCGCTGTCCTCGGGATCGCTGCGGGCGCGATTGGCGCGTGGTGTGCGCGACTTGCCATGCTGGGGCTCGTCAGGATTGCGCCCGCGAACCTGCCGCGGCTGGACGAGGTGCATGTCGACGGCGTGGCGCTCGCGTTTGCCGTCGCGATGGCGCTCATTGCGAGCTTCCTCTTCGGGCTGGCACCCGCGGTCCAGGTTTCGCGCGTGCAGCTCGTCGATGGCCTCCGCCAGGGCGGCAAGGGCTCATCGATCGGCGCACGCGGCGGTTTCGCGCGTAGCGTTTTCGTCGTAGCGGAAATCGCGCTCGCGGTGGTGCTCGTTGCCGGTGCCGGGCTGCTCGCGCGGAGCCTGGCGGCGCTGATGTCGGTAGATCTTGGCTTCGTCCCGGATCGCATGCTCATCCTGCAGACGAATGTGCCGGTGTCCTCCGCTCGGGACGCAGGCCGGGCGACCGAGTTCTATCGCTCATTGCTGACCGAGATTCGTGGCGTGCCGGGGGTCAGTTCGATTGCGGCCGTGCGCGGGTTGCCGACGTCTCCGCGATCGAACGGCGGGTATTGGCTGGAGGGGGGGCCCGGGCCGGACCAGACCGGCGTTCGCGCCAAACAGGCCATCTTCACCGTCGTGACACCCGACTACTTCCGGACGATGCAGATTCCCATCAAGGTAGGACGGGACTTCACCGAGCGTGACCGCTCAGACGCGCCGTTTGTCGCGATCGTCAATGAAGCCCTCGCGAAACAGGCGTTCCCCGGCGTGAACCCCATAGGCAAACGCATCGAATGCGGCCTCGATTCACCGAACTTCATGGCGATCGTCGGCGTTGTCGGCGACGTGCGCACGAAAGGGCCCGCGCTCTCGCCCGGGGCCGAGATCTACATGCCATTCGAGCAGCACCCGAATGTGTCGACGTCGCTGACGATCGTCGCCCGCACCGCTGCGCCCGATCCGCTCGCGCTGACAGAGACGTTGCGTCGGAAGATCAGCGCGCGCAATCCCGATGTGCCGGTCAAGGCGACGACGATGACTTCGACGCTGGAGAGCGCGTCAGCCACGACGCGATTCCAGACCTTTCTGCTGCTGACGTTTGCCGCCGTTGCGCTGATGCTGGCTATGGCCGGCGTATACGGCGTCATGGCCTACACGGTCAACCAGCGGATCCCTGAACTCGGCGTACGCATCGCGCTGGGCGCCACGCCCGAAACGATTCTCGGGCTCGTGATGGGGCAGGGTGCGCGGCTGTCAGCGCTTGGTCTCAGTATCGGTGTGGCGCTGGCGCTGGTGTCGGGTCGCGCGCTGAATGGCGTGCTGTTCGGAGTGACGCCTCACGATCCGGCGATTCTGGCCGCGGTATCAGTGGTCGTTGCGATCGCCACGTTGGCGGCGTGCTACATCCCTGGCCGGCGAGCCCTGCGCGTCGATCCGGTTGTTGCGATGCGCGCCGAGTAGTGCAGCGGCTCAGGCAGCCGCGCGGTTGCGACACTGCAGGCCGTGCTGCGGTTCCGCGCCGATTTCGCGCTACACGAGCCGCTGGGGCTTCGGGAACACGAGCAGCCCGATCAGTTCACCGTCTGAGCCGCGGCGGGCGTCGGCACGTCCTCCGTGGGCGCGCGCCACCGTGGCGGCGCCGCTCAGCAGGAGCGCGCCTTCGTTGCCGGCCGGGTGACAGCCGGTTGAGGCCTCGAAAAGCTCCGCCACTGCATCATCCGTCGCGGTGACGCCCGCGGCTGAGATCTCCACCATCAGCGCCGGGCGCGGCTGCGCGCTGTGGATCCGAACCCGTACGAGCGGCAGTTCGTCGGAATCAGACGACCCGTCCACCAGATCCGAGAACGCGTGCAGCGCGGCGGCGATTGCTTGCGTCACCGCCGCGGAATCGACGGCAATCCTGAAAGCGGGATCGTCGACGCTCACGTCGAAACGGACGCCGCTGCATCGGCGAAGCGGGGCGATGGCGGTCCTGGTGCGTTCGGCGATCTCGCCACCGGTGACGTCGCGACGGGCGATCTGCAGATCGCCTCCAAGCGCGACGGCGGTGTGCGCGAGCCGAGATGCGCGATCGATCTCCACCTGCAGCGCGCGATCGAACGACGTCGGCGCGCCCGAGCGCCGGACTGCGCCGGCATGCTCGCGGACGACGTCGAGCCGTTCAGCGAGGGCTGCAATCGTGGTCCGCAATACCCGCGTCGCGCCCGATGCTGTGTCGCGCGATGGTGCAGCCGCCGGCGTGGGTGGGTCGGCGACACGTTTCACCGCGCGCGTCGGTGAAGCGGCGCGCATGCCCATCAACTCGTCGACATAGTGGCGGTCGTGTCGCATACGAAAACCGGGAGGCAGGCCCTGCCGCGCAGGAGCAGGCTCCTCCAGGAGCGGGTCGTCATCTTCGGGTGAATCAACGAGCAGCAGATCGTCGGTGGCCGTGTCTTGCGCGTTCTCCGCCGGATTTTCCACGAGGGTCCCTTTCCGCCGTACGTGGGGCATGCGCCCGAGAAACGCGCGCGCGCCGCCAGCCTGTCATTGAAATGTGTGAAGGCGAATCAGGATACCGCAGTCGGTGAGGTTTGAATAGATCAGTTCGATGGGCGATGTTCGATGGGCGATGCTCGATGGGCGATGTTCGATGGGCGATGGGCGATGTTCGATGTTCGATGGGCGATGATCTAGTCAGCGGCGCGTTCCGGCGGCGGTGCTGAGGCGTGGAAGTCCTGATAGAAGCGGGCCACGTACGAGGTGAGCAACGCTTCCACACGTCCGGCGTTCGGGGATCGCACGATCAGACCCGCGTGATAACGCTTGTGAACCCGATAGACGATCTCGTCGTCTGCGTACCCGCTCAGATCCGGCCATTCCTGCCGCGCGAGCGACAGGACGATGCCGGCAGTGTCGGTGCGCGGCGCGGGCGGCGCATACGTGCCATGCTCGCCGGCGATTTCCACTCGCGCCCACTCGCGCCAGAGGTTCACGCCGGTAGCGGCTTCGACGACGTCGACGATGTACGCGCCGCCGACGCGGGCGGAGGTTTCGAGGAAGTACAACCGGCCGTCGGTTCCCCGGATGAACTCCGTGTGGGAGACGCCGCGCAGCATACCGAACGCATCGAGGATCCGCGCATTGACCTCGAGCAGGGCCCGGCCGGCTGCGTCGTGTGACGGCAGCGTCCGCGTAACGAAGATCCCGCCTTCGTGCGCGACGGCCATCGGTGGCGTGGCGTATCGGCTGGCCACCGCAAACACCACGCGCCGATCGAACACGATCGAATCTGCGTGGAACACGTCGCCGGCGACGTATTGCTCCAGGAGGTAGTCGGCGCGCATGTCGCCCAGCCCGGAGATGACGTCCCACAACTGGCCGCGATCGGCGACCTTCCGAATCCCGATCGCGGCAGCCTGGAACCTCGGCTTCACGACCCACGGCGCCGCGACGCGGCTGGTCCATTCGTCAACCGCCTGGTCGTTCAGCAGCGGCACGAAGTCGGGACACGCGATGCCTGCGGCGCGTGCGCGCGCACGCATCGCGAGCTTGTCCCGGAACGCCCGTCCCGTGGTCTCTCCCATGCCGGGTACCCACAGGTACTCGCGCAGCATCGCCGCTGTTTCGACGTCGAAGTCGTCGAGCGCGACGATGCGATCGAGCCGTTCCTTCCGCGCCAGATACGCCGCGCCTTTGCGGATGTCCTCCTCTGGCATATCGCGGCGGACGTAGTAGAAGTCGTCGATCGCTTCACGGGGCCAGTCGGAGTCGCGCAGCTGTTCTTCCGTCAGCAGCAGCACGCGGCATCCCTGCCGGTGACATTCGCGCAGGAACTCATCTCCCTTTCTGTACGTGGCGATGCAAAGAAAGGTCATGGGATCGAGGATAGCTGAAAGGAGAGCGGAGATAACTACACAACTCCACAACACCAACTTCGAAAACCGGGGCAACGTTATCGCCGAATCACCTCAGGGCGCCAGCACACGACGTCCTGCCGGCCGGAAAAGTGCAGCAGCGGCGGTCCTTCGAGGGCGATATCGATTGGTGCGGTCATCGTGTTGACCGTGATGTCGGCGGTTGCGCGCTGCAGCGGCCAGGGCGGGTGATGGATTTCAAGGCGATACGGATGCTTCAGATGATCGATCGCGTAGAGGCAGTACCGTTCGGTTAAAAACCACTCGAGCGAACCGGGCACCGGAGCAGCCGGAGGCTCCGAAGGCTGATAACTCGCGCGGAACTCCGTCGCAGGCGCGGAGGTCCGGCGGCTCCGATACTCGATCGTCCGGCCGACCGTGACCGACATTTCCGCCGTGAAGTAGGGCAGGTGCAGGAGCGCCCGCGCTGTCGCTACGGCGGCGGCGCTGGACGCGTCGAGGCTGAAGAAATACACGCCCGGCTTGTCGTCGACCCGCACGTATGTCCGTACGTTCAATTCGGGAAACGCGGATATCCACGGGAGCGACGGCGCGAAGCGCGGGCCGACATTGCTCATGTGGAACGGGACGACGGCAAGCCACGCGTCGCCGTTGAACGTGTCGATGGGGAACACGGAAGGCACAATCGCGCGCAGCGTCCCGACGGGCACGCGCCAGTGCGCGAAGAGCAGATCGTGCCAGGTCTGCGTCATCACCCAGGCCCGGTCGGGCATCGGCCAGGGACGATGCGCGCGCTTGTCAAGGATGGCGTAGTTGAAATCGCTCATCGCACCTCCCGCCTCCCGCCTCGCGCCTCCCGCCTCGCGACTCGCGCCGCGCGCCTCCCATCTCGCGCCGATCCGCCTGGTCGTGCGATGGGGCCCCCGCTCGGACAGCCCGCTTCGTGCTCGGCGGCCGGAAACACTGTCGACGAGGAGCCGCCTCCGCGCGAAGCGGGCGCCCGTCCTCGCCCCCCTCGCTGGTGAGGCGTCGCGCTCCCGCACCTCGCACCTCCCGCCTCCCGCCTCGCGCCTCCCGCCTCGCGCCTCG
>DATJFQ010000105.1:0-5782 GCA_035495555.1 Vicinamibacterales bacterium
CTTGGTATGGCCAAACAGCTCGGACTCGAGCAGGTCATCGGGCAGCGCCGCGCAATTGACATCGCAAAAGCGCCGTTCGCGCCGCGGGCTGAGCTGATGCAAGGCGCGGGCAACGAGCTCCTTGCCCGAACCGCTTTCCCCCTCGATCAATACCGAGAACGGCGCCGCGGCCGCGCGCGCGACCGTCCGGCGCACGTCCGCGATAGCACTGCTCGATCCAATCAACTCAGGGATCGCCATTGACGCCCGCGCCACTTCGCGCGCGACTGCTCGCATCGTCTCGATGCGCGGCGCCGCGACCGCGGCGGTGAGCTCCAGCAGCTCTCGTGCGTGCGCCGGCGGGACGCGATCGATTGGCCATCGCGCGATCACGGCGGCAATGAGACGTGTCCCGACGCGCACGGGGACTCCCAACTCGCCACCCGCGGCTTCGGTGCAACCGTCGATAACAATACCCGCGTCGAGGACTCGCCGGCCGAGCGCCGTCGCCATGCCTGTTCCGAGACTGAGGATGGCGGTAGCGGGACCCGCGTCGGCCGAATAGAGATCGATGCGGCTTGTCTCCAGTGATTCGGCCGCGAACGACAACACCTTCCGGATGGCGTCGCGATCGTGCTCCTCGTCTCGCGCCATGACGACCATCGCGGCGGCGGCGCCGGGCGGACCGATCGAGACTCGTTCACGATTACGGTGCCGCGCATCGCCGTTCAACCGGCCGTCGATCGCGGCTCGCAGCAACGGAGGTGTGACACCGCGGAGGCGGCGCAGGTCCTGAAGCTCGCGGTCGGCATCATGCGTTCGCCCGGCGCGCCGGAGCGCGTCGACCCACAGCAACCGCGCCCGCACCAGGCGAAGCGGGACACGAGCCGCACGCGCCGCGACCCGGATGTCGGTCAATCGTTGTTCGGCAAGCGCGAGATCTCCGGTTTCGACGAGCACGCGCAGGTGCGCGATCAGCGCGATGACCTGCTCGAGCCGATGGCCTGCTGCCTCGGCCTGGACGAGCAGTTCGCGGGCTCGTTGACCGGCGGTGAACACGTCCCCTCGAGCGATCAGTACTCGAATCAGAATGGCGCTGACAGATGCGCTCGTCTCGTGATCATCCGAGTCCAGAATCCCGGCGGTCGACCTGTGTCGAGCGACGAGGCCCGACCCCAACATCACGGCCGCGGCCTCCGGTACCCGCCCCTGCCACAGGAGTATTCGTGCGAGCGTGGCCTCGGCGCGCGCGCGTTCGACGTCGGCGAGCGCACCGGCAACGATGGCCGCGCGACACAATGATTCGGCAGCGCTCAGTTGCGCCGCATCGGTTCGGGCGGCCGCCTGCCACACGCGCGCGGCTGCTGAAAGATGTTCTTCCTTCGCGCGTTGAGCATGCGCCGCCGCATCTCCGAATATCGAGTCCGCGTCGCTGGCACGGCCTCGCTCCATTGCCAGCCGTCCCAATGCGATGAGCATTGTCGCCGCGGGTGCAAGCGCCTGCCGCCTGACCAGGGCACCGGCGACGTCACGCAACAAACGATTCGCTGAGGCGTGTCTTCCGGCCTGACACAGCTCTACCCACTTTGCTCCTCGGGCCATGTGCCGGAGCACGTCCTCGCTCACTACCTTGACGGCAGGCCGAAGCGAGACGCCTGCTCCATACACGGCGCGGGCCTCACGAACACTGTGACCCCGCTCGACTGATCGGCGGCTCCGACCCCCGACTGGTGCCTGTGAGGGTGCATGGCTGCTGAAGGACACGAGCACGTGCGGTCGTGGCGAAGTCGCCGCGGCGGCGACTATCGCTTCTCGCGCGCGGTCGAGCGGTGATCCAGGGCTCAGAATGAGCATCAGCGTTCGATGCTTCAGTTCTTCGTCGAGCAGTGTTCGCAACCGCAGGTAGACATCCACCCCAATCGGCACGAGGCCACGCACACGCGCATGCTCTGCGATGCGCCGGGCTGCCGCAAGCGATTGCGCTCCCGCACCCGTCTCCACCACGACCCAACGGGGCTCACCCTCTCGGCCATGGTCCAGCACTTCGACGAGCGGGTCGGCAAGCGGCGTTGACGCCAACAGCGAAGATGTCATATCGGAGAGCGTCACGCTCTCGCCGGTTGAGAGATCCCATGCGTGCTCGGCTGCATAGGCGTAGTAGCGATCGTGGAGAAGTCGGCTCATGCCCCCTTCCATGCAACTGCGGGCCCGAGCGCGTTTTCGCGGCGATCGCGTCCGCTACCCTCGAAAGTGCGGAATTTCTTCGATGTAGAATTGAGCTCGGATGCTGAGATTTCTCACCGCTGGTGAGTCGCACGGTCAAACACTCGTGATGACCCTCGACGGGATGCCCGCGGGTCTCGAGATCGACATCGATGCCCTGAACGCCCAGCTCCGTCGCCGCCAGGGGGGCTACGGACGCGGCCGCCGGATGCAGATCGAAAGCGACCGCGCAGACATCATGGCTGGCGTGCGCCATGGGCGAACGACCGGCGCGCCGATTGCTCTTCTCATTCGCAACCGGGACTGGGTTAACTGGCAGCAGACCATGTACGTCGAGAGTGAGATGCCGGAGGGCGCGACAGGCGCCAATCGTCCGGATGTCACACGGCCGCGGCCCGGGCACGCCGATCTCGCAGGCGCGATCAAATACGGCCACACCGACGTGCGTGACGTGCTCGAGCGCGCGAGTGCCCGTGAAACGGCCGCTCGCGTCGCCGCCGGGTCACTGGCGCGACAACTGCTCGGCCGCTTTGGCGTGCGAATCACGAGCCACGTTTCGGCCATCGGTGGGATCGCGCTGCCCGAGTCGAGAGAGGTCTCGTTCGACGACGCGCAGGCGCTGTCGGAAGATTCGCCCCTTCGCTGCGTGGACGAAAGCCTTCAACAGCGAATGATTGCGGCGATCGACGCGGCCAAAGAGGCGGGTGATACGCTCGGCGGCGCATTCGAAGTGATCGCCAGAGGCCTTCCCCCCGGATTGGGTTCCTACGTGCAGTGGGATCGGAAGCTCGATGGGCGCCTGGCACAGGCGATGATGTGCATCCACGCGATCAAAGCCGTGGGCATCGGCATCGGACCCGATGTGGCATTTAGGCCAGGGTCGCAGGTGCACGACGAAATCCTTCCGCCCGCGCGCGGTGATGGGCCGCTGGCGCGGCCATCGAACAATGCCGGTGGCCTTGAAGGGGGCGTCACCAACGGCGAAGACGTCCGCGTCACCGGCTTCATGAAGCCGATCGCCACGCTGATGAAGCCACTCCGATCCGTCGATCTCACGACACTCCAGGATGCGCCCGCTGCGATCGAACGAAGCGACGTGTGCGCAGTCCCGGCCGCGGCGGTCGTCGGTGAAGCGATGGTGTCCTTCGTTCTCGCGGACGCCTTTCTCGAGAAACTCGGCGGCGATTCCATCGACGAAATTGCGCAGCATCTGGCCGCCACCAACGCAGCCGTCGAGCGGCGCTTCACCGCGGCGCGTTCGTCGGCGTCGCCGGCCCGCTGAGTCGGCGCGTTCCGAATGCTACGTCCGATTGTCCGTTACGGAGCCGACGTGCTCCATCACCCTGCCGCGCCGGTCGAGGCGATCACGCCGGAGATCCAATCGCTCATCGACGACATGATCCAGACGATGTACGCGGCGCCGGGAGTTGGACTGGCCGCGCCGCAGGTCGGTGTGGGTGTGCGGATCTTCGTGTGTGACATCTCGGTCGGTAGAAATCCTGCCGACCTGCTGACCTTCGTCAACCCGGCCTTTGTTGAACGAGACGGCATGCAACTCGAAGAGGAAGGCTGCCTCAGCGTGCCAGGTTTCAATGCGACCGTGGCTCGGCCTTCGCACGCCATCATCAAGGGGCTGAACCGTGACGGCGAGGAACACGTGGTCGAAGCGACAGGCCTCCTCGCCCGCTGCTTCCAGCACGAGATGGATCATCTTGACGGCACGCTGTTCGTCGACCGCCTGCGCGGCCTCCAGAAAGACTTCATCGTCCGTAAGATCAAGAAGCTCGCGCGCGCGGGAAAATGGTAGTGAATGCGGGTAGTGTTTTTCGGCACGCCGCAGTTTGCTGTTCCCTCACTCGAATATCTGATTCGATCGCCGCATCAGGTTGTTGGCGTGATCACTCAGCCGGATCGGCCGAGAGGACGCGGGCACAAGGTGACCGACTCACCTGTCAAAGCCACTGCCCTCGCGCACGCGCTTCCGGTGTTTCAGCCGGGGCGGCTGCGCGACTCCGACGTC
The DNA here is from genome assembly GCA_035495555.1 of Vicinamibacterales bacterium. Classification (GTDB taxonomy): domain Bacteria; phylum Acidobacteriota; class Vicinamibacteria; order Vicinamibacterales; family 2-12-FULL-66-21; genus DATJFQ01. Next base: position 4,223 of record DATJFQ010000105.1, read on the forward strand.
GCGGGCACGCTGACGAAATGGGCGCCCGATCTCGGCGTCGTCGCCGCGTACGGCAAGATCATCCCCGAGAGCCTGCTGAGTCTCCCGCGGCTCGGGATGATCAACGTTCACGCGTCGCTTCTGCCGAGATATCGCGGTGCGGCGCCGGTGCAGCGAGCCGTGATCGATGGCGTGCCGGAGACCGGCATCACCATCATGCGTATGGTGGCCGCACTCGACGCGGGCGGCATGTTCGCCAAAGTGACTCGGCCCATTGGCCCCGACGAAACCAGTGACGTCGTCGAGCGAGATCTGGCCGATCTGGGCGCCGCTCTTCTGATCGACGTGATTGAGGATCTTGCCGCCGGCCGCGCCATCGAAGAGCCCCAGGACGACGGCTCCTCGACGTACGCGTCGAAGATCACGAAAGAGGAAGGACTGGTCGACTGGACGCTCCCGGCCGTAGTCATTCACAACCGCGTCCGCGGCTTGTACCCCTGGCCGCACGCGTTCACGTATCTCGACGGCGAGCGACTCATCCTGATGCGGACGCATGTCGGGCCCGGAGCGACACCCGATGCTCCCGGGACGATTGTCGATGTAACCGGCGGACTGCTCCAGGTCGCGACTGGCGGCTCGGGCCGCCTTGTGATCGACGAAGTCCAGCCTGAAGGGCGCCGGGCGATGAAGGCGCGTGAGTACCTGGCGGGGCACCCGATCCAGCCGGGCGTTCAGTTCAGCGGACGATGACGGCCCCGGCGCGCGCGGCTGCGTTCCGTGCGCTGACGGCGATCGCAGCCAACCATCGAGACCTGCCGACGGCCCTGGTCGAAAGCAGACGCCGTCTCACGGACGAGAGGGATCGATCGCTCGCGGCCGCTATCGTTCATGGAACATTGCGCTGGCAGCGAGCCTGTGACTATCTGATTGAGGGCGTGTCCGAGCGACCGCTCGAGTCCCTTGATCGGGACGTACTCGTCATCCTGCGGCTCAGCCTCTATCAGATTCAGCATCTCGATCGGGTCCCGTCGGCCGCCGTGGTCGACGATGCCGTGAGCCTGACGCGAACGGCGGGAAAAAGAAGCGCTACCGGCTTTGTGAACGCCGTTCTGCGATCCACGCTCAGACAGCGCCGGGCGCTGCCGTTTCCTGCCCGGCCGGAGGATCCGGCGAATCGAGAGGCCGCGCTTCGCTACCTCGGGATCACCTGGTCACATCCCGAGTGGCTCGTGGCGCGATGGCTGGATCGCGTCGGCTTCGACCGAGCCGAAGAGTGGGTGCGGTTCAACAACGACCAGGCTCCGCTGACACTGAGTGTCAACCGCCTGCGCGCCACGCGTGAGTCAGTCCGGACGTCGCTCGGGGCAGAGGGCATCGAGTGCGAAGACACCCGGTTCGCTCCGCACGGACTTCGCGTCGTCACCGGCAACCCTCTTCGACGCCCTGAGCACGATCAATTTCTCGTGCAGGATGAGGCGTCGCAGCTCGTGCCGCTTGCGGTCGATGCTCAAACCGGCGAACGAACGCTCGACCTGTGCGGTGCGCCGGGCGGAAAGACCGTCATCATGAGCGGCGACATGG
>DATJFQ010000106.1:0-5099 GCA_035495555.1 Vicinamibacterales bacterium
CCCGCCGCCAGCACGGCCGCGGCAACGACTGCACCGAACCGCAGATTGAATATCGATCGAGCCATAAATGGATGCGCCTTGATTGCGATCACTTGTCCCTACCCCGCCCAATCGGCGAAATCGACCTCGATGTTGCCAGACACGCTCACTTCGCGGCCGGTTTGATCGTGACCGTAGAACGTCACTTTCGCGATCGTGGTGATCGCGATCGCCGATCCACCGGAGGCGAGCGCCTGCAGCGGCGCTTCCTGCTTCGCCTGGATCCGCACGAGCGTGAAGCCGACCGTCGTCGTGCCGTTGACGGTGGCGGTGACCGCGCCGTCGAACGCGTACGGCACGTCCACTCCCTGCGTGTTACGGCCGTCGCTCCGCACGTACTCGACGTGATACTGCGTGAGGGTGATGTAGTTGTTCGGCGTCGGCGTGTTCGGATTCGTGGAGGACCCGGGGTCCTTCAATGCGAGCGCGAGGGTGACCTGCCCCTGGTCGGGCGCGATCGTCTGCGCGTGCGTCGTGGGGTCGACGTTCAGGACGTCCGACTGCAGCACGCTGCCGAAATTGCCGCTCAGCCCCGGGGACCCCTGCAGCGAATTGATCACCAGGTACGAAGACGACGTGCCCTGGCGCGTGAGCGTGCCGCAGGACGTGACCGCCACCGCGAGCGCGAGCAGCGATGCGGCCTTGGCGCCCCAGACTACCTTCGTCATGTTCCCTACCCTCTCTGGATTCGTGGCGTGATGAAGATCAGCAGCTCGCTGCTGCTGTCTCGAACCGTGTCGCTGCGGAACAGCCAGCCGAGCAGCGGGATCCGGTGCAGCACCGGCGTCCGGTTGTCCGTCGACTGCTCCTGGCTCACGAAAATGCCGCCGATGACCGTCGTCGCACCGTCGGTCACCTGCACGCGCGTCAGCGCGCGCTGGGTGTTGACGGGCGGGATCCCGTTGACCTGACGCGAGAAGTCCGGCGTGGCGTTCTCGACGGTGATGTTCATGATCACGGTGTTCGCCGCCGTGATCTGCGGCGTGACCTGCAGGCGCAGGACCGCCTGTTTGAACTGCACGGCAACCGTGTTGTTCGCCACCGTCTGGATCGGGATTTCAACGCCCTGCGCCACTTCCGCTTCCTGGTTGTTCTGCGTCGTCAGCCGCGGGGTCGAGAGGATGCGGCCCTTGCCGGACCGCTCGAGGGCCGAGAGGGCCACGTCCAAGTTGAATGCTCCGTTGACGGACCCCAGGGCGAGGCCAATCGCGTTCAGCGCGCCCGGCGCCGCGAGATTGACGGCCGTTCCGACGTTGTTCGCCGTACTCGAGCTGTTCGGATCGACAGGCCCCTGCGTTCCGACGCGGCCGCCGATCGAGCCGTTGTTCGGAAATGCCAGCCCGGTCGTGTTGCCGATCTCCTGGTTCGCGCGGCCGTTGAGGCCCCACTGGACGCCGAGCGCGCGCTGGAAGTCGCGGTCCGTTTCGACGATGCGCGCTTCGACTTCGACCTGCGGTTCGGCTCGATCGAGCGTTGCGATGAGCGCCGCTGCGGTCTGCAGCCGGTCAGGCAGGTCCGTCACGATGAGCGTGTTCGTGCGCGGGTCCGTTTGAATCTGACCGCGCGTCGAAAGGGCGGACTTCGTCAGGAGCGGCGAGAGCACATCGGCCTTCGCATAGGAGAGCGCGAAGGTCTGGACGCGCAGCTCGCCGGCGAGCGCCTTCGCGTCCTGCAGCTTCCGCTGCTCCGACTGTTCGTCGGCCAGCACTGAGAGCGGAGCGATGCGAACGATCGTGCCTTCGACCGTGTAGCCCAGCTTGTTGGCGCGGAGGATTGTCTCCATCGCCTGATCCCAGGGCACTTCATTGAGGACCATGTTCACGCGCCCTTGTACGGCCGGATCGATGATGATGTTGAGCCCGCTCGTTTCCGAGAACACGCGCAGCACGCTCCGAAGATCCGTATCTTCGAAGTCCATGCTGATCGGCGCGCCCGTGTACTTCTTCTGCGCCGTGCCGGGCACGACCGCGTTCAGCGTGGGCGCGGGGTTCTGCGGCTGCGTCGACTGGGGCGCCGGGGTCTGCGGCGGCTGCGCCTGCTGCGGACTCGTCGACGGCGGCTGCTGATCCTTAGTCGGTGACTGGGTGGCGTTGGCTGCCAGCTTCGCGGAGGATTTGGCCGGGGCCGCCGGCGGATCCGGTTTCGCGTCGAGCGCGGCGATTGGATCCTGCGGCGTGATGGACGCGACGTTCGCCATGGCCTGGTCGATCGTCATGATGTCCGCCTTCAATTCGTCCGGCGACTTCCGCGTCTCCGGCGGCGCAACCATCACCGTGCCGCCCGACTTCTGCCCTTCGAATACCAGCGACAGGTCCCGTCCGCCGGAGCCGGTGCGCTCGACGTGATACACCGCCGTCGGCGAAATCTCGAGGACCACGCGCGTGACGAGCGGATCGTGGCTGTGCATCCCGACGCGCACCTTCTTGACGAAGACGCCGTCGACGCCGGTCTGCGCAGGCGCGCTCGACGCCACGTTCGGGAAGTCCATGACGAGCCGCCGCGGCCCCTCGTCCGTTTCGAGCAGCGAACCCGGATTGAGGCGCCCGTCGCCGGACAGCGTGATGGTCGTGGACGTCCGGGTGTGGGTCGCGTGCACCTTTTGAATCGCCGTCGCGGCAGGCACCGCGGTCTCGTCGATCGAGACGGGCACGGGTGCGGGCGCTGCTGCGAGGACCAGTCCGCCGAGCGCCGCGAAGGCACATGCGATGGCGAGACGCCCTGCCGGATGTAGGCTGTTCCTGAACGCCCACCCGGGTGGGCCTTTTCGCGCGCTCATCGCACCTCCGTGCGTATCGTTTTCCGCAACTCGCGCTGCTTCACGGTCGACAACGGATCGCTGACGTCCTGCGCGAACACGATCGCGTCCTGCGCGATCGATTTGATGCTGCCGTCGAGCACCCGCTCGCCGGCATGCACGATATAGGTCCGGTTGTCGGAGCCCTGCACGATGGCGACGAGTCCATTCGCCGTCTTGAGGATGCCCTTGACGACGATTTCGTTGATCATGAGCCCCTGCAGTCCGGCGGGCCGCGGTGCGTTCGAGGGATGCATCGAATCGCCGCGGTTGATGAGGCTCACGAACGGATCGCGGCGGCCCTGGCCGTCGTAGGTGTAGGCGCCATCGTTCTGCGGCGGCGGCACCGGCGCGGAGCCGGACGGAGGTGCGGCGCTCGCGCCGGCCGATGCCGCGGAAGAGGCAGGATGGGCCTGCGTCTGCGGCGGCACGGCCGGCGGATTCAGCGCGTCCGAATTCTTGCGATCGGCGGCCTCGACGTCCGCGCGCGCCCCCTTGGCGGCGTTGATCGCGGCGACAGGCATGGGCGTCTGCGCCGCGCCGGACATCGAGGTGAGAAGCGCCGAGAACAGCAGAGTGATCATCGCGCTGCCGGAGCCGCGGGCGCTCCGCCTCCTTTGCCAGCCATCACGAACGTCGTCGCCGTGCACTCGGCGGTCACGGTCGCGTTTGGATCCGCCTGCGACCTGGCATGGATCGCGATCTCGCTGATGTTGATGATGCGCGGAAACTTGCTGACGCGATCGAAGAAGGTCCCGAGGTTGTGGTAGGTGCCCTCGGCGGAAATGCGATACGGCACTTCCTGATACATCGCCTGCTGCTTCTGCGGCGCCGGCGTGAACCGCAGAATCGTCAGGTTCGACTGCGTCGCGAGCCCCTGCATCCGCCGGAGCGTGTCGGCGACGTCCTTCTGCTCGGGCAGCACGTTCTTCAAGCCGTCGAGGCGGCGTTCGAGGTCCGCCACCTGCGACTGGAACTCCGGCAGGCGGCGCGCGGTGGTGATTCCCTTGTTCACGTCCGCGCGGATCGACGCCAGATGCTGCTGCCGCTGTGCGAGTTCCGCGTTGAAATCCGAGACGTAGTAGTTCCAGAACGCCCAGACCGCCGCGCCGCACACCAGCACGAACGCGGCGATTTGGCCGTACCACGGGAGCTTGCTGAGAGAAACGTCCATCGCTATGACTCCGCCCGCCGGTATCGGAAGAGGTGGTTCACGGCTTTAACTCCTGCTTTCCCGGCGTAGGCCCTTTCACGGCCGCACCTGCTGCCGCCGCCGTGTCGTTGATGTTGGCCTTGACGGTGAACCGCACGAGTTCGCCGGTCTGCTCGTTGTGATCGACCTGGCTGTCGACGATCTCGACCGGCCGCCTGAACCAGGAACTTGCTTCCAGGTTGGTCACGAAGTCGGACAGCGCGGTCAGCGACGTCGTCTGGCCGTCGATCGTGAACGCCCCTCCCTGCTGCGTCATGCCGGTGAGCCAGAGCCGATCCGGCACGCTGCGGCTGATCTCGTCCAGGAGGTGAACGGGGGCGGTCTGCCCTTTGCGCAACTGCTCGATCAGCGTGACGCGCTGCTGGAGCTGCGCCTTGCGGGTCTCGAACTTCTGGACCTGCGACAACACCGAGCGGAGCTGCTGCGTCTCGGTTTCCGCGCGCGCGATCTCTGCATCGACGCGTCTGGATTCCGACTGGAGCGACAAGTACCACGAGCCGATGCCGATGGCGGTCGCGGTAATCAAAATACCCGCGCCGATCGTGACGCGCTGCGCCGGCGCCAGGAACGTCCGCTGCGGCCTCGGCAGCGAGCGCTCCGCCGCGAGCAGGTTGATGCGAATCATCGATCGCCTCCCCGGCGGAGCGCGAGCCCGACGGCGACGGCGGCCGTCGGCGCCGCATCGGCCGAGGCGACGCCCAGCTTCTTCGGATCGAACATCACGCTCTTGAAGGGATCGAACTGCTCGACCGGCAGCTCGAATCGATCGGCGAGCAGGTCGGTGAACGCCTCGGCGCGCGACGCGCCGCCGCTGAGGACGATGCGGTCGATCTTTTCGGCGGAGGACGTCGCCTTGAAAAAGTCGAACGTCTTCTGGATTTCGAGCATCACGTTCTCCGTGACCGCGCGCAGCACGGGCCGGGCGTCCTCGTAGGTGTGCCCGTTGACGGCGTGCCCGCGCTTGAGCGCGTCAGCAGTCTCGTAGGGAAGGTTCAACTCCCGCTGCAGCGCGTCGGTGTAGGCGTTGCCGCCGATTGAAATGTCGCGGGTGAA
>DATJFQ010000107.1:0-3145 GCA_035495555.1 Vicinamibacterales bacterium
TGTCGACGAGGAGCCGCCTCCGCGCAAAGCGGGCGCCCGTCCTCGCCCCCATCGCTGGTGAGGCGTCGCGCCTCCCGCCTCGCGCCTCCCACCTCCCGCCTCGCGCCGATCCGCCTTGTCTTGCGATGCCCCGCTCGGACAGCCCGCTTCGTGCTCGGCGGCCAGAAAGCCATGTCGACGGGGAGCCGCCTCCGCGCCAACCGGGCGCCCGTCCTCGCCCCCATCGCTGGTGAGGCGTCGCGCTCCCGCGCCTGCCGCCTCGCCCCTCGCGCCTCCCGCCTCGCACCTCGCGCCTCCCGCCTCCCACCTCGCGCCTCCCGCCTCCCACCTCGCGCCTCGCGCCTCGCGCCTCGCTACCGCACCAGCAGCACCGACGCCTTGCCGCGCTCGATGAGCGCGCGTGCGGACGCGTCGTCCGCCTGGACGATCGCGAGATCGATGTCGTTTTCCGCCGTATAGCGGACGAGTTCGTCGGCCGCGTCGTCGGTTCGAATCGCGATGATCGCAGAGCCTTGCTGCTCGGGCGACAGCACGGCGGCGAGGCGATTGCGCGCCTCCTCTTCCATCGCGCGGTGCAGTTCCGGCAGCCGTGAGGCGGCCATCTCCGCCGTCCATCCCGCGGACAACGGATCCTCGATGGTGTAGACGACGTGCAGTTCGGCATCGAACCCGCGGGTGAGGCGGGCGGCAAAACGGACCGCCGTGTTGAACCATTCGTCCATGCTTCCGTGCAGCATCACGCGCCGCACCACGTCCAGTGGCATGCGTCAGGCCTCCGGCCGAGCATCAATGCATGTGGGATGCCGACAATCATTCACCCCTCTGAGCGTCAGCCTCTCCCGCGCTCGCCAGCGGCAGCCACTCGGGTGGCGGTTGAACGGTCGGAAGCGGCGTCGGTCCGGGATCCGGCCGCCCGCTACCCGTCAGTCGACTGATCGCCCGCACCGTCATGTCGTGGTCGCACACGATTTGGCATGACAGCCGGACGCCGGTGACGCCTTTGGCTGCGAGCACGCGCTGTTCGGCAGCGGTGGTTCGCGTCGGCTCTCCGGCGATGAACACCACGCGGCACGTCGTGCACCGCGCGTTGCCGCCGCATGCGTGCAAGACATCCACCTTCGCGTCCTGCTCGATCGCGAGCACCAGGCGTTTGCCTGACGCGACTTCGACAGGCGGAAACCCTTCGACTGTAAGTGTTGGCATGTCTGCGTCTGTTCCGGGCCGCAACACGGCGCGGCATTCGTCGCCTACGCGTAGCGCTGGCGGATTGTGGGAATGAGGTAATCGCGGAAGGCGCGCACGAAGTCATATGCGGGGGCAAATCCCCAGTCCGCGCGCGCAGCGCTGTCGTCCACGTCGGCCGGCCACGAGTCGACGATCCGCTGCCGCTTCCGGTCCGTTTCCCACGTGACCGTCGCGTTCGGGAAGGCGCGGAGGACGACGTCGCGGACTTCTTCGGCCGAGGGATTGAACGCGCCGACGTTGTACGCCGTCCGCCGGAGCCGCTCGCGCGGCGCTGCAGCCAGCGTGAGCAGGGCATCGACGCCGTCAGGCATCGCCATGAAGGGAATCTTCGTATCGGGACGAACGAAGCACGCGTAGGACTCCCCTTTCGCCGCCGCGTGGATCATCTCCGGCGCGTAATCCGACGTGCCGCCCGAAGGCATCGTGACTGCCGAAATCAATCCGGGGAACCGTATGCACCGGAAATCGACGCGGCCGCTCGCCGGGTCGGCCGCGAGCTGTTTGTAGTGCCGTGCGTAGTAATCGCCGAGCATCTCGCAATACAGCTTATTGCACCCGTACATCGTCGTCGGATGCAGGAACTCGTCCTCGCGTATGCGGCCTGCCTTCATCTTCGTTTCGAGGTCCGGCAGCCCGTACGCGGCGATCGACGAGGGATAGACGAAGACGACGGGCTGGCCCTGGGATTCGGCCTGGTGCTGCGCGAACTCGAGCAGCGCCAGCGTGCCTTCGACGTTCACCTGATGCGCCGTGACGGGCGTGAACTCCGACCGCGTGGACAGCAGCGCCGCGAGGTGAAAGATGAGATGGATCTCGAATTCCGCGATGAGCCGCTCGAGCAGCGAGTGGTCGAGGATCGATCCGGTCATCTCGCGATCGACCTTGGACGCGATCGACGGATCGAGGCGGGAGATATCGAGTGTGACGATGGCGCGATCGCCGCGAGCCGCCAGCCGCTCGATCAAGCCGTGGCCGATCTCGCCGCCCGCACCTGTAATCAGAACGACCGGTTTGCGCACCGCACCGGATTATACAGAGCGGGGGAATTGCTGATGGCAGATTTGGGATTGCTGAGTGATTGGAGATTGGTGATTGGTGATTCTGAGATTGGATTGCAGATTTAATGGATTTTAAAATTCACAATAAATCTGAAACGAATCCCAAAATCAGCAATCTCAAAATCTCCAATCACTCAGCAATCCCAAATCATCCATCTGCAATTTCCCGCGCCGCGCGGCATCAGACGAAGGCCGTCACGATGGACGCCACGATCGAGAGCAGCGTCGCCAGCAGGCAGAGGGCGGCGCCGACGAAATGGTCCATGCGCTCCGGCTTGAGCGGGTCCAGCCAGACACTGGCCAGATAGCCGCCGACAAACCCGCCGGCGTGAGCGGCGTTGTCCACGCCGGGCATGATCACGCCGAAGACGAACAACGCAATGGCGTAGCCGAAGGCCTGCGAGCGCACCCCCTGGCTGCCGCCGCGGTGGCCGTAGTGGACGAGCGCGCCGAGCAGCCCGAAGATTGGTGCCGATGCGCCGAGCGTGAACCCCGCGCCGAACAGCGGATTCGGCAGATAGTAGCCAATCACGGAGCTGAGGAGAAACCCGCAGACGGACGCGATGGTATAGATGATGATCATCCGCGCGGCGCCGTACATCTCCGCGACCGCCGGTCCGAGATCGCGGACCCACATCATGTTGAAGAGGATGTGCAGAATACCCGCGTGCAGCCACCCGGCGCTGAGCACCGTCCACCACCGGCCGAGCCCGAACACGGGCACGGCGCCGCTCGCGCCCATCACCAGCCATGCGGTCTGATTCGGGCCGAGCATCGAGAAGATCGACCCGCTGAAGATATTGCCGCCCGTCAGCACCGTCAGCGCGAGCGACGCAAGGTAA
>DATJFQ010000108.1:0-6179 GCA_035495555.1 Vicinamibacterales bacterium
AATAACCGCAGGCTCCCGAGTCGGGACCTCGCGGCGCGACACACTATGGCCCGCTATACTGATGGTATGAGCTCGGATCAGCTCGCGCAGGAGCTCCAACGCGACCCGGTCATCGAAGCTTACAAGGCAGGTATCGATCGATCGCTGCTGCGAGAACGCCTGAAGCGCAGCCCCGCCGAACGCGTCGAAGACCTTGCTGCCCTCGCCCATTTCGCAGAGCAGTTAGCGCGTGCCGGCGCAGCATTGCGTCCACCACGATGACAGATTTCGGTGCGCTGATTGCCGCGCTTGCAGATGCTGGCGTGGAGTTCATCCTGGTCGGCGGCGTCGCAGCGACGGTGCACGGGTCGGCGCGACTCACGCGTGACGTCGATGTCGTGTACAAGCGAACGGCAGGCAACATCGAGCGGCTCGTCGCAGCGCTCACGCCGCATACGCCATACCTGCGGGGAGCCCCGCGTGGCCTCCCATTCTCGTGGGAGCCGGCTACGATCGCGCGCGGCTTGAATTTCACCCTCACGACCGCGATCGGGGACCTCGATGTCCTCGGCGAAATCACCGGTGGAGGAGGTTTCGAACAGCTGGCGCCTCACTCGCAGGTGGTGAGGATTTTTGGCCGAGACGTTCTGTGTCTCGACCTCCCGACCTTGATTCGAACGAAACGCGCGGCGGGTCGGCCCCGCGACTTCGAAGCTGTCGCTGAACTTGAAGCCATCCAGGAGGAGACGCGCGGCGAATGAGTTAACCCGCGCGCCTCAAAAGGCGCAACTCGAGCGCGCAACGTTGCGACGTCAGGCGGCCGTGCGTTTGGTGACGCGCTTCGCCAGGCGGGACTTGTAGCGTGCCGCCGCGTTGCGGTGAATCACGCCTTTACCTGCCATCCTGTCGACGAGCGACATCGTGTCCCGAAGGGCGTCCTTCACCTGCGCGGGGTCGTTGGCGTCAACGGCCACGCGGATGGCGCGGAGGGCGCCACGCAACCGGCTGCGCAGGTTGCGGTTCGCCTCGCGGCGGACGACGTTCTGACGATGGGCCTTGAGAGCTGACTGGTGTCGTGCTGCCATATACAAAAGGTCAGATTGTATCACAGCCGCACGTCAGCCGCGCTCTTTCATCCGCCGCAACGCGCGGCGCTCGCGGCGGTCCGGAGCGCCGGCGGACGCGGGGCGCGTGAACGGTGCCGCCATCCGCGCAATCCGGCGCAGTTCGAGCTCTTCGGCCGTCGGCTTCGGCGTCAGGTCCTCGTACAGCTGCCGCGCCTCAGCTTTCGGAACGTGTTGTTCGGTCAGCCCGCGCACGACGACTTTCTGACGTCGCCCGAACCGCTGCGTGATTTGGATCTCGTCGCCTTCGCGGATTTCGCGGTTCGGCTTCGCGGCGTGGCCGTTTACGTCGACCTTGCCGCCCTCGCACGCACGCTTAGCCTCCGAACGCGTTTTGCACAGGCAGGCGATGTCGAGCCAGACATCAAGGCGCATCACTCATTATCGCGCCTGATCAACTACACAACTGCTCAACTACCAACCACGCAAGGTGCGTTCCCGAGGCTTGGAACCAGGACCTTGAGTAGTTGGTAGTTGCGAAATTGCGTAGTTTTCTTAATCGCCTCTCAAAACGTCTGCAGGTGCGATCCTTGCGGCCCGGGCAGCGGGCACCCAGGTCGCGATCAGGGCGACGACCCCGATGAGCAGCGTGACGGTGCCAAGGGTGAGCGGATCGCGTGCGCTGAGGCCGACCAGAAACGATCGGGCAAGCGGTGCGGTCCAGAGCGCGAGGGCGAGGCCTGCGAGGGTTCCGGACACCACGGGACGAAGTCCCTGCGTGACGACAAGGCGCCGGATTTGATCCGTTGTGGCGCCAAGCGCGACACGGATGCCGATCTCCCGTGTTCGTAAGGCGGCGACGTACGACGCCACCCCGTAGATGCCGACGGTCGCGAGCAGGAGGGCAAGCGTGCTGAAGCAGGCGAACAGCATCGCGCCCATCCGCTGCGGCATCACGAGATCGCGAACGCGCCAGGCGAACGTGCTGACGTCATAGACGGGCACGTCCGGATCGATGCTGCGAAGCTGCGCAGCAACGGGACCGAGCAGCGCCGCTTCGTTGGCATCGGTTCGCACCAACAGATGTGCAGGGTCGGTCGAACCGTACGCATCTTGCGCGAACGGCAGATACATGTACGCGACCGGCTTTTCGTCGATGGATTCCACGCGTGCGTCCTCGACAACGCCGACGATGGTGATCCAGTGATCCCCGCCGGCTGACGCGCGTCCACCTATCGGATCGCGTCCGCCCCAATAGGTGCTCGCTGCGGTCTCGTTGACGATGCCCACGAGCGGCGCGCCGCGACGATCGGCGTCGGTGAAGGTCCGCCCGCGAAGCAGCCGCGTGCCGGCCGCGCGGAAATAATCCGGGCCGACCGCCGCGTTGTAAAAGGCGACCTCTTCGCCGGGCCGCGGATGGTACCCATCGACGGCCGCGGTGAACACGCGCGAGCCGTTGGTGGGGATCAGTGACGTCCACGCCACTGCGGTCACGCCCGGCAGATGTCGTACGCGAGCGAGCGCGTCGGTGTAATACGCGCCGGCGCGCGCCGCGGTGTAGCGCGCGACGCCGAGATTGACCGAGGCGGTCGCGACGCCGTCGACCTTGAAGCCGAGCGGCGTGTCGAGCGCGCTCGCGAGGCTGCGAAGAAACAGCCCGGTGCCGGCGAGCAGGACGAGGCTGAGCGCCACCTGCACCGCAACGAGCGTGGAGCGCAGCCGGCTGCGGCCGGTCGTCGCGCGCGATTGACTGCGAAGCGAGCTGAGCACGTCGAGGCTTGCCGCCCGCCACGCGGGTGCGAGGCCGAACAGGAGCCCTGTGACACAGGCGACGAGCGCGGTTGCGGCGAGCGCCGTTCCGTTGATTCGGAGATCCAATGCGTCGATGGCGATGCCGCCAGGCAGCTCGAAGCGGCCCAGCACCGCCAACAAGCCGGTGGCTACCAGCAGCGCAGCCGCCCCGCCTGCCAGCGCGAGCACGAGGCTCTCGACCAGGACTTGCCGGGCTATGCGAATGCGGCCTGCACCAAGCGCGAGCCGCACGCCGATTTCGCGAGCGCGCACGACCGCGCGCGAGAGGAACAGGTTGGCGAGATTCGCGCAGCCAATCACCAGCGCGAGCGCCACGACGCCGCCCAGGAGCAGGATGAAACGCGACACGCTCGCCGCATCCCGGCCGAGCGCGCGCATGCGGAGCGGGGTCAGCACGAATGCCTCGTCGCGATTCGTCGTTTTTTCGTCAGCGTGATTCTGCCGGTAGATGCCGTCGAGCATCGTCGCAGCGGCCGCTGGCGTGACGTCGCTTCTCAGCCGGACGACGACGTTGAGCCACTGCATCCCCCTCGTCTCCAGCATGTCCGGCCGCGAGAAGAAACCGGTGCGGATCTGCGGTGTCGCGGAAATGGGGAAGTACACGGCGGTTGTGTCGGAAGGTCGGACGCCGCGAAACCCTTCGGCCGTGACGCCGACGACGGTGACGGGCTGCCCATTCGCGCGGATCACGCGACCGATGACGGCGGGATCGCCACCAAAGTGAGACTGCCACCAGCGGTAGCTCAGGACCACGACGATCGGCCCAGCCTTTTGATCGTCTGCCGGGCCGAACACGCGGCCGGCAGCGGGAGGCACGCCGAGCGTTCCGAAGTAGTTGCCGGATACGAAATTCGCGTCCACCAGAGAGGCGTTGCCGTTGGAGATGAGGTTGACGCGCCCCCCGGACGTGGCGGCGGCGCCCGCGAACAGGTCACCGCGCGCGGCGAACGCCTTGTAGTCGGGATACGACGTCGACCAGTTGAGTGCGTAGAGCTGATCGATCTGCGAGACCTTCAACGGGCGGAGCAGCGTGGCATCCGCCAGGCTGAAGATCGCGGTGTTTGCGCCGATGCCCAGTGCGAGCGTCGCGATGACGGCGAGCGTCACGGTGGCGTCGCGCCTCAACATCCGGACCGCGTGAACGACATCCTGTGCCAGACCGGTCATCGCCACTCCTTGCAGCACCGCGGCCCACTCGCGCGCGAGTGCTGTCGCCAGATCGAAGAACAACGGGCCTAGCGCCCGCGCGCCTCGGCGGGACACCGCAGCGCTGGCGCACTGGAGCATCTCCTTCCCATGTGCGCGACGGAGCGCTGGCGGGAAGAAGAAGAGCAGGAGCGAATAGAAACGAAGGGCAGCTGGTTTCACCGGACACGCACCCGCTTCGCGCGTGCCGCGCCGACGAGCGTCTCCATCCGCGCGGTTTCTGCCTGCAGAACGGCTCGCCCGAGCGGCGTCATCCGGTAGTACCGCCGCCGCTCGTCGTCCAAATCCGGATCCGGTCGTTCGTCGGCCTCTTCGGCGAGGCCGCTCGCAAGCATGCGTTTGATCGTGCCGTAGAGCGTGCCCGGTCCCATGCGGACGGCTCCGGACGTCAGACGCTCTACTTCCTGCATGATGCCGTAGCCGTGACGGTCGCCATCAGCCAGCGCGAGCAGGATGTGTGCGATGGCCGGCGTCAGCGGCAGGAAGTCGAAGGGATCTGGTGTGCGCCGCGGCATATATCCGTAACGGATATAGCATGGAGAGCGAAAAGGATCAACTACCAACTACACAAGGGCAACTACACAAGGGCCAACTACTCGAGGCGTCAACTCCGAGACATCCTCGAGCGCTGGCGCGGTGCCAAGTGGCGTAGCTATTGAATTTTGGCAGGGCGCATCGGCGCAGCCCCGGCCGTCTGCTTGTTCGAATAGTGCACGACCGGCTGGCCGCCGACGATTTCCACGGTCCTGTAGACGCCCGGGGATACGCGCGAGGTCGAGGGTGCGGCGTTGCGGATGCGCGCGACGTAGTTGCGCGTCTCGCGGTAGGGGGGAATTCTTCGACCGTACTTATCGACGGCGCCTGGACCCGCATTGTAGGCGGCGAGCGCCAGCCCTTCGTCGTTGTATCGATCGATCAGCGAGGCGAGATACGCGGTGCCCGCGCGGATGTTCTGCTCGGGATCGTACGCGTTGCTCACGCCGTACTCCGCCGCGGTCTCCGGCATCAACTGCATCAGACCCATCGCGCCTTTGACGGAGCGCGCGCGCGGATTGAACCCGGATTCCGCCTGGATGACCGCGCGTACGAGGTCGGGACTAAGGCCCTGACGCGACGCGTGTTCCTCCACGAGCGCTCCAAACCGCTCTGCCCGTGACACGACAAGCGGGCGGGTCGTGCGGATCGTGCCGTTCGTCGGCGCCACGGCGTAGCTGCGCGCCGCGCCATCCCTGGGCTTGTCCGACATGACCAGGTTCCCCGCCGCGTCCTTCCACGTGTAGATCTGCGCCGACGCGACGACGGGAGTCGACGCGATCAGGGCGGCAGCGAGCAGGAGGTGGCGCAGCATGGGTAGCGAGTCCGGACGGACGCGGCTCCCATGGCCGAAGGCAAGCTGCCTGCCCGATGTTTTGCAACAACTTACGGGGATTTCGTCGCCTTTGTGCGCTGTTTCTGCACATCGTTTCGCGCGGATCGTGATCGGTTTCTGCGACCTCCACTTCTTTACGTGTCGCGAAAGGGGAAACGACGCTGGTAAGCCCCGGTTGCGCAGATCTGCAAGAAAAGGCCTGAATTCGCGCGTCACCGTGGCCGGCTGCTTGCCTATGCCGCGCTCGTTCAGGAGGTGCAGTCAATGACGTTTCGAATTATCGCTGCGGGTGCCCTGCTTGCCGGTGCGGTCGCGTTCGTCGCGGCGTGCGAACGGAGTCCCGCGGCGCCGACCGGGCAAAACGCGGGAATGAGCGCGTCAGCGCAGGTGACCGGCGCCGCCGCGCCGGCAGCGCCGCTTTCGGCGGCGCAGGGACGCGAGAACATCATGGTCAACGTGCACGACGCGTGCGACGCCGACACGTTCAATGCAGCCATCGGCGCAGGAACCTGCGTGCGTAACGGGGGCGTGAACTTCGACGAATTCGTCGCACAGTTAACGGCCCACGGCTCGGCGGGTGCGTGGCATTTCGCCCCCGGCGTGGCGAACGCCAGCGTGGGCGAGACGTTCCTTGCCTCCAACACCGGCGGGGAAGTCCACACCTTCACGGAGGTCGCGGAGTTCGGCGGCGGGATCGTGCCGTTCCTCAATCAGCTCGCGGGAACGCCGAACGTCGCGCCCGAGTGCAA
>DATJFQ010000109.1:0-66642 GCA_035495555.1 Vicinamibacterales bacterium
ACGAGGAAGAAATCGGCGCCGTATCCGTCGCACCTGTACGCACGCTGCGGCGCCGGCGGATACAGGACGCTGGCCTGGAGCGACCGCCACATGGTGTAGCGCTCGCGAATCGTATTCGACTGGAAGAACAGCTTGTTGACATTGTGCGTGAGCAGGTACCGATCCGTCGCCTGGATGGCGGCACGCCGCGCGCGCTCCTTCAGCCGTCCCTGCGGCGACAGCGTGGCGCTGAAACGATCCCACAGATCGTAGTACTCCCGCATCGTGTGGTTGAGCCAGCAGACGTGCCGCGGGTGCCGGACCGCGTAGCTCGGGTACCGCAGGCTGATCACCTGATCGATCGGCTGCCCTTCCGTCGATCGCACGTTGGTCAGCCACGTTGCGAGGTACGCGGACGCCTGTTGTCCGAACGGGTTCTGGGGCGTCACGATGACGTGCGCCTGGTGTCCGGCCTCCTGCAGCGCGCGCGTCAGCTCGCGCGCGATCACGAGATGCCCGCCTTCGGCCATCGGCGGACTCGAGGTGACGACGGCAATCCTCATATTCCAACGGGGGGCTTCGCCCCGCCGTCCCCGCCGGCGTCCGTCGCTCGCGCGGACCCCATGGCCCCGCGCCGCTCGGACGGATGCGCCTTCGGCGCACTCATGGCGCGCGCAGCTCCAGCTCGGGATGCACGCGCACGCCGAGGTACCTGGAATCGCTCGACTGCGGGTCGTAGAAGATGGGCGTGAAGCCGCTGTCACATGAGACCGATGCGAGCCACACGAGCGCCTGCACCTCCTTTTCGAACGGCATGCCCGGCGGCATCGCAAGTGCCACCTGCCGCGTCTGGCCGGGATCCAGGTGCACGCGCACCGAACGGCCGCCGATCGTCACCGTGGCATTGGTCGCCTCCGGCCCTGCGGTCAGCGTCACCACAGCGCGGCGCATCGGGCGATCCGTCTTGATGATGAACTCCGCCTTCGAATCACCGCGGGTCCAGAAGCTCTTGTCCGCTTCCCTGCCGTAGGCGTTGTCGTCGAGGAAGTACACGAGGAACCCGGGATCGCCCTTGCCCGGGTTGTCGCCGAACCAGAGGCGGGCGTGGTCCGGATCCGTGTTGACCGGCAGGTCGTTGACGAGCGTCAGCTCCACGGGCAACAGCCGAAGCAGCCCGGTCTTGGCGTTGTCCGCCGGACGAAACGACGCGACGAATGGATTGAGCACCATGGCCGAGACGAACACGCCGCCGACAATCCACGGCGTCAACGCCGCCGCGATGGATTCGATCGGCGGCAGCACGAACAGCATCACGCCGTAGCCGCTGAAGAAATATCGATTGCCGACGCCTCCGCCGTGCCAGGTATAGGGGGTCGCGACGATGAAGAGGATGCCCTGCAGCAGTCCCGCCGCGAGCACCAGCCACTGCCACCCGGGGCGCCGGCGGGGCGCGGCGAAGAACGCAGCCATGGCGAACACGGCGGGAAAGAAATAGCCGAGGAGACCAGTGTACCGTCCGACGAAGAAGTACTCGAGGTTGTGCGCGAGGTTCGAGACAAACGTCCGCGGACTGAATATGACGCTGCCCATCACGCCTTCGCGCGACTTCGTGAGCCCGAGATCGTGTTGCGGCACGGCGTTCTGGAACGGGAACTCGAAATAGTACGTGTTCCGCTCGCCGCCCTGATAGTTCCACTCGCCGCTGATGGCCATGTTCACGGCGAACAGTCCGCCTGCGAAGAGGATGAACACCAGGACGGACGGCATGATCGTGCGCGTCACGACTCGGCGGCCGGGCCGTGGACCATGGTGATGGACGGCGCTCGCTTGCGGGCGCATCGCCCGAAGCAGCCACCAGAGGACAGGCGCGGCAAAGAGCAGGGCGTTGGTTGGTTTCGAGAACGTGTCGATCCCGAGAAGCGCGGCGCAGACCAGATCGCTGCGCCGCGTGAACAACCACGCGGTGCCGCGCGGCGATCGCGCGGGGTCTGCGACTTCTTTGTACAGCCAGCAGAAGAACGCGATCAGCGCCAGCGAAAAGTTGAAGACCTCCGGCATGATCCAGACGAAATACACCGGCACCACGCTGGCCATGACGAACGCGCCGGCGAGAAGCGCCGAGGTGGCGGCCCGCGCTCGCGCGTGCAGGTACAGGTAGCTGCACAGCAGCACAATGGACACCAGGAGCGCGTGCAGCACGAGAAAGCCGTTCGTACCGAATACCTTCACGAACGGCGCCGCGGCGAGCGGATAAATGAAGGACTTGCCGTAGAAGTAGCGCGATGGATCGGGATCGGGACCGCCCTTCAGCGTGTGGCCCTTCTTCAGGAACACGCCGGCGGGACCGCCGGGAAATTCGCGCCAGACGCGGACGAGATCCGCTTTGCGATACGCGAGGTCGCCGTCCTCCGCAAGGCTGTACCCCATCATGTAATACGTCGCTTCGTCGCTCTGAAATCCGAACGCCGCTTTCGGGAAATCGACCGTGAGCGCGAGGCCGCCGTAGACGCACAGGAACACCGCCGCCAGCAGGAGCCCCGGCCTGAGCGACATCGGCGTGACGCCGGCGCCGGCGCCCGTCGACGGCATCACGCGCGCGCCCCCTCCGTCAGGAACGAGAGGTCCGCCCGCAGGACGCCCTGTCGCTTCGTCTTTCGCGACACCTCGTGCAGCAGATCGTAGAGACGCTCCATCTTGCGCACAAACGCGGCGATGTCGTAGTGCTGGCCTGTGTCCCACGCCGCAGCGGACAGCCGGGCGCGATCCGGTTCGCTGTCAATCAGGCGCACCATCGCCGTCGCCAGCGCGTGTGCGTCGCGCCTGGGCACGATCACTGCATCGTGTTCGGCCGTCAACACGTCGACGAGCCCGTCGGCGTCCGTGGCCACGATCGGCTTCCCCATCGCCAGCGCTTCGAAGACGGTCAGCGGCGTCCCCTCCCACAACGATGGGAACACGCTCATGTCGAACGCGGAGACGGTCCGCGCGACGTCCTTCGTGAACCCGCCAAACACGAACCGGTCGCGCAGCCCGAGCGCACGCGCCTGCGCCTCGAGTTCGGGCCGGAGCGGCCCTTCGCCAAACAGAAAGAAGCGCGTGTCCGGCCGCTGGTTCAGCACCTCGCGGGCCGCATCGATCAGGTAGTTGTTGCCCTTGGAATCGTGCAGCCGCGTCACCGTGCCGACGACGGTCTCGCCAGGCTGCACGCCGAGTTCGGTCCGCGCGGCGCGTATTTCTTCCTCCGAACGAGGACGGCTGAACTCCTCGAGCGGCACGCCGAGATAGACGACCTTGACCCGCTCGGGAGGCATCTGGCGCGCGTGGATGACGAAATCCGCGGTGCTCTTCGACACCGCGATCGCGAGATCGGTGGATGGCGCGAGCAGCCGATCCGCAACCTTCTGAAACCACGGCGTGTCGGTCAGGTTCGCGTGCTCGTGCAGGATCGTCGGCAGCCCGCGCATCTTCCCCGCCACCCGGCCGAACGTCGTGGCGCCATAACCGTGCAGGTGGAGGACGTCGATCCGTTTGTGGTCGATGATCTTGAGCAGCGCGGTCAGCGTCGCGGGATCGAACTTCGACCGGTGCAGGTACTGGATATCGATGCCGAGCGCGTCGAGGGTTTCTTCCGACAGATCGCGCTTGCGCAGGCTGACGAGCGAGACCTCATAGCGCGAGCGGTCGAACCGGGGAATCATCCACGCGAAAAGGCGCTTGACGCCGTGCATCCGCGACCCTTCCCAGCCAAGATGGTCGCAGACCTGCAGGATCCGCAGCGGACGACCCGCCATTACCGCGCGACGCCCCGCTGGCCAACGATCCGCGCCGGCACTCCGGCGGCGATTGCGCCGGCGGGCACCGCTTCACGGACCACGGCGCCGGCGCCGACGATCGCCCCGTCGCCAAGCACGACGCCGTCGAGGATCTTCGCTCCCGCGCCGAGCCACGCGCCGCTCCCAATCGTCACCCCGGCCGATCGTCGGCCCTGCTCCAGCACCGGTGCCGCCGGGTCGCTGACATCGTGATCGCCGCCGATGACGTAACAATACGCGGCGAGCAGCGTCGCCGCGCCGATCGCGACCCGGCTTGCGGAGAAGACCTCGCAGTTGAATCCGATGTTGGCTGCGTCGCCGATGCTGATGTCCCCGTTCTTGCACGACAGGATCGAATTGCGCCCGATGAACACGCCGGAGCCAATCGTGATCCCGGCGTTCGACTCTCCTTTCGCGTCGATCAGGCAGTTGTCGTCGATGGCGACGTTGTCGCCAATCCGGATCTTGTGCGGATGCCGGAGCACGACGTTCTGACCGAACACGACATTGCGGCCGCACGCGCCGAGCAGCCACGGATACATGACCTTGCGGAGCGCGAACCCGACCGCGCCGGCCACGTTCTGGGACGCCTGCTGGACGAACTCGTACTTCAGCAGCGCACCCCATCCGTTCCGCCCGACCACGTGGGACGCGAACTTCTGACGCGCAGAACGGCCGGACGCGAACAAATCCTCTTGCGCGCGGGAAACTTCAGGCACGGGATGGCCTCTATGATAAGCGCTCCGCGGCGGCGTTCCGGCTGGTAAAATGAGCCGTTTACCCTGAATGCATATCCTGATGATTGCGCCGGAGCCCTTCTTCGAGCCCCGGGGCACGCCCTTCAGCGAGTATCACCGTATCCGCGCGCTGACCGAGCTGGGCCATACGGTCGATCTGGTCACATACCCGTTCGGACGCGACGTGTCGATCGGCGGACTGCGGGTCTTCCGGTCCATGAGGCCGCCCTTCGTCCGCGACATCGGCATCGGCCCGTCCTGGCGCAAGCTCCCGTTGGACGTCTTCGTCGCGATGGCGACCGTGCGGCGCGCGATGACCGGGCGGTACGATGCCGTCCACTCGCACGAAGAGGGCAGCTGGTTCGGGGTGCTCGTCGCGGCCATGCTCGGCGTGCCGCATCTGTACGACATGCACTCGAGCCTGCCGCAGCAGCTGCAGAATTTCGCCTACAGCCGATCGCGGGTCCTGACGTCAATATTTATGCGTCTCGAGCGGTTCGTCGTCCGGCGTTCGCGCGTCGTCATTGTGATCTGTCCGCAGCTCGAGGACGTCGTCCGGCACATCGATGCGGCTGTGCCGACCGTGCTGATCGAGAACGCCCCTGGGGCGGCGGACACGACAACGACTGGATCGCGGGCCGATGTCCGCGCGCAGGTGAATCTGGGCGTCAGCACTCCGCTCGTCCTGTATACCGGCACCTTCGAGGCCTATCAGGGCCTCGACTTGCTCTTCGCGTCGATGCAGGTGGTGCGGCGGGAGGTGCCCGACGCCCGGCTCGTCCTTGCGGGCGGCCGGCCGGAACAGATCGAGGACGCGCGTCGAACGGCTGCGGCGCTCGGCATCTCCGAGGCGGTGATCTTTGCGGGCCAGCGTCCTGCCGAAGAAATCCCGTCGTTTCTCGATGCCGCCGACGTCCTCGTGTCCCCCCGCAGCCTCGGCACGAACACGCCGTTGAAGATCTACCAGTACTTGCAGGCCGGCAAACCGATCGTCGCGACCCGGCTGCTGACGCACACGCAGGTACTGGATGACGATGTCGCCGTACTGACCGAGCCGACCGCGGACGCGTTCGGGGCGGGTATCGTGGCGGCGCTGTCGGATGCGGCACGCGCCCGCTGCATCGGCGCGCGCGCGCGTGCACTCGCGGAGACGAAGTACAGCTACGAGGCCTACCTGTCACGCACGCGTCAGGCCTGCGCGCATCTCTTCGGCGAACCCACGGCGCAAGTGGCCGGGGGCGTACTGTGAGAAGGCAGAGTAATTCCCAACTCCCAATTCCCAACGCCCAGGGAAAGGATCAGCAGCACTACAGCTATGCCGTCTACGCCGATCCCGCGATGGCGGATCGCTTCGATGCGATGCGGTTCGGCGGTCCGATCGGCGAGCTGGTGGCGGCTACGCAGGAACAGCAGGTTGCGGAATTCCTGGCGCCCATCGAAGGGCGGCGGGTGCTGGATGTCGGAACCGGTACCGGCCGCGCGGCGATTGCGCTCGCGAAACGCGGAGCAGACGTAACGGGTGTCGATGCATCCGCCGAGATGCTCGCGGTGGCGGAGCGCCGCGCGCGGCAGGCGGGGCTGCAGGTGACGTTCCGCCGCGACGACGTCCATCATCTGGCGTTCGCGGATCGCGCGTTCGATTCGGTGGTGTGCCTGCGCGTGCTGATGCACACACCCGACTGGACGCAATCTCTCGGAGAACTCTGCCGCGTCGCCCAACAGCGAATCGTGCTCGACTTCCCTGCCGCGTTCAGTGCGGCGGCCGTCGAGTCCGCCGCGCGGCGACTGGTGAAGCCGTTCGCCCCGCGAACCGAAGCCTATCGGGTGTTCTCCGTCGGAGCGATTGAGCATGAACTCAGCGTGAACGGATTTCGACTCGTTGCGCAGCATCGGCAATTCGTGCTGCCGATCGCGCTGCACAAACGGGTGGGATCGCGTGGCTGGACCGAGCGGGTCGAAGCGGTGTTGTCGCGCGCTGGTCTGCTCGCGCGCGTGGGTTCTCCGGTCACGATCCTGGCCGAGCGGTGCGCGTCCTAGTCACCGGCGCCACCGGCTTCACGGGGGGGCACCTCGCGCGTACGCTTGCGAAACGTGGACACGCAGTACGCGCGCTCGTGCGTGGCGATCGGCGCCCCCTAGATGTCGACGCTCGGATTGAAATCATCGCCGGCGATTTGCGCGATGCCCCATCGTTGCGCCGCGCGGCGGCGGGCGTCGACGTCATCTACAACATCGCGGCGCTGTACCGGCAGGCCGGGCTGCCCGACGAGGTGTATCGCGCCGTGAACGCGGAGGCCGTCGGCACGATTATCGAAGCGGCGGCAGCAGCGGGCGTTCGCCGCGTGGTGCACTGCAGCACCGTCGGAGTGCACGGCGATATCGCGCACCCGCCGGCAAACGAAGACGCGCCGCTCCGTCCGGGAGATATCTACCAGGAGACGAAGCTCGAAGGCGAACGGATCGCCCGCGCGGCGTCGGAGCGAACCGGCGTCGAGGTCGCAATCGCGCGACCCAGCGGCATCCACGGCCCCGGCGATCAGCGGCTGCTGAAACTCTTTCGCGGCGTTGCCCGGCGGCGGTTCGTCATCCTCGGGAACGGGCGGATCTTCTATCACCTGACGTACATCGACGATGTGGTGGAAGGGCTGCGATTGTGCGGCGAAGTACCGCAGGCTGCGGGGCGCACCTACATCATCGCGGGGGCCGAGGTGCGAACGCTGAACGAAGTCACGGCTATCACGGCGGAGGAGGCCGGCGTGCCGCCCCCGCGGCTGCACCTGCCCGTCTGGCCCGTCTGGATGGCCGGGGCGGCGTGCGAGCTGGTCTGCGCTCCGCTCCGTATCGCGCCCCCGATTTATCGGCGGCGCGTCGAATTCTTCACGAAGAGCCGCGCATTCGACATCAGCCGCGCGCGCGCGGAACTCGGCTTTGCGCCGGCGGTGTCGCTCCGTGAAGGCATCCGCCGGACGCTGGCGTGGTACCGGCAGAAAGGCTGGCTGTAGTAGATTGGGTGGTCTGCCCGTGCAAACGACTGTGGAGTCTCCGCGGACCTCGCGGCTGCGGTCCCTCGCGATCAACGCCGTCAAGGCCGGCGTCAGCGTTGGCCTGTTGTGGCTGCTGTTCCGGCGCGTCGACATGGCGCAGCTCTGGGGTTATGCGAAGCATGCCTCACCGGTGTGGCTCGCCGCCGCGCTGCTGCTGTACCTCGCCATGATCCTTGCCAGCGCCTGGCGTTGGAGCCTTCTGCTCAACGCGCAGCACCTGCGGATCCCGTACAGCTTTCTCACGTCGTCGTACCTCGTCGCGACCTTCCTGAACAACTTCCTGCCGAGCAACATCGGCGGTGACTTCATTCGCATCGCGGACACGGCCCGAATCGCCGGCTCCAAGACGCTCGCCACGACCGTCGTCCTCATCGACCGCGGCATCGGCCTTCTGGGGCTCGCGCTCATGGCCGCCACGGGAGCGACGCTGATGCAGCGCTTGTCGGTTGGACCTGTGGGACCGAAGCTGTTGTGGGCTGGGTTCTGCCTCGGGGCGATCGCCGCTACCCCGGCGCTGCTGATGCCGGAAGCGATGACACGACTGCTCGCGCCGCTGCGGGTGTTCCACAGAGAGTGGGTCGACGAACGAATCGAGCGCCTCACGATCGCGCTGACGAAATTCAAGGAGACGCCAACGGCGCTCGCGGGCTGCTTTCTCGGCGCGGTGATCGTGCAGACGGTCCTGGTGCTGTTCTATCTCGCGATTGCGCGCAGCATGAACATCCCGATCGGATTCGCCGCACTTGCGGTGATCGTGCCGGTCTCGTTCATCGTTCAGATGATTCCCGTATCACTGAACGGTTTCGGCGTGCGCGAAGCCACGTTCGGCTTCTACTTCACGCGCCTCGGGCTCCCGCTCGAATCCGCGCTGCTCGTCTCGTTCATGGGGGCGGCGCTCATCATGCTCTTCTCGCTGTCCGGCGGCCTGGTGTACATCGGCCGGCAGACGCGGACCTGACGACGACTCCGTCGTGACTTCCCCCCCTTCGCGGCGAGCCTCTCCGTCGACGGCGAGATCCGTCGAAAAATATACTCTCGAGCTTGACGCCTGCCGTCGCTCGCTCGACACTTGTCGAGCCGGCAATGGACGTTCGTGCCGGCATTTCTCAATCACACCCTGAGTGCAAGGCCGCGTGTACCGACGTGTGCGCGCGTATGAACGACCTATGAATATCCGTGTTCTCTGGCTGCTGCCCCTGGCGCTCGCGCTGGCGGCGTGCAGCGTGCAGAAATCGTCTCCGCTCGCTCCCTCGTCCTCGAACAACATCGGCCTCGTGGCGCCGTCAGGAGCGGTTGCCGGCTACCCCACGAACGGCCCCGGCCTCATTGCCTACATCGTCGCGAAATACCCTGAACGGCTCGTGGGCGGCATCAGCCGTGATGAGCGGATCCAGAACATGATGTTCCTGCGCGATCGGATCATCGAAGCCGGCAAGTGCGGCGGGATGGACCTCGGCTGGAATCTGAAGCGCGGCGGTCCGGATATCAGCATCGACTTCATCGCGGAGCGGCGCGACGGCACCGTGTACGGCCACGACATCGCGTTCGACTACGACAACCCCGATCACCCGCTGCAATTGAACTGGGGAGACGGGGATTACCCGACTTACAAGGAGTACCCGGCCGCGAGCTGTCGCTAGCGCAGCCGGGAACTTCCAACTCCCAATTCCCAACTCCCAACTCAACTCCCAATTGAAAATCGATTGGGGAGTTGGGAATTGGAATTGGGAGTTGCGAGTTGGGAATTGGGAATTGGGAATTGGGAGTTATCGGCGTCAGAAACTAATTGCAGCCGGGTGCAGGAGCCGGTTATCCTGTGAACCTCGGTCCCACAGGGCTTCCCAGCACCCTGACTCCCTGAATACCCGGGCGTTGCCCGGGACTAAAGCCGTCATTGATTCGTGCCGATAGCACGGCGGGTGTGCGTCTGCGAGGCGCACCGCCGCCTGCCGGTTCGTTCGACGTTCGTGTCAGAGGTGCGTATGAAAGCTGCCACTCGATCCACAACGGCGGTCTGCGGGCTGCTCGTCCTGCTGCTCGCGGGTTGTGAAGCCAAGAAGAGTTCGAACCCGCTTTCGCCGTCGGTCGCCGGCCCGATACCCGGCGTTGACATCACCGCTCCCTCGGTGCTCCAGCCCTCGCAGGGGTTCAAGTTCCGCGACAACCAGCAGCCGATCACGCTGATGGTCAACAACGCGGCGACGAGCGGCGTCCGCCCGCTCTCCTACGCGTTCGATGTGGCTGCCGACAGCAGCTTCAACACAAAGCTCTTCAGCCGCGCCGGCGTCGCTCCGGGCGCGGACGGAAAGACGAGCGTGCAGCTCGACCTCCTCGAGATTGGCCGCACGTACTACTGGCGCGTCCGCGCGGAAGACGGCGCCAATACCGGCCCGTACACGACCTCGTCCTTCGATATCCAGCCGAAGCCGGCGGTCAGCGCGCCGGGTTTGATCTCGCCGATCAACAACGCGCAGATCTCCGGGACGACCGCCACGCTCCTCGTCTCGAACGCGACGTGGGTCGGCCCCGTGGGCGGGTTGTCCTATGAGTTCCAGGTCGCACGCGATCAGGGGTTTGGATCGCTGGCATCCGCAGGCATCGTTCTCGAAGGCCACGGGCAGACGACCTTCGTGACGGCCGCGCTGGCGGGACCGGCCACGTACTTCTGGCGGGCCCGCGCGTCGGATGGCCCGACGACGAGCGCATGGAGCGGCACGCAGACGTTCCGCACGGCCGCAGCAGCGCCATCACCGTCGCCCTCACCCGCTCCGGCGCCTGGCGGTCCCTGCAATGCGAGCGACCCGCTCACCATCGTCACCTGCGAGCGGAACAAGTACGGCCACATGTCAACCGGAGATATCGTGAACTTCCTGTTCGCCAGCGCGCAGTCGCTCACGAGGAACGGAATCGCTGGCGCACCGTTCGGCGTGCTGCGCAAATCAGGCGGCAGCAATTGCAACGGCTACTCGTGCGACATCATCTGCTCCGGACAGGGCAATTCGCAGAAGCAGTGGGACGTGCTGGGGGACTCCGACGGCGCGCAGACGCCGAACTGGAATGGCCCGGCGACGGTGCCGAATATCCGGGTCGACACCTGCGATATCAGATAGCGTCGGCGAGGCGGGAGGCGGGAGGCGCGAGATTAAAAAAGCGGGGAGTTGAGTCCCCGCTTTTTTCTGACTTCTGACTTCTGACTTCTGAACTCGATTAGAAGCGAAGCCTCGCGCCCGCACCAATCTGAAACCCGCCGAGCGTGAGCTTGTCGTTCGAGTTCCCGAGCTTGGCGGATCCCCAGGTGTACCGTGCGAGGCCGCCGACGCCCCAGTCTTTGCCGAGGCCGGGCATCTTGCCGAGCAGATAGGTGACGTCGACGCCGATGTTGAAGCCGCCTGTGGTCTTGCTTTCGCTGGCGAGCGTGGGAACCGTGTTGGTATCCGACAGATTCGAGGCGACGTCCTGTTTGACCGAGAAGATCGACGGGCCGGCGGAGATGCCGACATCGATCTTGTCCGTCACGGGCATCATCCACACGGCGTCGAGATTGATGACGTTCTCCGTGTGTTTCGCACCGCCCAGGCTCGCGGTGAACGGATGCGGCTGATCGGTGAAGGCGGGATCGGGAAGGCTTCCGCTGACCGAGAGATCCGCCTTGCTGCCGGCGTGGGTGTAGCCGACACTCACCGCGATGTTGTGCCACACGCGATAGCCGGCGCTGATATCGAAGAGGCCGCCGCTGCCGACGCTCTGCGACGAAGTGACCGTCGCGGTTTCATCGAAGAGGGGGAACGATTGCGTAGAGGAGAGATCGTGCGAACCCACCTGCGCTCCGCCATTGATCGACACGAATCCTCTGTCGGTCCACTGCAACTGCTGGGCATTGGCCGGCAGCGACGGAGCACAGAGGCACAGCGCGAGAACTCCGGCTTTCAACATCTTCAAAATCACGTCTCCTATGTGGGGTTGGGAGCCGGCACGACGCGCGCCGGCGAGGCATGGCCATCGTAGCACGGTCATTCGCGAGCGGATGAGGTGTTCGCGTGCGAAATTCGATGAATTTTTCTGCGGTTGTCGTATTCCCCGGACGCGCAATCGGCGCTATCATGATGCCACCCACATCTGGTTCAACTCAGTTTTGCGGAGCTCTATAGATGCGAAAGGTTTTGTTGTGTACGGCCGCGGGCGCGCTCGCGATCGTCATCGGTTGCGGCAAGTCGTCTCAGGCACCGACATCGCCATCGTCGGCCGCGAGCGGTGATACCGGAGCGGCGGCGGATGGTTCGACGCTGAAAGCGACGGCCCCCACCCCGGTGTCGCCGATCAATGGGACGCAGCCGGACGCGCTCGTGCTCGTCGCCACGACGTCACACGGCAAGTTCGTCGACATCCCCGTGTCCTATCAGTTCCAGATCCGCAGCGGCAGCACGGTCGTCTTCGACTCGCAGGTGGTTTCCGGCAGCGTGAACGGCGATCAGGTGCAGTACACACCCTCCGCCGCGCTGGCCGCCGACAGCACCTACACCTGGCGCGCGCGTGCCGCCTACCAGGGTGCGTTCGGTCCCTGGTCGGCCGACGCCACGTTCAAGGCACCCGCGGGCGGATACATCCGTGGCAGCGAATTGTTCGACCCGCTGACGGCCGGCCAGACGGTTGGTCAACTGGTCGGCGGCGCGACCCTCACCCCGAACGGCGTCTATCTGCCGGAGCACGAGAGCCACGTGACCTACGTGCTGCCGCAGACGCTCACGGCCGGCGAGTTCTCGATGATGATCACGGGCATTAATCCATCGCAGATGCGCGGGGCGAAGAGCAAGGCGTTCTCGATGCAGGAGGGCTTCGGCGACATCACGACCAACGACTACCGCGCGACAATTGATCTCCGGGGACGAGCCTATTCTTCTCCGGGACAGGTCCGATTCCGGTTCATCACCGGCGACGCGTCGAACCGTGTCTTCGACGGCCCAGCCGCCAATGTGGGATGGGATCCTGCGAAGTGGTATTTCTGGCGCTTCTCGTGGCAGACGGGCCAGGCGGTGCTCGAGGTGCGGGAGAACGACGAGAACGGACCGACGAAGCTGCGGATCTCCGTGGGCACGGGCTCGCACGAATACCGGCCGACCCCGCACGTGCTGCACCTCGGCCAGCCGATCGGCCGCGGTGGAGACGACGACGCCACGGTCACCGGGATCACGATCAAGAACGTCTGGGCATCGGCGAATCCCCGCCCTGTGTTCCCGAAATAGGACTCAATCCGAGGCGCGGCGATGGTTCGCTCCATCGCCGCGCCCGCCGTGCAGGTCGCCTTTCGCGAACACCACCACTTCAGGTGCCACTCGCTCGGGCCGCGGGTTCAGCCAGCGTGGATTGGCGAACGTGAAGCGCGCAGCGACGTGATACCCATCCGGTTCGGTACCCGTCAGCAGAAACCGATAGAACTCAGCGCGCTCCGGAAACCCGCGCGCATTTTCGAGATACCGATCCCAGTAGAAGTCGCTGTCGACGATCGGGGCGTCCGAATCGTGCAGATAGTCCTCCGCTGTCTGCCAGAAGGCGCCGCCGTGCAGCGTCACCTGCTCGATGAAGGGTACGAATCGCAGGGAGAAGCGCGGCCGATCGAAATACGGCAGGTACGCTTCAATCTCGAAAAAGTCGACGCGCTGATTCGGCGTCGTCAGTACCTCGTTCAGATACCGTCCGGCGGCGTATCGTGTATCGTTCAGGAACATGTCGTCCGCCCGCGCGGTATACACCGCCGAGTAGACGAGGACGACCGTCGTTGATGCAATCGCCAGGCGTTTGACGGCCGGACGAGGATCGCGCGCCAGCCGCACCAGCCACACGGCGGCCAGCAGCACGAGCGATGGCGCAATCGGCATGATGAACCGCAGCGCGTGGTGCGGGCTCAATCCATAGAAGCCGTAGAAACTCACAATCCAGACGACGTGCACCAGCAGGCTGCGCTGCGGCGGTGTGTGCCGTTCGCCGATAAATCGATGGACCGCAACCGCAACGCCAACGATGCTCGAAGCCAGCAGCGGCCACCCGAGTCCGTCCGCGAGCAGCTTCAGGTACGGTCCATACGAGTGGCGCACATCGACGAGGGTACCGGTCGGCGCGCCCGTGTACCAGTTGTACTCGACGCCGAACTGCCAGAATTGCTTCCAATCGCGAATGACCAGCGGCGTGCCCACGAGAAATCCGGCGCATGTCGCGGTGACGGCAACCGCGATGTGCCTGCCGCTCTGCGAATCGAGCGACGCGCGTCCGCGAGCGGCGATGTGAGCTGCCAGGAACGGGACCGCCAGCAGACATGCCGTGTATTTCGTCGAGCAGGCAAGGCCAATCAGCAACCCCGTGAGCGCATATGCGCCGGCAGTCGTGCGCGCCATGAGACGATCGAGGGAGCCAAGCGCCAGCAGCGTCAACAGGATCAGCAGCGCTTCCGGCGTCGCGAAGTGCCACAGGTTGACAAGGCCCATCGTGACCGCGCCGAAGGCCGCGGCGAGCAGCCCGGTCCCGTCGTCCCAGTGGCGGCGGCCGAGCACGAACAGTGTGAACACCGTCGAGAGGCCGAACACCGCGGAGATGCCGCGCGCGAGACGCATCGACGTAAACTGGAGCGCGCGGGCCGTCGCGTCCCCGTTCAGCATTGCCAGAATCTCTGGAAGACTCCGTCCCACGTGTGCGGCCGGGTGGAGGCGGTGTGCGAACGCGAACGCCGCCGCGACGACGTAGATATGCAGATGCGGGTTGATGAAGTAGTCAGGGTCGCCCGTGCGGAGCACGTTGATCGCCTGGGTCACCTTCTCGTCGGTATGCCATTGATACGGAAGGCCCCAGTCGAGGCCCGTCACACTCGCGGCGGCGCCCGCGATGAGGACGAGCGCCAGCAGGACGCGTGTTCGGCGGAGGATCCGCGGCGGCAGCATGAAGCCCGGCCGGCTGCGTACTATAACCGGAAGCCGTCGGCGCGTCAGGCGAACGGCTGCTGCCCATCGTGATGTCGCGCCTGCGCTGGACCCCCTGGCTGCTCGCGGCCGTTCTCGCCGGCAACTTCACGCTGTCGGTCCTGGGGATCGATTGGGGACTCCCCTACCTGTGGCACACCGACGAGAAAATCGATCCCGCCGTCCACATGATTCACAACCGGACGCTCGATCCGGATTACTTCATCAATCCGCATCTGCACATCTACGCCATGGCGGCGGTCGTCGATGTGGCGTATCTGCTGAATCCGGGGCACACGGTGATGCTGACCGGTTACCGCATCGCCCCGCTGCTCGACCCTGCGAATCCGGGCCGGCGGATTCAGTTCATGGCCATCCGTGGATCCCGACTGCTCTCCGCGGTATTCGCGCTCGGCACGATTCTGACGGTGTTCGCGATCGGTCGTCGTCACTTTGGAGAGCCGACGGCGCTGCTCGGTGCGGCGCTGCTCGCGGTGACGATGGGGCTGGTGAACCTCGCGCACTTCGCGACCCCGGAGAGCTTGTTATTTCTGCTGATGTTTCTGACGCTGTTCGCGTGCGATCGCGTCGCGTCTACGGGACGTCCGCGTGATTACGCGCTGACCGGACTGTTCGCAGGGCTGGCGTTTGCGACCAAGTACACCGCCTGGATTCTCGCGGTGCCGATTGGTGTGGCGCACGCGGATCGACTCGGATGGCGGGTGTTCTCGTGGCGAGCGGCCGGCGGGCTGGTGGTGTGCGGCCTCGTCGGGTTCGCGGCGTTCGCGGCGACCAATCCGTACGCCTTCATCCGGTGGCACGATTTCGTTTACTGGGGCTTCTGGTTCAACTGGTACACGGGGGCGCCGACAGGGAGCCTCATGGACATGAGCCAGTTCCAGCGATCGTACGGCCCGTACTTTCGACTGCTGGGCAACATCATGGGCTGGCCGATGTTCACCGCGAGCCTCGTCGGGGTCGGTGTCAGCGCCGCGTCCCTCTGGAGCGGTCCGCGCAGCGGCGCCCGCGCCCGCGGATATGTCGTTCAACTTGCGTGGGTGGTGCCGTTCTACGTGTTCTATGGCGCCAGCCCGCACCACGCGCTTCGCTTCATCATGCCCATCGTACCGTCGCTGGCACTTCTGGCGGCGGTCGCGATCGTGGCCCTCTATGATCGCGCGGCTGCCTCGTCTGCGCGCGGTGCGATCGTTGCGACGGCGACGGCAATCCTCGTGTACTCCGCCGTTTACACCGTTCGATCCGACTGGATGTACTGGCACGACACGCGGTATGAGGCCGGCCGCTGGCTCGAGTCGCACCACTTCACGATGAACGAGCGGCTGTATTACTTCGAGGTCGAAGCGTATCTGCCGTACTTCAGCCATCCGTTTCCGCTGAAGTACTTCCCGTGGATGGACGATACGGGCTCGTATCCGCGGGAGAAGTTCGACGAGGCGGTGGCGGGATTCTATGCGACGGCGACCGATCCGATTGTCGATTCCGACTTCTACTGGGACCGCTACACGGACCGTCCCTGGGTCTATCCCGAACGGACCGCGTTCTACCGTCAACTCCTGGCGGGGAAGGATCGCGCCGGCTACGAGCCAGTCGCGCGGTTCACGCTGCAGAATCCCTGGTGGCTCGACCCTCGTCCCGAACGCATCGCCCCGGAAATCGTCGTGTTCGGCAAGCCCGCCCTCCTCGAGGCGCTGGGCGGCCACATCGTCGAGCGCGTCGTACGCTGAATCGCCAAATACCCCAAATCAAAAATCAATCTGCAATCTGCAATCTGCAATCTTCAATCTGCAATTTCCAAGGCGCGCAGCCAGGCGGCGAGACATGCGGCTTCGGCGGCACTCGGACGGCGCGCCTGAAGTCCCCCTTCATAATGAAAGGTCGCGCCGATGCCGCTCTCGCGTGCGATCCGCGCCGCCGCGGCGAAGTGTGCCGGCACGTTGTCGCGCCGGCCGGACACCGCGTGATCCGCCGCACCCATCGGTTCGTCGGCGATCACCGGCTTGCGATAGCGCCGCACGAGATCGGCGCCCTCGCGCATGCGGTCGGGCCAGTTCGCATCCCGCGGTGAATGCCAGGTCACGTAGTCTCCCGCGGCAAGCTCCCCTTTGTCGTCCAGCGTGCCGAGCGACACCGGCACGCTCGAGGGAATCTCGGCACGCAGTCGTCGCAGGGTCGAATGATCGTGGACCGCGGCGCTGTGTGTCGGATGATACGGCTCGTTCGCGATCTCGATGACGCAGTTCCCGGCATCTGCGCACGCCTGACCGATCGCGCGGACGTGCTTCGCGAGATCGATTGGGTAACTGGCCGTATCGGCGAGCGCGACGACTTCAACGACGAGCCCGCGCGCACGCGCCAGCTGCAAAAAACCGGGAAGCGCTCGCTCGCCGTCCGCGGGCGTCAGCGTGAACAACACGTGCGCCATGGCGAGCACACGAACGACGGTGAGATGTTCGGACGCCGCCCAGTCGAGGTACGCGGCGGCCTGTTGCCCGCGACTGTGCGCGACGAACTCGAGCAGCCTGAACGCCGTGATGCCGCGCCAGGCGAATGGCGAACCATCGGCGCGAACAAACTGCGTGCCTGAAGGACGAATGATCTGTTCGCCGTGAGCCGGCGCGGCGATGAGGAGGAGTACGAGTACAGCGGTTAATGCCGACGCCAGGCGCCGGGCACCATGGACGCGAGCTGCGTATCGGAGCATCCGCCGCCCGTGCTCGTGTCGACGCACGTGCCCGTGAACTGGCTGTCGCAGAGCTTCCATGCTTTCAACGCAATCCGGTAATAGGCCGCGATCCAATCAGTGCCGTCCGCGATCTGGAAGTGACTGCCGCCCACCACCTTCGATTCCCAATGGACGGGGTTGCTGGAGCACGCGTCTCCGCGCTGAACGCGGTCCGGCACCGGACAGAACGCGTTGCCGAACGGAACTTTCACGCTCGAGGATCCAACACTCCATTTGACGATCTGAAACTTCTTCCGGTTATCGGAGACCTGCTGCGTCTCCTGGGCCGTGCCGGAACACGACGCATCGAAGTTCCGCATGATGTACGACACGTCCGTGATGTTCGAATCGGAAAAGTCGAGCAGGAACTGGCGCGCCATGTCGCCGACCTCTTTGACCGAATCGTGCAGCGACAGCGTCGCGGTCCCGGTGACGTCGTGCTCGAACTGGGTTCCTCCCGACGGTCCGTATTTCTCGATCACCTTCAGCGTGATCGTCACATCGACGGGGTCCGACCCGGGCAGACTTGCGGGCGCCGTCCACGTCACTTGCGGTCCAGCACCTGCAATGCTGCCGAGCGATGCGCTCCATTGGTACTGGAGCTGATCAATCGGCGTCTCGTCGTCATGCACGGCGGCGGCGATGTTGACCGTCTCCCCGATATCGGCAAAATTGGCCGGCTCGCTGGCCCTCGTGCCCTGGATGGCGATGGAGTCAATGCCCGGGGGGTTGTTCGGCGGGGGCTGCTGGTTGGAGCCGCCCGAACCCCCGGATGTCGGCTGCGTCGGGTGACGGCCGCCGCAAGACAACGTGCTCAGCAGGAGGGCGGCAGCGCCGGCGACCGCCATGGCGCGGGCGCAACGATGCACGGCCCTCCATCTGGGCCCTGCGAGCGTATCGGATGTGTGCCTGTACACGGCCTGACCCATGAGTCGCTAAAGCCCCTGATTATAGCAACGCCTTTTATATTGCCCCATTTCGCCTGTACAATAGTGGCCTCCGTGTCTACCTCCAGCTTCAGGCTGCATTACATTGCGAAGGCGGCCGCCGGCGTCCCGCGCGATCTCGTCAATACGTTCATCAGCGCGAAAGTCCACCCGATCCGGCCGACGGTGCTCATCTATAACTGCACCTGGGTCTGCGACGCCCGCTGCACGATGTGCAACAACTGGAAATGGGGTGACCGTAAATCGGACATGACGCTCGAGCAGCTCGAGCCCGTCATGCAGAGCCCCTTCTGGGGCGCCGTCGAAAACCTGAATATCTCCGGCGGGGAGCCGACGACGCGCAATGACCTGCCGGAGATGGTGGAACTGTTCCATCGCCATCTCCCGCGCCTGCGGAAGATCGGGATCAACACGACCGGCCTGACGCCGAAACGCGCGATCCCGATGCTCACGCGCATCGTCGAGTTCTGCGCAAGCAAGGGTCTCCTGATCAGCATCCGGGTCTCGCTCGACGGCATCGGCGACGTCCACAACCAGGTCCGCTCGGTCAAGAACGGGTTCGACAAGGCCTCGCAGACGATTGAGGCGATGCAGGCGCTTGCGAAGCGGCACGAGAACTTCTCGTTCGGCATCGCCTCGACGATCTTCGCGACGAACATGGAGGATGCCCAGAACATCCTCGCCTGGGCGCGCACCAAGGGTCTCGACGTCGTCTTCAACATGCTGCGGTTCACCGATGCGATGCTCCACAATCGCGACCTGCAGGAGAAGATCGGCTTCCACCAGCGCGAGGAAGAGTTCATGCGGAACTTCTTCCTCGATCGTGTGCAGGAAGAGTCCGTTCTGAGCGGTCAGGCGTTCATGTATCTGCACTACGCGGACATGATCGCGAACGGCTATCACCGGACGATGCCCTGCCC
This sequence comes from Vicinamibacterales bacterium, assembly GCA_035495555.1. Classification (GTDB taxonomy): domain Bacteria; phylum Acidobacteriota; class Vicinamibacteria; order Vicinamibacterales; family 2-12-FULL-66-21; genus DATJFQ01. The sequence continues at coordinate 19,127 of DATJFQ010000109.1, forward strand.
GTTCCAGAGCCAGGGATTGCTGCTGAACCCGAACGGCGATCTTCATTACTGCGAGAACTCGCAGAAGCTCGGGAACGTGCTCGATGCCTCGGCCGAGTCTCTCTATTACAAGCCCGAAAATCTGGAACACCGGCAGCACATCAAGGACAACGTCTGCCCCACGTGTCTGAGCCCGTGCCAGGTGAACGTCGGTGCGATGAAACAGTTCGTGCCGTACGCGAAGTTCCTCAAGCGCGCGTATCAGGTGAAGAAAGACACGGGGCGGCACATCGAGACGATGCCGGAGCCGGTCGGCAGCGGCCGGTAGTGGAGCACGGTGAGGACGAAAGCGTGTCGCGCTTTCGTTCGTGTGTCCGCAATCCACTGACCTTGTCGGCGATGGTGTGCACATTCGACATCGGCGCGTGAACTGGTCGCGGCTTCTCCGCATCCTCGTCGCTGTCGTCCTGACCGCGGCGGCGTTCTACTGGTCTCATCCTTCAGCAATCTTCTCCGCGGCTGCTCATGCGGATCTGCGGTGGCTGCTCGCCGCGGTGGGCCTCGTGCTCGTCGACCGCACCCTCATGGCACTCCGGTGGATCGATCTCCTCGTGGCGCTGACGCCCGGATCGCGTCCCCCGCTGAGCGGGGTCCTGCGCGCGTTCTTCGTGAGTTCGTTCGTCAGCAACTTCGTCCCGAGCGTCGCGTCTGACCTGTATCGCGCGTACGAGCTGTCGCGCTACGACGTGCACCTCGCGGAGTCCACCGCGTCGGTGCTGATGGACCGCGCGTTGGGCGTTCTGTCCGTTGCGCTCGTCGCCGCGGCGGCGCTGCCGTTCGCGGAGCGGCTGGCGACCGAACGCGCGCTGGTGCTCGGCTTGATCGTGATCTTTGCGGTGTGCGGGGTCGCCGCGGCCGTGATCTTCAGCGAGCGTGCGGCTGAAGAGCTTCGGCGCATCGTTGCACGAGTGCCCATCCGAATCGTGAGACGTGTGGCCGAGGCCTTGACCGATGCCGTTCGGCGTTACGCGGCGCACCACCGCGAGGTGTCGTGGGTGCTCGTGATGTCGATCGCCGTCCAGATCATCCGCGTGCTCCAGGCGTGGTGTCTGGGCCTGTCGCTCGGGATCGACGTGCCGTTGACGGCCTACTTCGTCTTCATACCGATCATCGTCCTGATCATGCAGCTCCCGATCACGGTGAACGGCCTCGGGACGACGCAGGTCGCGTTCCTGCAGTTGTTCGTGCCGCAGGGCGCGCCCGAGGCGCAGGTGTTCGCACTGTCGGTGCTCTTTCTGGCTCTCGGGATTGCGGGCAGTCTTCCCGGCGGCCTGTTCTACGCGATCGAAGACCCGCGGCAACGAGGTGTGCGCGCGTGAGTGCATGGGTGGCCGCCGCGTTGCTCGCCGGAGCCCTCGGGTTGGCGGTGGCCGAAGCCGCCGGTCTCGCAGGACTCGCCTACGCGGTAATTTTCGCACTCGCCCTCATCCCTGGACTGCCCATTGGATTTCGCCTCTTCGGCCGGCGCCACGGGGGCGGCTGGATTGCCGGAGGAGCGCTCGGGTACTTCCTGACGAGCGTCGGCCTGTGGGCGGCGATCGCGCTCGGTTTCCCTACTGCTGCCGGCTTTGTGGTGGCGTGGGTCGTCGCCGCGGCGGTCGGATTCGCGATCTCGACGTCGCTGGGCAACGGCGGGACGCCCAGCGGGGTGCAATCTCAGTTGCGCGAACAGTCACCCTGGATCCGCCGCGACACGATCGCGTTGTTGCTCGTCCTGCTGATCGTGCCCGCCCTGGCGGGCCCGCCGTTCGCGCGGCTGGGTGAGCGCGACGCCGAAGGCAACCGCTACTATCGCGCCTACTTCACGGCGGACTTCGTCTGGCACATGGCGGTCACCTCGGAACTCGACAAGTTTTCGATGCCGCCGCGCAACATGTTCATGCCCAACCGGCCGCTGAACTACTACTGGGCGTATTACCTGCTGCCGGCCGCCGTTTCCGGATCGTCCTCTGGGGCGCTCGCCAGCGTCGAGAACAATCTGAAGGTGAACGCGATCGGAACGGCGATGCTGCTCGTCTCCGCGATGTTCCTGCTGGCGTGGGTCGTCGTGCCGAACGGCCCCGCGGTCGCCGGTGCGGTCCTGCTGGCAATCATCGCGTCGAGTGCGGAAGGGTTCTACGAGATTACGCGGCTGCTCGCGCGCGGCGCGCCGCTCTCCGCGTTGCGCGACGTCAACATCGACGCGATCAGCAATTGGCAGTTCGGAGGTTTGCGCATCGACGGGATCCCGCGCTGTTTCTGGTGGGTGCCGCAGCACTCGATGTCCTATGTGATGGGACTCTCTGCCCTCGCGGTGCTCGCCGCGGCAGGAACCGGGACGAGCCTTGCCGTCATCGCCGCGCAGGGACTGTTGCTCGCCGCATGCGTGGCGTTCAACCCGTTCGTCGGCAGCCTGTTCGCGGCAGCGTGGGGCCTTGCCGTCCTCTTTGCCGCATGGCGTCAGTCAGCGGGTGTGCGGCCCATCCTGCGCGCGCTCACCGCGGCTGTTCCGGTGGCGGCCGCGCTCGCCTGGTGCATCGAGACCCGCATGGTCGGCGGCGCCCCGTCCGTCGTTCAGTTCGGGCTGCTCGGCAACGCGGCTCATCGGCCGCTGTGGAATCTCGCGTTGTCGCTCGGTCCCGCGCTCGCGCCCGCGATCGTCGGCGTGTTCGCGCTGCGTCACCACGCGGCCGCACGCCGCGCGATCCCCGCGTTGATTCTGATCGTGGTCTCGCTTCTCGTGATGCACCTGGTGCGGCTCTCGGTGGATGATTCCTGGGTCGGATTCCGCGCCGGACAGATCCTGCTCGTCGCGTTGCCCGCATGCACGGCGGCGGCGTTCACGTTTCCCGGCCGGGCGAGCAAAGTCGCCGGCACCGTCGCGCTCCTGGCGCTCATCGTCGGCCTCCCGACGACGCTCGTCGACGTGTACAACGCGCAGGACATCACGAACCGTTCGGAAGGCCCCGGGTTCCGCTGGACAGAAGTCCTCGACGTCGAGCACCAGGACGCGCTGAGGTGGATGAAACGCGCCACGCGGCCAACGGATATCATCCAGCTCGATCCGACCGCGCGCGGTTCCACCACATGGACAATCATCCCGAGCTTTGGTGAACGCCGCATGGCCGCGAGTCTGCCGCGCACGCTCGTCGACGTGCCCGAGTATCACGAGCGGTCTGAGAAGGTGCGAGACATGTTCTCGACGACGGACCCGCAGCACGCCTGGGACATCGCGCATGCGTTGCACATCGATTACATCTACGTCGACGGCGTCGAGCGGGCCGCATATCCGGCAGGCGTGAAGAAGTTCGAGGAATCAGCTCTGTTCGGGCGCGCGTTCAGGAACGGGGAGGTTTCGATCTATCGAGTGAAGTGAGCGGATGAATCCCTTATCCCTCATCGCCAATCCTCGAATCCCCGATCCTCCATCCCGGATCCCTGAATCCCTATCCCTATCCCTGAATCCCTATCCTGAATCCCATCCCCAATCCTGATTGCCGGAATCGCTGAATCAGGACTGGTCGGATCCGCGTATTCCCGTATGGCACTTCACCTTTTGGGAGGATCCGGGTCGACTGGATTAGGTGCCGGCGGCGTCGGCGCAGGGCCGGGGGCGGGGTGCTTGGCTCGATAAGAACCACGGTCTTTGAATCCGGTCGCGCGCAGATATTTGATGAAACCGCCCAGCATGCGCTGGAGTTCCTCTGCCATCCGACGCTGCGCGTCGTACTCCTCTGACGTCAGGCAGCGCCTCCGGTGCGCGCGCCATAGACGCGCGACGATTTCGGCGCAGGAGCCCTTCGAATACGTCAGCATATTGGCGAACCCATCATCGCTCGACTGCTCGAATCCCTCTTTCATGTTCGACAGGATCGAATCGTTCGCCTCCGCAATCTGATCCCACAGTCGGCGATTTCTGCGCAATGCCGGACGCTGAAGAATTGCATCAACTGCGTCACAGAACTTCAGCGCATGCTGGTACACAGGCAAATCCTCAATTTTCTTGGCCATGCCCGTCCCCTCTCCCACAAACCGTGCCGAGCCGCCCTCCGAGATGCTGCGATTCGCGATCCAGATTCGAGGATAGGGATTCGAGGATAGGGATTCGGGATTCGGGATGGTCGATGGGGGATTCGAGGATTGGGGATGAGGGATTAGCGATTCCTGTATTTCCAGAATGTTCGTGTCCCGACGAACCAGTCGCGAAGCCCGATTTTCTTCCCTTCTTCCCGGCTGCGCGGGTAATAGCGGATCGGCACTTCCACAATCTTCCGCTTGCGGGCGAGCATGCGCGCCGTGATTTCGTGATCCAGCTCGAAGCCGCGGGTCTCGAGCGGCAGCTCCGCCAGCTCCGCGCGTCTAAAGAGTTTCAGCGCGGTGACGGTGTCGGTGAGATAACGTCCGGTGAACAGCCACGCAACGAGGCTCAGCGACCGTCCGCCGAGATATGCCGCGAGTGACTGGTTCGGATAGCGGCCCTTTCCCATATAACGGCTGCCATACACGATGTCCGCGGATCCGTTCAGCAGCGCCTGCGCCATCGGGATGTAATCCTGCGGGTCATATTCCAGATCCGCATCCTGGATGATCAGGTACTCGCCCGTCGACGCATCGATGCCGGCGCGGACGGCGCGGCCTTTGCCGCCGTTGTTCGGCATCCGGATCAGCCGCACGCCCGGAATCGCGGCGACGATCTCCGCGGTTCGATCGCGCGAGCAGTCGTCGACGACGATAATCTCTTTCACGAGGCCGAGCTGGCCGAGATCCACCGCTTCGATCTGCTCGAGCAGCGTACCGATGAACCGTTCCTCGTTGTAAGCGGGAATGACGATCGACAGGGTGTCGCTCAACGCGCGCGCCCCCGCAGCCACGTTTCCATCGTGTCCAGATCCTCCGGCGTGTTCACGCCAAGCGCCTCCATCGGGTTCGTGCACGGGAACGTCGCGACCTCGGCTCGCGCGGCGAGCCATGGAATGAACGGCAGGAAGTTGCGCTCACCTGTCGCGGTGCCGACGTGTGCTTCGCGCGCGTATTGCGTCAGATCGCGCTCGAATGCGCTGCGCGAGAGCGCAAACAACCCCATGTCGCTCTCGCCCTTCAGAGGCATGTCGTCTCCCTCGCGGCGCTGGAGGATACGCGCAATGCGGCCGTCCGCATCGCGCGCGAGATGGATGTAGGGATGTTCTTGCGGCACGGTCGGCATCACGAGTGCCCGCTCTCCCTGGGCAGCCTCTCGTTGCAGCCGCTCGACGGTTTCAGGCAAGACACCGATTTGATCGCACCAGGTAATCCACACCCACTCCGGGTGAACGCGCAACGCCGCGGCCGACGCGCAGAGGATGGCGTCGAGCATCCCCGTGGGCTCGGGCTGCTCCACGACCTCGATGTCACCGGCGCCAACTCCCCAGCGCTCGACCTCCCGAACGAACGACGGATGCGCCACGACGGCGATGCGATCGACGTGCGGCCTGTAGAGATCCGCGATCCAGTCGAGCATCGGCCGTCCCGCCACTCGCACGAGCGCCTTGGGCAGGGCCGTCCGAAGCCGACTCCCCCGCCCCGCGGCAGGCACCACGAGGACCTTTCCCGAAGCTGCGCGCATCGTCTCGTATTATCGTCGGCTTATACTTTCTCCTGAATGCCCGAGCGTTCGCTCTCCGTGGTCGTCTTTTCGGGCGGCCGCGGATCGTCGGTTCTCTCCCGGGAACTCATCGCCAATCCCCGCATCGATCTCACGCTGGCCATCAACGGCTACGACGACGGGATGTCGACGGGAGAAGTGCGGCGGTTCCTCGGGGATGCGCTCGGGCCGTCCGACTTCCGCAAGAACGCGTCGCACCTCGCGAGGGCCCTGCACACCTGCGACGAGGGCGTCATCTCGCTGCTCGATCGACGGCTGCCGGACGGCACGACGGCGGCGGCGGCGATTGCGGAACTGGCGTCCGTTTCAGGCGAGGTCGGCGTCCGGATCGCCGCGTTTATCGACGAATTGCGGTCGAGCGGCAAGCCGTTCGATTTCGCCGACTGCGCCCTCGGAAACCTTGCGTTTGCCGGGTCCTATCTCCGCTGCGGGCGACAGTTCAACCTGGCGGTCGACGACTACTGCGCGCTGCTGAACCTGCCCGCAGGACTCGTCGAGAACGTGTCGGACGGGACGAACGCATTTCTCGTCGCGATCGATCCGGACGACGCCCTGCTCGCGAGCGAGGCGGACATCGTGGATGCGAACCGGCGCAACCGCATCAAAGACATTTTCCTGCTCGCCCAACGGCCTGCGCCCGAGGACATCGCCGCGATTGCAGCGCTCCCGCGCGAACAGGTAGCGGCGTGGCTGAGCGGGCGCGAACGCGAGATTCCGGTGAATCCGCGGCTGGTCGAACGCGTCGCCAACGCGGATCTCATCGTCTACTCCCCCGGAACCCAGCACTCATCGCTCTTTCCGTCGTACCTGACGCATGGTTTGAGCCGTGCGATCGCGGGCAATCTGCGCGCGCTCAAGCTGCTCATCACGAACATCCAGAGCGATGCGGAACTCGTCGACGCGACGGCCGTCGACATCGTCCAGCGCGCCGTGTATTACCTCCGCGAAAAAGGGCGGCTGCCCATTTCCACGCCGTTCCTCATCACGCATTATCTGTTCAATGATCCGCGCGGCGGCCGCGAGGAAGTGCCGTATGTGCCGCTCGGACGGCTCGATGCGCTCGAGGATCCGCGGCTCGTGCGCATCAGCAATTATGAAGACGGCGTGACCGGGCGCCACGATGCCGCGAAGGTCCTGACCCCGTTCCTGCAATCGTTTCTGGCGGCGCCGGCGAAGCAGCGGATTGCGGTGCTGCTGCAGGACAGCGGGTCGCGCAGCAAGGTCACCCAGACGCTGCTCGAGCTCGTGCGCGCCGGCCTCGCGCAGGCGCCTGCCGCGACCGAAGTCTTCTACGGCGGAACGGAAAAGATCGAAGAGGAGTTCACCGCCCGGTTTCCGTTCCCGGTGCACTATCTCGGTCCTGACGCGCAATCGGACGCTCGATTCCAGGAGGCGCTCGTCCGGGATCGCTTTGATTACGCGGTGCTCTTCGAATCGTCCGGCATGTACAACGGCGAAGATGTCGTCACGATCGTGGCGCAGCTCGCGTCGGGACGGCTCGATGCCGTCTGGGGCAGCCGTCGATTGTCGATGCGCGACATCGATGCGTCACTGCGGCTGCGGTACCGGCACAAAACCGGGCTGCGGGTCGCGAGCGCGATCGGGAGCCATGTTCTGAGCGCGGCCTATCTTGCGCTGTACGGACGGTACATCTCGGATACCCTTTCGGGCGTGCGCGGCATCCGGGCAGCGTTCGTCGCCTCGCCTGCACTCGACCTCAGCGACAAACGCTTCAACCAGCGGCTGCTGTCTCGCCTGCTCCGCGAGCGGGCGGAGATCCTGGAGACGCCGGTGCGCTTCTACGCCATCTCGCCGGAACGCGTCAGGCGGACGACGGTCGGGGAGGGGATCGCGTCGCTCGCCAGCATCCTCTGGTGGCGTATCAGGTACTAAGCGCTGCTTAACTCCCAATTCCCAACTCCCAATTCCCAGGCAATCGAGGCGCGAATCCGGGCAGAAGCGGGAAAAAGCGACGATCGCGCATTGAATTTTTGGGCGTTGGGAGTTGGGAATTGGGAGTTATCGACATTCGCCATACTGGTGCGGAGCACAGACAGGGCGCTCGCGACCCTGTAATATACTCGGCCGTCGGATGACCCTGCGAAACCTGACGCCCGTGGTGTGTCTCGTCCTGCTCGCCGGCTGCGGCGGTCATAAGTCTCCCGGAGGTCCCACCGCGAACCCGCCGCAGATCACCTGCCCCGCTGACATTTCGATTCGCAGCGTTGCCACGCCGTCGCAGGCCGTGACCTTCGATGCACCGGTTGTCACCGGCGGCGCTCCGCCCGTGCAGACAACGTGCACCCCGGCGTCCGGCTCGAACTTTCCCCTCGGGGCGACAACCGTGAACTGCACCGCCGCGGACAATTCGGCGCGAACGGCGATGTGCTCGTTCAACGTGACGCTCTCCGGGTTCTCGCTCGGGCTGACGAAATACGAAGCGTTCGGCGACAGCTTGACGGCCGGCGAGACGGGACGCAGTTTCATCTATGCTCCGCTGTTCGACGACACGGCCAACGCATATCCGACGAAGCTGCAGGCAGACTTCGAAAGCGTCTATCCCGGTCAGGGAATCGTGGTGATCAACAAGGGACACAACGGCGACAAGATCGAACAGATCGACCAGACGATCCGTGACGTCGTCCCTCGCGATCGCCCCGACGCGGTGCTGATCCTCGGCGGTTACAACGACCTCGGCGACGGCGGCTGCAGCGGCGGCCAATCCACGACGCGGTCCTGCCGCGACGCGATCACCGCCGTCGGTCTTGGAGTACGCGACTGCATCCGCCACACACGGGAAGCGAATGCCGGCGTGCAATTCATCTTCGTGAGCACGCTCACGCCGCCTGGACTGACAGGGTCGCTCCGCGGCGACGTGAACGCGATTACTCAGGCGAACGCGCAGATTCGCCAGCAGGTTGCCGCCGGCGGTGCCGTGCTCGTTGATTCGTTCGCGGCCTTCCAGGGCCACGAGGCGGATTACATCAACGTCGACGGATTGCACCTGACTCCGGCGGGATATCAGGCGCTGGCCGATGCGTTCTTCGCCGCCATTCAGGCGACGGTGCCGCAGACGCCGCTTGCACACCGCTTCGTTCGAAAGCCCGGCACGTAATGCCGGACGGCCGGCGCCCCGCGGCGGAGAAGTGGATTGCCGCCGGGGTCTTCGCCGCCATGTTCCTTGTCTACAACGCGAACGGCCGCGAAATCGGCAGCTACGACAGCCGGCCGACGGCGCTCGCTGCCCGCGAACTGCTCGTTCGAGGGACGCTGCGTCTCGACCAGCCGGTCGCCGTCACGCCGGAGTACGCGACACGCTGGGGATTCATTCGCGATCGGTTCGGCCATTTCCGCTCGATCTACTCCCCCGTCCCGGCACTCATCGCTGCCGCCATTGCGTGGCCCGCGTGGAAGGCAGGTCTCATCGATGTTCAGGCGCCGCTCGGGCCGCCCCTCCTCGCGAAGATCGCGGCCTCGAGCTGCGTGGCGCTCGCCGTCGCCATCGCGTATTTAACCGCGCGCAGAACGTTGTCGCGCGGTCTGGCGCTGCTGACAGCGGCAGGGCTCGGACTCGGCACCGGTTATTGGAGTTCCGCCAGCCAGACGCTGTGGCAATCGGAAACGGCCGCGCTCGGCCTTTCGTGTGCGGTTTTCCTGATCGGAGTGGAGTCGGGCCGTCACGAACTCCTCAGGGGCGCCGCCGTCGGCGCTGCCCTCGCACTGGCCGCGACCGCGCGCCCGCAGCTCGCGCCGACGATCGTCGTTCTGCTCATCGGGCTCGCATGGCGGAGATCCGCGTCGGCCGTGATTGCCTCGTCGGTGGCGGCGATAGCGGTGGGAGCGCTGATGGTGACGAACGTGCGCTGGTTCGGCCATCCGATGGGCGCGCTTCCGTTGCTGACGGAGGTCAACGCGGAAATTCACGCGACCGGATCGACCTTCGCCGTGTGGAACGACGGCTACGTCGGATTACTCGTCTCGCCGAGTCGTGGACTGATCGTCTTCAGCCCGGTTGTCCTCGTCGCGTTCGCCGGAATCGGCGCGGCGGTCAGGCGAGGGCCGCGCCGCTCGGAACTCTGGTGCGTGATGGCCGCGGCTGCGCAGTTCGTGTTGTACGGAAGTTACTCCGTGTGGTGGGGCGGCCACACGTTCGGTCCCCGTTATATGCTCGACGTGCTTCCGTTGCTGGTCCCCCCGGCTGCCCTCGCCCTTTCACGGCTCCGCTCGCCTGCCTTCGGCGGCCTCGCGGCGCTTGCCCTCGCGTGGTCCATCGTCGTCGCGGCCACGGGGGCGTTCTGTTACCCGAACGACGCGTGGAATACGAATCCCACAGACGTCGATCGGGACCACGGGCGCCTCTGGTTGGTTTCAGACAGTCAGATTGAACGCTGCTGGAGAGCCGGACTCAGTCCGCAAAACTACAGGCTGGTGAACCGGTTGGCCTTCCGGCAACCGGACCGGTAGTGCCATTCAGACTGAAACCGGAAACTGGCACCTGGAAACTGAGAACTGGACACTGAGAACTGGCGACTGAGAACTGGCGACTGGGAACTGGCGACTTCTCTAAGCACCGACGACTTCGCGAGGCCGTGACGGCTTATCTTCAAGCACCTCGCGGATCACGTAAATCGGCTTGTCCTGCGATTCGTGATATGTGCGGGACAGCATTTCAGCGAGCAGGCCGGTCATCAGCAGTTGCACGGCGGTGAGAATCATCACGATTCCAACGAAGAACAACGGGCGGTTCGCGGACTGATAGCCGAAGAAGCGCTGGTAGGTCACCCAGGCGCACGCGAGCGTCCCGACAAATCCGAGGAGCAGGCCGACGCCGCCGAACATCTGCAGCGGACGCGTCGAGTAGCTGCTCAAGAACTTCACGGTGAGCAGATCCAGGATCACGCGGAAGGTGCGCGTGATGCCGTATTTCGATTTGCCGTGGATCCGCGCATGATGGGTGACGACCTGTTCACCCATGCGGACGCCGAACTCGCTCGCGATTGCCGGCAGGAACCGGTGCATTTCGCCGTAGAGCCGCATCGGCTTGACGACTTCCGAGCGGAATACCTTCAGCGAACAGCCGTAATCGTGCAGCCGCACGCCGGTCGTCCTCGAGATAATCGTGTTCGCGATCATCGACGGCAGGCGGCGATTGAGGAACGGATCCTTCCGATCTTTCCGCCACCCGCAGACGATGTCCAGGCCTTCACGTTCGGCGCGCTCAATCATCGGCAGGATGTCCGACGCATCGTTCTGGAGATCGCCATCCATCGTGACGATGTAGCGGCCGCGCGCGTGCGCGAACCCGGCGGAGAAGCCGGCGGTCTGTCCGAAGTTGCGGCGGAAACGAATGACGCGGACGCGCGAATCGTCCGCGTGCAGGGCTGCGAGCCGCTGAAACGTGTCGTCGGTGCTGCCGTCGTCGATGCAGAGGATCTCGTACGAGCGGCCGGACCGCGCGAGCGCAGCCGTTATGCGCCCGTAGAGCTCGCCGACGTTCGGCGACTCGTTGCGCATCGGCACAATGACGGAGATATCTGGAAACATTGCGCGACGCCTTACACGCGGCAGAGAGATCGAGCCGGAAAGAGCTGCAGCCGCATGACAGGCTTGTTAAACGCTTGAATTATAAGCCCTTCCTGCGACTCCACCAAATCCAGCCTAGGCCTCCCGCGAGCGCGAGCGCCGAGACGATCAATCCGGCAGCCATGGCGTGGGTCTTCACCCAGTTCCCCGCCGCTTCGCCATAGAAAAACGCGAGCAGCGCCTCGGCGAAGAAACGCAGGAACCGCGCGCCGAACACCGCGGCTGAAAACTGCGCGACCTGAATCTCAGCAACTCCGGCCAGCAGGATGAAGATCTTGAACGGGGCTGGCGGCGGAAGGAGCGCTGGAATCACGACCGCGAGCACCCCGTGCTTGCGGATGGTCCGCAGGCCGTTCTCGACGTGTCGCTCCTTGAAGCGTTTCCGCAGAAACGCTTCGCCGCCGGCTCGGGCGATGAAATACAACACCAGGCATCCGGCGGTCGATCCGAGCGCGGGCGCAAACGCGTAATACAGGAGCCGCTCCCGGTGTTGCGTGACCATCGAGATGACCAGCAGATCGCTGACCATCGGGAACGACAGGAACGACGAATCCAGGAACGTCAGCGCGAACAGCCCGACCCCGCCGGATCCGACGGCAAAGGCCTGGATCCAGAGGACCAGCCGTTTCATTTCTTATCGAGGGGCGTTGCCCCTCGAACTCCCCTGCACGCTCTCTCGCGCGCCGCTTCGCCGGCGCGCTCCGTTTCCGCCTTCGCTAAAGCTCCGGCGGACGCGCCGAAGCGCCTTCGGCGCGAAGGCGGGCGCCTGGCTCGCTTCGCTGCGCTCGCTCGCTCCTCTCGGTCCGACACCCAATCGTCGACACGACGATCACCGCCGCCACTCAGGCTCCCTCGGCATCGTCCCTCGCGCTCCATTGCGGCCGATCGCTGCTCCTCTGCCCGACACGCGTTCATCCAGCTTACGAGTGTAGACTAAACGCGTTTGTTGCCTGCCGTCAGCCGTGGGCCGTGGGTCGTCAGCCGTTGGCCGTTGTTGATAGCCGTGGCGGTCGCGGCCGCCGGCGGCCTGGCCGCACTTCATTACCATCATCTCGGGCTGACCCTCTCCCACTACGATGCGCGCGCGCACCTCGTCGTCGCGCGCCGCGTGTTCGACAGCCTGACGCCCGGCTGGCAGCAGGTCGGCGCCGTGTGGCTGCCGCTGCCGCACCTGCTCAACATGATTCCCGTGCAGGTCGACTGGCTGTATCGAACGGGCGCATCCGGCATCGCGATCTCGGTCCTCTCGATGGCGATCGCGGCGGGATCGGTCGCGTGGATCCTCCAGCGCATCACCGGGTCGCTCGCCGGGGGGCTCACCTGCGCGGCGCTGTTGATGCTGAATCCCGACGTGCTGTATCTGCAGAGCACGCCAATGACCGAGCCGCTGCTGTTCGGGACGACGTTCCTGGCCGTGGCGTTGATAGCGGAGTGGGCGGGTCCGCCTTCGCCGCTTCGCGGCTACGGCGGGACGGCGCCTCGCTCATCGCTCGGCGCCGGCTGGGCGTGTGTTGCCGCGGTGCTCACGCGCTACGAAGCGTGGCCGATCATTGCCAGCGCCATCGGGCTTGCGTTTCTCGTGCGGGTGCGTCGCGGCGAACCGGCAATCGAAGCCTGGAGGAAGGTGCGCGGGTTGGCGCTCTATCCGCTGTGGGCCATCGCGGCGTTCCTCGTGAACAGCAAAGTCACCGTCGGCGCATGGTTTGTCGACAGCGGGTTCTTCGTGGCCGACAACCCGGCACGCGGTCACGTGTGGATCGCGTCAACGCAACTCTGGGACGGTCTGCAAACGCTCATCGGCTCACCGCTGGCGTGGTGCGCGTGGCTGGCCATCGCCGTGATCGTCACCGCCGCCATCGCCAGACGTGATCGCGCCGCGCTGCTCATTGTGCTCGCGCTTGCCGCATCGGCGATCCTGCCCTGGGGGGCGTACTTCAAGGGACATCCGTTCCGGATTCGGTACGATGTGCCGCTCGTCGCGGCGGCGGCCGCACTGATCGGGGCGGCCGTCGCGCTGCTGCCGCGTGCGTTACGCGCTCCTGCCGCCGTAATCGTTCTCGGGATCGCTGTCTGGGATGCGCACCCGCTCGATCGCAACGCGCCGATGGTCGTCGAGGCGCAGCTCGACGCCAGGAACACCGTCGCACGCGGCGCCGTCACCGGCTATCTGCAACAACACTGGGACGGCAGCCCGATCCTCATGAGCATGGGGTCCCTCGGACACTACATGCACGACCTCGCCTATGCCGGTTTCGACGTGCGCGATTTCCTGCACGAGGGCAACGGAGAGATCTGGAAGGCCGCCGTCGGCCACCCGCAGCCCTACGTCAAGTGGATTGCGGTCGAAGAAAAAGCTGAAGGCGGCGACGTGCTGTATCGCCAGGGAAAATTGGATCCGCGCTTTTTCGCAGGTTACGAATGCGTGGCGCAGGGCGGTAACGTGGCGCTCTACGAACTGCGGCGCCAGTGAATTGCAGATTGCAGATTGCAGATTGTAGATTGCAATCTGCAATCTGCAATCTGCAATTCGCGCGAGGCGTCAGAAGCGGACGCCGAGCGTAAAGTTGGTGGTCCAGCCGCCCAGATCGATCTTCGTGCCGAGCATGCCGATGTCGGACGGAATGTCGCCCTCCACCTTCTGCCATCGCACTTCCCCGCCCGCGACGACCGCGTCGAACGGGAAGCGGATGCCGGCGAGCACGATGGGGCCGGTGGCGGTGCCATCAGCGACGTAGCGCGCCGGGAAGATCGAGTTGTCGATATCGACGAACTCTCCGGTCTCGCTGTAGCGCCACCGCACGGCCGCGATGCCCGCGCCGACATACGGTTCGGCGGCACTGCCGCGCGGCAGCAGCAGGAATCGTCCCGTGAAGGTCACCGGGACCGTGCGCAGTTTGAGGTCCTGCTGGATTTCGTCGCCGTTCGAGTGCGTCAGGTTGGCATAGACGCTCGGGACCGTGCGCTGGTAGAAGCCGAGGCCCACGCCCGCTTCGAAGTTCGAACCGATCCCGAACAGATACTCGCCGCCGATCGACGCGCCGTTGAAATCCTTGACCTCGAAGAGCAGCGGCTGCCCGTTCTGCAGATCGCCGAGCAGCACGTCATCGTTCACCCTCGAATCGAGGCCCTTCAGCGCGAAGTACCCGATGGTGAAGTTCACGGTGTTGTTCCCGTCGGCCGGCGACGACCTCACCTGGCGAATCTGAGCGTTGGCCAGCGAGGGCGCCAGCATGACGGCGAGTGCAAGCAGCAGGGCTTTTTTCATCACGAATATGCCTCCAGACGGGGGAAGCCTCAGCACGAAAGGTGCCAGCGCGTGGCGACAGTTACCGACGAGATCGTGTCGAAACGGATCGGCCAGTGTCTATCTCACAGGTCACAGGCGTCCAATTTCCTGGCCGGGCCCCTCGCAGAGGCGATCGTCTCGACCATCTGGGTGTGAATGCGACCGTTCGAGGCGATGATCTCCCCGCGGCGGGATGCGAACGCGGCGCCGGACAAATCGCTGACGGTCCCGCCAGCTTCCGCGACGAGCAGCGCGCCGGCCGAGATGTCCCACGGGCTCAATTGCATTTCCCAGAATCCGTCGAGACGGCCGGCGGCGACGTAGCACAGGTCGATGGCCGCGGACCCGAGGCGCCGCACGGCTCGTGACGTCTCGAGGAAGGCCGCAAAGACATCCAGCAGGCGCCGCGACTCGTCGTGCACCGTGTACGGAAACCCCGTGCACAGCAACGAATCAATCAGGTGCTCCGCGTGCGAGACACGCAGCGGCACTCCGTTCATCCAGGCGCCGACGCCGCGCTCCGCGGTGAAGAGTTCGCGGCGGCTCGGGTCGTACACGGCCGCAACGGCGGCCTCGCCGTCGATCTCGAGCGACGCGGCGGAACAGAAGATCGGCAGCCCGTGTGCGTAATTCGTGGTCCCGTCGACCGGGTCGAACACCCACGTATACTGCGCGGCCCGTTCGCGATCGCCGCGGGCGGCGAACTCCTCTGCCAGAATCGCGTGATCGGGAAAGCGTTCCGCGATGAGCGCGCGGAACATCCGCTCGACGTCACGATCGATCTCCGTCACGAGATCGATGGCGCCCTTCTTTTCGATGTGAAGGTGTCCGGCGCCGGCGAGCTGCATCGCGCCGGCTCGAGTGACCGCTTCGATTGCGGTCGACAGATAAATCGGTGGCAGCGAATCAGCCACCGGTCGCCGTGGCCAGCTTCTTCACCATGCGCACTTCCATGCCGCCTTCCGGCGCGCGATGCAGCTGCACATCGTCCATGAAGCTGCGCATGAAGAAGATGCCCCGGCCGCTCGACTTGAGGATGTTCTCCGGGGCGAGCGGATCCGCCACTTCCTGCGGCTCGAATCCTTCGCCTTCGTCGACGACGCGAACCACGAGCTCCGTCGGCGCGTCCTCCGGAACGAACGCGAATTCGACGGTGACGTGCTTGTCGGGATGTTCGCGGTTGCCGTGCTTGATCGCGTTGATGACGGACTCGCGGACCGCGACGCCGATCCAGTGCACCGCGTCCTCGTCCATCGCGGCGAGGTGGGCCATGCGATCGCTGACGACCTGGACAACGTCCAGCATGTCGAACACACTTGGGAACTGCAGCCGCACCTGGCCGCCGCGCATCATCATGCCGAGGTAAGGATAATACAGTATAGTCGGCCGATGGTCTCGATCGCAGACGTCGCGGAGGTCCCGCGCGTGTCGAACGTCACCGGCACGCTGCGGGTGCCTGGTGACAAATCTGTGTCCCACCGATACGCCATGCTCGCTTCGGTCGCGATCGGCACCACCAGGCTCCAGGGGTATCTGCCCGGAGCCGACTGCCTCGCCACGCTGGACTGCCTCGAGGCGCTTGGCGTCTCCGTCATCAGAATTCCCGGCGTTCATGGGCTCACCCTGGAGATAGAGGGACGCGGCCCGCGCGGCCTCCGCACACCCGGCCGACCGCTCGACGCCGCCAATTCCGGCACGTCGATGCGCCTCCTCGCCGGACTCGTAGCCGGGCATCCGTTCATCACGACACTCACCGGCGACGAGTCGTTGTCGCGGCGGCCCATGCGCCGGATCATCGAGCCACTGACAACCATGGGCGCGTCCGTCGACAGCGACGGCGGACGGCCGCCGTTGACGATTGCCGGAGGCGATCTGCACGCGATTGCACACACGCCCCCGGTGCCGAGCGCGCAGGTGAAGAGTGCCGTGCTCCTCGCGGGCCTGCACGCCGCGGGGGTGACCAGCGTTCACGAACGCGTGCCGACACGAGATCATACGGAGCGTGCGGTCGAGGCGTTCGGCGGGCGCATCGTCCGCGACGGCGACGCCGTCAGCCTCGCCGGAGGTCAGCGGCTCTCGGCGATCCACGCGACGGTTCCCGGGGACATCTCCTCGGCGGCCTTCTGGCTCGCGCTCGCCGCCGGCACGCCGGGAGCTTCCCTGGCGATCGAAGGCGTCGGCCTGAATCCGTCGCGCTCGCACCTGCTGGCGGTGCTGCGCCGGGCTGGGGCCGATATCGAGACACGCGAGGATCACGCCGGCGCCGGCGAACCGTCCGGGACCATCCACGTCCGCTTCGGCAGCCCGCGCTCGTTCGAAATTGGCCCCGACGAAGTGCCGCTCGTGATCGACGAAATCCCTGCGCTGGCAGCGTTGGCCGTGATGACCGGCGGCACATCGCTGACCGTGAGCGGCGCAGCGGAACTCCGCGTCAAGGAAACCGATCGCATCTCGATGCTCGCGTCAGGTTTCCGCGCGCTCGGCGCGGACGTCGACGAATACGCCGACGGCTTCCACATCTCGGGCGGTCCACTGCAGGGCGGGACGGCCGACGCCGCGGGCGATCACCGCCTGGCGATGGCGTTCGCGATTGCCGCCGCGCGCGCGCGCGGCCCCGCGCGCATCGTCGGCGCGCAGTCGGTCGCGGTGTCGTATCCCGGCTTCTTCGACGTGCTCCAGCAACTGTCCCGGTCCGGTGGCGCCCGATAAAATCTATCTCGTCGGATTCATGGCGGCGGGAAAAACGACGGTGGCGCGTGCGATGGCTGCACGGCTCGGCTGGCGTGCGGAGGATGTGGACGAATTGATCGAAGCGCGCGAACGCCTGACCGTCGCGGACATCTTTGCCCGCCACGGCGAACCCTATTTTCGAGCCGCAGAACGCGAAATGATTCGCCTGCTCCTGCCGATCCGCCACGCCATCGTCGCCACGGGCGGCGGCACGTTCATGGACCCCGATACGAGGCAGACACTGAATCTGGATGGGACGACGGTCTGGCTCGACGTTCCGTTCACGGAGCTTCTCGGACGCCTGCCGGCCGACGGACGACGGCCGCTGGCCGCCGATCGTCAACAGCTCGAACGACTGTACGTGCTGCGCCAGACCGCGTACGCGCAGGCCCACGTGCGGATCGACGCCGGTGACGCCCGGGCCGAAGAGGTCGCCGACCGCGTGCTCGATCGCCTCGGACTTGCCTGACGTGCGTTATCTGGTGCTTTCGGATATTCATGCCAACCTCGAGGCACTCGACGCCGTCCTCGCTCATGCCGAAGGCCTGTGGGACCAGTCGCTCGTTCTTGGCGATCTCGTCGGATACGGCGCCGATCCGGGTCCGGTCATTGCGCGGGTGCGGGAGCTCGAGCCGGCCGCGATCATCCGCGGCAATCACGACAAGGTCGCGTGCGGCATCGACGATGCGCGCGAGTTCAACAACGTGGCTCGGATCGCCGCCGCGTGGACGGCGGCGCAGCTCTCCGATGAGCAGCGCGCGTATCTGCGCGGACTCCCCCAGGGCCCGACCGAAATCGACGAACGCGTCGAGATCTGTCACGGCGCGCCGTTCGACGAAGACCATTACATCTTCGACGCCGGGGACGCGCGGCGCGCGTTGATCGATGCGACGCGCGGGCTCTGCCTGTTTGGACACACGCACCTGCCGGTCGTTTTCCGGCGTGTCGACGAGACGTACTCGGGGGGAACACCGGATCCGGATTCCGAGACCGTCGTCAGGCTGCAGCGCGGCGCGAAGTATCTGATCAATCCGGGGTCGGTCGGTCAGCCTCGCGATGGCGACGCCCGCGCGGGCTACGCGATCCTGGACGACGACACGCAGGAGCTGACGATGATCCGCATTGCGTATCCGGTGGAGGAAGCGCAGTCGAAGATTCTCGCCGCCGGCCTTCCCCCAAGTCTCGCCCACCGGCTCGCGCTGGGACGCTAAGCGCCCGCGAATTGCAGATTCCAGATTGGAGATTGCAGATTGATTGCGGGATTTGGGGATTCGGGATTCGAAATCTGCAATCTGCAATCTGCAATCTTCAATTCTTCTTACGCCGCTCGCGGTCCTGGCGGCGTCTCAACTCCGCGGCATAGGCGTCCTGCGCGGCACGGCCGCCGAGAATCCAGCCAATCACGACGCCGATCACCAGGACGGCGGGGATGAAGATGAAGTGCGCCGCCGTCATGTTCGCGAAATTCATCCGCGGCGCTCTCCGGCGTCGATGCGGCGGCTGACGGCGAGCAGCTCACGTTCCACCTTGCCCAGGCGGCTCCAGATCGACCACAAGTAGCCGAGCAGCATTACCCAGGCAAACCCGTAGGCGATCACGACGAGGCGCGCGGCGGGGATCGTCTCCTGTTGCGCGGCGCGGCTTACGGGCACGAATCCGTCCTGCGCGGCGGCGGTCGGCGGCTGCAGCGCGAAGACGGGAGTTGAGAACGCCAGCGCCGCCGCTATGACAAGCGCTCTCGCGGCACGTCCTGGCCACCAGTTGGTCATCGTCACTCCTCGATTGACAGATAGATCTCTTCGAGCCGGGCCCGCTCGGCTTCGAGATGCGCCCGTGCCGTAATCGCGAGCACATACAACAGCAGGAACGCGGTCACGCAGAACCAGAACGGGCCGCGCATGCCCGGCTGCAGCGTCGGAACGACGGTCGTCTTCGGGTGCAGCGTGCGCCAGACGTTCACGGACCAGTAGACGAAGGGCACGTTCGCCATGCCGAAAATCGCAAGCCCGGCCGCCAGCCGCTCCGATCCGGCGCCGCCGTATTTCCGCAGCAGCAGATACGCGTTGAAAATCAGCCACAGCACGAACGTGGACGTGATGCGCTCGTCCCACACCCACCAGACCCCCCACGCCTTGCGCGCCCACAGCGGTCCGGTGACGAGCACGATGATGCCGAACACCGACGTCAGCTCGGCCGCCGCGACGGCGAGCCGATCGGCAGCCGCGCGGCCCTTGAACAGGAACACCGCGCTCGAGATGCCGCACACGAACGCCGACACGAACATCGTCATGGCGGATGGCACATGAAAATAGAAAATCTTCTGGACCAGCCCCATCGTCGATTCGTAGGGCGCTCCGTCGATCAGGAACGGCGCCATCATGAACATGCCGGCCGCAACGACGGTGAGAGGAAGAAAGAGTTTGCGCATTTTGGGGAGAGGCAGGCCTCAACGCCTGCGCTACTCGGTCATCAGTGGTTCGAATGTCCAGAGCGCGAGCACGATGAAGACGACGTCGAACAGCACCAGCATCGAAATCCATGCCCTCGCCATCGGCACGTCGACGTCGGCCTGCAGCAGCGCGGCGGTGCCGCGCACGCCGGCGATGATCACGGGAATTGTAATCGGGTACAGCAGCACGGGCAGCAGCACGTCGCGGCTGCGCGCGCGCACCAGCATCGCGGCGAACAGCGTGCCGACGGCGGCAAACCCCGTCGTCCCCCCGGCCAGGAGTGCGACGAGGAGCAATGGCCGCGTGAACAGCGGCGCGTGAAAGAGCAACGCGACCAGCGGCACGATGACCACTTCGACCATCGCGAGGAGGAGCAGAATCCCCGCGAGCTTCCCGACGTAGAGCGCCGGCCGATCCACCGGCGCGATCATCAGGGCGCGCAGCGTTTCGTGCTGCCGTTCACGCTCGAACGCGCGCCCCAGCGCCAGCGTGCCGGAGAATGCAATGGCAATCCAGAGGATCCCCGGCGCCGCATCCGTGATCGGGCGGCCTTCGTTGACGAAGCCGAACGCGAATACCAGCACGCAGGCCACCGCGAAGAACAACGTCGTATAGAGAATCTCCCGGCTCCTGGCCTCGATGAGCACGTCCTTGCGGACAACGAGCCAGGCCGCGCGAACGAAGCTCACAACCGGCCTGCCGCCGGCTGCGGCGCGTGCGCGAGCGCGGCCCGATACCGCTCCCGCAGCGGTTCGCCCTCGTTCGCGACGTCGAGCAGTCGGCCGCGGTGCAGCAGCAACGCGCGATCAGCGACGCCGTCGACGGTATCCAGATCGTGCGTAACCACGATGGTGAGGCAGCCTGAGGCACGAAGTTGCCGGAGGCGGCCGACGAGCGCATCGGTGGCCGCATCATCGAGCCCGGTGAACGGTTCGTCGAGCAGCACCAGCCGCGGCTCGTGCAGCAGCGCGCGCTCGAGCGCGAGCCGCTGGCGCATGCCGCGCGAAAAGCCGGCGACCGGATCGTCTCTGCGGTCGGAGAGCCCTGCCCGATCGAGCGCCATGGAGATCCGCTCCTCGACGCGATCGATGCCGTAGAGACCGGCGAAGAAGCGCAGGTTCTCCGCGGGCGACAACTCGGGGTAGAGATACAGGTCGTGTCCGAGGAGTCCGATGCGCGCGCGGAGCGCCGCGCCCATCGCGCTCGTGTAGTCGCCGTACCGCACGTCGCCACCCGTTGGCGCGAGCAGCGTCGAGACGATCGCGAGCAGCGTCGATTTTCCCGCGCCGTTCGGGCCGAGCACGACGACCAGCTCGCCCGCCTCGACACGCAGCGATACCTTGTGCAGCGCGCGGCGGCGCCCGAACGTGCGCGTGACGCCGGTCAATGCGAGCGAATGAAAATCCAGGGACACGGGCAGGCGATCTCAGGATGCCTTGCGATCGAGCTCCACGTACACGCGGCTCAACGAAGCCATCAACTCCTGGCGGACTTCGGTGTACCGCTCGTTGTCTACCTCACCGCTCCGGTGTTGCGCGTCGAGCGCCATCAGCGACGAAAACAACCGCTCGCGCTGCTGCTCGAGTGCGTTCCGCTGCGGCACCACGGCAGCGACCCGCGGACGGCGGACGGCGGCCCAGACGCCCCAGAGCAGCACGGCCGACGCGAGTGCCAGAGTCACGTTGCGCGGCCAGGTCGGCGCGTGCGGCAGCCCCGACAGGTTCAGCGTCACGACTCCACCTGCAGGAACCGCGGGGCCCTGCGCCACGATGTACGACTGTCCGTTCGCCGCCATCTGACGCTGCTGCGCAATCTGCGGAGACGACATCCGCATCGCACCATTCGTCTGGACGGCTGCGGCCAGGTTGGTCAGCTGCACCGGCATCGTCTGCCGGATGCTCATGTCGGCGCCGGCAAACGGCAGCGTGTAACCGAACTGCAGCAGCGTCGTCCCCGGCGCGAAGGGACCGTCCACCGTGACCCGATGGCCGCTGGCAATCGCGCCTTTCGGTGCGCCTTCGAGCAGCCCGAGGCCGATCGCTTCCGCGGGTACGTCGAAGGTGAGCGGCCCCGGGATCTTTACGGGCCGTCGCGCGGTGTTGAGGATTTGAAGAATGTTGAAGACGTTCAGACCGTCGTCACCGAGCTCGATCACAATCCGGCTCTGGTCGCCGAGGACCACCGTGCCGTCGATGGGGGGAGAGGCCGCGAGGCGGCGATCGTCTTCGGCCTTCTTCGCCATCTCCGGGTCGGTCGCTATCAGCGCAAGACGAATACCGCCGGCGGACGGCACTTCGAACTCCTGGGAAACCAGCGATTCCCCGGCCACCGTCGCATGCGCCTTGACCTGGTTGCCGGGCGTGAGCCCGCTGAACGTCGCCCGTCCCTGTGCGTCCGTGGTCGCCGTCCGGGGTGAGCCGGCGCCCGCCAGTTCGACGCTGACGCCTTGAAGCGGGTTGGTGACCGCCCCGCGCGCGACCCGAACCGTGACCGTCCCCACAGGAAGATCGCCCATCGGGAGCGGGACGCCGGACATTTTCTGCGCGTCGGGCATCTGCGCCCCGCTCGCGAACGGCTGCGCGACGGCGAGCCGCGCCGGCGCGACGAGCAGCGCGACTGTCAGCAGCGTTCTCCACACGTCCATTCGCACGCGCTCACCCACAGAACCGCGCACGCTCGCCCAGCGGCCCCTGCTCACGCCGCTCCCAGCCGCGAACCGCACGACTTGCAGAAGCGCGCGTCGGCATCGTTGCGTGTGCCGCAGGCACACATCCCGGCGGCGCGCCGAGGCGCAGCCTTCGCCGTACGAGCGGCCAGTTCCCGTTCGATGATCGGTCGATAATCCGCGCCCTCGTCGAGCTGCTTCATGATGCCGACCGCGCGAGTCCGGAGGCGCCGCGACATTTCCGCGAAGTCGTCGTTCGACAGTTTGCCCATCGCGCGATCGAACTCCAGTTCCTTGATCGAACGCAGTGTCAGCGCCTTTTCGCGTTCGAGATCCGCGCGCAGGCTGTCACTCAGCGGTTCGGTCGCGTCGACGACGCGCGACGACAGCGGGGCGACCGTGCGATAGCACGCAAAAGCCGCGGCGCCCGCAGCGCCGATCGTCAGGCTGATCAGCACGAGGTGCGCGGGCGCGTTCTGACGGGAGACGAGCACTGCCACCGTCGCCGCAATCAGCGACAGCAGCACGAAGAAATGCCAGGGCTGAAACGACGGCTCGCTCGGCGACTGCGCGTGATCGTTTTTCAGAGGCGATCGGCCGTTACGGGCGCCTTCCGGTCTGCTTCCGTGACGCACTCCTTCGGAGCTGCCGCGGTACTGCAGCCCGTCGGGGCTGGTTTCAGCGGCATCAGTCGAGATCGCGGAGCTCATCCTCCAGCCTTTCCGCGAGCGCCTCCTGCTCGCCGGCGGCCATGCCCGTCACCGCGGACGGCTCCGCTTCGTCCTTCCGCGACCAGCGCCACGCCGCGACGCCGAAGATCGATGCACCGGTTGCGCCCATGGCGTACGGCAGCAGCCACGCAAGCCGGTTGAATCCCTCGTCGGGAGGCGACGTGAGCACTTCCTCGCCGTACTCCGCCGTCATCGCCGCACGAACCTGATCGTGATTGAGCCCCTGCTCGACGTAGGCGTCGATCTTCGCGAGCATCTCGCGCCGCCCGTGGCAAGACACGCCCATCGGGCAGTCCGCCATCGGAGCGCGGCAGCCGCCGCACATGCACATCAGCTCGTGTTCGAGCTGGCGTTTCAGTTCGCTCCGTTGAACGGGCGCGACGGTCTGTGCCGAGTCCTGCGCGTGTGCCTGCGAGGGCATCAGCAGGAGCAGCAGCAATAAGCCCGTCGTTACCGCGCCTGCCGGCAGCTTCGCACCGGCGAACGCGAACGCGCGTTCCGGCAGGAGGGCAATACCCGTCCCGATGGCGAGGACGCCGAAGCCGAACCACACCCAGTCGACGAGCGGGTTGATCGTCACGGCATACGTCGCGGTCTGGGTCGAGACGTCGTATCCGGCGAGCACGATGTAGAGGTCTTCCGCCGGCGTGCGGCGAATCGCGACTTCGCTCGTCGGCTCCTGCTCGTGGCGATCGAAAAACCACTTTGCCGGATACATCGACGCGATCGGCTTTCCCTTGCGCAGGATCGTCACGTCGCCCGTGATCATCTGCTTCTGCTGATCGCTCGTGACCGTGATGGCGTTGTGCAGGATCGTGTAGCCGCCCACGGTGGCCTGTTGGCCTGGCTTCAGGAGCAATTGCTCGTCGTGCTTGTAGCCCTGCCCGGCGAAGCCAAGGAACATCAGGACGATGCCGAGGTGGACGATGTACCCGCCGTAGCGGCGGCGCGACCGGGCGACGAGGCCGACGAGCGCCGTGAAACGATCGGTCCCGGTCGCCTCCTTGCGGACGTTCGCGCCGCGCACGAACTCCTGCAGAATGGTCACGCCGACGAAGGCACACAGCGCAAAGCACGTCAGCGACGCCCAGACGTGGATCCCGAGTGCGTACACGGCACCGCCGGTAACCGCGGCCGCAACGGCCGGCCACGTGAACTGCTCGAACAGATTTCGAATCGTCGACTTCCGCCACGCGAGCAGCGGCGCGATCCCCGTGAGCAGCAGCAGTACGAGGCCGATCGGCAGCATCCACTTGTTGAAGAACGGCGGCCCGACCGTCAGCCGTTCTCCGGATATTGCCTCCGACAGCGTCGGGAACATCGTCGCGAACAGCACGAAAAACGCGCTGAAGAGCAGGATCCAGTTGTTGGCCAGGAACGCGGCCTCGCGCGACACCCAGGAATCCAGTTCATGCCGCGACTTCAGCAGCGGCAGCCGATAGATCACCAGGCCGAAACTGAAGACGAGGATGACCACCATGAAGCCGCTGAACAGGGAGGCGAGCCAGCGGTCTTCGCCAAACGCGTGGACCGACTGGACCACGCCCGACCGCGTCATGAACGTCCCGAAGATCGTGAGGAAGAAGGTGACGATCACCAGCGTGACGTTCCAGACGCGCAGCATGCCGCGCCGCTCCTGAACCATGACGGAGTGCAGGAACGCCGTCGCCGTGAACCACGGCAGCAGCCCCGCGTTCTCGACCGGATCCCATCCCCAGAATCCGCCCCAGCCCAGCTCTTCGTACGCCCAGAGCATGCCCAACGTCAGCCCGAAGGTGAGGAACAGCCACCCGATCATCGTCCAGCGGCGCACGGCGCGCAGCCACGCATCGTCGAGGTGCCCGCTCGCGAGCGCTGCGATGCCGAACGCATACGGAATCGTCATCGCGACGAACCCCGTGTAGAGCGACGGCGGGTGGATCGCCATGTAGAAGTTCTGGAGCAGCGGGTTGAGGCCGCGGCCTTCCACCGGCGCGGCCGTCAGGAACGTCGAAAACGGGTTGTTGTGCACCACCATGATGAAGATGAAGAACATCTCCGTGGCGGCGATGGTGGCGACAACGTAGGGAATGAGTTCGCGATGGCGCTCGCGATTGGTCGCGATCGCGATGGTGCCGAAGACCGAGAGCAGGAACACCCAGAACATGATCGAACCGTCGAGACCGCCCCAGTACGACGCGATTTTGTAGGCGAGCGGCTGCGCCGAATCCGAATAGTGCTGGACGTATTTGATCGTGAAGTCGCCGGTGACGAACGCGTGGATGATGATGCAGGAGGCCACCGTCATCAGGGCTGCGGTGAGGTAGAACGCGCCGACGCCGCTCTCGACGAGCCGGCGTGATCGCCGGCGCGCGCCGGCAATGGACGCCGCAATCGCATACGCGGCAGCGACGAAGGTGGCCAGCAGGATGAACGTGCCGAGCGAGGCCACGTCAGCTTCCCGACTTTCCGGTGGCGGTGGACGCCGGGTTGTACTTCGACGGACACTTCGCCATCACGCCGTTCGGTTCGACCGCGAACCCGTCCGGCCCGAGCTTTCCTTTCAGCACCACTTCCGCCCCGTCCTTGAAGGTGTCGGGAACGACGCCGGTGTAGCGGGCCGATACGATCTTGCCGTTGCTCTGCACCTCGAACTTGTAGTCGAGCGTGTTCGGCCGCTGCATCAGCGAGCCGTCGACGATGAACCCGTGCAGCTGGAGATGTTTCCCCTGCCACGCCTGCGGGTTCGCCATCACCTCGTCGACGTGCTTGTAGTACTCGGTGCCCTCGCTCAGGGTCGTGTACATCAACCCGACGATCGCGAGGGCGATGACGAGAAAGGTCGTTCCGATTTTGACGGTCTTGGCGGACATGACGTCAGGACATCCTTTTCAACATCTGATGCACGGTGGCGACGGGAAGCCCCACCACGTTGGACCACGAGCCCTCGATCCAGTCGATGAACCGCGAGGCGCGCCCCTGAATCGCGTAGGCGCCGGCCTTTCCTTCCGGCTCACCGGTGTTTACATACCATTGGATGTCGTCGATGCCGATTGGCAACAGCCGCACCCGCGTGCGGACGACGTCCTCGAGGCGGCCGGTGTCGCCAATCATCACCACGCCGGTGTACACCTCATGCACGGCGCCCGATAAGCGCGTGAGCATCCGGACCGCATCGGCGCGCCCTTCCGGTTTCCCGAGGATTTCGCCCCCTGCCACGACGGTCGTGTCCGCGCCGAGCACCACATTCCCGCTCGGGCGCGCGACGGCTTCGGCTTTCGCGCGCGCGACGCGGAGCACGTAAGAATCGGGCGCTTCGCCGGGCAGCGTCGATTCGTCGACGTCCGCCGTCTGAACGGTAAACGTAAATCCAGCTGTGTCCAACAGTTCGGCGCGTCGCGGTGAGGCCGACGCGAGGATCAGCGACACCACGTCATTCTATCGCGGGCGCGCCGGGGACGTGTGGTCCTATCGCGGCGCGCGGCGTGGGACTCTGTTCGCGCAGGAACCGCGCGAACTCATCCGCGCTGACGCTCCGGTAGAAACCCCGCATCCGGAAGTGCCCGAGGCCGCAGAGCTGCGAACAATTGATCTCCCATTGCACGCCGTTCGGGGTCGCGACGGTCGGGTAAAACCATACGGGAATCATCATCCCGGGGATGGCGTCCTGCTTCACCCGCATTTCCGGCAGGCTGAAGCTGTGGATCACGTCCTTCGACGACAGCTGCACGATGACCGGACGCCCGAGCGGGAACTCGAGGTCGTTGATCGTGGTGACGTCATCCTGCGCTGCCGGATCCGACCGGTCGAGCCCCAGGGGATTCTCCGGGCTGATGAGCGACGTGGCCGTACGGCCGAACTTCCCATCGGCCCCGGGATAGTGGACGTTCCACGCGAACTGCTCGGCGACGACGCGGACGATCGTGGCGCCAGCCGGCGCCGGGAAATCCGACACTCTCGAGGCCCACAACGGGATTGCCGTGAAGAACAGTTCCCACAGTTCGACCACCGCTATGCCCCCGACCACGATCCACGCGACCGCCGCCGGTACCCCGCCGCGGCGAGCCCGCGGATGTGCGCGCCGGTTGAAGCGCGCCAGGCAATAGAGGAAAAACAGGCCGAAGCCGACGGCGAGCACCACGATGAGCCAGTGCACACCCACGATGAGCCCGTCCACGGCCTGTGCATGCCGTGATGCCTCTATCGGAAGGCCCAGAAACGCGCGCACGTCTACTCCGCCGCCGCGCGGCTGCGTTGCGCGATGACGTACGCGCCTGCCGCGATAGCCGCCAGGACGCATACCGTTACCGCAAGCAGCACCAGTACGCCCGCGTTCATTCCAACCGCCAGCCGCGAATCGCTGGCGCCCATGCACACGACACACGCGATCACAGCCATCTCGTTCCCGTCACGGGAGGCCTCAGGATCTGGCTCCTCAAAGCAGGTACACCGTCAGGAACACCAGAATCCACACAATATCGACGAATTGCCAGTAAATGCTCAGGCCTGCGGCGCGATGCGTGAATCGAACGGGCTGGGTGCGCCGCATCGACGCGCCTGGGCCGATCAGGTACGCGAGCACGATCAGACCGCCGATGACGTGGAGCGCGTGCAGCCCGGTCAGCGTGTAGTAGATGGCGAAGAAGTTGTTGGTCGAGGGCAACTCTCCGGCGAGCACGTGCTCCCGATATTCGTACGCTTTGATCACCAGGAACACCAGGCCGAGCACCCACGTAATCGCCAGTTCGCGCCGGCCGCGGCGCCATTGCGCGTGCCGGAGCGATCGGACGGCAAGCGCCATGACGATGCTGGATGCGATCAGCACGAACGTGTTCACGCCGCCGAGCGTGACCGCGAGATGGCGCGAGCCGGAGGGCCACGCGTCAGCGCCCGTCCGGAGCAGCGCGTATCCTGAGAAGAGCGCGCCGAAGAGCATCACCTCCGAGGCGATGAACAGCCACACCCCGAGCTGCGCGTTGTACAACCCCGTGTCGGTCCGCGGCTCGATCGTGTATGGAACGTCCACGGCTATATCTCGTCGCGCGCGAACTGCGGGGTGAAATCCAGGCGGGCGCCGGGCGCACTGTAATCGTACGGGCCGCGATACGCGATCGGCGGCGACGCAAAGTTGCCGTGCGCCGGCGGCGACGCCGAGGCCCACTCGAGCGTGGTCGCCTCCCAGGGGTTCTCTTCGGCGCGGCTCCCCCGCCACGCGCTCCAGAACACGTTCACGATGAAGAGCACCTGAAAAATCCCCATCACCCACGCGGCGCGGCTGATGAGCAGGTGAAGACCGACGACGTTCCTGTCGAGCGTGTATTGCAGGCCGCCGTCGTAGAGCCGGCGGTTCATACCCGCGAGTCCTTGAACGAACATCGGCATGAAAATCAGGTTCATGCACACGAACGTCCCGGCGAAATGCAGCCAGCCGAGCGGCCCGTTCATGCGCCGGCCGGTGACTTTCGGAAACCAGTGATACACGCCGGCGAACAGCGCGAAAATCGTCCCCGGCGCCACGATGTAATGGAAGTGCGCGACGACGTAGTACGTGTCGTGCAGGTGCAGCCCGGCCGGTGCCAGGCCGAGCGGCAGCCCGGTCAGCCCGCCGATCCCGAACATCGGCAGGAACGCGAGCGCGAAGAGCATCGGCGTCGTGAAGCGAATCGACGCGCCCCAGAGCGACAGGAACAGGCACGTGAGGATCACCACCGATGGAATCGAGATGAGAATCGTCGTCGTCTGGAAAAACGAACTCATCGTCGTGCCCATGCCGGTGATGAACATGTGGTGCGCCCAGACGATCAGCGACATGAACCCGATCGCCACGGAGGAGTGCACGAGCGCGCGATAGCCGAAGAGCGGCTTCCGCGTGTTCACGGCGATGATCTCGGCCACGATGCCCATCGCCGGCAGGATCAATACGTAGACCTCCGGGTGCGCCAGAAACCAGAAGAGGTGCTGCCACAGCAACGGATTCCCGCCGCCGGCGTTGTGCAGCACGCGGCCGCTGACGACGAGCCCGGACGGCAGGAAGAAGCTCGTGCCCGCCAGCCTGTCCATCAGCTGAAAGATCGCGGCGCCTTCGAGCGGCGGAAACGCGAGCAGGAGCAGAAAGCTCGTCACGAGCTGTGACCACACGAAAAACGGCAGGCGCGAGAATGTCAGCCCGGGCGCACGAAGCTGCACGATCGTCGTGATGAAGTTCACCGACCCGAGCAGCGATGACGTGATGAGGCACAGCATGCCCACGAGCCACCACGTCTGACCGCCCTGATTGACAATGGCGAGCGGCGGGTACGAGGTCCATCCCGATTGCGGCGCGCCGCCGGGCAGGAAGAAGCTCGCGAGCATCAGCACGCCGCCCGCGAGATACCACCAGTAGCTCGCCAGATTCAGTTTCGGGAACGCCATGTCCGCCGCGCCAATCTGCAGCGGCACGAGATAGTTCCCGAACCCGCCGACGGCAAGCGGGACGATGCCGAGGAACACCATGATGGTGCCGTGCATCGCGGTGAGCGCGTTGTAGAACTCGGGGAGGATGATGCCCTGCGGCGCGCGCGCGCCCAGCCACGGCCCCACGACAGGGACGGGCAGCCCCGGATGCGCGAGCTGCCAGCGCATGATCATGACCAGCGTGAAGCCGATCAGGAGGAAGACGAGCGCCGTCAGCGCGTACTGAAGGCCGACGACCTTGTGGTCCTGCGAGAACACGTACGAGCGCCAGAACGCGGGGCGCGCTTCGCTGCCGGATTTCATGGAAGACCGCGGCCGGATCTTAACGCGCGCCGAGCCACCCGGCACACGGCCGCTCTATTTGGGAAAGATCACGGGCAATGCCGCATCGTCCGTATAGACGCACCGGTTGTTGTGCCCGCACTCCTCGATGATCTTGATCTCGTGCTTCGCGCCGAGGTGCTCCGTCACCCACTTGAAGTACGCTTCGCCGCGCGCGCGGCGGGTTGCGCCCTGCGCCATCGCACCGCAGCCCGAGTCGAAGCCGCCGAGCGGCAGGGTGTCGACCTGCGACAGCAGATACGTCGTCGGACGCGACGCGAGCTGCTTCTTCAACTGGTCGTCGCTCATGCCGGAGGTATACCCGCTCGTGCGCTGCTCGAGACCGTACGGCCACTTGTCGAAGTTCTGACAGGTGGCGGCGCCGGCAAACGGCCCGTACGTGAAGTCGGTGTGCGGCTTCGATTCCAACTGCCATCCCATCCGCGCCGCTTCGGGCGCGGCATCGCCGGCCGGCAGCGGACGCGTCACGTCCGGCCAGGCGTAACTCGACGGGTTGGAGACGACGTAGTGCACGGGCACGCCGAGCGTTTCGTGCACCTTGTTCGCCATCTCGTAGCGCGCGACGAACTGACCGCCGGCGGAATGGCCCGCGATGACGATCACCCGCATGTTCGGGAATACTTTCCTGTCCGCGAGCTGTTCGACGAGGCGGTCCATGAAGTCGAACGAGGTGATGCTCGGGTCGCTCGCCGCATTGCCGCCCGACCGCCAGCTGTCGCCGCCGCAGGCGTAGCTGATCTCGTTGGCGGCGAGTTCGTCCTTACAGCTCCGGTCCGCTGACGCAATGCGCGGCGCGATCACGACCGTGTCGTCGAGGGCGTGCGCCAGGAACGCCGCCGCCGTCGCGGTGGTGAAGTACACGTCCGGGTTGCGCAGCGTGCCGTGAATCATGATCAGCGCGCGCATGACGCGCGGGTTCGCCTTCGTCAGCGGGTACGTCGTGTAGACGAGCGAACGTCCACCGTGCGAGCCGACCGGCACCCAGTCGGTGCATGCGGGCGCGACGTCGGTGCACGCCGTTGCGGTTGCCGCTGTCGTCCGCGACTGTGCGCGATCGACAGGCCCCGTTCCGGCGCCGATCGCCATCAGCGCCGGAATCGCAAGGAAGGTCAGCATTCTCATTTCCTGATCGTCGCCCCCGTCAATTGCGCGACGGCCGCGAGCGTCGTCTGCGCGGCGTTGAGGCCGAGGCGGAAATCCTTGTCCGAGTACGTCGTGAACACGTCGGACGGCTGATGCCAGTTCGGATCCCAGCCGCCGCCAATCTGCGATCCGCGGAAATTCTCGCGCAGGCTCAGCGCCGGCACGAGATCCATGAACGGCGTCGAATCGGTATTCGTCATGTGAGGTCCGACGGCGGCCGGGTAGTCGGTCGCATACTTTTCGTTGGCCGCCTTGAACGCCCACGCCAGCTTCTGCGCCTCATCGGCGAACTTCGACGTCTGCTGGAATTCGATGTTGACGTCGGCCTCGGGCCGCTGGTCGGGACTGACCCTGCCGCTGGCGTCGGGCATGCCGTGGTCCCACATCATCATGTCGTGCT
Organism: Vicinamibacterales bacterium; assembly: GCA_035495555.1. Lineage (GTDB taxonomy): Bacteria > Acidobacteriota > Vicinamibacteria > Vicinamibacterales > 2-12-FULL-66-21 > DATJFQ01. The sequence continues at coordinate 50,548 of DATJFQ010000109.1, forward strand.
GGATCATGCCGAGCCACTTCGGCTCCGGATACTTGTGCGACCCCGCCGGATCCTCTTTCCCCTGCAGGGGCGCGCGCTGCTCGACGTAAGCGCGTGCACCGTTCAACCCGGTCTCCTCGTTGTTCCACAGCGCGAAGCGGATCGAACGCTCGGTCTGGACATCGGGGGCGTTGAACACGCGCGCGAGCTCCATCACGAGCGCGGTGCCGGAGCCGTCGTCATTGGCCGCTTCGTTCCAGCCGTGGCCGTCCATGTGGCCCCCCACGATGTACATCTCTTCGGGATGCGTGGTGCCGATCTTGGTGCAATAGACCTCCTCGCGCGGCCCGTCCGTCGCCGGCTCCTCGTCGAGCGCGCGAATGCGTTCGTCCGGCTGCTTCATCGGATCCGTGTTGACGCCGGTCGGGGCGCGGTGGCCGAAGATCGTGCTGCCGCCCTGGCCCGGACGCTTGTTCTCATCCCCCTGTGGAGCGGCGCCGCGCCCGGCGCCGCCGCGTCCGCGTCCCGCGTTCTGGCCGCGCTGCGGCGTGGTGTAGGTGTACTTGATGCGCGACACGTCGCTGCAGCCATAACTCTCGAGCTGCGCTTCGATCCAGTCGACCGCGTCGCGATTGCGCTTCGTCCCCTGGCGCCGATCGCCAAACTGCGTCAGGCCTTTGATCGTCGCCTTGTACTTGGCCAGTTCAAGCCGGCTGACCAGTGTCTTGACGGCGTCGTCGGTCGGGGCCCCCTGAGCAGCCGTGGTCGACGGCGCCTGGGCGAACACGGACATCGTCAACGCGGCGGCGAAGCCACATACCATCCCATACCCGCGCATCTGCATGGCCGTCACAATATGCATACTCAGCGCGGGACGCAAGGGTGCAACGCGGAGCGGTCGGCCGGCGTATACCTCACCGGCCCCCCAAGCCAGAGTTGTCGATTCATGCTCGACGGCAAAGCCCGAGCCACGCGCCTCCGCCTTGTCGCGGCGATGACGGCTGGAATTGCCGCGTACGCGCTTGCGTGGTTCGTTCCGCTGGACGCCGCGCAAGCGCCGGCCGCGTGCCGCGTGACCGGACACGCAACGAGCAGCGGCAAGCCGCTGCCTGGCGTCTCGGTCGTCGCGTCGATGAAGAGTGCCGGCGGGACGGGCGCGCCGATAGCGACGTCGAGCGATACGGACGGCACGTATCGATTGAGTCTTCCGCCCGGAACCTTCACGCTGACGGTCCAGCTCACGGGATTTGTGCCGGTCGAGCGCGACATCACGGTGTCAGCGCCTCCATGCGACCAGACCCTCGACCTGACGCTCGGCCTTGTGCCGCGGGATCGTCCGCTCGCGGCCTTTCAGGCGGCTGGGCGCGGCTCGGCGGCGCCCGCCACACCGGACGCACCGCCTCCGGCGCCGACAAACGGGTCCGCGGCAAGTGCCGGAAATGCCGCGAGGACGGCGGGGCGGTCGAATGCGCCTGCCACGTCGGCGCGGTTCCAGCGGCTGGAGGTGCAATCGGCAGGCAACGATTCGCAGATCGCTGACGTCGCGGCCAACCCTGACCGTGACACGGCAGAGGCCGCAACGCGCCTGATGCTGCCGCCCGGGTTTTCGACCGACGCGCCGACCGAAGCCGTCGCCATCACCGGCAACGCCGCATCGCTCGATCGTGGATTGATGAACGATCGGTTCGCCGCGCTCGGCCGCGGCGAGTTCGATCCACTGACCGGTGAAATCGCTCCGGGGTTCGGACAGCAAGGCGGCCCGGGCCGCGGCGGCCCAGCTGGGGCCGGAGGACGAGGCGGACGCGGCGGTCCCGGTGGCCGCGGCGGCGCGGGCGGTTTCTTCATCGGCGGACGCGGCGGCCGCCAGAATACGTTCAACGCGACGATGAACTATTCGTTCGGCGGATCCGTACTCGACTCGGCGCCGTATCAACTGCATCCAGACTCCCCCACCCCGAAGCAGCCGTATTCGAAGCAGAACTTCGGCGTCACGATCGGCGGCCCCGTCAAGATCCCCCACGTTTACGACGGGTCGCGGCGCACATTTTTCATCGCAAGCTACACCGGCAACCGCGGCGACAATCTCTTCGATCAATTCGCAACGGTGCCGAGTGCTGCCCTGCGGAGCGGCGACTTTTCCGGCACGAGTGCGGTCGTCGTCGATCCGGTTACGGGACAGCCGTTTCCGGGCAATCAGATTCCGGCGAACCGGATCAGCCCCGCGACGGCCACCCTGCTGCAGTTCATTCCGCTCCCCACTACAGATGGTGTCCGCAACAACTTTCACTACACGACGACGACGGGGTCCTCCCTCGACAACCTGAACCTCCGCGTGATCGAGAGCTTCACGCCGCAGCCGCAGAACGGCCGCGGCGGGTTCGGCGGGCGCGCCGGCGCGGCGAGAGGCGGTGGACGGTTCGGCGGAGGCGGCGGCCGCGCGCAAGGGACGAATGTCGTCCTGACGGCGCAGATGCAGTACCGGCGCACCCACGCCGACCAGGCGAACGTGTTCCCGACGCTCGGCGGAGAAAACGCCGGCTGGAATTTCGGATTGCCGATCACGCTCAACGTGCAGCACAAGCGGTCCCTGCACAACGTGAACCTCAACTTTTCAGAAACGCATTCCGCGACGTCGAACCAGTACGCGTTCGTCCAGAACATCGCGGGCCAAGCGGGCATCGGCGGCGTGTCGACCGATCCGTTCGACTGGGGCCTGCCCTCGCTGTCGTTCGCGAACTTCTCGAGTGCACGCGACCTGACGCCGTCGACCCGCACCGACCGCCGCATCTCGACGGCGTATACCTGGACCCACCCTGTCAAGAAGCACACGCTGCGCGCCGGGGGGGATTTCCGGTTCGATCGATCGACGAGCGAGGTCGACAGCAATCCACGCGGCTCGTTTGTCTTCACGGGCCTCTATGCCGGCGGCGGATTGAGCGGCAGCACGGGAACGGATCTGGATTTCGCGGACTTCCTGCTCGGTCTGCCGCAACAGGCGTCGGTTCAGTACGGGCCCGGGAAGGTATCGGTCGACGGCCGGTCCATGAGCGTGTTCATGCAGGACGACTGGCGCAAAAGCGCTGGTCTCACGTTCAGCCTGGGGCTTCGGTACGAACTTCTGTGGCCGTTCACGGAGACCCACGGCGAGATGGTGAACCTCGATGTCGCGCCGGACTTTTCCGCCGCGGTTCCCGTGGTGTCCGGCGCCATAGGTCCCTTCACGGGCAGCTTCCCCAGAGGGCTGATCCAGACCGACACGAACAACCTCGCGCCGCGGCTCGGGGTGGCATGGCGGATCAAGCCCGGCATGATTCTGCGGGGCGGGTACGGCATCAGCTACAACTCCGGCACGTATTCCACGATCGCGCGGCAGATGGTCGGGCAGCCGCCGTTCGCCATCGCGGACACGACGATCGGCTCCCTCGTGTCGCCGCTGTCGATCGTCGATCCGTTCGCCGGCGTGTCTCCGAACGCGACGACGAACAACTACGGCGTCGCGCGCAATTACGACCTCGGACGCGTGCAGACGTGGAATGCGGATTTCGCGAAGGACCTGTCGCCGATCTGGAACGTGTCCGCCGGCTATACGGAAATTCGCGGCGCCAATCTCGACATCGTCCGCGCGCCGAACCGCGGTCCGTCGGGGCTCCGTATCGCCGACGTGCAGCCGTTCCTGTGGCAGACCTCCGAGGGCGCATCGGTGCTCCACGCGGGCACATTCCGGATCCAGCGCCGCCAATCGCACGGCATCGGCGGAAACCTGACCTACACCCTCGGCCGCTCGCGTGATGACGCGTCGACCGTCGGCGGCGGCGCGACCGTCGTCGCGCAGAACGATCAGGACCTCGCAGCCGAGTGGGGACGATCCAGCTTCGATCGGCGGCAGCAGATCTCCGGGGCGATCAGCATCGAGCTGCCGTTTGGTCCGAACCGGCGCTGGCTGAACGGAGGCGGCCTGTGGCCCACCGTGCTCGACAACTGGCGGCTGTCGGGCAATTACTCGTGGCAGACCGGCACGCCGTTGACGCCGCTCGTGCGCGCGTCAGCGGCTGACGCGGCGCGCGGCACGAGCGGAACGCTGCGCGCGGACTACGACGGCGCCGGCATTTCACTGCCCAATCCGACGATCGCGGCGTTTTTCAACACCGGCGCCTTCAGCGTCCCGTTCCCCGGCACGTTCGGGACCGCGGGTCGGAACATCATCACGGGCCCCGGCAGCCATCAGCTCAACGCGCAGCTCGCGCGCGACCTGCGCTACGGCCGCACGCGAACGCTGACGCTGGACGTCTCGGCTACGAACCTGCTGAACACCGTCAACTTCGGCGCGGTCGACACGTTCGTCAACTCGCCGACTTTCGGGCAGGTACTCTCAGTCCGCCCGCGCCGCTCCGTGCAGGTCGGCCTGCGCTTCCGGTTCTAACGGACACACCGATGGCATCCAGACAACCGAGAGCGCATCGACGCGTGGCCCTGTTCGGGGACAGGACCCGTACTCGCGCTCTGCTGAACGCCGGGCGAGTTTCTCGATCGTTCTCCATCGGTTGCGGGGTGGCGCTGTTTCTCGTCGTGACCTCTCATGCGCAGCAGCAGACGCCGAAGCCGCCCTCGTTCCGCATCCGCACCGACATGGTGTCGGTCGACGTCGTCGTGCGCGACAAGACCGGCGCGATCGTCACGGGCCTGAAGCCGGAAGACTTCGAGGTCCGCGAAGACGGCAAGCCGCAGCAGGTCGTGACGTTGAGCTTTCAGCAGGTAACGGGGAAAGTGCCGGCGCACGTCGAAACGGCGGATCTGCTCGCCGCGGCGCAGGCGAAGCTCGCGGCCGAGAACGCGCATACGCCAACCGCGGCGCAGCCCGCCGCAGCGTCGGTCCCCGTGCCGATGACATCGGAGCAGTTCGCGGGCCGTCGGCTCATCGTGCTCCTGTTCGACACGAGCTCCATGCAGCCCGACGATGTACAGCGCGCCGTCGATTCGGCGAACAAGTACGTCAGCACGTCGATGTCCGAGGCCGACCTGGTTGCCGTCGCCACGATCGGATCGTCCCTGCAGATCCTCACCGACTTCACCGATCAACGCGATCAGGTGGCGGGCGCGCTGGCAAAGCTGGGCTACACGGAAGGCACCTCGGCACCGCCTCCATCGGCCAACACCGTCGCGACCGACGAAACGGAAGCGGCGGCCGACGACACGACGGACACGGAAAGCGCGGACGCCGCCGAGCTCGACATGTTCAACAACGATCTCCGGCTGCGGGCGCTGCGCGCGCTCGCGGAGGCGCTCTCGCCCATCGAGCAGCGGAAGGCGATCCTCTACTTCAGTGCGGGCATGCAGCGCAGCGGCGAAGACAACCAGGTGGAACTGCGTGCCGCGATCAATGCCGCCGTCCGCTCGAACGTCTCGATTTATCCGGTCGACAGCCGCGGCCTTCAGGCCGTCGTGCCCGGCGGCGATGCGACGCGCGCGAGCGGCCGCGGGTCGTCGCTGTTCTCGGGACGAGCCGTCTCGCAGCAGTTCAGCACGCTGGCCGCGCAGCAGGAAACGCTCACCTCGCTGGCGAGCGACACGGGTGGCCGCGCGTTCACCGACACGAACGACATGGGCGAGGCCTTCGCACGCATCTCGAAGGATCTCTCCGCGTATTACCTGCTCGGCTACAGCTCCACCAACCCGTCGAAGGATGGACGCTTCCGCAGGATTCAGGTGCGCGTCAAGCGGGACGGGCTGCACGTCGAAGCGCGCGCGGGCTATTACGCGGATCGCGACTTCGCGCACACCACTCGCGCGGATCGGGAAACCGATTTGCAGGACATGCTGTTCGCCGCGCTCTCGCCGACCGATCTGCCCGTCCTCGTCACCCCCGGCTACTTTCGACTGAGCAGCGACAGCTACTACGTGCCGGTGGCGGTGGCCGTCCCGGGATCCGCGGTCCCGATCCCGCCGAACAAGGACAAGGTGACGCTCGATATCGCCGGATACGTCCGCGATGAGCAGGGACGCCCGGTCGGCCGCATCCGCCAGACACTCGATCTTCCAGCCGCCGGCGCGGATACGCTGGCCGGTAAACAGATCCTCTATCAATCAGGCTTGACGCTTCCGCCCGGACGGTTCTCGGTCAAGGTGGTCGTCCGCGAGAACGAGTCCGGACTTGCCGGCTCCTACGAAGCGCCCATCGTCGTTCCCGATCTCAAGCACGATGCCATCAAGGTCAGCTCCGTCCTGCTCAGTACGCAACTGCAGAACGCGCCGAAGGGAAAAACCGACAACCCGCTGGTGCGCGACGGCGTGCAGTTACTGCCCAACGTCACGCACGTCGTCGGACACGATCAGAAGATCTACTTCTATTACGAGGTGTACGACCCCGCGGAGTCGGGCGGTTCGAACCCAAACGTCAGAACGAGCCTTGCGTTCTATCGCGGCAGGGTGAAAGTCTTCGAGACACCGCCGGTTGAGAAGACCGCGATCGATGCCGCCGCGCGCCACGCGGCGATCTTCCAGTTCGAGCTGCCGGCGGACGGTTTCAAACCCGGCCTCTATACCTGCCAGATCAACATCATCGACGCGGTCGCGGGACAGTTCGCGTTCCCGCGCCTCGCGATGTTCGTGCGGTGACGGGCGTCATTCCGCACGCAGCGCCGTCGCCGGATCGACCCGCCACGCACGAAGCGCCGGAACCGTACAGGCGATTGTGCACACGGCGAGCGTCATCCCGACGATTGCCGCGAGCGTCGCCGGATCCGTCGGATTCACGTGGTACAGAATCTTCGCTATCAGACGCCCGCTCACGAGCGAGATGCCCACACCGATTGCTAACCCGAGCGCGACGAGCTGCAGCCCCTCTTTGAGCACGATACCCATGACGCGCGATCCCGAGGCCCCGAGCGCCAACCGCACGCCCAGCTCGCGCGTCCGCTGCTGAACCGAATACGCCATCACGCCATACAGCCCGACGAGCGCCAGAACGGTTGCGATCACCGCGAACCCGCCGAGCAGAATCGTGTTGAGGCGGCGCTCGGACGTCATCGCCGAGACGATGGTCTCGAGCGGCCGCACGCGCTGGACCGCCACCTGCGGGTCGAGCGCCTTGACGATCGACGTCAGTTCAGGTGCCGCCGGCGCCGGGTCGCCCGTCGTGTGGACCACCACGGTCATGGCAGCGTCGCCGGTCTGCGCGTGCGGCATATACGTTTCCGGCCGAACAACCGCGTCGTACCCCGTCCGCCGGCCGTCCCCGACCACGCCGACGATTGTCATCCAGGGACTGTTGGTGCTCAGCGTGCCCCACTTGATCCGACGCCCGATCGGCGTCTCGCCGGGCCAGAATCGTTTCGCCATCGTCTCGTTGATGATCACCACTGGGGGCGCCTTCTCGCTGTCAGCGTCGGTGAACATACGGCCGGCGAGCAGCGGAACGTCCATAACCGAGAAGTATGTCGGGGTCACGCTGTCGGTCGGCACCTCCACGGCGTCTTCCGGACGAAAGTCCGGTCGCCCTTCAATGCTGAAGTTGGTGGACGAGGGCGTCGCCGTGAGGAAGATCGTGGAGATCGCCGCGGCGCCCTGCACGCCGGGCATTGCGGCCAGCCGTCCGGTCAACTGCCGATAGAACTCGACTGCCGGCGCCGCGTCGTTGTACCGGGCGCCCTGCAGAACGACTTCGCCGGTCAGGACGTGATCCGTGCGGAACCCGAGATCCACGCGCTGCAGCGTCAGATAACTTCGAATCATGAGCCCTGCGCCGACGAGCAGCACGACGGCCAGCGCGACTTCTGCCACGACCAGCACGCGGCGAATCCAGACGCCGCTGCCCGACGATCCGCGCGCGCCCTCTTTCAGCACCGAGCCCGGATCGGTCCGCGCGGTCTGCAACGCAGGCACCAGGCCGAACGCGATGCCGGTCACCATCGTCGCGACCGCCGTGAAGGCCAGCACGCGGCCGTCGATGCCGATTTCCTGCACTCGCGGAAGATCCGGTGGTGCAGCACTGAGCAAAATGTGCAGACACCACCATCCGAGTGCGCCGCCCGCCAGACCGCCGAGCACAGCGAGCACGAGGCTCTCCGTCAACAGTTGGCGGACCAGTCGCCCGCGGCCGGCGCCGATCGCCGCGCGCAAGGCGATTTCGCGTTGACGCGTCGCGCCGCGCGCGAGCAGCAGGTTCGCGACGTTCGTACACGCGATGAGCAGCACACACGCGACGGCCCCGAGCAGGATCAGAATCGCCGGCCGCACGCGTCCGACTACGTGGTCCGCGTAAGACTCCACGAAAACGCCGTACCCGGCCTGCTGCGGCACGCGTGCGTGGATGTCCGCGTTGACCCGCCGGAGATCCTCCTGGGCGCGCACGAGCGTGACGCCTGGCTTCAGACGACCGATCATCTGCAGCCACATTGCGCTTCGCTGCGACCGGTACTGCGGCGCCGGAATGGGGACCCAGAGTTCGGTCCTGCCTTCGGGAAACGCAAAGCCTTTCGGCATAATCCCGACGATCGTGCGGCTCGCGCCGTTGAGCACGACGCTCTGCCCGAGCGCGCCGGGACGTCCGCCAAAGCGGCGCTGCCAGAAGCCGTACGAGACGATGACGACGTTGGTCGAGCCGCCGAGGTCTTCCTCGCGCGTGAACGTGCGTCCATACAGCGGACGAACGCCGAGCACGTCGAACAGGTTGGCCGTCGCGTAGCAGCCGGGGATACGTTCTGGATCGCCGCCCCCCGTCAGTGTCCAACTGCGCAGGTTGAACGCGGACACTCCGGAAAAGACGGTCGACAGATCGCGGTAGTCGACGTAGTTCGGGTAGGAATGCCAGTCGTGCAGTTCCGAAATGCGCGAATTGTCGTTCCAGATCATCACGAGCCGGCCGGGATCCTGAAACGGAGGCGGCTGAAGCAGAACGCCGCTGGCGATGCTGAAGATCGCGGTGTTCGCGCCGATGCCCAACGCGAGCGTGACGAGCGCCACCAGCGTGAACCCCGGGTTGGCCGCCAGGCGGCGCACCGCGTACGAGACGTCCTGGACGAGTGCCTCGACATACCCGCCGCCGCGCACGTCGTAGCCTTCGTCGTGCAGTCGCCCGCGGTTGCCGACCCGGCGGCGCGCCTCGGCGCGCGCGAGATTGCGCGGCATCCCGTCTCGCTCGAGCTGCTCCGCGAGGCGGTCTTCGTGAAACTGCAGTTCGTCGCGGATCTCCGACAGGACCGTTTCGCGCGCGATGAGTCCGCGGAGACGGTCTCTGAGCAGCCGAAACATATTGCGCTCCCGGTACGTTGTCGCTTCAGAAGGCAGGCTTAAAGGCCTGCGCTACGAACCTGTACTGCCTCGCGTCTCCCCGCCTGGCGCCTCACGCCTCCATGACGCGCGCCACGGCGCCCGTCAGGCGGCGCCAGCTCGACGCTTCCGCTTCGAGCTGCCGCCGGCCGGCGGCCGTGAGCCGATAGAAGCGTGCGCGCCGATTGTTCTCCGACACTCCCCATGAAGACACGATCCAGCCGCGCTGCTCCATGCGATACAACGCGGGATAGAGCGACCCTTCCTCGACCTGGAGGACTTCGTCCGAGATGTGGTGCAGAAACACGGAGATGCCGTAGCCGTGCGCGGGCCCGCGCTGGAGGGCCTTCAACACGAGCATGTCGAGGGTGCCGTGCAATTGATCAGCGTTCGTTCGGCGCTCGACCATCAGACGTTCTAGGGAAGGAGCGTACATGAGAACGCGCCGCCTCGCAACTGCGCAACCCGCCTCCGGCCTCTTCCTCGGGCGATCCGCGGTATTATTCGCGCCCATGAGATCCATGAAGAAGCTCGCTTTCGTGTTACTGGTCGTAACGGCCGCGGCCGTGCAGCCCCTCGCGCAATCGCCGGCGAAGCGGCCGCTCACCGTGGACGACTACACGAAGTGGAAGAGCATCAACGACACCGCCATCTCGAGCGACGGCAAGTGGGTCACCTACGTGCTCCGCACGACGAACGTGCCGGACGACAAGTCGAACCCGATCCTGCACGTCCTGAACCTCGAGACCAGCACGGACGTGGGCGTGCCGAACGCGACCGGAGGGATCTTCTCTCCCGACGCGAAGTGGCTCGCGTATCAGGTCGACCCCGCGCCGGGTCGCCGCGGCCGCGGAGGACGCGGGGCCGGTGCACCGGGGATGGAACCCTCGACCGAGCCGCCGTCTCCGCAGCCGCCAACGCAGCCCGCGCCGCCGCCGCCGGCGGACCCGTCCGTCCCGCCAGGGGCCCCGGCGCCAGGACAGCCGACACCTCCCGCCGTAACGCCGGCCACGCCCGCGCCCGCCCAGCCACCGGCGACGCCGACGAGCCCGAACCCGAACCAGAACCCGAACCCGAACCCCGGAACCCCCGCAACCCCCGCAACCTCCGCACCCGGAACCACTCCGTCAGAAGCCCCCCCTCGCCGAGTGGAGCTGCGGAATCTGGCGACCGGCCGAACCGAATCGTTTCAGGACATCGGGTCGTTCATCTTCTCTCCCGACTCCACGCTGCTCGTGATGAAGCGGCGTCCCGCCGAAGCCGCGGCTGCAGGCGGACGCGGCAACGGGGCCGGCGCGAACGCGCCGGGAGGAAACAACCAGGGTGGCGCGAACAATCAGGCGAACGCGCCCGAGCCCGCGGGCCGCGGCACCGATGTGATCGTCCTCGATCTGCGCAGCGGACGTCATCAACTGCTCGGCGGAGTCGGCGACGTGGCGTTCACGAAGAAGGGTGATCTCCTCGCCTACACCGTGGACCTGCCGATCAAGGACGGCAACGGGATCTACGTCTTCGACGTCAAGCGGGGGAGTTCGACGCCGCTCGACACCGAACCGCGCGTCTACAACCGTCCCGCCTGGAGCGACGACGGGAAAGCGCTTGCCGTGCTGGCGGGCAACGACGTCGACAAGAAGCGCGAACGCGACAACGTGCTGCTCGCGTGGCCGGACGTGCGTGCCGCGATGAACGACGACGAGCCCGCCACAGCGATCGTGCTGGACCGGACCAAAGCGTCGAATGTCCCGAAGGACTGGGTCATCAGCGATCGTGCGCCGCTCACCTGGAGTGATGACGACCAGCGCGTGTTCTTCGGCATGAAGGAGCAGGTCGCCGTTCCGGCGGCGGGAGAACGCAAGTCGACGGACGAAAAAGCGGACGTCGATGTGTGGAATACGACTGACGACCGGATCCAGTCCGTCCAGATGATCCGCGCGGACCAGGATCGCAACTTCACGTATCGCGAAGCGTTCGACACGAAGGCCGCGGCGTTCGTGAAGCTCGCAGACGAGACGATGAAGGATCTGGAGGTCGCGCAGGACGGCCGCTGGGCCGTCGGCCGCGACGCGCGCGCGTACGTGTCCGACTACAAGCCGGCGGCGGCGGATATCTATCGCGTGAACACCAGCACGGGCGAGCGGACGCTGATGCTCAAAGCGCAATTGACGAATACGTCGACCGGCAGCCACGTGTTCGGCATCTCGCCCGACGGCAAGCACTTCCTGTATTGGAACGACGGCCGGTTCCAGGATTACGACCTCGACGCCGGCAACTCGCGGACGCTCGGCACGGCCGGCGCGCCGAACTTCGTCGACAGCGATTTCGATCATCCCGGCCCGAAACCCGCCTTCGGGGTCGCCGGCTTCACGGCCGACGGGAAGGACGCGATCGTCGAGCACAAGTACGACCTCTGGCTGTTGCCGCTCGACGGAACCGCGGCGAAGAACCTGACGAACGGCACAGGGACCGCGCAGGAGATCCGCCTTCGCTACATCCGGACCGAACCGGCGGATCCGGTGCTGACGATCTCGTCGCAGTCGGGCAACGGTCCCGGCGGGTTTGGCGGCGGATTCGGCGGCCGCGGCGGCGCCACTCGCGAGAAGCCGATCGACCTGGCGAAACCGATGCTGCTGTCGGCGTACGGGGAGTGGACCAAGAAGGCGGGCTATTACGAGCTGGCGAACGGGAACCTGAAGCCGCTCGTGTACGAGGATGCCTCGTTCAACACGCCGGAGAAGGCTGCGAACGCGGAGAAGTATCTGTTTACGCGCCAGACGTTCGTCGAATTCCCGGACTTGCGCGTCGCCGGCCCGACGTTCACCGACTGGAAGAAGATCACGGATGCGAACCCGCAGCAGAAGGATTTCCTGTGGGGCCATCGCATCATCTTCGACTTCAAGGATCACGACGGTCATCGTCTGCAGGCCATCATGGCGATTCCAGACGACTACAAGCCGGGGGAGAAGCGGCCGACGCTCGTGAACTTCTACGAGAAGAACTCGCAGAACCTGCATCGCTACAACGCGCCGTCGTATCTCACCGGCATGGGATCGTCGCCGATGCAGGCCGTCAGCGATGGCTACATCACGCTGATTCCGGATGTCTATTTCCACACCGGCTCGTCGCACAGCGACATGCTCGAAGCTGTCGAAGCGGCCGTGCGGAAGGCAATCGACATGGGCTACGTCGATCCGAAGCACGTCGGCATCAACGGGCACAGCTACGGCGGCGAAGGCGCGGCGTTCATCGGCACGCGGTCGCGGTTGTTCGCCGCCGTCGGCATGGGGGCCGGCGTGACCGACCTCTATCAGGACTTCAACCAGAACTGGGGATGGGCGTATCAGGTCACCGGCGGCAGCGGCGCCAACGGCGACGACTACTATCTCTATGGGCAGGGCCGCTGGGGCTTCTCGCCGTGGGACAAGCCGGACACGTACATGTTCGAGTCGGCGCTGACGCACGTCCCCGAGGTCACCGCGCCGTTTCTCATCATGCACGGCACGTCGGACCCGACCGTCGCGTTCCAGAACGGCCTCGGCTTCTACAATGCGCTTCGGTACAACAAGAAGAACGCCGTGCTGCTCGCCTACATCGGCGAGGGCCATGGGCTCCGCGGCTGGGCGAACCGGAAAGATCTCACCGTCCGGTATTTCCAGTTCTTCGACCACTATCTGAAAGGTGCGCCCGCGCCGAAGTGGATGACCGAAGGCGTGCCGTACCTGAAGAAGGAGGTCGTCGACTCGGAGCGCTGAGTGCGGGATCAAGCCGGTGTTCGCAAAAAAGGGGACAACCGCCTTTTTTTGCGAAAAAAGGGGACAACCGCCTTTTTTGCAAAATAAAGGGGACAGCCGGTCTCCGACGCCTGGGGCGTAGAATCAACGTATGCCGACACCAGCGATTACCGGCGCGCACGCCGTGCTGTACAGCCGCGACGCGGACGCCGACCGCGCGTTCCTGCGCGACGTCCTGCAGTTTCCGTCCGTGGACGCCGGCGGCGGCTGGCTGATCTTCGCGCTCCCGCCATCGGAACTCGCCGTCCATCCCGCCGACGCAAGCGACCGTCACGAGCTCTATCTGATGACCAGCGACATCGGCGCGTTCGTCGAGTCGATGACAGCGCGCGGCATCGCGTGCACCCCGCCGAAGTCGCTCGGCTGGGGTGTGCTCGCGACGATCACGCTCCCCGGCGGTGGAACCCTGGGCGTGTACGAGCCGCGGCATGCGCAGCCCGAGCGCGGCTAGATCGGCGACCGAAACAGCAGCCCTCGATGTCAGTCAGATGCCAGGTCGTGGGGTCGGCGCGCGCTGGGCTGGTCGCGCATGCACATCTCACGACCGCAGCGCGTCCATCGGATCGACGGTCGCGGCTCGCCGCGCGGGCACCGCGCAGACACCGATGGACAGGACGATAACCAGGGCCGTGACGCCCGCCAGCACGACCGGATCGTAAGGACTGACGGGATACACCGCTGACCGCAACAGCCGGGCACCCGCCACGCCCGCCGCGAGACCTACGGCGGTCCCGACGCCGACGATTCCTGCCACCTCGCGCAGGACCAGACGAACGGACGTCGATGGGGTCGCGCCCAAGGCGGCGCGAATCGCCAGTTCGCGGCGGCGCTCTGCAACCGTCCGGCTGAGCCCGCCTGCGAGGCCCACCGCGGCGATGGCCAAGGCGATGCCCGCAGCTCCTCCGCCGATCAGCGCGCGCAGCGCCCGCTCGGAAATCGAACGCGTCACGGCCGCATCCATGGAGCGGATTGGCATGACCGGCAGCCCCGAATCGGCTTCGCGGAGCGCCATCGTCACCGCCGGCGCGACCGCGCGCGGATCTCCGCTGCTCCGAACGGCGAGGAACAGATGACTCGCGGGAAGCTCGCGCCACAAGATATAGATGGCCGGTCCTGGACTGAACTCGAGTCCCTCGTACGCCACGTCGCCAACGATGCCGATCACCGCCGGGTGCCCGCGTTGGCGCAACCCCGGCAGATCGAAGTCGAGCGAGGTGCCGGTCGGATCGCGACCTGGTGAAAGCGTGCGCGCGGCGGACTCGCTCAAGACGACGCTCAGCACGGTACGTTGTTCGTCGGATGCCTCGAACAGCCGCCCCCGCCGCAGCCGGGCACCAATGGCCTCCAGATACCCGGGTGTGACGGCGGAGAACGTCACTTCAGGCGTGGTCTTCTCCGACGAGCCGGTCACGACCCGCAGCGTCATCACGAGCGAGCCGTTGTTCGGCGGCACGCTGCTGCCGGCCCCGGCAGCGGTGACGCCGCCAACGCCGCGCACGCGGTCGAGCACGTTCCGCAGCCGTGCGGCCTGCGCATGCGCGTCAAAGCTCATCGCATCGGTCAACAGGACCTGCGACACCAGTGTCCGCCGCGCGTCGATGCCGATATCGCGACCCAGGAGCGTCGTCACGGTGCGTCCAAGCAGGCCTGCCGCGATCAGCAGGACGAGAGACACGGCGATTTGCGCGACGGTCAGAATGGCGCGCAGGCGTGCGCCTCGTCTGGTCCTCCCCTGGTCGCGAAAGTTCGAGGGATCCGGAATCGGGATGCGCAGCGCCGGTGCCGCCGCGCTCGCCGCAGCTACGCTGGCGACGACCGCCGCGAACAGCAAGACGACCCAGTCCACGCGCACGTCGTGCACGCGGGTGATTGCGTTTCCAGCGACGACCGGAACGAGACGAATGGCGACCGCGGCCAGCGCCGCCCCACCGGCCGTTCCCACCGCGGAAACGACGGCGCTCTCCGCGAGGGTCGTGGCAAATACGCGCCATCGAGTGGCACCGACGGCAATCCGGATCGCGAGTTCGCGCTGCCGTTGGATGGTCCGCGCGATCATGATGGTCGCGACGTTCGCGCACGCGATCAGGAGTACGAGAACCGCTGAACCGGCGAGCGCCAGCAGCGCCGGCCGGATGGATGCGGTAGCCATCTCCCGAAAGGACACGGCGTCCGGCCCCGCCGGTGGACGGCCCTTCGGGTCGATCACAGCCCTGGCTCGAGAAACCGCGCCGCGCGCGACGTCGATCGTCACGCCGTCGTTCAACCGGCCGAACAATTGAAAACGACGCTCGTCCGCGACGTCGCCGAGCGGGATCGCCGGAACGGCAGCCGCAGCAATCCAGACGTCGGTTCCGTCATCCGGAAATGCGAATCCGCCGGGCATTACGCCGACGATCGTGACCGATGCGGTCCCGACAACGATCGATCGTCCAAGGACTCCGTCAAGCGATCCTTCGCGTCGCGCGAAACGCTCGCTGACCACGGCCGCACCGGTATCACGGCGGTCCTTGAAGACGCGCCCGCGCAGCGCCGGCATATCGAGCACCTGGAAGAATCCGTCGGAGACCACGGCACTCGGAGTGGGACGCGGATCGCCGAGTCCGCGGACGGTGAGATTGCCGCGAGCATACCCGGCGATCCGCATGAACGAGCCCAGATGGTCACGCCACGTGGCGATCTGTGATGCCGGCGCAGTCGCGGCGATCATGATCAACCTTGCCGGCGAACGGTACGGCAGCGGTCTCAGCACAATGCCGTATCCAACTGCGAAGACGAGCGTCGTCAGCCCAATCCCCAGCGACAACGCGATCACTGCCGATCCAGCGCTCCACGGGTCTTTCTGCAGCCGTCGCGACGCCGCGATCATCTCATGCCACATGTGTTCTCACCGGGCCACGACACTGTGGAACGCTGGCGTCGTCCCGCTTCATGGAATAGTGATCAGCGCCCGCGATGATCAGCGGCGCGCGAAGACCGTGTTGCCGCCGACGATGGTACGGACGATGTGCGCGTCACGAATCTGCTCGGGAGCGATCGCGCGGAGGTCGCGATCGATGACGGTCAG
>DATJFQ010000110.1:0-99072 GCA_035495555.1 Vicinamibacterales bacterium
ACCGTTGGGCACCGCCGGGAAAGGTTCCTGGCTTGTGTCTGCGCGCCAGTCATACCTCGACTTCCTGGTCCATCACCTCACATCCGAAGCCCTGTCGTTCGGCTTCACCGACGCGCAGGCAAAGCTCGCGTACGACGTGACGCCCCGCCAGCACGTGAGCTTGACGATGATCGGCGGACGGTCGCGATTCGACAACGACCCGGAGCGAAAGGGCGCCAACGATATCGGGGTCGGCTTGAATCGATCGGCGGTCGCCGTGGGCACGTGGCGCTGGTCCGATGGCAGCCGGACCGTGACGCAGCGTGTCCTGGCCGCCTTCAACCGTTATCGGAACGAGAATCCATCGTCCGCTGATCTCGATCGCGGCGGCGAGCGGCAGTTCGGGTATCGCATCGACGCGACGTCGGCGCTCTCGTCGCGGCTGCTGGCGGAAGCGGGCGCCGCGCTCGGTCACGACACCGCCGACAATACGCGGCTTGCACCCGTTCGGGGCGTGCCACAGGTGTTCGATGACTACAGCGGACGCGCGATAGAAGGCGGCGGCTACTTCGACGTGAAGTGGACCGCCGCGCACGGTGCCGTCCTCTCGCCCGGCATTCGGGCGGACAGGACGACCCTTGCGTCGCAATCCGCGGCGTCGCCGTGGCTGCAGTTCCAAATTCCCGCGTGGCGCGGGCACATCCGCTCCGCCGCCGGGGTCTACACCCAGTTTGCGGCGTTCGACGAGGTCCTGTCGTTCGGCGGAGCGCCGGACCTCGAGCCGCAGCGTGCGCGGGAATACGACGCCGGGTACGAGCACGTGATCGGGTCGTGGTCGCGGGCGTCGGTGACCGCGTACGATCGCGAGATTCCGGATGCCATTCGCCGCGTCGGCTACGAAACGCGCGTGGTCTCAGGACGAGTGGTCGCGGGCAACATCACCGCCGCCTACGAGAACCGCGTGTCGTCGACCTCGCGCGGTGTTGAACTCGTCTTCGAGCGCCGCGTCCCACGCGGCGTGTCGGGGTGGCTTTCTTATTCGTACTCCCGGACCCGTGATGCCGACATGCGCACGGGCGAACAGTTCTGGGGTGACGCCGATCAGCGGCACACCTTCAACGCGTACGGCGCGATCCGCCGATCCGAGAAAGCCAGCTTCGTCGCCAAGCTCCGTGTCGGAAGCAATTTTCCGATCACGGGCTACGTGACCCGAACCGGATCCGGCTACGTCGTTACCGATCAACGCAACACCTCCCGGTTGCCCGTCTATGCGCGACTCGATCTACGGGCGAATCGTGCCTTCAGCCTGGGCGCACACCGGTTGACGCTGTTCGCCGAAGTGCTCAACGTGCTCAATCGGGAAAACGTCCGCTATCAGCCGCCGGCGATCAACTTCTTCACGCGCGCAGCAACGAGGCCGTTCGATACGATGCTGCCGATCGTCCCGTCGGCGGGCGTCCTGATCGAGTTCTGAAGGAGTCGAGATGAGAATTGCGGTACTGCTGATTGCGCTGCTCGCAGCGTCGGCCCAGGCCGACCTTCGCACGCTGGTGACGTCCTGGCTCGATGGCCACCAGAAGCAGGTGCTCGACGAGCTCGTGCAGCTCCTGTCGATTCCGAACGTCGCCGCAGACCATCCGAACATCGGCAGGAATGCGGAGCGGCTCCAACAGATGTTGACCGCACGAGGATTTCGCGCGGAACTGCTCGAGACGGCCGGCAACCCGCTCGTTTACGGTGACCTCCGCGTTCCGGGCGCGACGCGGACACTCCTGCTGTACTGCCATTACGACGGACAGCCGGTCGATCCTGCCCAATGGAAGCAGCCGTCCCCGTTTACGCCGGTGCTGCGCCGCGGCCGGCTGGAGGACGGGGCGCCCATCGTCGATTTCGCCTCGGTGACGCGCGTCGATCCGGACTGGCGGCTGTATGCCCGGTCCGCATCGGACGACAAGGCGCCAATCGTTGCGGTCCTTGCCGCGATTGACGCGCTCAAGAGCGCCGGCCGCGCGCCGTCGTCCAACATCCGCATCGTGCTGGACGGCGAGGAAGAAGCCAGCTCACCAAGCCTCGTACCCGCCATCGCTCGCTACCGCGACAGATTCCGCGCCGACATGATGATCATCCTCGACGGTCCGACGCACCCGAGCGGACGGCCGACGGTCGTCTACGGTGCACGCGGGATCGTGACTGCTGACCTGACCGTCTATGGGCCCGTCAGCGGCGTTCACAGCGGGAACTACGGCAACTGGATTCCGAATCCGGCACAGCGCCTTGCGGCGTTGCTCGCCTCGATGAAGGACGAAAACGGCCGCGTGAAGGTCGATGGGTTCTACGACGGCATCGCGCCGCTAGCGGCGGCAGAGAAAGCCATGATCGCGGCCGTGCCGGACGACAGCGCGCAAGTGCTGCGCGCCTTCGGTGTCGCCGCACCCGAAGCCGCCTTCCCGCAGCTTCAGCAGGCGCTGCAATATCCCACGCTGAACATCCGAGGACTCGTGAGCGCGCACGTCGGGTCCGGCGCCCGGACGATCATTCCTGACCGCGCGACGGCTGCGCTCGACCTGCGGCTCGTGAAGGAAACCCTTCCCGAAGATCTCGTGAAGAAGCTGCGCGCGCACATCGAGAAGCAGGGATTTCACCTGGTCGATGGCGAGCCCGATGCGGCAACACGCGCGCAGTACTCGCGCATCGCATCCTTGAAGGTGTCCGCCCCGCCGCTCCGGGCGTTTCGGACGCCGCCAGACGATCCGCAGGCCCGCGCGCTCGTGGCCGCCATCACCGCGGCATATGGCGCGCCTCCCGTGGAACTGCGGACGCTCGGCGGGACGGTGCCTATCGCGCCGTTCATCCAGGCGGTCGGCTTCCCTGCGGTGCTCGTGCCGCTCGTGAATTTCGACAATAACCAGCATGAAGAAAACGAAAACCTGCGGCTCGGGACCTTCTTCGATGGCATCGTCACCGTCGCCGCCTTGCTGGAAATGTGATCGCGCTGACGATTTTGTGATTTGAGGGTGTCCCCGAGTGTGAACAGCCGCGCATTTTCGTTCAATTCTGTGCGGTGCGCCGGTTGCAGGCGAGCTTCCGTTTCTCATCAAGATCTCGCTATGGATTTCCGGGAGTACGCGACAAAAGAGACGGCGGAGCTCGTCGAAAAGCTGGCAAAGGCGGCCTCGGTCGGGGCGCAGGCCGCGGTGCAGCGCGTCGCCGACGAGGCGAAGGCGCGAATGGACGCGGTGCAGGCGGACCTCAAGGCGCGCACCGATCGCGTCAAGGAACTCGAGGCCGCACACGACGAGTCGCAGCGCAGGCTTCGTGAAGCGGAATCGACGCACGCAGCCGCGCAGGCGGATCTGAAGAAGAAGCACGACACCGTCCGCGCCGAGCTTCAGACGGCGCGCGACCAGTTCGAGGCGTCGGCCCGCACCGCAGAAGACAAGCTGCGCGACGAAACGCAGGCGGCGCAGCAGCTCCGCAACCAGGTCGAGGCGCTGCAGCAGAAGCTGCGTGCCGACGCACAGACGGCGCAGGCCGCCCAGGAGCAGATTCGCCTCACGGCGCACACGGCGCAGGAGCGGCTCCGGCAGGAGCTGCAGGCGAAGATCGACGCCGCCGTCGCGGCGCAGGCCCGCGCCGCCGACCTGGCGAAGAGCAATGACGCGCAGCTCCGCGCCGCACGGGCGCAGGTGGAAGCGGCGCGCGCGGAGCTCGAGGCCGCGAAAGTCGACGCGTCGTCAGCCGACGGGCACCTCGAGCGCCTGCTCGTTGCGTTCGAAACGCTCGCCGGCGCCTCCAACATCACCGACCTGCTCATCGCGCTCGCCGAAACGCTCGCCGGCGAATTCAAGCGCGTCGCGCTGTTCCGGCTCAAAGGGAACAAGCTGCAAGGTGAATATCAGACCGGGTTCGATCTGAGCACCGACGTCGGCAAGGTCGTCATTCCGCTCAGCATGGATTCGCTGCTCGCACGCGCCGTCACGTCCGGCTGCATCGAAACCATGGAGGCCGAGAATCCTGACGCACCGAAGGCGCCGTTCGGCGGTTCGCCGTCGTGCGCGCTCGCGCTGCCGGTCGCGGCAGGTGGTGAAACGCTCGGCATCCTGTACGCCGATGACGGCCCGGATGGGACGACGATGGATCCCGCCGGCGCGCGTGGATTGAAGGGTCGATACGCCGAGCTGCTGCTGCGCCATACCGTCGCTCTTGCGCTGCGCCTGACCGCGGAGCTGCGCAATCTTGCCGAGCTGCGCGGCCACGCGTCGCGCCTCCTCAATCACGCGGAGGAGATGTACATCGCCGACGTCGAGTCGGGCACGCAGGCCGCCGATTTGAAGGCCCGGCTGCTCGAGAACGTCGAGTGCGCGCGTCGATTGTACGCACAGCGCGTCGCGATCGAAGGACCCGCCGCCGCCAATCTGCTCGAAGATCAACTCATCCAGCTCGTGGAGCAGCGCACCGACACACAGTTCGGTCGCGACCTCGCGGCGATCGTAGACGTAGCCGCCGGCGGCCGCCGCGCTGAGGCTTCCTGAAAAGTCAATTCCCACGCCCAACTCCCGATAAATCTCGTTTGGGAATTGGGAATTGGGAGTAGAACGCTTGACAGCCTCACCCCCGGCTCCGTACGCTTCGCCCCAAAGGCGCCCGGCATGCGTACTGAGCCGCTTGCGGCAATCAATTCCGTTGCATTGGCGATCGGGCGCTTCGGCTCTGTGCTCGAGATGCTGGACTACGCGCTCGAGAAAGTGCTCGAAGTCGTCCAGACCGAAGCCGGCAGCGTCTATCTGCTGGACGACGCTCGCGGTGAGCTGACACTCACGGTCTCACGAGGGCTGTCCGAATTCGTGCGCCGCGATTTCGACCGCCTGCGGCTCGGAGAGGGGCTGTCCGGCCGCGTCGCGGAGACGGGCGTACCTATCGTGATCCGCAGCCTCAAGGATGACCCGAGGCTGACCCGCATGGCGGCGCGTGAGGAGGGCTTCCGGGCCTTTGCCTCCGTCCCGCTGCGATCAAGTTTCAACACCTACGGCACCCTCAACATCCACACGCGGGCGGACCGCGAGTTCACCGAGGAGGATGTCCAGCTCCTGACCTCGATGGCGGCGCAGATCGCGCTCGCGGTGGAAAACGCGCGGCTCTTCCTCGAACTGCAGGCTTCGGAGCAGAAGTTCCGCAGTCTCGTGGAAAACGCCGAAGACCTCATTTACCAGACCGACGCACAGGGCCATCTCACCTACGTGAACCCCGCCGTTTCGACCCTTCTCGGCCGGGACCCGGCGTCCCTCTGGCAGGCCCGAACGCCGCTCCTGTCGCTCGTCCACCCGGAGGACGTCCAGCCGGTGACCGAAGCGCTTGCTCGGATGCTCGACGGTGAAATCATGCGGGCGTTCCAGTTCCGCATGGTGCACGCCGACGGGGAGACGTACCGCTGGGTGTCGCAGACGAACGTCCCGATCCGCGACGACGCCGGCAGCATGGCCGGCATGCAGGGGATCGCGCACGATGTCACCGAACGCCGTGCGATGCAGGAGCAGATCGCACAGGCCGAACGCCTCGCGGATCTCGGACGCATGGCAGCGGGGATCGCGCACGAGATCCGCAATCCGCTCGGCGCGATTGTCAATTCGGTCAATCTCCTGCGTCGCCCGGGCGTGAATGCCGATCCCAGGCTGATGGAAATCGTCACGGAAGAAGCCGATCGCCTGGACGACATCATCCGCCAATTCCTGCTGTTCGCCCGGCCGCCCGCGCGGACGCCGCACCCGACGGATCTCGAAACCCTCGTCGCCGATACGATCACGCTGTTCCGCCGCGACGAGCGGCTGCCGTCGACCGTGCGGCTGGCGGTCAGCCATCCCGGCGAACTCCCCCTTGTGGTCGTCGATGCCAGTCAAATACGGCAGGTGCTGTGGAACCTGCTGAAGAATGCCGCGGAGGCGACGGAGGCGACGGGAAGCATCGACGTAACGATTCGGCGGGCGGACGAGGCCGCGGCCCTCATCTTGACGATCATCGACGATGGGCCGGGCGTGACCGATCCCGAACTCATTTTCGAACCCTTCTATACGACGCGCGCGCAGGGCACTGGTCTCGGCCTCGCTGTCGTCGAACGCATCGTCCGGGATCATGGGGGAACCGTGTCCGTCCGCAACATCGCGGGGCGCGGCGCCTGCTTCGAAGTGGCCCTCCCGATTCCGGGGTGCTCCGCGGGGGTGGTGTCATGAGCCGCCTGCTCGTCGTAGACGATCAGGCAAACGGCAGGCGCTCCATCGCCTTGCTCCTGGAGCAGGACGGCCATAGCGTCGTCGAGAGCAGTTCCGTCGCGGACGCTCTGCGTCGTGCCGCGAGTGAGCCGTTCGACGTCGTCCTGACGGACGTGCGGATCGACAGCGGCAACGATGGGCTGACCCTCCTGCGCGAACTGCGTGCGCACGATCGGGAGGTGCAGGTCGTGCTCGTCACGGCGTTCGGTACGATTGATGACGCCGTCGACGCGATCAAAGCCGGGGCGTACGACTATCTGACGAAGCCGGTCGATCCGGAGCGGCTGCGCATCACCATTCGTCGCGCGGCAGAGCGCGCGGAGTTGAGCCGCGAGGTCCGGGAGCTGCGCGCCCAGATGGATGAACGGGACGAGATCGTCGCGGTCAGCCGGGAGATGCGCCACGTGCTCGACACGATCGCGCAGGTCGCGGCGACCGACAGTACGGTCCTCATTACCGGCGAAAGCGGCACCGGAAAG
This sequence comes from Vicinamibacterales bacterium, assembly GCA_035495555.1. Lineage (GTDB taxonomy): Bacteria > Acidobacteriota > Vicinamibacteria > Vicinamibacterales > 2-12-FULL-66-21 > DATJFQ01. Next base: position 6,722 of record DATJFQ010000110.1, read on the forward strand.
GAACTCGTCGCCCGCGCGCTGTACTCGCAGAGCCCGCGGCACGCGTGCCGCTTCGTCCCGATCAATTGCGGCGGTATCGCCGAAGGTCTGCTCGAGAGCGAGCTGTTCGGCCATCGCAAGGGGGCTTTCACAGGCGCGGTGACGGACAAACGCGGCCTGCTCGAGGAAGCCGACGGCGGCGTGCTGTTTCTCGACGAAATCGGCGAAATGCCGCTCAGCATGCAGGTGCGCCTTCTGAGGTTTCTCCAGGGCGGCGAGGTGCGGCGGGTCGGCGACACGACGACGCGCCGCGTGAACGTGCGGCTGGTCGCCGCGACGCATCGCGAGCTCGAACGCGAAGTCGAAGAGCGCCGGTTCCGGGGCGACTTCTTCTATCGAATCAACGTCGTCGGCATCCGCATTCCGCCGCTGCGCGAGCGGACCGATGACATCCCCGCGCTCGCCGGCTTTTTCCTCCGCCGCCATTCGGTGCGGCTGCGGCGCCCGATGGAGGGCTTCACGGCGGGCGCGATCGAACTGCTCAAAGGGCACCCATGGCCGGGGAACGCGCGGGAACTCGAGAACGCAATCGAGCGCGCCGTGAACCTTGCGTGCGGTCCCGTGCTGTCGGAAGCGGACCTCCCCGCGTCGGTGTCGCTGCAGGCACAGCCGCGCGCGGGGGGCGCCACGATGGGCGAGCGCGAACAGTTGCTGTCCGCGCTCGAACAGTCGCGATGGAACCAGAGCCGCGCGGCATCGCGCCTGGGCATGAGCCGCACGACGCTGTGGCGCAAGATGCGCGAGCACCACCTGAACGCCTGAAAGCCAGTAACCAGTCGCCAGTCTCCAGTAGCAATAGCCAGTCACCAGTCGCCAGAAGCCAGTGGGCGGTGGCGGCTGCAACACTGTGTTGCAACGAACTGTTTCGTGAAACAGTTCCTCGGTGATGTAAGGAGCCGCCCTGAGAGCGAAGCCCCGCCGATCGACAACGGTATAGGCGTTGCTCTGGCGCCGGGAACCCTGTTCGTCCCGGAGAGCCAGACCCATGACCCGTCCGCTTAGCTGCGTCGTTGCTGTCGCCGTATCGCTCGCCGTCTCCGGCAGTCGGTCCCATGCGGCGCCGAAGGCCGCCGACACGGTTCCAAGCCTCACCGCGGCGTCCAGCCTTTCGGACGGCGTGGTCCGCGACACCAACGGCGACGGCATCGCGGACGCGGTCGCCGCGCGCGTTGTGGTCCCCGCGCACGCATCGGTCGCCGAGGCGACCGCCGCCGCCAATCTCGCCGCGCGGCTCGGATTCGAAACGAGCGCGCTGACGCTGCCCATCGTCATCAACGACACTGCGGAGATTTCGGCGGGAACGATCCCCATCCTGGTCGGCCGCGAGAACGCGTTGCTGAAGAGGATTACGGGCGCCGTCGTGAGCCTTTCCGACCTGACGCCGGGTCAGGGCCTGATTGCCGCGGCTCGAACGGCAAACGGCGGCCCGGCCATCGTCGTCGCCGGCGCCGATGACGAGGGGACGCTTGCAGCGGCGCAGGAACTGGCAGGCCGTCTGCCGCGGCTCTGGAACATGAGCGGCATCACGCTGCCGGCGATCGAGGATCAAGTCTCGACGTTCCTTCGCGCGCACGGGATCAACGCGGGCCATCCGGCGGTGTCGGCCGTAATAGTCGACAGCAACCGTCGCGGGATTGCGTCGGTGCACGTCGTGCTGCCGGCCGACGCGGCGGCGGCGCAGGTCGGTCGCGCGGTCGACGACCTCGACGCTGCACACCGTCGCGGCGCCGAGCCGGCGACCTTGAATTATGCGGAGGCCGCCTCGGTCGTGCTGCACGCGGGAAACACGAGGGCGGTCGTGCGGCGCGCAGGATTGAATCAAAGGACGCTCACGCCGCCGATCGATCCCAACGAGCTGGCCAGCGACTCGCCCGGGGATCGCGGCGCTCCCGCGGCGGCGGGGGTGCGAGGCGCGGGCAAGACGTTCGATCTCTCGAACGCGTATTCGATCGCGGGCTGGTTCAGCGACGGCTACGCGGACCTGATTCCGGACCGCACCGATACGTCGCTCGTCCTCGGCAGCTCCGACGACGTGGTCGCGGCCGCGCACGTCGCGGCACGTCTCGGACTGGAAACGACGGGCGTCACGTTGCCGATTGCGAAGGCGGACCACGATGTTCGCGATCCGTCGCGCGAGGCCAACCCGATTCTGATCGGCCGTACAAACGCGCTGACGGCGGAGCTGACCAAGATCGGCCGCGCGCGCGTGGACGACCTGAAACCGGGAGAGGGCGTCGTCCAGGTCGTCCCGCGGGCCTTTGGCAGCGGCACGGCGACGGTGGTCGCGGGAGCGGATGCGGCGGGCACGGAAGCCGCCGCGATGTACCTGGCGAGGCGGACACCGTACGTGTGGGAGAACGCACGAGGCGCGCTGTCGTACGACGACGTGTCGGACGAAGCGGCGAAGTTCCTCGCCGGCCGAAGCGCCGCGGGACAGGCTTCCCAGGCCCTGCACGAACTCGACGCCGTGCTCGATGGCCTGAGGGACAAGAAGATCGCATCGTTTGACGCGAAGCTGTATCTCGAATCGGCGAACCCCGGGCTGGACAAGTATCTCGCGCAGCGGATCGAGCAGCGGCTCGGGGTGCAGCCGAAGGTGACCTCGCAGGCGATGACCGATCCTGTGCCGGTCATCGACGAAACCTTCGACGTGCCGTGGGAGGTCGACGACTTCTGGGGGCGTTTCCGCCAGGACGTGCTCCCGGCCGTGAAGCCGGGCAGCAAGGTCGCGCTCGAACTGCGGGTCAGCGAGTCGCCTCAGGTCCGGGCGCAAATCGCGGCGCAGGCTGCGTCGGAACTGACGAAGGCGGGCGCCGCCGATCCGCAGGTCACGGTCCTCTCCGCGTATAAGCAGGGTTATCTGTGGATGACCGAGCGTGTCCTGCCGGCCCTGAAAGGCCGGAACGTCCGGTCGATTCGCGTGAGGGTGGCGGAATACAAGCCGGATTTCTCGAAGAAGTACAAGTTCTACCAGGTCCCGAGCCGCTGGGTGCACGAGTTGTATCCGATCGACGAGATCATTCAGCGCGAACTCGGCGTGCCGAAGGACAAGTTCACGATGGAACTCGTCGACGCGCCGAAGGACATCTATACCGTCGATGCGCTCGACGCCTCCGGCCATGCCATCCAGACGTTCACGTTCTCGCCGAAATTCGTCGAGCGGGAGTACCTCGACAAGTTCCCCGGCTGGTCGCGCGTCGACGTCACGACGGGCTGGCTGCGCGCCGACGTCGACGGCAAGACCGTCGCTGACGCGAGGATCGAAACGGACCCGGAACGGTTCTGGGACCACTACCAGACGGCGATCCTTCCGAAGATCTACGACTACGTCATGAAGGTCACGGACAACCGTCCGATGCCTGACAAGCAGCCGTTCCACCGCGACCTCGATGTCGAGGTGTGGATGAGCGAGCCGGACTTCCGCATCGGCGTCGACGAGGAGCAGGTCTCAGCGCTGGAATCGCTGCACGAAGATCTGTATTTCGTCACGCTCGACTTCTTCGACGCGCTGGGACGGACGACAACGAAGCGGCGGCTGGCCGCGCCCGGCAAAGTGTTCCCGATTATCCATCCCGATCAGCCCGGCAAGCCGGGGAAGGTCCACATCCTGTACGCGGGCAATGCGTCGGCGAAGCCGAAGCTCGACATCAGCTACACCGAGAAGGACGCGCCGAAGCCCACGCGGATTTCACGCGAGCTCGGGAAGATTGACACGACTGCCCCGCAGGCGATGCGGATCGTGGCGCGCGGCGACGGCGTCAGCGAGCTGGAGCTGCAGACCGAAGCGAAGGACGACCACGAAGCGGGCCGCGCGGCGGACGCGCTCGACGGGCTGAAACAACTGCAGCAGGCGGGCCTCTATCGCACCGCGCTGTCGTACGCACATGTCGATCGCGTGGCCGTCGACATCGGCCTCAAGGACGTGCACACGCGGAGGGTGATTCCCTCGACGGGCGCATCGGCGCCGAGCAACGTCCGCGTCGCGCCCAGAGGCGTGCGTCCGCACGTGACGTGGGATCACATCATCAGCCCAGACGAAGCGGAAGACATCGTCGGACAGATGGCGTCGTTCCCGCAGGTGAAGGCATACAAAGCGGGGCACTCGTATCGCGGACGCGAAATCTCCGTGATGGAGATCACCCAGCCGACCGCGAGCGAGCTCGTGTCGCTCGCGAAGCTCACCACCTTGAAGCCGACGATCTTCATCACCGGCCGTCAGCATGCGAACGAGGTTTCCTCGACCAGCCACATCCTGCGTCTCGCGGAGCTGCTCTGCACCGATCCGCAGTACACGCCCATTCTCAAGAAGGTGAACGTCGTCCTGCAGCCGGTCGAAAATCCGGACGGCGCAGCGATGGCGTACGAGCTGCAGAAACTGACGCCGAACCACATGCTGCACGCCGGACGCTACAGCGCGCTGGGGATGGATGTCGCGTCGCAGGTCGGCCAGGCGGACCCGCTGCTGCCGGAGGCGCTCGTGCGCGGCCGGCTCTGGCAGGACTGGCTGCCCGACATCTACCTGAACCCGCACGGGTATCCGTCGCACGAGTGGGTGCAGCAGTTCGCGGGGTATGTGCCACCGGGATTTCGGACGTACTGGAGCACGCGCGGCTGGTACACGACAGTGTCGACGCTGCGCGATCCGCGCTATCCCGCGTACGCGGATGCGACGGTGGCGCTGCGCGACGCGATCGTCCGGGAGATCAACAGCAACCCGGACGTGCGCGCGATGAACCTTCGCGCACAGGATCGCTACCGGCGATGGGCCTTTGGCTTCGCACCCTACGTTTACAACCAGGAAATCTACAAGGACACCGCGATCTATTACTCCGATCCTGAAACAGGGGAGCCCCGCGGCAGCCGCCGGGCCGGAGAATCGCGGTTCGGCGCCGGCGGACGCGCGGCGATGGCATCGTGGCCGCAGGTGACGTTCGTCTCCGGCGGAACCGAGACGCCCGATGAAACAGCCCAGGGAGCCTGGCTGGATCTCGTCACGAAGCCGGGCCTCTCGTATCTGATGGCCCACGTGAAGTACCTGCGCGACGGTGAATACAAGGTGGAAAGAATCGAAGAGGACGGGGGACAGCAACAGCGTGAAACCACCAGCCTCACGCTGCTGCGCGTTCGGCCCGTGATGCCTGGACGGAGGAGCACGGCGGCGTCGTCGACGACGCCGTCCGCGGGAGGCCGGTGAGCTGCGAGGCAGGCGTGAAGGCCTGCGGAACGTTCTGAGTTGCTCGGTGATGTCGCGCCGCGTGTCGCGCAGGCTCGGGCCTGCCGTCGCCCGCGAACAGCTGGTTTCTGAGGAGGAGACGTATGCGGAAGTGGTTCGAAACGCTCATCGTCGCGTTCGCCGTCCTGCTGTGCGCCGGGACGGCCTACGCGCAGAACGCGCAGATCAGCGGAACGTTGAAGGACCAGAGCGGCGGCGTGCTGCCCGGCGTCAGCGTCACGGCAAAAAACGAAGCGACGGGCCTGACCCGATCGACCGTCACGGAGGCCGACGGCCAGTATCGTGTCGCCGCGCTGCCACCCGGTGAATACTCGCTTCGCGCGGAGCTGTCGGGGTTCGGCGTCGAAGAGCGGCACTCGATTGTGCTCGTGATTGATCAGAACGCGATCATCGACTTCACGCTGAAGCCGGCAGCTCTGAGCGAATCGGTCACGGTTCAGGGGGAAACGCCGATCGTCGATACGACGAAGTCGGACGTGTCCACCGCCGTCTCGACCGCGCAGATTCAGGATCTGCCGGTCGCATCCCGCCGCTGGATCGACCTCGCGATGCTGACGCCAGGCACGTCGCAGGACAACATCCGCGGCTTCTTCTATCGCGGCAACGTCAACGTCGGCGGGGGGACTCGCGAGTACTCGAACGGGTTCGTCGTCGACGGCGTGAACAACACGTGGGCGGAAATGGGCGAACCGCGCCAGAACTTCGCGATGGACGCCATCCAGGAATTCAAGGTGTCGACCTCGAATTACAAGGCGGAGTACGGACTTGCGACCGGCGGGTTGCTGACGGTGGTGACGAAATCGGGCACGAACCAGCTCCACGGCTCGGGTCTGATGTTCTTCCGAGACGCGTCGATCACCGCGAAGGAGTTCTTCCAGTCGACGAAGCCGGACTACCGCCGGTATCAGTACGGCGGGACCGTCGGCGGTCCAATCATTCAGAACCGGACGCACTTCTTCGGCGCGTACGAAGGAACGAAGGAAAACCAGTTCTTCACCGTCAACGCGCGGGGACTCTGGCCGCAGTACGAAGGGACGTTCAAGAGCGCCCAGGACAGATGGACGTACAACGTCAAGGTTGACCACCAGCTCTCGGCCACGCAGAACCTGTTCGTGCGATGGGGTGCGGAGAACGAATACCGCCCCATCATCACCACCGGCGGCCGAACGACGCCCAGCGCCAGCTTCGATTTCGGCGTGCCGAGGCAGTCACTCGTCGGCAGTCACACCTGGGTGCTGAGCGGACGCACGCTCAACGACCTGCGGCTTCAGTATGCCTATTCGAAATACCAGGTGGCGCCTCCGTACAGCCACGGCGACTGGGCCGCGGGAGACTTCGCGGCGCGGTTGCCGCTCTGCACGCCCGTGTTCAGCTATCCGTCGATCGTGGTCGGCGGATGCGGCAACGCGCAGATGGGACCCGAGCATCGGTACGAGGTGAAGGACGACTTCTCGCACCTGATGCAGGGATTCGGCGGCACGCACCAGTGGAAGACGGGATTCGATTTCAGCTACATCCCCTTCGAGGGCGATAACACGAATTCGCCGCTCGGCAGCTGGACGTTCCCCAAGGACGCTCCTTACGATCCGAACGATCCATCGACGTGGCCGACGCAATACACCAACTCGCTGCCGACCTACGCCAACATTCCGACGCGGACGATGGCGTTTTACGTGCAGGACGACTGGCGCGTCCGAGACGGGCTCACCCTCAACCTCGGAGTGCGATACGACCGCCAGTATGGCTCGTTCAACGAGAACGTTCCGGATCTCCTGTCGAAGATCCAGGACAAACTCGGGCGCAACGGCTCGTTCCCGGTCGATCCGTCCGTCATCCCGCAGCCGCAATCCGGACGCGGCGATGCCAACAACTTTGGTCCGCGGGTCGGCGTCGCCTGGGATCCGAAGAACAACGGGATCATGAACATCCATGCCGCCTACGGCATGTTCTACGACAACATGCGGACGCTGCAGAACTTCGGCGAGCTGACCTGGCCGCAGGCGCAGACGATCATCATCTCGAAGCCGAGCTTCCCGGATCCACTCGCCGGCAAATCGCGTGACGCCTACCTCTCCACCGCGCCGCCGAACATCAGCGTGCAGTCGAACGCGACTGTCAGTCCGTACGCGCACCAGTTCGACGTCGGCATCAATCGCCTGATCACGAGCGAGATCGCCGCCACAGTCGACTTCTCGCTGGTCAACCGGTACTCCGATCGAGACACGGTCGACTTGAACCTTCCGGATCCCGTGACGAAAATCCGGCCGTACCCGCAGTTCGGACGCGTGAGCTTCTGGCAGTCGACGTCGAACAACACCTACCGCGCGCTCCTGCTGAAGGTCGAAAAGCGGATGACGCACCACTACCAGTTCCTCGCCTCGTACACGCTGGCGTCAGCGAAGGACAACGGGTTCACGAACAGCCAGGCGGATTACTACGGATACCAGCGGATCGAACGCTACGGGACGGCGGATCGCCGTCATCGTCTCGTCGTCAGCGGCATCCTCGGCCTGCCCGGGCAGGCGCAGGTGTCGGCGATCGGCGACTTCCGTTCGAGTCTGCCCTTCAGCCCGAGCAGCAGCCTGGATTTGAACGGCGACGGCTATACGGGCGACCTGCCGGCGGGCGTGCTCCCCGGCTCCGGTTGCCGGTCGCTCGACCTCGACGCCATCAATGCGTTCCGGGCAGGCCGCGGCCTGACAGCGGTCAACAGTGTCGACTGCCCGGGATTCTCCAACGTGGACCTGCGGTTCTCGAAGTTCTTCAACTTCGCGTCGACGCACCAGGTGGAGTTCATCGCGCAGTTGTTCAACATCTTCAACCGCGCGAACTTCTCGACGCCCGGCACCAGCTTGACCTCCGGCAACGATGCGAGCGGGCGGCCGCTGTTCGGCCAAAGCACGTCGCTGCTGGCGAACATCAACGCGCCGTCGCGGCAGGCGGAATTCGCGTTGCGTTACAAGTTCTGAACCGCCCAGTTGCAGGCAGCCAGTTTCCGGCCGGCAGCGGGGGCCGGCAACTGGCAACTGAACTGGAAACTGGAAACTGGGAACTGGGAACTGTCTCTGGCATCACCGATGCGCATCCTCGTCGTGGACGATCATCGGAATACTCGCGAAGCGCTGGCGCTTGGTCTCTCACACGTCTCGGCCGACGTGCGCACCGCCGGATCAGCCGCCGCCGCGATGCTCGAACTCGAACGCTTCGAGTGCGACTGGCTCGTCTGCGATGTCCGCATGCCGGTGATGGATGGCATCGAACTGATGCAGCGGGTTCGTGTCGCGCGCCCGGAGATCCGGATTCTGCTCATGACGGCGTACGACGTCACGGCCTACGAGCGTCAGACGATCGCGGACGCCGGGGCGGTTCTTCTCATCAAACCGGTGACCGCCGATGCGGTCGCCGTGCGCTGTGGCGCCATCAGGGGCGCAGGAGGGTCAGTGTGAGGATGTCAGCGGCTTGGCTGCGGCGAGGTGCGGTCGGAGGAGCGCTGGCTGTGGCTGCGATCGGCGCGAACGTCTGGGCGGCCGCCGGGTCGTCGCCGCGCGCCGCTGCGGCAACGCCGTCGCTCGCCACCATATGGTCCGACGGCGGCCTGGTCGAAGACACGAACGGCGATAAGGTCCCTGACGCCGTGGCCGCGACGATTGTGCTGTCCGACAGGCCCTCGACCGACGATGTGGCGGCAGCGGCAGACGTCGCGGCGCGACTCGGGCACGAAACGCTCGCGATGGACCTCCCGATGAAGCGCAACGCCGAATCGGGTCCGGCCATTGCCATCGGTCCGCAGGCGGCCGCGCGGCTCGGTGCCACGCCTCCTCCGCTGACGCTGAAGACGTCCGAGGGCGCCGTTGCGGTGACAGGCGTGAACGGCCGCACGATCGTCATGCTGCTCGGTGCTGACGGGGCCGGCACGCGCGCAGCGGCCGCGGCGTTCGCAGGCGTGCTGCCGTCCGCAGGTGATCCGAAAGGACCCACGCTGGCTGATGTGATGAAGGACCTTCGCGGCGTGCTCGAAGCCGCGAAAGCCCCACCCTCCGGCGTCGACATCGACTACGTCGTTGCAGCATCCGGTGCTGATGGTCTCGATCGGATCCATTTGACGGCGAAGCTCCCGAACCGATCGGCTGCGGCGAGTGCGGCGAAGGCGCTCTCGGTTCTGAGGCCGGCGGCCGCAGCCAAGCCGCAGCTCTCGTACAAAGGCACGCGCAGCCTCGGAATCGACGTGGTGGCCGAAGGCGGGACCGCAACGACGATGACGCTCGACCGCGTCAAGGGTGAAGACGACGCAGAGCCGCTTCCGCGGCGGCCGGGCGCCGCGGCAAAGGACTCTCTCGATCTTTCGTCGCTGTACGCCAACGAGGGGCTGCTCGGCGACGGCGACAGCAACCTGATTCCGGATCGCGTCGACGCCGTGCTCAGCCCGTCCGATGCATCGGCCGGGACAATCGATGTCGCGGCACGGCTCGGCCTCGAATCGACGGGCGTCTCGATTCCTCTGGTGCTCCCGGCCGATCGCGTGGGCAAGCCCGAAAGCCAGCCGACGCTCGTCCTGATCGGCAAGGATCATCCGCTCGTCCGCAAGCTGCAGGAGTCCGGCAAGTACACGCCTCCGCAGCTCTCGGCTGGGGAAGGCGCAATCGACGTCGTGAAGAAAGCGTTCGGCGAGAAGCCCGCGGTCATCGTCATCGGCGCCGACGGCGCAGGTCTCGATCGCGCGCTCGCACAGCTCGCCGAGCGTTTCCCGCACATCTGGGACCGGGGCAAGGATCGCACGACGCTGGACGACGTCGAGGAAGATGCGCGTCGGTTCCTGGGCGGCAGGACGCCAGCCGGGCAGGCGGCGCTGGCGATCTACAAAATCCGTCAGCTCGGAGCGGAGCTGCACGACCAGCCGATCGCGTCCGCGAACGTGCAGGTGTCCGTGGAAAAGGCGGCGCCTGGGCTCGACGCGCTCCTGAAACGCGAGAGCGCATCGGCGTTCCGTACGAACACGGTCGACCTCTCGGTCGAGAACCGCGACGTCCAGCACGCGAAGACCATCTTCACCGACGACTTCGACATCCCGTCTGAGGTCGAGGCGCTGCGCGCGCTCGTCCGCCAGAAGGTCATTCCCGCGATTGCGTCGCACAAGAAGCAACCGGTTTCGCTCGAGGCCCGCGTCTCGGAGTCACCGGAACTCCGGCAGCAACTGCAGGCCGAGATACGCGATCAGCTCGTCAAAGCGGGCGCCGCCGACGCGAACGTGACCATACTGTCGGCGTACAAACAGGGCTTCAGCTGGCTGGACGAGGTCGTCAAACCGGCGATCACGGGCAAGCAGATCGACCGCATCACCATCCGGTTCGCGAAAGCGACGCCGCCAAAAGAGTGGGAGCAGCAGACGACGTATGCGCCGACGCGGTGGCTGCTGGAGCTGTATCCGATCGCCGAAATCCTGCAACGCGATTTGAAGCTGTCCGCAGACAAGGTGGTGTTCGAGGAAGCACCGGCAGGTGCGCCGACGTATGACGTCACGGTAGCGGGCAGCGGCGGCACCATTTTCCACGGGACGTTCGAGCCGCGGTTCGTGATCCGGCAGTTCTTCGATCAGTTCCCGGATTACGAGAAGGTCCGCGTGACCACCGGCTGGCTGACGGCGAAGGTAGGGTCCGATACCGTCGCGGACGAGCGCGTCGAGACCGACATCGAGAAGTTCTGGGATCGATTTCAGTCGAAGACGCTGCGCGATATCTATGCCTACATGATGCGTGTGCACGACGGCAAGCCGCGGGCCGAAGATGCGCCGTTCTTCGGAGAGTTGAAAGTCGATCTCTCGTTGAGCGAGCCGGATTACACGCTCGGCATCGACCAGGAACAGATCGCGTCGCTGGAGTCGGTGCAGGAAGAGGTGTACTTCAACACGCTGCATTTCTTCGACCTGCTCGGGCGGTACACGCGCTCGGCGGATCTCACGTATCCGGGCCGCGTGATTCCGGTGGTGCATCCGAAGAACGATGGACGCGCGGGCCACGCGTCGATTTCGTTCACCGGATTCCAGGCGCCGCGGCCGCAGGTGCGCGTCGAGTACACCCTGGCGGACGGGACGAAGAGCAGCGTCGAACGCGACATTCCCAAAATCACCGTCGAGCGTCCCGAAGCGCTGCGCGCGGTCGTCCGGCAGGGAGACAACGGGCTCGAACATCTCGCACTGCGCGTCAAAGTGGACACGCAGCACGACGAGCGGGCGGATCTCGTGAAGAAGTACCGGCAGGATCAGGTCGACCGTCAGATGATCTCCGCCGATCAGGTGCGGGCCGTGTTCGAGAACCTCTCAGCGCTTCGCGCCGCAGGCCTCTACCGCGACGCCCTCGCGTATCACGATTTGAAGAATCTCTCGATCGACGCGGGGTGGACCTTTGACGTCGATCCGAAGCAGACCGTGACGGCGCCGCTTGCGGCCAACGGCCAGCCGGAACCGTGGCCCGACATCCGCAAGCTGCTGCCGCCCGGTTACAAGTACCACGGCGAACGCCTCGTTCAATGGGACGAGCCCATCTCCCCGGACGAAGCGAACGAGCTGCTGGCGAAGATGTCGACGTTCAAGGAGGCGACCGTTTACAAGGTCGGCGAGAGCTACCTTGGACGCGACATCTGGGCCATGGATCTCATGCCGCCGATCACCGCGTCGCACTGGTCGCAGGCGAAGGCGACGACGCTGAAGCCGACGGTGATCTACTCGGCGCGCCAGCACGCGAACGAGGTGTCGTCCACGAGCCACACGCTGCGGCTGGCGGAGCTGCTGCTGACGGATCCGGTGTACCGGGCGAAGCTGAACGTTGCAAATACGGTGTTCCACCCGATCACGAACCCCGACGGCGCGCAGCTCGCGTACGACCTGCAGAAGATCACGCCGCGCTACATGCTCCATCCGGGCTACCTCGGCTCGCTTGGCGTCGACGCGACGTCCGGTGGGTTCGATCCCGACCCGATTTATCCTGAGTCGAAAGTACGCCCGGAAATCTGGCGGATGTGGCTGCCGGATATCTTCCTGAACCCGCACGGCTATCCCACACACGAATGGGTGCAGGTCTTCTCGGAATACGCCGCGTGGATTCGCAATCGCATCGGCGAGTCGCGCGACTACTGGACGATGCGAGGCTGGTGGATGCCGGGGTTTGGTTTCGTGGACGATCCGAAGTTCCCGCGCAACAAGGCGGCGCAGGAATCGCTCCGCCAATTCATCACCGAGCGCATCAATGCCGCGCCGGAGGTGAAAGCGCTGAACACGCGATCGTATGAGCGGTACCAGCGCTACACGACCGCGTTCGACCCGAACCTGTTCAAGGTCAACTTCACGAACGACGTGCTGATCTACAGCTCGATGAAAGGGCAGAAACGCAGCGCGTCGAGTCAGAGCTTCATGGTGCGTCAGCCGAACATCACGATCTTCGACGGCAGCACGGAGGCGCCCGACGAAACGGCGCATGGCGACTGGATGAAGCTCGTCGCGACGGCCGGCCTGACATGGGACCAGGCGATGCTCGACTGGCTGATCGCGCAGCCGCACCACGTCGACCGCACCGGTTCAGCGTTCGCCGGAGGTGTTGCGCTGACCATGGATCGGCCGCGCCCGCCCAAGCCCCCGAAGGACAAGAAAGCCGACGAGGCGACAACGCCAGTCGCGAAACACCACTGATGCCTCCATCGGTCGACCTCAACTGCGATATGGGCGAATCGTTCGGCGCGTGGCGGCTGGGCGCGGACGCGGCGATCATGCCGTCGATTACGTCCGCAAACATCGCCTGCGGCTTTCACGCCGGCGATCCGGGGGTCATGCGCGCCACCGTACGCCTGGCATCCGACGCCGGCGTGGCGATCGGCGCCCATCCGGGGTTCTCGGATCTCGCGGGATTCGGGCGGCGCGAGATGGAGATGTCCGCCCGCGACATCGAGGACATGGTGCTCTATCAGGTGGCGGCCCTCGCCGGGTTCGCGCGCGCCGCCGGAACCACGTTGGCGCACGTCAAGCCGCACGGTGCGCTGTACAACATGGCCGCTCGCGACCGTCACCTGTCGGATGCGATTGCGCGGGCGGTCGCGTCCTTCGATCCGGCGCTCGTGCTGTTCGGGCTTGCCGGGTCGGTCATGCTGGAGGCTGGACGCGACGCGGGACTGCGAGTCGCCGCGGAAGGATTCGCCGATCGCGGCTACGAGCCGGACGGATCGCTCACGCCGCGATCGGCGCCCCATGCAGTGCTCCACGATCCGCTCGCGGTGGCCGGTCGCGCGGTCCGGATGATTCGCGACGGGATCGTCACGGCGTCGGATGGACGGGACGTCCCGCTGCAGATCGACACGATTTGCGTCCACGGTGACACGCCGGGCGCGGACGTCTCCGCGCGCGAGCTGCGCCGCGCGCTTGCCGAAGCGGGCATCGCGGTCCGGGCTGTCGGAGATCGCGCATGAGCCGGATGGGAGTCGACACGGGCGGCACGTTTACCGATCTCGTGCTGCTCGCCAACGACGCGCTGACCGTGCACAAGGTCCGCTCGACGCCAAATGACCCCGCGCAAGGCATTCTTCACGGCATCCGGGAGCTGACCGCAGGCGACGCTCTCGACGATGTGGTGCACGGGTCCACGGTGGCGACCAATGCGGTGCTGGAGCGAAAGGGTGCGCGGGTCGGACTGCTCGTGACCGCCGGATTCGAAGACATCCTGCGGATCGGCCGGCAGACACGGCCTGAGCTCTACAACCTCATGGTCCGTCCGCGCGTGCCGCTCGTCGATCCGGCGTTGACGCGCGGCGTCTCGGAGCGGATCGCGGCTGACGGATCGGTGCTCGTGCCGATCGACGACGACGGTGTGCGACGTGCGATCGACGGCTTCCGCGCCGCTGCCGTCGAGGCCGTCGCGGTGTGCTTTCTGCATTCGTATCGCAATCCTGCGCACGAAGATCACGCCGCCGGGTTGTTGGCCGCGGCGGGCCTGACGGTGTCGGTCTCGCATCACGTGCTGCGCGAGTACCGCGAATTCGAGCGGTGGAGCACAACGGTCGTGAACGCGTACGTGACGCCGCTCATGGCGCGCTACCTTGCGACGCTCGAGGCGGCGCTCGGCGGCACGCGGCTGAGCATCATGCAGTCCAACGGCGGCACGATCGCGGCGCTGACCGCCCGACAGGAGGCGGTTCGGACGATCCTGTCCGGCCCTGCCGCTGGAGTCGTCGGCGCGCGCGCTGTCGGAGAGATGGCGGGCTACGAGCGTTTGATTACGTTCGACATGGGCGGCACGTCCACGGACGTGAGCCTGGTCGACGGCCGGATCGGCATGACGACCGAATCCTACGTCGGTCATTTTCCCGTTCGGCTGCCGGTCATCGACATTCACACCGTCGGCGCCGGCGGCGGATCGATCGCCTACGTCGACTCCGGCGGTGCCCTGCGCGTGGGGCCGCGCAGCGCGGGTGCGGATCCGGGGCCGGTGTGCTACGGGACCGGGACTGAGCTCACGGTCTCCGACGCCAACCTGCTGCTCGGCCGCATGCATCCCGACTACTTTCTCGGCGGGCGGATGCACCTCGACGTTGGTCGCACCCGTGACGTCGCGCGCGCCATGGGGGCATCGCTCGGCATGTCCGAGCTGGCGCTCGCGGACGGAATTGTGCGCGTGGCAAACGCGAACATGGAGCGCGCGATCCGCGTCGTCTCCGTGCAGCGCGGCTTCGACCCTCGCGAGTTCGCGCTCCTGGCATTCGGCGGGGCCGGCGGCATGCACGCGTGCGATATCGCGGAGACGCTCGAGATCTCGACCGTGATCGTACCCCGCTACGCCGGGGTCCTCTCAGCGCTCGGCATGCTCCTCGCCGATGTGACCAAGGACTACTCCGCGACGATTCTGCGGCGGACGGATCAGATGACAGAGGACGCGATGCTGGAGCTGTTCGAGCCGCTCGTGAGTCGAGCCGCCGAGGACCTCAGGCGCGAAGGATTCGGCCACGCGCAGTCGCTGATCACGCGCAGCGTCGACGTCCGCTACGTCGGTCAGGCATACGAAATCACGGTGCCGTTCACGCCGACGTACCGCGACGAGTTCGATCGCCAGCATGCACGGCTCTATGGCTACTCGAATCCGCAGCGCCCGACCGAAGTGGTCAACCTTCGCCTCACGGCAACGGGTCAGACGCGAAAACCCGCGCTGCCGCGACGCGAGATCACGGCCCATCAGCGGCCGCAGCCGTGGCGGACGGCGCCGGCGGCGTTCGGCGGCAGGCAGACTGCTGCCGCCGTGTACCGATGGGAGGACCTGATGCCGGGTACGGTCGCACAAGGCGCCGCGGTGATCGCCGGCGGCCAGGCAACGGTCGTCATCCCACCGCATTTCAGCTTCCGTGTCGACGAATTCGGCAACGTCGTCGCCGTCCGGTCGGTCGTGCGTCAGAGGCGCCGCCGTGCAGTCGTGGCGGGAACGGCCGTCGCCCGCCAGTCATGAAGACCAACCCCATCGAATTCGAAATCTTCAAGAACCTGTTCGTCTCCGTAGCAGAGGAGATGGGCGTGACGCTCTGCCGTACCGGGTTCTCACCCAACATCAAGGAACGGTTGGACTACTCGTGCGCCGTCTATGACAGCGCCGGCGATACCGTCGCACAGGGCGACCACATGCCGGTCCATCTGGGCGCGATGCCTCTGTCCGTGCGCGCCGCCATCGACCACGCGCCGATGGCGCCCGGAGACGTCGTGATGTTGAACGACCCGTTTCGGGGCGGAACGCACCTGCCTGACATCACGCTGGTTTCGCCCGTGTATCTCGGGAAGGCGCGTCGTCCCTCGTTCTATGTCGCCAATCGTGCACACCACTCCGATGTGGGAGGGATGACGCCGGGTTCGATGCCGCTCGCGCGGGAGGTGTACCAGGAAGGACTGATTATTCCTCCCGTCAAGCTGGCACGGAAGGGTGAGGTGGTCCAGGACGTCATGGATCTCCTGCTCGCCAATGTGCGCACGCCCGACGAGCGCGAAGGCGACATCACGGCGCAGATCGCATCGAACCGCGTGGGCGAGGCCAGAATTCGACAGATCGTCCAGAAGTACGGCAGCAGGCGCGTCTCGCTGTACGCCGCCGCGCTTCAGGACTACACCGAGCGGGTGCTCCGCGCAGCGATTCAGCAGATTCCAGATGGCGACTACACGTGCTCGGATGTGCTCGATGACGACGGGTTTGGGAACGCGCCGCTCCGGATTTGCGCTACCATCCGCGTCCACGGCAACAGCGCCGTCGTGGACTTTACCGGGAGCGATCCGCAGACGACCGGCGGCGTGAATGCGAATTTCGCGATTACGCTGTCGGCGACGCTCTACGGATTCCGTTGCCTGGTACAGGAGGACGTGCTGTACAACACCGGCGTGGGCCGGGCTGTGAAGGTCATGGCGCCGGAAGGGACGATTGTGAACGCCATGCGGCCCGCTGCAGTGGCCGGCGGCAATGTCGAGACGTCACAGCGGATCACCGACGTCATTTTCGGCGCGCTCGCCAGGGCGCTTCCAGACCGAATGCCCGCGGCCAGCCAGGGCACGATGAACAACGTGACGCTCGGAGGCACCGATCCGCAGACCGGACAGCGATTCGCTTACTACGAAACCATCGGCGGCGGCATGGGCGCGAGAAACGGCCTGGATGGTTTGAGCGGCGTGCACACGCACATGAGCAATACGCGGAATACGCCCGTCGAAGCAATCGAGCATTACCTCCCCGTCCGAATCACCCAGTACCGGCTGCGGCAGGACAGCAGCGGAGTGGGACGGTTCCGCGGCGGCGAAGGGATCGTGAGGGAATACGAGGCTCTGACCGAAACCGCCGTCACCGTGCTGTCGGATCGGCGTCAACATGCGCCCTATGGTGCACACGGCGGCGGCCCAGGGGGGATGGGCCGCAACAGCATCCGGCGCGCCGCGACACCGGAGATCGCGGAACCAGTCGGGGGGAAGGCGTGGCTGACGCTCAACCCCGGCGACCGCCTGCGCATCGAGACGCCGGGCGGCGGCGGTTGGGGCCAACCGGAGGGACCGTCACGTTGAAGACGAGCGTGGAAGCGCCCAACTCGGGCTTGTTCGGCTGGTGGCGCGAGGCGCCCCCTGCGGCCAAGCGCGCCCTGTGGGCGGGCACGCTCGGATGGATGCTCGACGCGTTCGACGTCATGTTGTTCGCGCTGGTGCTGCCGGCGATCATCTCCGACTTGTCTCTCTCCAGGGCCGAAGCCGGCCTGCTCGGATCGGTGACGCTGATTGCGGCGGCCGCCGGCGGGATCAGCTTTGGCTGGTTCGCCGATCGGTTCGGGCGCACGCGCGCGCTCATGGCCAGCGTCGCGCTGTATTCGGTCTTCACGGCGGCGTGCGGCTTTGCATCCAGCCTGACCGAATTCGTGATTTTCCGGATCCTGCTTGGTCTCGGCATGGGAGGCGAGTGGACCAGCGGCGCCGCGCTCGTTTCGGAATCGTGGCCGTCGGAGCACCGCGGCAAGGCGATGGGGATGATGCAGAGCGGATGGGCGATCGGCTACGCCCTTGCGGCGCTCGTCGCCGCCGTCGTGCAGCCGCAGTTCGGCTGGCGCGCCGTGTTTTTCGTCGGCATCCTGCCGGCGTTCTTCACGCTGTGGATCCAGCGAAAGGTGGAAGAGCCGCAGGTCTGGACGGAGGTCGCTCGAACGAAGGCTCCGTCTCCCGGATTTTTCTCGGTCTTTCGCATGGGCATTGGCACGGTCACGGTGATGCTCACGCTGATGAACACGTGCACGCTGTTCGCGTGGTGGGGATTCAACCTGTGGCTCCCCAGCTATCTCAAGGCCCCGCCGTCGCAGGGGGGCATCGGCCTGACCGGCGCCATGGCCTCGACGCTCATCGTCGTGATGCAGATTGGCATGTGGTTCGGCTACGTCACGTTCGGTTTCGTCAGCGATACGCTTGGACGCAAGCGCACCTACGTTGCATATCTGATCGCAGCCGCGGCGCTGCTGACGATCTACGTGACCGTGCGCGTTCCCGCGCTGCTCTTCTTCCTCGGACCCTTCGTCGCGTTTGCGGGGACCGGCTATTTCAGCGGCTTCGGCGCGGTGACGGCGGAGATCTATCCGACGACGATTCGCGCCACCGCGCAGGGCGTCACGTACAACATCGGCCGCCTCGTTTCTGCGGCGGCGCCGTATCTGGTCGGATCGCTGGCGGATACGCGGGGATTTGGCGGCGCGCTCCTCATCTGCGCCGCCGCGTTCGTGCTCGCCGCGATCGCATGGACGTGGATCCCGGAGACAAAGGGCCGCGCACTCACATAATCGAATCCCCAATCCCTAATCGCCGATCCCCGAATCCTTCATCCGCGAATCCCGGATCCCGCATCGCGAATCCCCGAATCCGCGCATCTCGAATCCCCGATCACGGAATCGCGGATCTGCGATTTCGGAGTCAGAGGATTCGAGGATTCGTTGATTCGGGATCCGAGATCCGGGATTCGGGATTCGGGATTCGGGATTCGCGGATCCGCGATTCGAGGATCGGGGATTAGGGATTGGGGATGCGTCAGCGACTGGAGCGAAGAAACGTCGCTGACGCCCCCCATGCCGGACTCGACGATGGCGTCTTCCGCAGCCATGATCGCAGGGCGGGTGTGCTGGACGTGAGCAGCACGTTCTGTTTCTGATCGAGCACCGCCGCAAGTCCGGGTGCCGCCGCCCCGCCCGAGCGCAGCCGCGCCGAGAGGACGTCGTAGGAGAGCGGCGTCAACGTCAGCGTGTCACCATCGACCTTCACGCGAAGCACGCAGTGCACGGGCAGCAGGAAGGACCCCGAGTCCTGGCCACGAAGCGGCGAGAGATCCAGATATCGGTCGTCGCCCACAATCGTCAGGTACGCGGTGAGATCCCCCTTCTCGCTCGGGTGCTCGTAGTGAACTTTGTAGGAGCGCCACTCGGCCGCGCTGATGGTGATCGTCGACGCGTCGTCGGCATCGCGCCAGCCGCCGATCAAGTCCGGGTCCCACGCGATCGACTGATCGTCGTAGACGGGATGCAGCGCGAGCACGAGACAGCCCTGCAGCGCGCACAACGAGGAGACCAACAGCCCCGCGAAAGCCACGCGCCGCAGCGCTGGAAGCACGCCGCGAGTATACCGAACGCGTGAGACGCGAGGCGCGAGGCGCGAGGTGGGAGGCGCGAGGCGGGAGGCGGGAGGCGCGAGGTGGGAGGCGGGAGGCGCGCGGCGGGAGGTGCGAGGCGGAGGCGCGAGGTGGGAGGCGGGAGGCGCGCGGCGGGAGGTGCGAGACGGAGGCGCGAGGTGGGAGTCGGGAGGTGGGAGTCGGGAGGAGCGCGCGGGTCCTATCGCGTCACCAGCGATGGGGGCGAGGACGGGCGCCCGCTTCGCGCGGAAGCGGCTCCTCGTTGACAGTCTTTCCGGCCGCCGAGCACGAAGCGGTCCGCCTCCGCCGCGAAGCGGCTTCGGCGAGATCTCGCCGGAGCGCAGGTGGAGTCTCTGCCCGCGCGGAGGCGGAGCTGTCCGAGCGGGGGCCCCATCGCACAAAAGGCGGATCGGCGCGAGGCGCGAGGCGCGAGCGGCGAGGCGGTTCAGGGGTTCTTCGTGATTTCGGTAACGACACCCAGCACGAAGTGAAGAGTCACGTGGTCGCCGGCTTCGAGGCCGCGGGGGACGGACTCTTCGCCGATCCGCGCGACGGTCACCTGGCCCTGCGGATCCTCAGGATCGACGCAATAGATATCGAGCGAGACCTGGCCGTGGATGCTGACAGGTTGAATTTTCGTGATGATCGCCGGCCGGGTTCCCTTCAGCACGTCGTTGCTCCTTACATCCGAATGAGATAGCTGTACTTGAGGAACAGCCCGTCGCGCGTGCGCCGCATCGTGCGCTGCACGGCCGCGTTCTCCGCGGTCAGCGTGTTGCCGTAACCGGCAAAGAGAACCGTACCCGGCGTCGGCTGATACGAGAACAGCCAGTCGCTCCGGAACGATCGCTGCCGCACCGCTCCGATCGGGGAGAACGTCCCATCGCCGTTGACCAGCACGAGCGGCAGGTTCGTGCGCGAATCGTCGCGCAGGACGTCCTGATAGTTCGTGGCGTACTCGCCGACGTAGCGCACGAAGATCGATCGCGTGGCCTGGTACTCCAGCCGGAGCCTCGGCACGTTGCGGAGGCCGACGTACGAATTGTCCGTCCGCCGCTGAAAGGACTGCAGGTTGTGATCGAAATCGACGCGCACGCGCTCGGACGGCCGCCACTGGATCGAGAGCGTCCCGTAGACGATGTTGGCGTTCGCCCACTCGAAGAAGTTCTCGTCCTTGCCCCAGATCAGGAACACGCTGGTCGTGACGCCGTACAGGCGCGGCGTGTTCAGCGACAGCACGTAATCGAGGTTTGGCAGGTGTGGCGCGGCGACGAACGGCTGCACCACGTCACCGTTCAGGATCCCGACGCCGGTGAAGATGGACGGATCGTAGTCGTAGCGTTCGAAGAGTACCGAGGCGCCCGTCTGCCAGCCGCCGTGCAGCGAGAAGTTCGAATCGATGTGCAGCTTCCGCTCCAGCGCGCCGCGCGCGGCGAGGAAATCGTCGTAGCGCCACGTTCCGAGCACCTGCACGTCCTGTGAGAATTTTTCGACGAACGCCCCCGGCTTTCCGTAGAACGACCACTGGTTCACGAAACTGCCGTTGACGACGCCCGGACGGCTGATGAACCCGGCGGCCGCGTCGAAGTCCTCGGCATTGCCCTGCAGCGCGTAGCGGAAGCTGTAGCGCCGCCCGCGGCGGTTGACGCCGGCCTGCCAGAGCGCTCCCGATCTCGAGCTGCCCGGGTCCGTCGTGCGGCTGACGGCCGCCTGCAGATCGGCGGAGTAGATCGACTTCCATACGAGCCGCGCGTCCGCATCCACCATGTGGCTGTCGTGCGACGCGTCGAGCCTGCTCGTGTACACGATCGCCGCGCGCGAGGCCTTCCCGATGTCGCGTTGCACGCGCGCGATCGTGAACACCGGGTTCGTCGTCCCATTCGCCGACTGCGACGCATCGTCCAGCGCCGTTGCCGCCGCGATCGTCGTGCGGCCCACCTTGCCCGTGAGCTTTGCGGCCGCCACGGGCGCCACGATGTCGCGGCTGTAAATCAGGTTGTTCGGTGTCGAGAAGAACTCGATTCCGTCGAGGAAGAACGGACGCTTTTCGGCGAAGAAGACAGCCTGTCTCGGATCAATCTGGAACGTCGTCGCGTCGGCTTCGACCTGCGAGAAGTCGGGATTGACGGTCGCATTCAGTGTGAGGTTTGGCGTGAGCCCCCAGCGGACGTTCGCACCAATCTCCGGACGATGGTTGTCGTAGCTCCAGCCGTTGGCACCGGAGGGGGCGCCATCGGCGCGCGCGGTGACGACCGGGTTGAGATCCATCACCAGTCCGCGATGCAGATCGTGGAGGCCGCTGAGCGTGCCCGCCTGACCCAGGAAGGATGCGGCCGAGTTGCGCGCAGGCGCCCAAGAGTCGTCGTGGCCGGTGCTCTGCACGCGGCGGACGACATGGATGCCCCAGTCCTGCTGCTGCTTCGACTGGTAGCGCAGCGTCTTGAATGGAATCCGCACCTCGACTTCGTAGCCCCAATCGGTGACGTGGCCTTTCGAGTCGTAAACGAAGTCGGGGCTGAGATCGAGCGGCGGAGGGCCTGACGCGATCCCGCCGCTGAAGTGGGCGCCCTGCGCGTTGCCTTCGACGACCGCCCCATCCATCTGGACGCCCAGCGCGTTCACGCCGAATACGCTCGCCTGCTGCCGATCGTTGAAGGTGGACAGATACAGCAGGACGTAATCGTCGTTGCCGATGCGATCCCGATCCGCCAGGGTAGCGCGGACGGTGCCCGGCGCCGCATGTGCGCGGATGCCGAAATGAATGGCCGTGGACGAATACCAGACGAGTATGTCCGTATCGTCTGCCGCCGCGCGTCCGTCGTCCGGCATGTATTGCGAGAAGCCCTTCAGGTGGGCCGCCTGCTGCCAGACCGGTTCGGACAGACTGCCGTCAACCGTAATCGATTCCTCGAAACGAGGGACATCGACCGTCAGATCGCGTTCCGTACCGAGGTAAATGGGCGGCCGAGGGTCCGGCGGGACGCCTTGCGACACCGAGAGCGCGGCGATGAGCGCCAGAATAACCATCGGGGGCGAATACGCTAGCACGAACGGCGCGGTTCGCGCGGGGTGCCTCCAACTCTGGTGCGGCGGATGGGTAGTGCATGCCGCCCGCCCCGGCACGGGCCGCGATGATAGAATTGAATTGTCCCGCCTGTCGGAGTTTCAGGAGTCCTGCATGTTGTTACGCGTTCCGGTTTCTGGTCGTACTGTGTCCGTCGTCGCGGCAGTGGTCGCCTTGACACTGCCGGCTGTGTCGTTCGCGCAGACGACCCCGTCTGCGCAGCCGCCCGCGGCACCCGCGGCGACCCCTGCCGCCAGGCCGGATCCGTCGCTGCCGAGCGGCCGCGACGTCGTCGACAAATTCGTCAAGGCCATCGGCGGGCGCGACGCGGTGATGTCGCACAAGTCGATGCACGTGACCGGCAAGTACGAGGTGCCCGCGTCAGGTCTCTCCGGCGAGATGGAGATCTTCACCGCCGCCAATCCCAATCGCGCCGTTCAGCGCGTGACCATTCCCGGCGTCGGCGAGGTCATTCAGGGTTTCGACGGCGAGCGCGGCTGGAGCATCAATCCGATGACCGGCCCGATGCTGCAGCAGGGAAAGGAACTCGAGCAGGCGAAGCTCGACGCCGACTTCTACAGCGAGCTGCGGGACGCGAAAAACTACAAGAGCATCACCACGGTTGCGAAAACGGATTGTCCGATGACCAGCGAGCCCGCGCCTGGAGACGTGCGCTCCTGCTACAAAGTGAGCCTGGTGCGCAGCGACGGGTTGGAGGATTTCGACTTCTACGATACGCAGACGGGCCTGCGCGTTGCGAGCATCCAGACGCGTGAGTCCCCCATGGGCCCGGTCCAGAGCACGAACATCGAGGGCGCCTACAAGAAGTTCGGAAATCTCCTCCAGCCGACGTCCCTTGTCGCAAAGGTGATGGGGGTCGAGCAGAAGATCACCGTCTCGACAATCGAGTACGACACGGTGCCGCCGAGCGCGTTCGAGCCGCCCGCGGCAATCAAGGCGCTCATCAAGTGAGGCACCGGGCCGCGGCGGCGATCATCGCGGCTTTGCTCGCACTGCCTGCGGCAGCGGCCGCATTCGCGCAGACTCCCGCGGCGGCCGAAACGTTCGACAAGGTCTGGAGCATCGTCCGCGACACGGCGTTCGACAAGTCCTTCGATTCGGCGGCGTGGGATCGCGTCCGCCTGGAACTGCGTCCTAAAGCTATCGCGGCGACGACGCCCGGTGAGCTCCGTGCGGTGCTCGCCGACATGCTCGGCCGCATCGGTCTCTCTCACTTCGCCGTCATCCCGTCGACGCCAGACGCTCCTGGCGACGCGGTCGACCTCAGCGGGCAACCCGGGTTCGATGTGCGGCTCATAAATGGACAGCTGCTCGTGACGAGCGTCGACCCCAATCGCGGCGGCGCGGCCGCCGGTGTCCACGCCGGATGGATCGTCGATGCGATCGACGGCACGCCGATGGCATCGCTGCTCAACCCAATCGTCCGTGACACTCCCGGGCGCGTCGCGCAGCTCGAGGCCTGGCGCGTGGCACAGCGGCGCTTGCGAGGTCCGTCGCAGTCACGCGCGTCAGTGACGTTCGTCGATGGTTCGGGCGCGCACGTGACGAAAGGGATCCAAAGGACGCCGGAACCGGGGGTGCCGGTCAACGTCGGGAGCCTGCCGACGATGTACGTGCGGGTGTCGTCGGCGTTGAAGGAGACGCGGTCGGGCAGATCCGTCGGCGTGATCGGCTTCAACGTCTGGATGACGGCGGTCGACAAGCCGTTCGAGCAGGCGCTCGATCGATTCCGCTCGGCCGATGGCATCGTCATCGACCTGCGTGGGAATCCGGGAGGCCTCGCGGCGATGATCATGGGCATCGCAGGCCACTTCGTCGCCGATCGCGCGACACTCGGCGTGATGCGGACCAGGGATTCCGAGCTGCGGTTCGCCGTCAATCCACGGCTCGTCAATTCGGTAGGGGAGCGGGTCACTCCGTATGCCGGCCCGCTGGCGATCCTCGTCGACGGCATGACCGGCAGCGCGTCGGAATGTTTTGCCGGCGGCATGCAGTCCCTCGGCCGAGCGCGTGTGTTCGGCCAGACGTCCATGGGGCAGGCGCTGCCAGCCCTCTTTGACAGGTTGCCGAACGGCGACGTGCTGATTCACGCGTGGGGTGACTTCGTAACGGGCACTGGCGTGCGTATTGAAGGCCGTGGGGTTGTGCCGGACGAACCGGTCGCGACCACGCGTGAGGACCTGCTGGGCGGCCGGGACTCGACGCTGGAGGCGGCGCTCGGCTGGATTGACACCCAGGGCGCCAGGAGATAAGTCCCCGACTCCTAACTCCCAACGCCGATTGGTCCGCGCTTGGGTTTTCGGCTGGGCAATTGTCTGAATCGACCCATATGGTTGCGCTTGGAAGCGGCCGTTTGATAGACTGCAGCCTGCCTGCAGGCGGTTCTTTTCCCAGCCCATCATCGACCAATCCGGGGGAAGTAAGTAAATGGAGCAGCGCCCGCTGCGTCTCGGCGACCTCGTAGACGATTACTGTCCACGTGAACGGCGCGTGACCGATCACGCCGTGGTGGCCATGATCGACGATGCCATCAAGCAGACCCGTTGCACCGCGTGCGATTCCGAGCATGCGTACAAGGGCGGCAAGGCACCGCGCCGCAAGAAGGCGCCTGTCACCGCACGCTTGTACAAGGAAGTGCTCGCCGGCCTCAAAGAGGCGGAGCCGGAAGGCGAACAGGATGCCGGCGAGATGCCGTCCGACGCCGATGACGTTTCTGTCGAGGATCTCCCGGTCGCTGTCGTGAGCGCCGTCTCCGTTGCGGATGTCGAGCCAGTGTCGACCGACTTACCAGCCGACGAACCGCCGATCGCAATCAGCGCAGCGACCGACGACGACATGCCAGTTTTCGACGAAGCCCCTGACGAAGGGCCAGTCCACCGCCCATTGATTCGCGCGACGCTTCCGCGGCCCGAGGGCGTCAAGGCGGAGCGGCCGATTCCGGATTTCACGATCCGCCACAACGGCAATGGCCGGCCGCACGGCAACGCCAACTTCCGCGATGCGCGCGGCGCCGGAAAGGGCCGCGGCAACGGGCAGCAGCGATTCAATCGTGGTCCCGGCGCGGCGCGTCAGGGCCGTGGTGGTGGCGGCGGCGGCTCCGGCTTCGGCGGCGGCCGTCCCGGCGGCGGTTCCCGCCGGCGCGGCCGCTAAGGGCAAAGATCGGCAAAGATCCAAAGATCGCAAAGATCTAGAGATCCCAAACATTTACAGATTGCGGAAGATCTCTAAGCGATGAGAAACAGCCGACGATCGCAAAGATTTCGCCGGTCGCAACGTGTCGCAAAGATCCAAGATGTCAAAGACCGTTTTGCGGTATTGAAGATCCTCACGATCGTGTAAATCTTCGCCACGGTTTGGAAAATTTCGAGATCAGATCTTTGCGATCTTTGCCATCTTTGCTGACATGCTGACTGGAAAAACAGGCCTCATCGTCGGCGTTGCCAACAAGCGATCGATCGCGTGGGCCATCGCGCAGGCCGCGTCGAGCGCCGGTGCCCGGCTCGCGCTGACCTACCAGGGTGAACGGCTCGAAGAGAACGTTCGCGACCTCTCCGCGGCGCTGACGGACCCGCTGATACTTCCGTGCGACGTCGCAGACGACGGACAGATTGCGCGGGTGTTCGAGGAGATCGATCGCGCGTTCGGCGGGTTGGACTTCATCGTCCACGGGGCGGCGTTCGCGCCGCGCGAGGAGATCTCGAATCCGTTCGTACAGACGACACGCGACGGGTTCCGCATCGCGCTCGACGTGAGCGCCTACTCGCTGATCGCACTGACGCGTGGCGCGCTGCCGCTCATGGAGCGGAAGGGGGGCGGCAGCGTCTTGACCCTGACGTATCTCGGCAGCGATCGCGTGTTTCCGAATTACAACGTGATGGGCGTCGCGAAAGCGGCCCTGGAATCGTCGGTGCGCTACCTCGCGGCGGACCTCGGGCCCAGGAACATCCGCGTGAACGCGATCTCGGCGGGCCCGGTCAAGACGCTGGCGGCGTCCGGCATTTCCGGGTTCTCCGGAATCCTGCAGCTGTATCGGGACCGCGCGCCGCTGCGGCGCACGGTCGAGACGTCAGAGATCGCCGATGCCGCCGTGTTCCTCCTGAGCGACGCGGCGCGCGGGATCACCGCGGAAGTGCTGATGGTCGACGGCGGCTATCACGCGATGGGCATGTAGAGCGATCCCACCACGACGCAGCTCGCGGCGGCCAACCGCGCAACCCGCCTCAATCGCCGCCGCCAACTTTCAATTCGGATTTCACATCGCGCACGCCGGGTATCCGCCGCGCGGTCGCGACGGCTTTCTGCTCCTCGTCGTTCGACTTCACCTGACCCGTCAGCGTCACGACCCCGCCGCTGCTGTCAACGTTGATCGCGGTGGCGTTCACGCCCGGCTCATTGAGGAGCGCCGTCTTCACCCGGGTCGAAATCGTCGCATCGTCGTTGGCATTCGGGTGGTTGATCGGCGCGCCTGATCCTGCCGAGGCGCCGCACCCCACGACGGCGGCCGGACAAATCAAGACGCCTGCGACCACCACTGCACGCAGATACTGCACTTTCCGCATCGAAACAGCCCTCCGCTCCAGCTACAGCAAACTTCGTCCCAACCGTCGCGCTCGCGCCCACGGCCGCTACACGGACCCGGCAGGCCGTGCCCCGCAGTCCGACCCGCACGCCGCATGCCGCACGCCGCGCCCCGCCTACCACTGTTCGGAACGGACGTTCCCCACCGGCACCCCTAACGAGGTGAGCGCCGATCGCAAATCCGCCACCATCGCCTCTGGCCCGCAGAGGAACGCGAGTGTTTCCGGACCGGCGCCGAGCCGCTGGAGGTGCGCTGCACCAGCGCGGCCGCGGCCGTAACGCCATCGGCCTTGTTCGCCGGTCAAGGTGAGTTCCAGCGCGAGGCGTCCGGCGCGCGCGAGCCCGCGCAGTTCGCGCAAGTACGCGAACTCCAACGGGCTGCGAGCCGAATACAGAAGCTGAATCGAGGGAGCCGGAGACAAATTCAGCGCGTGCACGATCATCGACCGGACCGGAGCGATGCCCGTGCCGCCAGCGACGAACAGCAGTTGCTGAGATTGAGGCGCATCGGGCAGCGTGAACTCGCCGGCCGGGCCTTGCAGGTAAATCCTGGTGCCACGACGCAGCCGTTCGACGGCTGCGCCGAATCGCCGCGCCGCATCCACCTTGACGAGAAATTGCAGCCAGCCTTCCCGCGAGGTCTCTTCGGGTGCGGAGGCAATCGAGTACGGCGTGAGTTCGTCGTCTGCGGTCAGGCTGATCCATGCGGCCTGCCCGGCCTTGTAAGGGAATGGCCGCTCGATCGCGACGCGGATGGTGCGGCTCGTCGGCGTTTCGCGCCGGTTGCTCAGCAGCGTGTGCAAGTGCCGCTTACAGTATGCCTGCGGCGGCGCGCTGAATGTCGACTTCCGTCAGTTCGGGGTGGGCGGCCGCCGCGTGCGCAGCCGGACCGCTGCGTCCTTTGCGGGCGCTCTTGTCGAGATACATGCGGCTGTCGGCCGTCGCCAGCAGTGTTTCGTACGATTCCCCGTCGACCGGGAAGACGGCCGCGCCGATGCTGATGCCGAGCGGCAGCCGCTTGCCGGGCCGCGCTTCGAAGTACACCTCGTCGATGCTCTTCTGCAGCTCCAGCCGCTTGGCCTCTGCTTCTTCCGGACTGCAGCCTGAGAGGACGATGATGAACTCGTCTCCGGCGTACCGGACGCAGATGTCGTACGGCCGGATTGCGGCGCGCAGTACGCGCGCCACCTCACACAGCGCCCGGTCGCCGACATGGTGTCCGTGCTGGTCGTTGATCTCTTTGAAGTGATCGAGATCCATGACCATCAGCGTGACCTCGGTCTCGAGGCGTTCGGCTCGCGCCAGCTCTCGCGTCAGGTGCATGAACAGGAACCGGGTGTTCGGAAGCCCGGTGAGCGGATCGGTCAGCGAGTCTTCCTGCGTCTGCTCGAACACGATCGAGTTGTTGATGACGGCGGCGGCCTGCTCCGAAATGCGGTCGAGCAGCCGGCGGTGGTCGTCGCGGTAAAACGCGGGTTCGGTCGAGTACACCGACAACGCGCCGATGAAGCGTTCCTGGAACATCAGCGGGCAGACGAGCGCGGATTGCAGCTTCGTCATCTTGTCGAGACCCGAGGCCTCGAGGTCTGCGCTCGGCCGCGCGTTCACGAGCGGGCGACGGTTACGCGCAATCCATCCGGTGAGGCCGTCGCCCGACCGGACGGTGACCTGCTGAATCAGATCCGAATCCACGCCGGTTGCGAACCGGCACCGCAGCATGTCGCTCTGCTCGTCGTGGAGAAAGAGCGCCGCGCACGAGAACGGAACGAGGTTGCTCAGCTTCGCGGAGATGAGCGCCATCGTGTCTGCGACGCCGAGGCTCGTGCCCATCGCCTGCGCAATTTCATAAAGCGCGTAGATCTCGCGGTGTGCGAGCGCGATGTCCTCGAACACGTTCTTCTTGCTCGGCTCCGGCGTCAGTCCGGTGGCGGGCGTGCCCGGTTGCGGCAGGTCTTCGGAGACGTGACGGCGCGCCACCGTCTGCTCGAGGGCGATCGCTTCCTTCTGCAGCCCCGGCAGGAGCTGTACGAACGCGGCGACGACCGCCGGATCGAGGGCGCGGCCCGACTCCTGCTTCAGGAGGTCGATGGCGGACTCGAACGTCATCGCCTTGTGATACGGACGCTCGGCCATGAGCGCATCGAAGTAGTCGACGACCGAGAGAATGCGCGCGCCGAGCGGAATGTCTACACCACGCAAGCCCGCGGGATAGCCCTTGCCGTCCCAGCGCTCGTGATGGCTGAGGATCAGCGGTGCGACGGGGTAGGGGAACGGCACGGAGCTGACGATGTCGGCGCCCACTTTGGGATGCGCGCGGATCTTCTGGAACTCCTCGGCTGTGAGCGGTCCGGGCTTCGACAGAATGTGCTCGGGGACGGCGAGCTTGCCGATGTCGTGCAGCAGCGCCGCCGTCTTCACGCCCTGGATGTCGTTCTCGGTCATGCCGAGCGCCCGCGCGACCGCGGTGGCATAGAGTTGGACGCGGCGGATGTGCGTGTGCGACGTCTGATCCTTCGCGTCGATCGCCAGCGCGAGGGCTTCGATCGTCGCCAGGTGCAGGTTGCCGAGTTCGCGCACGTGGCGCTGCTCGTCTTCGATGCGCCCGAGATACACCTTGTAGGTGTGGTACGTCAGGTACAGCGGCGCTGCCGCCAGCGGCGCGAGCCATTGGCCCGATACGTTCACGAACCACGCGGCGACCGCTGCGGCGCCCGCGCCGACGAAGTAGCTCGGCGCGCTCCACAGGAAGTTCTCGCGCCAGACCGCGGCCAGCGTCTGCCGCGTCGAAAGCGTCACCGCCGTCGCGATGATGATGGTGTTGAGCAGGAAGTACGTGGTCGCCGCGCCGACGAGCGCTTTGGGCAGCGTGAGCAGATCGATCACGCCCGGCGTGCCGCCAAGCCAGGCATGCACCGCGCCCGCGCCCTGGACGGTCACAATCAGTGACGCCATGCTGAAGAGCGTTCGGTGCGTCGGATTCTTCTCCTCGATCCGGAACGTGCACTGGCTGAACGCGCTCGCGGCGGCCACCAGCATCGTTTCGTGGGGGCCGAGGAGCAGCAGCGAGGCGAAATCGACGGCGTATGACACCGACATCGTCGACGAGCGCCGCGAGAGCGGCAGGTTCACCTTGAACATCGAGGTGACGCAGGAGATCAGCAGCAGCAGGATGAAGAGCCCGGCATGCTGCAGCAGGTCGCGCGGGAAATACAGCACCAGCAGCACGGCGCCGGCCGCGATCATCGCGCCGACGTAAAGTCGTGCGGCGAGCGGCAGCGACTTCAACGCGCCCTCCCGTCGGGCCCTGCGCCGGCACCCCACGTCACGGTCGATCGCCACGCGGGAGACGACGGATCGAGCGCCGTCAGCGAAACCCGTTGGTTGCCCCAGATCACGTGCCGGCTCCACGGAGTCGGATCATTCATCGTGGACGCCACCACGCGGCTTCCCGTCGACAGCGCCGCGGCGGCCTCGACCGCACCACGCGCGTTCAGAAACCCGGCTCCCTCGGTCAGCGCGTCATATTCAGCACGCGCTTCGGCCGTGTATTCGAGGATCGCCTTCACCATGTTGGGTGTGAGCGACGGGTTCGCCTGGAGCATCAGCGCGATCGTGCCGCTCACAACGGGTGACGACATGCTCGTACCGGTCAGCGACAGATACGGCGCGCTCGCCGTCGTCACGGTGCCCCAGATGCGCGCGCCAGGCTTCGTAAGGAACAGGGTGCTGGACGGATCCGCCAGCGACTCGATGCCGACGCCCGGTGCAACCAGGTCTGGCTTGGCCAGCGAATCGATGGGCGTCGGGCCGCGCGAGCTGAACGGCGCGACCACGTCATCGCGGATCGTGGTCGTCGACTGGTGCGAGGACGCGCCGACGGTCACGACCCAGGGCGCGTTTCCAGGAGTGCCGATCCCGCCGTACTGCGGCGTGCCGTCGGTGTCGGTTCCGAGATTTCCGGCCGCGGTCACGACGACGATCCCCGCATCTACGGCCCGTTTCGCCGCGAGTGCGAGCGGATCCACCAGGTACGACTCGCTGACGGGCGCCGCGACCGACAGATTGATGATTCTCACGCCCAGCGTGTCCCGGTTGGCGATCGCGTAGTCGATAGCCGCGATGACATTGCTGATATAGCCCTGGCCGGTTTCGTCGAGGACTTTCTCGACCAGGAGGGACACGCCCGGCGCGATGCCGTGTCGCGCGCCGCCGGAGTCGGCGCCATCGCCGGCCAGAATGCCGGCGACGTGGGTCCCGTGGCCGTAGTCGTCGTAGGGCACCGCCTGAAAGTTGACGAAGTCGACGAATCGCGCGATATGCGAGGCCGCGAGGTCGTCATGCCAGTCCGTCACGCCCGAGTCGATGACCGCAATCGTCACGCCCGTCCCGTCGTACCCGAGCGCGGTGCGGACCCAGTCTGCGCCGACCGCCTCCGCGACACGGGCCGAGGTTCCCGTCGGGAGCCCATCGACGGTCATCGCCCGGACCGTCCGATCGGCCGCGTGCGCGGTCAGGCCGGCATTCGTCTGAAGACAGACGAGGGTGACGAGCGCCGGCAAAACGACACGTCGGAGCATGGTGCGGCTGAACCGCGTGGGGGCTGCAAGCGCGCTGCCGCAGGACGAGCTGCTTTCGTCAGCAGTCAACACACTGGAAGTATTGGATTTAAGGCTATTCCACACGGCACAATTCTGGGCCCCGCAAGCCCTCCGATTTGGGCGGTGTCCCGTAACGTAACAATGCTGACAACTACGCAATTTGAGGAGTTCCGGCCCCGGTTTTTGACTTCGGGAGCCTCGGCCCGAGTCGCCGGCATTTGTGAACGTCTGTGGTGATCACGCCTTCGCCCTCTTGGGCGCGCTTTCAAGGCCGTACTCGAGGATTTTCCTGTAAAGCGTTCCGCGGCTGATTTCAAGAATTTCCGCTGCCTGCTTCTTGTTCCATTGCACGCTCTCGAGCACGCGCAGGATGTGTGCGCGTTCCGATTGCGCGAGCGAAGGCAGCCGGTCGGACGACGATTCGGACGGCGCTTCGGGCGCGTGCAGGAACTCGACGTCGGTGGCACGAATGACCCGACCCGGCGAGGAGAGCGCGGCGCGCGACACCGTGCTCTCGAGTTCGCGGATGTTGCCGGGCCAGTGGTACTGCATCAGCAGATCGGCGGCCTCTTTGGAGAGCGACTTGCCATCGAGGGGCAGTCCGTTCGCGGCACAATATCGCGCCAGGAACCGCTGCGCCAGTACCGGGATGTCCGTCGCGCGCTCGCGCAGCGACGGCAGCCGAATGGAAAACGCGTTGACGCGGTAGTACAGGTCCTCGCGAAAGCGGCTGTCGCGGACGAATTGCTCGAGCGGACGATTCGTCGCCGAAATCAACCGGAAGTTCACTTCGATGGACGTGTTGCCGCCGAGGCGCTCGAACCGCCGCTCTTCGAGCACGCGCAGGAGCTTCGCCTGCGCGACGATGGACATGTCGCCGATCTCGTCGAGGAACAGCGTGCCGTTGTTCGCCAGCTCGAGCCGGCCCTGCTTGCGATCGTGCGCCCCCGTGAACGCGCCTTTCTCGTAGCCGAAAATCTCCGATTCGAAGAGCGTGTCGGGCAGCGCCGCGCAGTTGACGGCCTGAAACCGGTTGGTGCCGCGGCGGCTCAGTTCGTGGATCATGCGGGCCACGACTTCCTTGCCCGATCCGGTCGGCCCGAGGATCAGCACCGAGATGTCCGACTTCGCCGCGGTGCGGATCCACTCGAAGATGACGAGCATCTTCTCGTCACGGCCGATCATCTCGCGGAAGCGCTGCACCGCAGGGGAGCGGTCTTCGTGGCTGACGTGCGCGCGCCGCTCGAGGAACGAGTCGAGCAGGTCGCGCAGGACCTCGCTCGTGGGCGGCACGAACTGATACTTCGGCGACGCGTGCGCCCCGCCCGTCCGCCGCACCACGCCGAAGGCCACCAGCTCGCGGATGCAGTTTTCCACGTCGAGCCGCAGCCGTCCGAAGGTCTGCATCAGCGATTCGACGTCGAACGCATCATCCGGGCGCGCGCAGAGGAAGCGCAGAATCGCCGCGCGGAGCGGCGACTGCACCAGCCCCTGGAAGCGGGATTCCATTTCGGCGGGATCGAGCCGCCGCGCGGTGACGGGCAGGACGTCGTTCGACATGCGATCAGGCCGGCGGCGCCTGTCCCTTGCCGTAGTAGTTCGTCTGATATTCGGTGATGAGCCGTTTCATCTCGACGGCGTCGTGTTTCCGATGGCCGTGACACATCACGGGATCCGACCCCCCGCTCGTTTCGATGATGACGTTCGAAAAGAACAGGTTCGTGTCGATTTCGACAGACGAAATGTGGGCCATGTGGATGGAATGCTCACGGCGGCCGACCCACTGGGGCGTGTATTGGACAACGCTCGTGGGCGTGACCGCCACCTGCGTCGGAAACAGATGGTTCCCGCGGCTCCAGCGGCTCGCGCGGAACACATGCTCGCCGGGCACGAGGCGTCCGCGCGAGAGAATCCACCACGCGACGAGCGCCGCAGCGCCGGCGACGATGGCGACGAGAATCCACACGTATGAGAGATCGGACTGCATGTCGGTCGCGGCCGGGCCGGGGAGGGCGTGTGTACGTTCGCTCCGCACGGTGCCGGCTGTCAAGCTGTATCGGCCGGAACCCGTTTGGGCTGCAGCAGTTTCAGCTATGATCGCCCCATGCCTCACAGGTCGCCGGGGTCGCCCGGGCAGGGGCCCGGCCGCTACCTTTCCGGGAAAGAGATTCGCTACTACCGCCCGCGGGGAAGTGCGGAGGTCCGGGCGCTCATCGACGGCGGATTCCAGGCGTTCAACGCCGGCCGCCTCTCCGAAGCCTGCCACATCTTTGCCGACAAGATGCTCACGCCCGAAAGCGACACCACGATCGGGTTGACCGTGGCCGGCGCGATGACGCCGGCGGGCCTCGGCGGCTGTGTCATCGAGCTCATGGAGCGCGGCCTGATCGACTTCATGATCAGCACGGGCGCCAACCTGTATCACGACCTGCACTACGCGCTGAATTTCTCATTGCACCGCGGGTCTCCGTTCCTGGACGACGTCGAGTTGTATGAGGAAGGCATCATCCGGATTTACGATGTCCTCTTCCCGGCCACCGTTCTGCTCGAAACCGACAAGTACATCCGCGAGTTCCTCGACCGTTCGGCGTTGACCGGGCCGATCTCGACCTCCGAGTTCCATTACCGCCTTGGTCTGGATCTCCTCGAACGCAACCCGGCCTGCGCGGAGTACTCCGTCGTCGCGAAGGCGGCGCAGTGCGGGGTGCCGGTCTACACGTCGTCGCCCGGCGACAGCTCGATCGGGATGAACATCGCGTATCACGAGCTGATGAAGGGCGGCACGCTGATGATCAACCCGAATCTCGACGTCAACGAGGTCTGCGCGATCATCCTTGCCGGCACGCACAACGGGTGCGTCATCCTCGGCGGTGGTTCACCAAAGAACTTCTACCTGCAGGGACAGCCGACGCTGTGGGAGGTCTACGGCATTCCCAAGGGGGGAAACGACTTCTTCATTCAGTTCACGACCGACCAGGTCGTCTGGGGCGGCCTGTCCGGCGCCACGCCGTCGGAAGCGGTCAGTTGGGGAAAGATCAATCCGGGCGTGCTGCCGGACACGGTGGTGGCGTACTGCGACTCGACGATTGCGTTTCCGCTTTTCTGCGAGTACGCGGTCGGCTCCGCGCACAACCGCCGCTCACGCCGGGAACTCGTCCACAAACGGGACGCGCTCGTCGCGGATCTCCAGCGGCAGGCGCGCGAGGCACAGGCAAAGCCGGTGGAGAGCGAGCCCGCAGAAATCGATCGTCATCGCTGACATGCCGCGCGCGCGGGGTGCATGGAACTGGGTGCCTGGAATCAGTGCCGGGTGACGCACGCTTGGGAACACTTTCTTCTGAACTCTCGCCGCTCGTCGAGCGCACGGCCGAGCAGCCGCGTATCTATGCCGATGCGAACATCCCGACCGGCGCTGTCGCATACATGCGTGAAAAGCTCGGGTGGGACGTGTTTTTCGTGCTCGAGGACGATCTGATGCGGCGCGCGCGTGACATCGAGCACTTCCGCCTCGCGCGTCAACTTGGCCGCACCCTCGTCACCCTGGACCGGGATTACCTCGACGATCGCGAGTTTCCGCCGGCCGAAGGCGCCGGCGTGATCGTGTTTTCCGCACCCGACGAACGCTGGCTGCAGCGGCTCCTCAAACGGGTCGATCAGGAGGCATTCCAGACAGGAGTGGCGCTGCCATTTGCCGGGCGCAAGCTGCAGTGTCACATGGGCCAGGCGGAGGGTGACGTCGCGCATGCCTGTGAATGATCGATTGACGAGATGATTCGTCTGGCAGGCGCCGACCTCGTGTTGCCCGATGGTGTGGTGAGCGGCGGCACCATCGTGCTCGACGGCGATCGGATTGCGTCGGTCGGTTCGCAGCCGTCCGCGCATTCGCCGGAAGCTGACGGCGATCTGCACTTCACGTTTGCCGATCACTACATCATTCCCGGTTTCATCGACGTGCACGTGCACGGCGTCGAGGGGCACGATTCACTCGACGGCGAAGACGCGATTCGGCAGATCGCTGAGCGGCTGCCGCGCTTCGGCGTCACGGCGTTCTGCCCGACGACGGTCGCGTGCGATCCCGTTGCGCTGCGGCGTGTGCTCGCAGCAGTGGCGGAGATGCGTGTCTCCCGCAAACCAGGCGCTCGTGTGCTTCCCGCACATCTGGAGAGCAACTTCATCAATCCCGATTTCAAGGGGGCGCAGCCGCTCGAGTGTCTGCGGCTGCCGACCGCGCCACGCGCCGCGTTCCGATGGGGCGCGGCCGACATCCTCGACGAGATCGCCGCCGCCCGCGCGGAGGTCGGCATCGTTACCGTGGCGCCCGAACTCGAGGGGGCGTTGCCGCTCATCGCGGATCTCGCGTCACACGGGCATCACGTATCGCTCGGGCACTCGGGCGCATCGTACGATCAGGCTGCGCGAGGCATTCGTGAAGGGGCGCATCAGGCGACGCATCTGTTCAATCGCATGACGCCGGTGGGCCATCGTGAACCCGGGCTTGCCGGCGCAGTGCTCGAGTCGGATGATGTCGTTGCCGAACTGATTTGCGACGGCGTACACGTGCATCCCGCGATGATGCGGGTCGCGATTGCCGCCAAGCGTCCCGAGCGCATCATGGCCATCACCGACGGCACGGCCGGCGCGGGGCTGCCTCGCGGCTCACGCACGGCGCTCGGCGGTCGACGCATCACTGTTGGCGATGCGGCGTACCTGGACGATGGCACGATAGCCGGCAGCGTGCTCACGATGGACCGCGCCTTTGCCACGCTGACCGCTTCCTGCGGACTGAGCCTGTCGGACGCCGTCGCGGTGTGTTCCACGACGCCTGCACGGACGCTCGGCCTCCAGGGGTTCGGCGTCCTCGCGCCGGGCGCCGCCGGCGACCTCGTCGTCCTCGATCGGCAGTTGCGGGTCGTCCAGACGTGGATCGGGGGAAATCTCGCGTATTCGGAGGCGTCGTGACCGGTTCCGGAACTCTGTGGGGCAGGAGGCCGTCCAAACCCGTATGAAATTTGTACTACCCGCCGTCGCCGTGGCCTCGACCCTGCTGGCTGGCGGCTGCGTCGTCGTCGACTCCCAGGGCCATATCGCGCGCGATGAGAAGCGGTTCACCGTGTCGGGCACGCCTGACCTGCATCTGACCACCTTCGATGGTTCGATCGAAATCAGGCCCGGAGACGATCGGCAGGTCACCGTAGAGATCGAGAAGCGGGGGCCGACTCAGGAGGAGATCGACAAACTGCAGATCGACGTGAAGCAGGATGGCAATCGCATCGACGTCGAGGTGAAACGCCCGGCGCACGAAATCGTGTTCGGGTGGGGCATGACGCCGACGGCGCGCCTGATCGTGACCATGCCCAGGTCGGGAAACGTCGTGGCGAGAAGCGGCGATGGCTCGATTCGCATCGAGCGTGTGACCGGGCACCTCGAATTGCGCACCGGCGACGGCAGCATCAAAGCGAATGGCATCGGCGGCGACGTCACACTGCAGACGGGCGATGGTTCCGTCGCGCTCGACGGGATCACCGGCCGGCTCGATCTGCAGACCAGCGACGGCAGCGTGACCGTCGCGGGTCAGCCCGACGTGGCGAAGGTCCACACCGGGGACGGCTCGATCACGTTCCGCGCGGAGTCCGGCGCGGTCATGAAGGACGACTGGTCGTTCACGACGGGCGACGGCAGCGTGTCGCTCTACCTGCCGTCGGACTTCTCGGCGGAGTTGGATGCCTCAACGGGCGACGGAAGCGTACACAGCGAGCTGACGGTTTCGGGCAGCGACAGTCAGGAGCGAAAAGCGCTCCACGGCCAACTCGGGCAAGGGGGAAAGCTGCTGAAGGTCAGGACCGGCGACGGTTCCATCCGGCTCCGCGCCAGCTGAGTCGCCGGAATTGCAGATTGCAGATTGTAGATTGCAGATTATTAGACAATTGATCAATCAATCTGCAATCTACAATCTGGAATCTACAATTCAGCTCGCGAGGGGGCGTAAGTAGCGAGCGAGGTCGGCGTCTCCCAGACGCGCACCGCGACCACATCTATGCCCTGCTCGCGGGCCTTCTCGTAGATCAGCCGCGCAATCCGTTCGACCGTCGGATTGCTCTCCAGCAGGTACATTGGTTCGCCCAGTTGCTTGAGGGGCTCCACGAGCGGGTCGTCCTGCCGCAGGATCATCTTGTGGTCCAGCTCGCGATCGATCCACCCTTTCACGATCCGTTTGATGTCGCTGAAGTCGGCCACCATATTGCGGGTGTCGAGACGGTCCGTGCGGACGTCGACTTCGACCGATGCGTTGTGGCCATGCGGGTGCTTGCACACGCCGTCGTAGTCGAGCAGGCGATGTCCATAGCAGAACTCGAGACGTTTGGTGACCAGGTACATGTCTGAAAAGTATATCGCCGTCCTTCTCTCGGGCGGGCTGGACAGCGCGGTTCTGCTGGCCTTTGCGGCACAGTCCTCGGCGGTCGCCCCGATTTATGTCAGCGTCGGGTTCGCCTGGGAAGCGGAGGAGCGGAGGATGATCGAGCGGCTGCTGCACTCGCCAGCGTTCGAAGGGTTCACGGTGGCGCCGCTCGCCAGCCTGTCCTTCGATATGCGTGACGTGTATCCGCCGACCCACTGGGCGGTGCGTGGGGAGCCGCCCGCTTTCGACACGCCCGACGAAGACGTCTACATCGACGGCCGGAACATCACGCTGTTGTCGAAAGCGTCGATCTACATGGCACGCCAGGGCATCGCGCGCGTTCTCATGGGCCAGCTCGCCGGCAATCCATTCCCCGACGCCAGTCCGGAGTTCCTCGATGCCATGGCGCGCGCGCTCTCGCTGGGCCTTGGCGCGCCGATTGACATCGCCGCACCGTTCACGAGCAAGTCGAAGACGGACGTCATTCGGCTTGGCGTCGAACTCGGTGTGCCGTTCGAGCTGACGCTCTCGTGCATGCAGCCGTCCGGTGGTCAGCACTGTGGACGCTGCAGCAAGTGCCGGGAACGACGGGATGCGTTCAACGAAGCCGGGGTGATCGATCCCACGCCGTATCGCGAGCGGCCGGCTCGATGATACCTACTCAACTGCGCAACTACGCAACGACACAATCACCCAACAACACAACTACTCAAGGTCCGAACTACTCGAGGCGTTGTGAAGTGCCCGCCGTGAATTGGGTTACCGCGATCGCTTGAACGGCAACTCGTAGGAAAAATAACCGAACACGCCCGCAGACGCCTTCCCGTCCGTCCACGAAACCGGAATCGCGGCGCCCACAATGATCTGCGTGTCCGGATCGAGATTCCATCCGCCCCGTACGCCGGGGGACAGCGTGAACGTATGACTGCGCGCTGTCGTGAATACTTCAGGACCGGCCGGCGACTGCTGCGGCGACGTGCCGACCCGCTGGTCGAACGAGAGCACCGACTCGATCATCACGTTCACCATCGGTTCCAATCGATAGATCGCGCTTCCGGCGAACGCGGGTGTGACGAGTGACAGCCGCTCCGGCGCCCGCTGCCAGGTGACACCTGCGTTCCAATGCAGGTACCAGTTGCCGCGCTGCTTGCTGAACGGCAGGTTCGTCTGCACCCCCGGTGAACTCGGCCCGCGGCCGGTCGGGAGAATGGCGCTGAGCCGGGGCGCGAATGCCGGCCGGCCTGATCCCTCCTCCCACACCTGCAGCCGATAGTTCAGGAATGCGTCGCCGATGCCGGACGCGCTGAACGGCACCGTGTAAGAGAGCTGGTGCCGCAGGCCGGGCACCGGCCACTCCTGTGTATACGTGAGCAGCCAATCTCCATTCTGCCGGCTCCAGTTGACGATGTTCTGGACGATGCCGGGGTCCTGGTTGAAGGCTTCTTCGACGAGGAACGAGTTGTCGATGATCTTGAACGGCTCGGCGGGTGCGGCGCCGCCGGGAGACTGCGCGAGAAGGGCCGCGAGCAGGAGCATGTGCACCGCAGGATGATAATGGCTGACGCGGCCGTCATGCCCACCGTTCTGCCACGCGCGTTCGAAACAGAGGAAGCGAAGCAGCGATACGTTCGCGGTCTCTTCGCGACGATTGCCGACCGCTACGATCTCATCACGAGGCTGCTGTCGTACGGCATGGACCAGCGCTGGAAGCGGCGCCTGATCCGTCTGGCTGCGGTGACCTCGGGAACGCAGGCGCTCGACCTCGCATGCGGGACCGGTGATATCGCGTACGCGCTCGGTGACCGCGGAGCCCGCGTGGCGGGCCTCGACGTCACGCACCGGATGCTGCAGCTTGCTCGCGGAAAGCGGCGGACGCCAGGACCGAACGTGCAGTTCGTGACCGGCGACATGATGATGCTGCCGTTCCGCGACGGATCATTCGATCTGATCACGACGGGCTACGGGATCCGGAACGTCCCGCGGATCGAGCCGGCGATCGCCGAAATGCGCCGCGTGCTCCGCCCCGGGGGCGCCGTGCTCTCGCTCGATTTCAACAGGCCCGATAACGCGCTTCTGCGTCGGTTTTACCTCACGTATTTGACCGTCGTCGGATCCACCCTCGGATGGGTCCTGCACCGCGATCCCGACACCTATCGGTACATCCCGGAATCGATCCGACGGTACCCCGGTGCGCGCGCAGTTGCGGCGCTGATGGAGCAGCACGGGTTCGTCGACTGCCGCGTCGAACCGCTGCTTGGCGGGCTGATGGCGATCAACTCCGCGCACGCTCCAGCCTGAGCGCCAGATCTGTTCCCGCCGTCGCACAAACTGCCATGTGTGTAATTCAGTGACCGGGGTCTGACCCCTGCCGCTTGAATACCCAGTGTGTAATCGAGCGACCGGGGTCTGACCCCATCTGTCGGTTGTGGGTAATCCGGCGACCGGGGTCTGACCCCGTCCGCGCAACGAATGCTATGCTCGGTCGGATGGAGGTCTCAGAAGTCCGGCGACGGTT
This sequence comes from Vicinamibacterales bacterium, assembly GCA_035495555.1. Taxonomy (GTDB): domain Bacteria; phylum Acidobacteriota; class Vicinamibacteria; order Vicinamibacterales; family 2-12-FULL-66-21; genus DATJFQ01. The sequence goes on from DATJFQ010000110.1 coordinate 47,314, forward strand.
ACGCGGCGTCATCGAGCAGGCGAAGCGACATGCGGCCGAGCGCCGCTCGCGCATCGACGAAGCGTCCCGTGCGTACGATGCGTTTCTTCCGGACGTCGCCGTGCCGGCCTTTCATGCCGTCGCCCAGGCGCTCGTCGGCGAAGGGCACCGCTTCAAGGTGTTCACGCCGGGTGAGTCGGTCAGATTGACGCCGGAGTTTTCGCCGGACGAGTTCATCGAGCTGGCGCTCGACACCAGCGGCAACACGCCGGTCCTCATGATGACGGCCTCTCGCGGCCGCGGGCGCAGACAAGTCGTTACCGAACGGGCGTTGTTCGAGGACCGCCCTGTCTCCGAGATTTCGCAGGAAGACGTGGTCGGCGCCATCATGGACGCGCTGCCGCCGTTCGTCGAACGCTGATCCCGATCCTGCGTGGCAGCCGGTTTGGCATTACGCAATCGCGCCCTCGCGCCGCAGCCTTGCAATTTCCTCTTGGCGTAGACCGAGATCGCCTTCGAGAATCGCGTCCGTGTGCTGGCCCAATGCGGGTGGCGCTGTCCGGATTTCGGGCGGCGTGGCGGACAGTTTCAATGGATTCCCGAGCACCCGAATATCACCCGCAACCGAGTGCGTGATCGGGACGATCATGTCGCGCGCTGCGAGCTGCGGGTCGGCGAGCGTTTCGGTCACGCTGCGCACGGCGCCGCAGGGCACCCCCGCATCCGTGAGGGCGCGGACGACAGCGTCCCGTTTCCACGTCGCAAAGACGCGGCGCAGCTCTGCGCGGAGCGCGTCATAGTGGTGCACGCGGTCGCTGTTTGTGGCAAACCGCGGGTCGGCCGACAGCCAGGGCTCCTGCAGTAAGGCAGCCATGCGCCGGAACTGCTCGTCGTTGCCGACGGCCAGCACGAACTCGCCATCTGCCGTCGCAAACGTGTCGTACGGCGCGATCGACGGATGTTGATTCCCCATCCGCCCGGGGGACGTTCCCGTCGCGAACACGATGCCCGCCTGGTAGGTCAGCAGCGATGCAACCGTGTCGAGCATCCCGACATCGACGAGTTGTCCGCGACCCGTCTGCTCACGCGCGATGAGAGCGGCCAGAATGCCCTGCACCGCGAAAAGCGCCGTCGCCAGATCCGCGATCGCGACGCCGAGGCGATACGGCGGGCCATCGCGGGCGCCGGTGATGCTCATCAGGCCGCCTTCGGCCTGCATCACCGCGTCGTATCCCGGTTCCGCGCGCCGTGGACCTGTCTGTCCGAACCCCGAGATCGAACAGTAGACGATGCGCGGCCGCTGCGCGGCGACTTCGTCGTACCCGAGACCAAGACGGTGCATGGTTCCGGGCCTGAAATTTTCCACGACGACATCTGCGCGGTCGAGCAGCCCGTCGACGATCCGTCGGGACGCCGGATGCTTCAAGTCGAGGGCGAGCGATTCCTTGTTCCGGTTGATGCTGAGGAAATAGGAGCTCTCGCCCTGCAGGAACGGAGGCCCCCACGCCCGCGTGTCGTCGCCGTGTCCCGGCTGCTCGATTTTGATCACGCGGGCTCCGAGATCCGCGAGCTGCGCGGTGCAATACGGGCCCGACAACACGCGGCTGAAGTCGATTACGACGATCCCGTCGAGCGGGCGCATGTCACCGCACCCCGCGGCGGATGGTCACGAGATCGGTCAGCAGGGCATACGCCGTCATCGTGAGGCCGCCGTTCAACTGGCAGATGGCGACATCGCCCAGGAGGTCGGTTTCGACGACGAGTGCGTTGGCCATGCCGCGCAGCCCGGCGAGCAAATCCGATTCGGGTAGTTCGACCGGCCGTACCGACGCAGAGAATCCCCCAGCCGTCCGGCGCGCCGAGGCGACGAGACGCACGCGATTGCCGCGCGCCTTCGCGGCCATCGCGAGGCGGGCGGTGCCGTGATCGATACCCTCCCGCTCGACCGCTTGCGGCGTCATGCGCGCGCGCAGCAGCACGTTCGCAAGGGCGGATGTCTTCGCCGCGGCGTCCCACCCGTCGATGTCGAGCGACGGATCCGCTTCGGCGATCCCCTCCGCCTGCATCCGCGCAAGCGCGCTGTCGAAGCTTTCGCCGTCTTCGATCGCGGTGAGGATGTGGTTCGTGGTGCTGTTGATGACGCCGCGGAACCCGCGGATCTCCACCGCGGGAAGCGTCTCGCGGGCGAGGTTGAAGACGGGAATGCCGTCCATGACCGCGCCCTCGAATAGAAACGAGAGCCCTCGATCGGCGGCGAGCGCACTCAGCTCTTCGTATGCGAACGCGGCCGGACCTTTGTTCGCCGTCACCACGTGACATCCTGCGTGCAGCGCGGCGCGCACGTGGTCGATGGCGGGCTGCCCGGCGCCGATGTCGAGCAGCGTCGTTTCAACGGCGATTTTCAGATCGGCGGGCGAATCGGCGAGCGCCCGGATCGCCGCAAAGCTGTCACCGTGGTCTCCAACGCTGGCGCAGGGGTCCGTTTCGAGCTGCCGCGCCAGATCGACAGCGTCCACCCCGGCCGGATTGGCTGTCGATCCGTGCCCGCGTGTAGAGATCGCGACGATGCGGCAGTCGAGGTCGTAGTCGAGCGAGAGCCAGTCGCGGCGTTCGTCCAGCAGCCGGGCGAACCGGCGGCCGACGTGTCCGAATCCAATCAGCGCGAGATCCGCCCGCATATCCGCTGAGACACGGCTTGGAAGTGTAGTCGAATTCCCGGCATGCGTTATTCTGAGGCGATCGATGGCCCTTGACGATCTTCCACGCCTGGCGCTGATTCCCGCGGGCGAGTTCCTCATGGGCTCCACCGGCGGCGAAGAGGACGAGCGCCCGGTGCATGCGGTCCACGTCGACGACTTCCTGATTGGGATTCAGCCCGTCACCAATGCGGAGTACGCGCACTTCGTGCGGGACACGGGACATCGCGCGCCATCGATTTACGAGATTCCTCTCGTCGTCGGCGTCGGCGGCATCGACCGGCAGCGTGTGTTTCGGCAGACGGCGGCGTCCTATGAATGGGTGAAATCCGAGCCGCTGCCCGAGCGTCTCCACCACCCTGTGTCGCTCGTGAGGTACGACGATGCCTCGGCGTATTGCGCGTGGCTGGCCGCCGTCACGGGCCGCGCGTTCCGGCTGCCGACCGAAGCGGAGTGGGAAAAGGCTGCGCGCGGCGGAGTGGAGTCCAAACGATATCCCTGGGGCGACGAGATCGGCCCCCGGAACGCAAACTTCCTCGCGGACCAGGACGCGAGATCGTCCGGCGGCACGACGAAGTGTCAGACGTATCCGCCGAACGACTTCGGGCTGTTCGACATGGTCGGCAACGTGTGGGAGTGGGTCCAGGATTGGTATTCGCCCGCGTACTATGCGGCCTCTTCCGCCCGGAATCCGACCGGTCCGCCGCGCGGGCAGCTTCGCGTGCTTCGCGGCGGTGGATGGCTCGCGTCGGACGTGCGCATGCTGACCTGCAGCTATCGGCATAAAGTGCCGCCCGACACGTATTCGTATGGCATTGGCTTTCGCGTCGCGTGCTCGCCGCCTGTGACCGTCGACAGTCCGCAGTAGCGGGAGTCGTGACGAGAGGTGAACCGTGAGAACCGTTATCCTCGCGGCGGCCATTCTTGGCCTGTCCAACTCCGTATCCGCGCAGGACGTCGCAGCGATCTCGGCGCCCTCAACCCCCGTGATCGTGACGACCGGAGAAGCCAGCCTGCAGCGCGCGCCCGACCGCGCATGGGTCACAATCGCAGCCGAGAGTCGAGCCCGAACACCGGAAGAGGCGCAACGCGCGAATACCACCGCGATGAGCGCCGTCAACGGGAAGCTCAAGGCATCGGGCATTGCCGCGGACGCGATTCAGACAATCGGCTACAACCTGCAGCCGGAGTACGACTACGCCAACGGAAAGCAGACGCTCCGCGACTACCTCGCGCGCAACGAAGTGCAGGTGCGTGTGGACGCGCTCGACCGGGTCGGGGAGGTCATTGCCGCGGCGGTTGGAAGCGGCGCGACGAACGTGAGCGGAATCCGCTTCGACCTGAAAGACCGGGCCGGCGCAGAACGTGAGGCGATGACGCGCGCCGTGGCGGACGGCGTTGCACGGGCGCAGGCGGCCGCGGCCGGCGCGCACGTTACCGTCGACCGCGTGCTCCGCGTCGAAGAGCAGCGCGACTTCAACCCGCCGCAGCCGCGCCCGATCGCGATGATGGCGGGCCAGGCGGCCGGCGCCGCAGCACCCGTGCCGATCGAGGCCGGTCAAATAGAGATCAGAGCGAGGGTCGTGGTGACGGTGGCTATCAAATAGCGTTCACGTCAACTACACAACTGCACAACTCCCGCCTCCCGCCTCCCGCCTCCCGCCTCGCACCTCGCGCTTCGCGCTTCGCGCTTCGCGTCTCCCGCCTCGCGCCTCGCGCCTCGCGCCCTACCCCTCACCGATCAGCGATTCCTGAATCGCGACTCGCAATTCAGGCGCGCGGGGCAGCCGGACGTCGAGATGCGTTGACGGGAGATCCTCGGGCAGGTCTTTGGCCGCGGTGACCCCGAGTTCCTTGAAGCGCCGCGCGGATGCGAGCACCCGCGAGTCCAGCGACCCGACGAACGCGTCGTACGACGCTCCCGCTTTCTTCAAGTGGTCGCCCACCGCGCCGATGTGCTCCGCCATCGTCGACAGCCGTTCGTACAGCTCCCGGCCCAGTTGGCGGATCTCTTCCGCGTTTTTCGCCAGCCGCTGCTGCTGCCACGCGGCCGCGACCGTGCGAAGCAGGGCCACGAGCGTCAGCGGCGACGCCGGAATGACCCGCTGGTCCACAGCGAAATCGAACAGCCCGGTGTCGTGCTGCAGCGCCGCCGTAAAGAGCGGCTCCGCCGGCATGAACATCACGACGAATTCGGGCGCCGGTTGGAAGCGCGACCAGTAGCTCTTCGCGGAGAGGCTGCGCAGATGGTCCCGCACCTGGCGCGCATGCTCCCGCAGCAGCGCATCGCGCAGCGAGTCCTCGGCCTCCGACATCCGCAGGTACGCGTCGATCGGCACCTTCGAATCGATGACGATGCACGCCTCGTTCGGCAGCCTCACGAGAACGTCGGGGACGAGGCGGCGGCCGTCCTCCGTCACGGCGCTCTTCTCGACGAAGTCGCAGTAGTTGAGCATGCCCGCGCGCTCGAGCACCGTCCGGAGCTGCACTTCACCCCAGCGGCCGCGCTGATTGGGCGATTTCAGCGCGCTCACCAGCGCCTGCGTCTGCTGGCGGAGCAGATGCTGCGTCTCCGCGACCGACTGCAGGTGTCCCTTGAGCGTCGAGTGCTCGCGGTCTGTTTCCCGCAGGTGATGTCCGAGCTTCTCGAGCGAGTCCTTGACCGGTGTGAACGATGTCGCCGCCAGCTTCAGGAAAGAGTCGTTGTTCTGCCGGAGAGCGTCGGACGAGAGCGCCGCAAATGTGTCCTTGAGCGTGTCGCGGGCCTGATCGACCAGAGCGAGCCGCTCCGACGCCGAGCGCCGTTCGGCATCCAGCGTCGCCTGGAGCACGGCCGCCCGCCGTTCGGCCTTGAGCGCCCACACCAGGGCCGCCCCGCCGCAAGCGGCCAGCGCGACGACGACAGCGATGATCACGGTAGCCGAAGTTTAGGCGAAAGCGGCCGAAAACTCAACGTTTTCTGTTCGCTGCGGCGGACGCGCTATAGTGCGGTACATGGAGTTGCCGGCGCTGACCACGCGCGATCTGCAGCGCTTCAGCCGCCACCTGCTGCTCCCCGAAGTGGGCGAGGAGGGCCAGCGGCGGCTCAAGAACGCGCGAATTCTGTGCGTCGGTGCAGGCGGCCTCGGTTCTCCCGCCGCGCTCTACCTCGCAGCGGCCGGCGTCGGCACGATCGGCATCGTCGACTTCGACGTCGTCGACTTCAGCAACCTCCACCGCCAGATCATTCACGGCACCTCCGATGTGGGCCGTTCGAAGCTGACGTCCGCGCGGGAGCGGATTGGCGCGCTCAATCCTGACGTCCACGTCGAGACGATCGACGCGCCGTTCAAGGCCGCCAACGCACGCGAGATCGTGGACGGGTGGGATGTCGTCCTGGACGGGACCGACAATTTCGCTGCGCGATATGTCGTCAATGACGCCTGCGTGCTGTATGGCAAGCCGAACGCCTGGGGCAGCATCTTCAGGTTCGAAGGCCAGGCGTCCGTATTCGCCGCACCCGGGGGACCGTGTTACCGGTGCCTTCATCCCGAACCGCCCCCGCCGGGTCTCGTCCCGAGCTGTGCGGAAGCGGGCGTGCTCGGAGTGTTGCCCGGGATCATCGGCACGATCCAGGCGACGGAAGCCCTGAAGCTGGTTTTGCGCGTCGGCGAGCCGCTGATCGGGCGGTTCCTCATGTTCGATGCGCTCAAGATGCGCTTTCGCGAGATCAAACTGGCGCGCGACCCTGACTGCCCGATTTGCGGCACGAATCCGACAATCCGCGAGCTGTTCGATTACGACGAGTACTGCACGTCGTCGACTCCGGCTCAGAAGCGACCGACTGACGTGACCGTCCGGGAACTGAAGGAATTGATGGACGCCGGCCGTGCGCCGGCGATTCTCGATGTCCGGGAGCCGTTCGAAGCGGAGCTCTGCAGTATTCCCGGCGCGACGCTGATTCCTCTCGGTGAGCTGCCGCGGCGCCTCGACGAACTCCCGGGGGACGCCGACCTGGTCGTCCTCTGCAAATCCGGGAGCCGAAGTGCCCGGGCGGTATCAATCCTGCGCGAAAAGGGCTTCAAACAGGCCCGCAATCTGGCCGGCGGCATCCTGGCATGGATTGATGAGGTGGACTCGAGCCTCACCCGCTATTGAGTGCCGGATCCCGGAAATCCCTCGAATTTACGATTTCCCAAATCCGTCGGCCGCTTTCAGATAAAATAGGACTGTTCTGGTCGTAGTTCGATTGCAAACGGTGCTTATGGCTCACGCAGAGGAACGCACAGCGGACTTTCAAATCAGCGACAGCGCCGCCCAATTGATCCGAAAGATGACGGCGCGGCAGAACCTGCCAGGCGGCGGCTTGCGCATCGGCATCAAGGCAGGCGGCTGCTCGGGACTGAGCTACACCTTCGCGTGGGAAGCGGCGCCCCGGGATGCGGACCACGTGTTCGACGCCGCTGACGGCGCCCGCGTCTTCGTCGATCCGAAAAGCTTCCAGTTCATCAAAGGGACGATGCTCGATTACGACACGAGCCTGGTGAGCAAGGGATTTATTTTCAACAACCCGAACGCCAAATCCTCCTGCGGGTGCGGCAGCTCATTCAGCATCTGAAGATTTCAGCGCGCGCCGACCAGGGCGCCGGGATTGATTCATGTCGACTTCAACAGAAACGATCGAAGAACTCGCCACACGCGAGTACAAATACGGCTTCTACACCGACGTCGAGAGCGAGACGATCCCCAAGGGCCTCAACGAAGACATCGTCCGGCTGATCTCCGCGAAGAAGAACGAGCCGGACTGGCTGCTCGAGTGGCGGCTCAAGGCGTATCGACTCTGGCTGACGATGAAAGAGCCGACCTGGCAGAACGTCAAGTACGACCCGATCAACTACCAGGACATCGTGTACTACTCGGCGCCGAAAAAGAAAAAGGTGCTGAACAGCCTCGATGAGGTCGATCCCGAGGTCAAGCGCACGTTCGACAAGCTCGGGATTCCGCTCGAAGAGCAGAAGCTGCTGTCCGGCGTCGCCGTCGATGCCGTGTTCGACAGCGTGTCGGTCGCGACGACGTTCCGCGAGAAACTCGCGAAGCTCGGGATCATCTTCATGTCGTTCTCCGAGGCGGTGCAGCACCACCCGGATCTCGTTCGCAAGTATCTCGGTTCGGTCGTGCCGCACACCGACAACTTCTTCGCCGCGCTGAACTCTGCGGTCTTCAGCGACGGATCGTTCGTATACATCCCGAAGGGTGTCCGGTGTCCGATGGAGCTGTCGACGTACTTCCGCATCAATGCGAAAGACACAGGGCAGTTCGAACGCACGCTGATCATCGCCGACGAAGGCGCGCACGTCAGCTATCTCGAAGGCTGCACCGCGCCGATGCGGGACGAGAACCAGCTGCACGCCGCCGTGGTCGAGCTGGTCGCGCACGACGACGCGACGATCAAGTATTCGACCATTCAGAACTGGTACCCGGGCGACAAGGAAGGCAAGGGGGGGATCTACAACTTCGTGACCAAGCGCGGCCTTGCGGCCGGACGGCGGTCGAAGATCACGTGGACGCAGGTCGAAACGGGGTCAGCGATCACGTGGAAGTATCCGGGCTGCATTCTTCAGGGCGACGGCTCGATTGGAGAGTTCTACTCCGTCGCGACGACGAACAACTGGCAGCAGGCGGACACCGGCACGAAGATGATCCACCTCGGGAAGAACACCCGCAGCACGATCGTCTCCAAGGGGATTTCCGCTGGCCACGGGCAGAACACCTACCGCGGCCTGGTGCGGATCGGCAAGAACGCGGCGAACGCGCGCAACTACTCGCAGTGCGATTCGCTGCTGATTGGGGACAAGTGCGGCGCCCACACGTTCCCGTATCTGGAAATCCGGAACACGTCGGCGCGTGTCGAGCACGAGGCGTCGACGTCGAAAATCGGCGAAGACCAGATCTTCTACTGCCGTCAGCGCGGCATCGCGACCGAGGACGCGGTCAACATGATCGTCAGCGGCTTCTGCAAGGAAGTGTTCAGAGAGCTGCCGATGGAATTCGCCGTCGAAGCGCAGAAGCTGTTGAGCGTTTCCCTCGAAGGCTCGGTGGGCTAACTCCAGGCTGCCGCGAAGCGGCGGCAAGGCCAAAGGCCGTCGCGCGAAGCGCGTGAGCGCGTGGGGGTGGGCCCCACGCGCATCAATAATGCAGACAAAGTCGTAGTCAAATGAAAAGCATGCTCGAAGTCAGAGATTTGAAAGTATCAGCCGATGGCAAGGAGATCCTCAAAGGGATCGACCTCACGGTCAACGCCGGTGAGGTGCACGCGATCATGGGGCCCAACGGCTCCGGGAAGAGCACGCTTGCCCGCGCGCTCTCAGGGCATCCTGAGTACGAAGTGACCGGCGGGACCGTCGTGTTCGACGGCAAAGATCTCCTGGACATGGATCCGGATGAACGCGCGCGCGAGGGCGTCTTCATGGCGTTCCAGTATCCCGTCGAGATCGCGGGCGTGAACAACGCCTACTTCCTGAAGGCCGCGCTCAACGCCAAGCGGAAGCACTTCGGCCAGCCGGAACTCGATGCCATGGAGTTCATGACGCTGGTGAAGGAGAGAGCGACGGTACTCGAGATGGATCAGTCGTTCCTGAGCCGCGGCGTCAACGAAGGGTTTTCCGGTGGTGAGAAGAAGCGCAACGAGATCTTCCAGATGGCGCTGCTCGAACCGCGCCTGGCAATCCTCGACGAGACCGATTCGGGCCTCGATATCGACGCGCTGAAGCTCGTCGCCGCGGGCGTGAACGCGATGCGCTCCCCCGACAGATCGTTCGTCGTCGTCACGCACTATCAGCGGCTGCTGAACTACATCGTCCCCGACTTCGTGCACGTGCTCAGCAACGGCCGGATCGTGAAGTCAGGCGGAAAGGAACTCGCGCTCGAACTCGAGGCGCGCGGCTATGGATGGATTGAGGCGGCATAGTGAAAACTCCCAACTCCCAATTCCCAAGTTCCAAATAAGACAGTCTTGGGAATTGGGAATTGGGAATTAACGCGACCTTGATAGAACGATGACCCAACTAGTAGAGAAAGCGCCCGCATTCAGTACAGCGCTCGAAAGGCGCACCCCTGTAGGCCCGCGATGGTTCGAAGACCTGAGAGGACGCGCAGCCGCAAGGTTTGCGCAGCTCGGCGTTCCCACCGTACGCGACGAAGAGTGGCGATTCACGAACGTTTCCCCCATCGCGTCGACGGAGTTCGCGCCCGCCGGGCCGATTTCCGGCGCGGCCGACCGGCTCGCGGAGCTGGCCTATGCCGATGCGGCCGTGCGGGTCGTCATCGTCAACGGCCGGTTCGACGCGACGCTGTCGAGGACGAAGCTGCTGCCGGGCGGCGCCAGCGCCGGATCGCTCGCGGAGGCGCTGACGGGGCACGCGGACGTCGTCCAACGCTATTTCGGACAGGTCGCCGACTTCAGCCAGCGCGCCTTCGCCGCATTGAATACAGCGCTCGCTCAGGACGGCGCGTTCGTGCATGTCTCGGAAGGCACGATTGTCGACGAGCCGATCCACATCGTCTACGTGACGGGTGCGGACGCGTCCCGGGTCATGGCGCATCCCCGCGCGCTCGTCGTCGCGGGTGCGGGCAGCCACGTGCGGGTCGTCGAGAGCTACGTCGGGGCGACGCGCGACGCCTATTTCACGAATGCCGTGTCGGAGATCTTCGTCGGCGAGAACGCCAGCCTCGATCATTACAAGGTCCAGCAGGAGTCGTTCGACGCCTTTCACATCGGCAGCGTGCACGTGCACATGGCGCGCAGCGCGAGCTTTGCCTCGCACTCGTTCTCGCTTGGCGGAAAGCTCGTGCGAAACGACGCGTTCGCCATTCTCGACGGCGAGGGCGGCGACTGCACTCTGAACGGGCTGTACCTGTCGGATCGTGACCGGTTGGTCGACAACCACACGACGATCGACCACGCCAGGCCGCACTGCGGCAGCCACGAGGTCTACAAGGGGATTCTCGGGGGCACGTCGCGGGCGGTGTTCAACGGCAAGATCATCGTGCGGCAGGATGCGCAGAAGACCGACGCGAAGCAGACGAACCGCGCGCTGCTGCTGACCGACGGCGCCACGATCAACACGAAGCCGCAGCTCGAGATCTTCGCCGACGACGTGAAGTGCACGCACGGTGCCGCGATCGGCCAGCTCGACGACGATGCCATTTTCTACCTTCGTACGCGCGGGCTGAACTACGCGGAAGCGCGGGACATGCTGATCCACGCCTTCGCCGGCGACATCCTCAATCGGGTGCGGATCGAGCCGCTGCGGGAGGCGCTCGAGGCGGAACTGTTCGGGCAGCTCGCCCGCGACCTCGCCGAAGTCGACGCGAGAGGCACGACGGCACAGGCACAGCGATGACCACAGTGCTGCGGACCGGATTGGACGTGGAGAAGGTCAGGGCGGATTTCCCGATCCTCTCCCGCAGTGTCCGCGGCCGTCCGCTCGTGTATCTCGACAACGCGGCGACCACGCAGAAGCCGGTGAGCGTCGTCGAGGCGCTCGCGCGGTACTACACGGATCTGAACGCCAACGTGCATCGCGGCGTCCACGAGCTCAGCGAACTCGCGACCGACGCCTATGAGCGCGCGAGAGAGCGCGTGCGGTCGTTTCTCAACGCGGCCGAGGCGCGAGAGATCGTGTTCACCCGAAACGCGACCGAAGGCATCAACCTGGTGGCGAACGCCTTCGCGCGCCCGCGGCTGAAGCCCGGCGACGAGGTCCTCATTTCCGCGATGGAGCACCACTCGAACATCGTGCCGTGGCAGCTCGCATGCGGCGCGACCGGGGCTCGGCTCGTCGTGGCGCCGATCACGGACGACGGAGAGCTCGACCTCGCCGCGTTCGAACGGCTCATCGGTCACCGAACGAGGCTCGTGGCCGTCACGCATATGTCGAACGCGCTCGGTACGATCACGCCCGCACGGGAGATCGTACGGATCGCGCACGAGAAAGGCGTGCCGGTGCTGCTGGATGGATCCCAGGCGGCGTATCACATGCGCGTGGACGTGCGCGCGCTCGACGCGGACTTCTATGTCGTGACCGGGCACAAGCTGTACGGCCCAACGGGCATCGGCGCGCTCTACGGGCGCGCGTCGCTGCTGGAAGCCATGGACCCGTTCCTCGGCGGCGGCGACATGATCGCGTCGGTGACGTTCGAACGGAGCACCTGGAACGAGCTGCCGTACAAGTTCGAAGCGGGCACACCCCACATCGCGGGTGCCGTCGGCCTGCACGCGGCGCTCGATTATATCGAGTCGATCGGGTTCGAGCGCATCGAGGAGCACGAGCGCGCGCTGCTGGAGTACGGCACGGCGCTGCTCAACGGCATCCCCGGCGTGCGGATCATCGGCACGGCACGACAGAAGGGCAGCATCCTCTCGTTCGTGATCGACGGCGTGCACCCGCACGACATCGGAACGATCGTGGATCGAGAGGGGATCGCCGTCCGGACAGGCCATCACTGCGCGCAGCCTGTCATGGAGCGGTTTGGAGTGCCGGCGACGGCGCGGGCGTCGCTGGCGATGTACAACACGGCCGGGGAGCTGGACGCGCTCGGTCATGCGCTCGAGCGCGTGCGCGCGATGTTCGCGTGATGGCTGACCTCAACGATCTGTATCAGGAGGTCATCCTCGACCACAACCGGCGGCCGCGGAACTTTCACGCGCTCGCGGGTGCGACGCATTCCGCCGAGGGCTTCAACCCGCTGTGCGGCGACCGCCTCACGCTGTACGTGCAGATCGATGGTGATCGGATCAGCGACGTCGCCTTCGAGGGATCCGGCTGCGCGATTTCCAAGGCCTCGGCCTCGCTCATGACCGAAGCCGTCAAGGGAAAGACGCTCGCCGGCGCGCGGGCGCTCTTCGAACAATTTCATCAGATGGTGACCGCCGCGCCGGAGCAGGACGTCGAGGATCTTGGAAAATTGTGTGCGCTGGCTGGCGTGCGCCAGTTTCCGGTCAGGGTCAAGTGCGCGAGCCTCGCGTGGCACACGCTGAAAGCTGCGCTGTCGCGCGAGACGAAAGCGTCCACGGAATAACACAATGCAGAGATTTCCCATGGTGCCTGAGGAACAGCCGCCGACGCCGGATGCGGGCCACGAGACGGATGCGCTGTTGGCGGATCCCGCAAAAACCAGCGAGCTGCACGACGCGATCGTCACGCAATTGAAGACCGTCTTCGACCCGGAGATCCCGGTGAATATCTGGGAGCTCGGCCTGGTCTACGATGTGTTCGTCACCGCGGAAGGCGTTGCCGGAATCCGGATGACGCTCACCGCGCCGGGCTGTCCCGTCGCGCAGATTCTGCCCGTTCAGGTCGCCGACGCGGCGCGCCGAGTGCCGGGCGTTACGGACGCGAAGGTGGACGTCGTGTGGGAGCCCGCGTGGAGCATGGACCGCATGTCGGACGCGGCAAAGCTCCAGTTGGGCCTCTGGTGAGCAAACCGGCGTCGCCGGGGTGCTCAGGGCCTCGTGCCTCGAATGGGTGCGTGGTGGCTCGTATGGGCGGCTTTCTTGGCCGCCGGGTCAGGAATTTATGCTGAGGCTCTCGAAAAAAGCTGATTACGCGCTCATGGCGATGAAGCATCTCGCCGTGAAGTCCGACACGGCGACGATCAGCGCGCGCGAGATCGCGGCGGAGTACGAGATTCCCATCGAACTGATGGCGAAGGTGCTGCAGCGCCTCGCCCGGCGAGGGCTGCTCATCTCCACCCAGGGCACGCGCGGGGGCTACCGCCTGTCGAAATCGACCGCGTCCATCTCTGTCGCGGAGATCATCGAAGCCATCGATGGGCCGCTGACGGTGACGGCGTGCTCGACACACGACGATCAGTGCGGTCAGTACGCGAAGTGCAACGTTCGCGATCCGCTGTGGCGGATCAAGGATCGGATTCTCGAGGCGCTCTCGACGTGTTCGCTCGCAGAGATTGCCGCGGAGCCGCCGCTCGAAGCCGGCGTTCGTCCGTTGACCCTGCGCCCCCGGGCGTAGTTTCCGCAGGCCTGGCGCCTGCAGCCGCCTATGAATTCGCGACGTGTTTACCTCGACTATCACGCCACGACTCCGGTCGACTCTCGGGTGCTCGACGCGATGCTCCCGTTCTTCACGGAACACTTCGGTAACCCGAACAGCCGGCAGCATGCCTGGGGATGGGATGCCGAGAAAGCGGTCGACGCGGCACGCGCGCAGGTCGCCGCGCTCATCAATGCGTCGCCCGGTGAGATCTTCTTCACCGGTGGAGCGACGGAATCGAACAACCTGGGCATCAAGGGCATCGCCGCGCGGCTCCGCGATCGCGGGACTCGCATCGTGACCGCGGCAACCGAACACAAGTCGGTGCTCGATACCTGCAGGACGCTGCGCGCACAGGGCTACGACGTCCAGGTCGTGCCGGTCCAGCAGGACGGCATCGTCGATCTCGACGCGCTGTCTGGCGCAGTCACCACCGATACGATTCTCGTATCGGTCATGGCCGCGAACAACGAGATCGGCACCGTTCAGCCGCTGGGCGAGATCGCGGCGATCGCGCACGAGTGCGGCGCGCTGCTCCACACCGACGCTGCGCAAGGGGCCGGAAAGATCCCGCTGGATGTCCACACGATGGGCATCGACCTGCTGTCGCTGACCGGTCACAAGATGTACGGGCCCAAAGGGTGCGGGGCGCTGTTCGTGGCGAAGCGCAAACCGAAGCTCCTGCCGGTCGCTCAGCTCGACGGAGGCGGCCAGGAACTCGGCGTGCGTTCCGGCACGCTGAACGTGCCGGGCATCGTCGGACTCGGCACGGCGGCGGAGATCTGCCGGATGGAAATGCCTCAGGAATCGGCGCGGCTCTCGGCGATGCGCGACCGCCTCCTGGAACGGCTGCAAGGCGCGCTCGACGGCGTTCGCGTGAACGGCACGATGGAGCGGCGCCTCCCGCACAACCTGCACGTCAGCTTCGAGCGCGTGGAGGGGGAGCGGCTGCTGATGGCGCTCGGTGATCTGGCCGTGTCCACGGGATCCGCCTGCAGTTCCGGCAGCCAGGCGCCCTCGCACGTGCTGCAGGCCATCGGCGCGACTGGTGACGACGCCGGCGCCTCGATCCGTTTTGGTCTCGGCCGTGCGACGACCGAGGACGAAATCGACTTCGCCGCGGACCGCGTGATCACGGTCGTTCAGGCGCTGAGACGATAGTCAGTCTCTATTTGTCCATCCTGCCCACTTCGCCTGCCCGCGCCAGCGCAGCGCGATAGAGAACAGGACCGATCAACTGGTGCAGCGCGATCAGCGCGAGCATCAGCGTTGCGATCGTCGCACCCCATCCCGGCAACTCCGCTTCGACAATCAACGTCAATCCGAGCGTCACACCAGCCTGCGACACGAGCGCCATCCACGTCATCGAGCTGATCTCGTCGGTCAGGCCGGCCGCAAGCCGTCCCGCTTTGGCAGACGTCCAGATCGCAGCCATCCGGGCGGCTGCGAGCGCGAGCGCGATCCAGCCGAGCGTCGCCAGCGCATCGAGCTGGAGCGACGCGCCCGCCGCGGCGAAGAAGACGACGAGGACCGGCAGCGCACTCCGTTCGACCCCCTCTTTGACCAGGTCGCCCGACGACGGGGCGAGGTTTTCCACGACCAGCCCGGCGGCGAGCGCCGCCATGAGAGGTTCGAGCTGAAACCTGTCGGCGATCCCGGCGATGAGCGCGCACAGCCCGAGGACGGCGATCGCGACTTCGCGGCCGACGTATCGGAGATAAAACGCGAACAGCGCGCCGGTGAGAGCGCCGAAGGCGAACGAGCCGAATACTTCCCAGGTCACGCCGGCGAAGACGCTCACGTCTGGCGCGGTCCCGAAGATGACGCGTACGAACTGCATGATGAACGTGAACGCCAGAATCAGCACCAGGTCCGCGAGGATGACGATGGCGAGCGTCAGCTCAGTGAAGGGTCCGGCGGCGCGTGCTTCGGCGACGATGGCGATCGACACCGTCGGCGAAAAGCTCGCGACGAGTGCGGTCAGCAGTCCGGCGGCCGCGAGACGCTGCAGCCCGCGAAAATCGGAAGCGATGTGCAGCCAGGGCCACGCGGTCCAGAGCCCGATGAAAATCAGGATGTAGGTCAGAAGGATCGTCATCCCGCCCATCCGCGCGATGACACCCAGACGAGGCGCCAGCCGCCTCAGGTTCATTTCGAGTCCCGCAACGAACGCGATCAACGTCACGGCGAGGCCATTGACGATCTGCAGCTCACGGGCCATCGGTCTGGTGATGATGTTCGCGACGTATGGACCGCAGACGAGCCCGAACAGGAGATAGCCGGTGACTCGCGGGAGCGCGATTTTCTCCGTGAGCCGGCCGACCAGCGCGGCCGCCACGAGCGCGACGCCGACGGCGAGTGCGGTGGCGCGAAACGCGGCTTCGGGCGCCGCCGTCTGGCCGAGCACCCACGCGAGCGCCAGCGCGAGCAGCAGCGCGGCGAACCGCGCCATCAGGCCGCCTCCGGCGGCGCGACGAATCCCGACAACAGTTCGAACACGAGCGCGCCAGCGGCGACCGCGGACACGACCGCGCGGCCGTCCGACGGCGCAATCTGCTGCAGGTTCAGCGCAATCGCGATCCCCATGACTCCGGGCGACACCAGAAACGCGCCGAGCGCCTCGCCCGCCAGCGCCGGTACGAGACGCGCCGCGGCCGCGCCGCCGATGACTTTCCCGCATAAACGGAAGACGACGAAGATCGCAAACAGAAATACGGACAGCGGCGCCGGCGCTGCCTGTGCGCCGGCGACCATCACCAGCAGGACGACGAGCGGGTGCTGAAATTTCCGGAGATCGTCGACGATGATTGCGTCGGCGCGGCCAGGCATGTTGCGCCAGAAAAGCCCTGCCGACATGCCGGCGAGCAGCGGAGAACACCCGGCGTAGGCACACGCGCCGCCGATCAAGGCCAGCACGCCAAGTACGAACACCGCGCGTTCTGCGTCCCCGCTCGTCCGCTCGAAGAGCAGCAGCCCTATCGCCCCGCAGACGAGGCCGATCGCAATTGGGCCGCCGATTGCCGCAAGCCACCGCAGGGCTGTCCCGCCGCCCACGAGGGCGACAGCGGCCGCCGCGATCAGGATTGGCAGTACGTCGTCGAGCTCGGCGACGTGCGTCGCATGATCCCGCCCGCCCCTCGGGCCTTCCACGAACGCCGCCGACCCCGACGCGCCTGCGGCGGCGGCAAGCGAGATCGCGATCAGGGCCATTGGTGACGTCAACGGCACCTGTTGCGCGTTGAGGAGCACCGCGGCTGCTGACGCGACGATCAGAACCGCGAGGCCGGACTCGACGACCGCCGCGGCCAGCAGCGGCCCGGCGCCGCGCGCGCGGGGAACCAGCGCGAGGCCGACGAACACGCCGAGCGTGCCGAGCGCGACGGACACGACGGCATCGAGGTGGGCAAGCACGTCGGTCGACAGCACGCCAGCAACCGACGGCCCGAGCACGAAACCGAGCACGAGCCAGGCGCTGACGGGTACGACCGCCGGCGACAGCCCCAGCGCCACACTTCGCCGGGCAAACAGCGTCATTTCGTCAGCGCGACGACGAGGTGCGTCGAGCCGCGTTCCACCCGGACGATCACGCTGTGGCCGCTCGCCGCGTCCTCGAACGCCTTGACGATCGACCGCGGGTCCGGCGCGTCGATGCGATCGATGCCGGTGATCAGATCGCCCGGCTGGATGCCGGCACGCGCGGCGGCTGATCGCGGCGCGACGCGAACGGCTTCGGAACCGGCTCCCTTGACCATGCGCAAGTCGAGGCCGAGCTGATCGACGACCGCTTCCTTGATGGTCCCGCGCACGACCGGTGTCACGGTCACGGTCAGCGGCGTGCCGTTGCGGACACCGGAGATCGAAACCGCCGTCCCTGGGGCGAGCTGCATGAGCGCAGCGCTATAGTCGGCAGGAGAGAGAATCGGGGTGCCACCGATCGCCGTGATGACGTCCGCGGCTGCGAGCTGTTTGGCTGCCGGGCCGGACGGCTTTACGTACGACACGACGACACCGCTGTCCGCCCCTGTTGCAGCACGAAGAGCGCCCTGAAGCGGTTGCACCTCGAGACCGAGATCGGCAGCGGGGACCGAACCGCGGAGCCCGAGCTGTTCTGCCTCGACGAGGAGCGAGGACGCCGGAACTACGAGAAACGCCCGCTCGTCCGGGAAGCCGACCCCGATGAATCGTGCGTCGAGCGTGAACACCGCGGCGCCGGCCGGAAGCATCTGCTGCAATGCGCTGAAACGCAGGACCGGCTCGTTCCAGCGCCGATCGCTGACGCGATCCAGCCGGCCGAAATAGAGCGGACGTACCGCGGGGCCGTTGGGCGTCGCTTCGATGGCGGCGAGATACCCGGGCGCCGCCGGCAGATTTTCCATGACGGCGAGACGCGGCACACTGGACGAGTCACTTGCAGGTACTTGCAGCAGCGCGATGCCGTGAGGGCTGTCGGACGCCACGACCGTATAACGCCCGGTTTGCGGGACGATGCGGCGGGACGATCCCGGCAGAGCGACCGCACGCGAATCGCCGATACGTACGGCGGGCACAAACCCGGTGCTCGCCTCCTCAGCCGTATTATCCGAGTCCGCCACTGTGGTCACCGTGATGATCGCCGCCGAGACCTGGCGATCGACCCCGCGAAGAATGCTGGCGAGCTCATCGTAAGTAGCGCTTGCGGCAAGGCGCTCCAACGGCTGGGTAGGCGCCTGCGGAGCCGTGACTGCGGGTCCCTGCGGGAACCGGTACCTCGCCAGCAGGAACAGCATCAGGGCCGACACGACGATCGTGACGACCAGCAGACGCGTTTCGCGGCCCGGCCCGCGAGAAGAGACCTCTGCCATCGCCTCAAAGCCTATCTGCTGCTTCCCTATCCGGCAAACAGCCGGGTTAACGGTGGCAGGTGCATTGCTGTGTTTCCTCCGTGCTCATCGTTGTTTCCAATCGTGAGCCCTACCTCCACGATCGCTTGCCGGACGGCTCGATCGTCGCCCAGCCTACGATGGGCGGCGTCTCCGTCGCGCTCGACGCGCTGATGCGTGAGCGCGGCGGCACATGGATCGCTCACGGGGCCGGCGCCGCCGATCGCGACGTCGTCGACGAGCACGATCGCGTGATGGTGCCGCCGGAAAAGCCGGTCTACCGGCTGCGGCGCATCTGGCTTTCCGAGGAAGAGGAGCGGCGGTATTACGGCGGGTTCGCAAACGAAGGGCTATGGCCGCTCTGCCATCTGACCAACGTCCCTCCGGTATTCCGGTCCGAGGACTGGGCGGCGTATCAGACGGTGAATCGACGCTTTGCTGAAGCGATTGAGCAGGAGCTGACGGCGCCGTCGGAGCCCGCATTCATCCAGGACTATCATCTTGCGCTCGTCGCCGGATACCTGAAGGAACGCGTCCCCGCCGCGCGCACCGCGCTCTTCTGGCACATTCCGTGGCCGGCGGTCGACCGTCTGAAGCGGTGCCCCTGGTGGCGGGCGCTGGTCGAAGGGCTGCTGGCGAACAATTTCCTCGCGTTCCAGGTCGAGCGGGACAAGCGCAACTTCCTCGCGGCGGCGCAGGCGTGTTCTGCGGCGGTCGTGGATCGAGCCGCCGTGGTCTACCGCGATCGGGTCACGCACGTCGCGGCGGTGCCAATCGGCGTGAACTTCGACCGCATCGCCGACATCGCGCGCGGTCCCGGGCTGCACACCGAAATGGAACGGTTGCGGCACGAGCTTCGACTCTCTTCTTCGATGGTCGTCGGCGTTGGCGTCGATCGACTTGACTACACCAAGGGTATTCCGGAACGGCTGACCGCCCTGGAGCGTGTGCTCGAATCGGATCCGGAGCTGCGTCATCGGCTTGCGTTCGTCCAGGTCGGCGTGCCCTCTCGATCGAAGCTCGACAGCTATGCCGCGATCGAACGCGAGATCGACGTCAGAGTGGCATCGATCAACGAACGGTTTGGCCGAAGCGCGACCGATGGTCCGGTACGATATCGGAAAAGCGCGTTCAAGCTGCGTCGTCTGGTGGCGCTCTACAAGCTCGCCGAGTTCTGCATCGTCAGCTCGCTTCACGACGGCATGAACCTCGTGGCGAAGGAATTCGTCGCCGCGCGAGGCGATGAGCGCGGCGTGCTCGTGCTGAGCGAGCGCGCCGGCGCGGCGCAGGAACTGAAGGACGCGATCATCATCGACCCGTGCGACGTCTCAGGATTCGCGGCCGCGATACAGCGCGCCGTGGAGATGCCGGTTTCGGAGCAGCAGCGGCGCATGCGCGCGCTGCGCCGCATCGTGGCCGGCCGTGACATCTTCGCCTGGGCCTCGGATATCCTTGGGAACCTGGAGAATCTCGGGACGGCGCCGATCGGGTATCGCACCGGAGGCGCGCGGAGCGCGCGCAACGGCCGCAACACCTTGCGCGACCGCGCGGCGGAGCGCGGGAGCACCCGCAAGCCTTGACACCCGCGTCGATCGCGCGCGACATCCTGCGACGGCGAGGCAGCAGGCATCTACTGCTGCTCTGTGACTTCGACGGCACCCTCTCCGAGTTCGACCCCGATCCGTCCGCTGTTTTCCTGAGCGACGCGCGCCGGGACGTCCTCGCCCGCCTGGCGGCCCGGCCGTGCTGCACGGTCGGCATCGTGAGCGGACGACGGCTGGCGGATGTGCGCGCACGTGCCGGCGATATCGGAGACGTCTACCTTGCGGGAT
Source organism: Vicinamibacterales bacterium (assembly GCA_035495555.1). GTDB lineage: Bacteria > Acidobacteriota > Vicinamibacteria > Vicinamibacterales > 2-12-FULL-66-21 > DATJFQ01. The sequence continues at coordinate 67,710 of DATJFQ010000110.1, forward strand.
TTCACGGGCTCGAAATCGAGGGCATGCAGGAGTCGTTCGTTCATTCGGACGCGACGAGCGCGGCCGCGGCACTTGAAGATATTCGCCGCCGCGTGGCCCCCTCGCTTCGTCGTCTCCCCGGTGTCTTCATCGAGGATAAGGGACTCAGTATCGCGCTGCACTTCCGCGACGCAGATCCGGCGCACCGCGTCGTAGCCCAGTCCGTCTTCATGGACGCCGCCCGCAATGGCCTCGACGAAGGGCGCTTCCGCCTGTTGCCAGGCTCGTGCGTCGTCGAACTGCTGCCGAATACGTCGTGGAACAAGGGCGCGGCCGTTCGCTGGATTGTCGAGCGAGTCGAAGCGCGCGCCGGCTCCGTGTTTCCCGTCTATATCGGCGATGACGTCACGGACGCCGACGCGCTGGACGCGGTGCATCCGCTCGGCATCGGAATCGCGGCAAGCACACGGGTGGTCGGAGACGTTTCAGTCGACGGGCCGGCGGAGGTCGAACACCTCCTGACCATCCTCGATGCTGAACTACACTGTTGAGATGTCCGGATCACGAATCGTCGTTGCTCACAGTCCCGACTCCGATGATGCCTTCATGTTTTACGGCCTCGCGAGCGGCAGCATCGATACCGAAGGCATTCAGATCGACCAGGTCCTCTCGGATATCGAGACGCTGAACCGTGCCGCCTTCGAAGGCAAGTACGAGGTGACCGCCGTCTCGTTCCACGCGTTCGCGCACCTGTCGGATCGATACGCGCTGCTGCCGCACGGCGCGAGCATGGGCGACCGTTACGGGCCGATCGTCGTCGCGAAGCGCGATGACGTCACGGAGGTGCACGGGAAGACCATTGCGATTCCGGGGACGATGACGACCGCTTACTTGACGCTGAAGCTGTACGAGCCGGAATTTCACTACGTCGTCGTGCCGTTCGATCGGATCGAAGAGTTCGTGCTCGAGGGCAAAGCGGACGCAGGGCTGCTGATCCACGAGGGGCAGCTGACGTATGCGGACAATGGTCTCCGCAAGGTCGTGGATCTCGGCGAGTGGTGGGCCGATCGGACGGGCGGATTGCCGCTGCCGCTCGGAGGCAACGTGATCCGGCGGGACCTCGGGCCCGAGATGATTACGAAGGTCTCGAAGCTGCTGCACGACAGCATCGCCTACGCGCTGTCGCACCGTGAGGAAGCGGTCGCCTACGCACAGCAGTTTGGAAGAGGGCTCGACCCGGAACGCACCGACACATTTGTCGGCATGTATGTGAACGATCTGACGCTCGGATACGGCGACCGCGGCACGAAAGCCGTGAAGCGGCTGATGGCCGACGCGTACGAGGCGGGGTTGATCCCGAAACCAGTCCACGTCGAGTTCGCCGGGTAAGAGAACGGCAAGATGGTTGCTCCTGCGTCTGCCGTCGCTCAGCGCCCTTCAGCCAGCACGAGGTCGCAGAAGACGAACCGGTCGCGTTGGACGATTTCGCCGGTGGCGACGCTGAGCGGCGACGAGAACATGGGGCCAGCCGTCACGCACGTGTGGAACTCCCCGCGTTCGCCGCAAGGATCGACGCTCGGCGGCAGCGTCGCCAACGCGGACGCGAAGTCCCTGCCAGCGAATTCTCGGGAGAGAGCCTCGGTATCCACGCACGTGAGAATTGCCTGCACACCGGCATCCACCATCTCGCGAGCGAGGGTGTCGGTCGGCAGTCCCCAGAGCGGAAAGATCGGGGTCAGCCCCGTCCCGTACAACCGCTCTTCGCGATAGCGCCGCACGTCCTCCAGGAACAAGTCTCCGAACGCCACGTGCGTGAACCCGTCGTTGCGCGCGGTCTGCACGGCCCGAGCGAGCCGCTGCTCATAGTCCTCGTTCGTGCACGGAAACGGCAGCGGGATTGTCCGGAGGGGAAGGCCCGCCGCTGCGGCCTGCGCATGGAGGACGCCCATCCGCACGCCATGCATCGACACGCGGTCGGCGCTGGTGTTGATGGAGGTCAGCAGGCCGCCGACGGCGCCGGGATACTGCGCTCGCAGGACGTGAAGGGTCCAGGCGCTGTCCTTCCCGGTACTCCACGAGAGGAGAATTTTCATCGTACGGCTCCCGGATGGATGGCGTTTGCAAGTATGCGAACGCCCTGCGCAACGCGTGGTCCGGGTACGACCAGGCGTTCGTCGATCAAATAGAACACGCGGCCGTTTCGGACGGCGGGCACCGATCCAAGGATCGACCACGTCTTGATCTCGTCCTGAACCGCCCCGTGCGGCATCGGCGTATCCGCGCCGCGCACCTCCACGATCACCTCGGGCTGCCGCGCAATGACGGACTCGGTCGTCGCCTGTACGGCTTCCAGTTTGACGTCGGCGAATACGTTGTCGGCGCCGGCGCTCGTCAGCATGTCGTTCAGGAATCCAATCCCTCCGCTGGCGTAGATGCCGCGCAGCGCGAGGCGCTCTCGGCCGAAGACGAGGAGCGTCCTCGGCCGCGGCAGCCCTGCAACCGCGCGGCGGATTCGCGCCAGGCTCCCGTCGATGCTCGACACTACGCTTTCCGCTTCAGCGCGATGGCCCGTTCGCAATCCAAGATCGAGAATCGTTCGCGACACATCGGGCAGCCCAGCGTGGCGGTACGCGTACGTTTCGATCCCCGCCCGGTGCAGTTGCCGCTCGAGGTCTGTCTGCGTGGCGTAGATGACGGCGAAATCAGGTCGAAGCGACAGAATGCGCTCGACGTCCGGGTCGAGGAGCGCACCCAGCTTCGGGAGCGTCGCGGTTTGCGGCGGATACGTATCGTAGCTGCTCACCCCGACGACCTGTGGTCCCGCACCCACCGCGAACAGCATCTCGGTCGCCGCTGGTACGAGGGACACGATGCGCGCCGGCGTCGGTGCGGCTCGCGCGACGGGCAGCCCGTGGGACGCGACGAGCAGCCCAATCGCGACGCCCGCGGCTGCTATGCGCGCCTGACGAGCAACCATAGGAAGAAGGGCCCACCGATGAGCGCGGTGATCACGCCGACGGGCAGCTCGATAGGTGCCATCAACGTCCGCGCGAGCATGTCGCATCCGACCAGGAACGCAGCGCCGAATAGAGCAGCCGCCGGCAGCACGAGACGATGGTCAGACCCGACGATCAGTCTCACGAGGTGCGGGATGATGATGCCCACGAACCCGATTGGACCGCCGATCGACACGGCCGCACCCGTCGCGAGCGACGCGCTCAGAAACGCGGTGCGCTGCGCGCCGGTGACGTTGAGGCCGCGCGACTCCGCGCTGTCGGCGCCGAGCGCGAGCAGGTTGAGCGGACGCGCCAGCCACGCGAAGATGGCGAGCGACACGAGCCCGAGCGGGAACGCCGCAATCAGCGGCTCGTAGCTGCTGACGTCGAGATCTCCCATCAGCCAGCGCAGCGTGCGATACGTGTCGGCAAAGTTGGCGAAGTACTGGACGAACAGGATGAGGGCCGAGAGAAAGGCGTTGAGCGTCACGCCAGCCAGGAGCAGCACCGTCGTTGACAGTCCGCGGTGGCGCGCCTGCGACAGGCCGTAGACGATCGCGACGGCGAGCAGCGAGCCGGCAAATGCGGCAGCGGGAACCGCGGACAAGCCGAGGGCCCGAAACGACCAGTTGAAGGTAATCGCCAGCATCGCCCCGAGCGCCGCGCCGGCGGAAATCCCCAGCGTGAACGGCGTCGCAAGCGGATTCCTGAGCAGGCCTTGAAACACCACACCCGCTGCCGCCAGCAGCGCACCGACGGATGCGCCCGCCAGCGTGCGTGGGAGCCGCGCGATGAAGAAGATTTGCGCGTCGGGGTTGTCGTTGAACGGGCGCGACCAGTCGAACGCCGCGCGCAGACTGATGCGCGTCGAGCCGACCAGCGGCGCCAGTACCACCGCGGCGACGGCGAGCGCGCCGAAGCCCGCCGTCGTGAGGACCAGACGGGCGCGGAGGGATGTCACCGCCCGACGCGCTCCAGCGGCAGCACGACCCGTCGTCCCGATGGACGCACGATCACCTCCGCTTCCACGCCGTAAAGCGCTCGAATGTTGACGGCCGTGAGCACGGTCTCCGTCAGCCCCTCGGCGATGACGCGGCCCTCGCGCACCAGCAGCAATTGGTCGCACAGCGACGCCGCGAGGTTCAAATCGTGCGTCGAGATGACGATGGCCAGGCCCCTGTCCGCGTGCAGCTGCCGCAGAACCGAGACGACCTCGAGCTGATAGCCGATATCGAGAGAGGCTGTGGGTTCGTCGAGCAGCAGAAGCGGAGCGTCGTCCCCGCCGGACAGTTGTGCGAGCGCGGCCGCAATCACGACGCGCTGCTTCTCGCCGCCGCTGAGGGTCGCGAACGGCCGGTTGGCGAGCTGCTGCGTGCCGGTCGCCGCGAGCGCAGCGCTGACGAACGCCGTATCGTCGGGCCCCTCGATCTCGAACGCGCCGAGATGCGCGTACCGTCCCATCATCGCGACTTCTGCGACAGAGTAGTCGAACGCGAGCTGCGTCTCCTGCGGTACCACGGCGATGCGGCGCGCGAGCGCGTCGCGGGACCGCGACGCGAGCGGCTGGCCGTCGAGCATCACCGACCCGCGCTGCGGCCGGCGCGTGCCGGCCAGCAGCCGTAGAAAGGTCGTCTTCCCGCTGCCATTCGGTCCGAGAATGCCCACGATCGCGCCTGGAGCCACGTCGAGCGAGATGCCGCAGACCACCGGCGTGCGCTCGTCATAGCCGAACCAGACGTCGTGGGCGATCAACACCGCTTAGAACGTTGCCTTCATTCCGACGCGCGCGGCGCGGCCGAGCGCCGGGAACCCGAGCGGCGCCATGTAGCGGCGGTCCGTCAGATTGTCGATCGCGCCGGTGATGGAAATCCGGCGCGACAACCGCACCGCCCCCCGCACGTCCCACTGCTGATAGCCGTCGTTGAAGACGAGCGGCGGTTCCAATCCCGAAAAATCGCTGTCCACCCGCTGGCCGACCAGCGTGCCCGTCACGTCGATCGACGCCCGATCAGAGATCCACGCTGCCTGCACGTAACCGGAGTGGCGAGGTCGCCGGAACGCCTGATTGCCGGCGCGCAGGACGTCGCTGAATTCCGACGTGCTTTCGAGGATCTTCGAATCGAGGAAGGTGTACCCGGCGCGACCGCGGATGCCTCGCACGAGCGCCAGGTCGCCGGAGAGTTCGATTCCGCGCGCACGCGTCAACCCGATGTTGAAGTACTGCGACCGGAACGGATCGAAGCTCGTCGTCCGGGTCGAAATGATGTCGCGGTAGCGATTGGCGAACCACGTCAGGTTGACTCGGACACGATCGGCCGCGAGGCGCTGCTCGATGCCGGCATCGAACGTTCTCGAACGCTCCGGTTTCAGGTCGGGATTGCCGAGAAAACCTGGATCGAGGCTGAACGACTGCAGGACCGACGGCTCCTTGATCCCGAGTCCGGCGCTGATGCTGACGCGCGTCGAGCCGACCGCCGCGGATCCTTGTCGCAGGTAATAGCCCCCGGAGATCCGCGGTACCGTCGCGTTGCCGAAGCTGGCGTTGTGTTCGAACCTGATCCCGCCGGTGACGAACGTCCTCGACCACAGCGCCTGATGCTGCAGTGAGACGCCGACGTTGTCGCGCGAGGCCGGCGTAGTTTCAGCGGCGAGGAGGTCGACGAGTTCAGCGCGTTCGCCATCCCAGTCGACGAGCGCCGTATCGACGTGAGTCCCTGCGGCCGCGGTCGTTGACGTGAGATCCGCTTGGTACGTCGCGTGATGCCTCCGGAGGTTCGATCGGCTGTCATACGGAAAGTCGTCGAATTCGAACGCCGCGACATGGCCGTCGAAGGAGGGCGTGTACGGCGGGTCGATCTGCAGATTCGCTGATGTCTGGTGCGAAATCGACAATCCGTAACTCGCGCGCTGATGCCAGCGGCCGGCGCTCTGGTCGAACGTCGCGCCCGCGCTGCCGTCATGACGCTCGAAGAATGCATCCAGATCGGGTCGCCCGAATGCCGTCTGGCCTGGCGTGCCATTGCGTCCGCGCTCGGTCCGCCCGACAAACCGCAGGGTCGCGTGCGGCGCCAGTTGAACGCCGGCGCTTCCCGACAGCGTCAGATTGCGGAACGCGTCGTTGGGCACCTCATTGTCCGTCGAAATGCCTGAAACGCTCGCGGAGTAGTCGACGCGGTCCTGTCGCCCCGAAATTCCGGCGGACGCGCGAACCGTGTCGAAGCTGCCGGCTTCGAATCGCGCATCGAACAGCGGCGTCGCGGTTTCTCCGCGCCGCGTGAACAACTGGATGACGCCGGTCATCGCGTCCGATCCAAACAGCGCGGAATTAGCCCCCGGCACGAACTCCACGCGTTCGAGATTCTCGGTCGTCACATTGTTCAGATTGAACGCGCCGCCCGGCTCGTTCAACGGGATGCCGTCGAGGAGCACCTTCGTGTAATTGCTCTCGCCCCCGCGTACGAAGAGCGTCGTCACGCCGCCTGGCGCACCGGTGCCGACGACCGTCGTTCCAGGCGCGGCACGGAGCAGATCGCCGAGCAGGGGATGCTGCCGGCGTTCCAGATCGGCGCGATCGAAGACGGTGACGTTCGACGCGATCTGGCTCGCGGGCGCATCCGTCCGTGTCGCCGATACCACGATGTGCTCGGCCACGGGGGCGACACCGAGCGTGAGGCGGAGGGGTGCGTCGCTGCACGCAGCAGATGCGCGCGCGAAACCTTCGAGCGATGCGTCAACCGTGCAGTCCGCTCCGCCGTCTGCATCGAGTCGAAACGTGCCATCGCTGGCGGTGAACGTGCTCGACGATGATCCGGTCGACGTCACGCGCACGTGCGCGCGTGGCAGGGGCTGACCGGCGCTGTCGATGACGACGCCCGTAATCGTCGCCGCGCCTGCCGTAGCCGCAAGCGTCAGGATGAAGAGAGAAGTGACGGGGAAGTACGCGAACACCAGGCCTCCTTCGGCGTGCGGTCGCGCCGGAAATGGAGTCATTCGGCCCGGGTGGCCAGGTATCCTGGCTCGCGGATCCTCGCACCGTTCCAGCCTTCCCATTCGCCTTCCGCCCGGTTTCCGGCGTCGGCGTAACAGTGGCAGTGTTCGTGGAACGGTACTCCCCGCTTACAGTGGCGGCACCGCGTGGGCTTCGCACCCACTTCGCATGACCACCCGGAGTAAGGCTTCGAATTATACTCAGAAGACGTGCTGACGCGTATTCATCAGGCTGGTTTGGACGACGTCGCCGGCAAGCTCGAGGCGGGCATTCGGCTCTCGTTCGACGACGGGGTTCGCCTGTTCCACTGCCACGACACGCTCGCGCTCGGATGGCTCGCGAATCGCGAACGCGAGCGGCGGCATGGCGCGCGGACCTATTACAACTTCAACATCCGGCTCGAGGCGACGAACGTCTGTGTTGCCAATTGCCTGTTCTGCTCGTTCGCGCGACTGCAGCCGGGCGCTGACGGTTCGTACACGATGTCGCACGAGCAGGCGTGGGACAAGCTGCGGCAGCGCGCCGGCCAGCCCCTCACGGAAATCCACGTCGTCAACGGCCTGCACCCGGAGCTGCCGTTCGACTACTACACGGAGCTGCTGCGCGGCTTCAAACGCATCCGGCCCGACATCCACCTGAAATGCTTTACGGCCGTGGAGATCGCCTATTTTGCGGATCTCTATGGAAAAACGGACGAGCAGGTCCTGCGCGAGCTGCAGGACGCGGGGCTCGATTCGCTGCCGGGCGGCGGCGCCGAAGTGTTTGCGGAGCGCGTCCGCAGGAAGATCTGCGCCGACAAGTGCGGCGCCGATCGGTATCTCGCGATTCACCGGCTCGCACACGGCCTCGGCATGCGATCGAACGTCACGATGCTCTATGGACACATCGAGACGTTCGAAGAACGCGTCGATCACATGCTGCGCACGCGCGCGCTGCAGGACGAGACAGGCGGACTCCAGGCGTTCATCCCGCTCGCGTTTCATCCCGACAACAATCAGATGCGGAAGCTCCCGGCGCCGGGCGCCATCGAGACGCTTCGGGTGCACGCGGTCGCGCGGCTGATGCTGGACAACATCCCGCACATCAAGGCGTTCTGGATCGCGACCGGCGTCGAGACGGCACAGCTCGCGCTCTGGTTCGGCGCCGACGATCTCGACGGCACCGTCCAGGAAGAACGGATCTACCACATGGCCGGCTCCCGCACGCCGGAAGCGATGACCACGAGCGCCATACGGCGGCTCATCCGCTCGGCCGGACGCGACCCGATCGAGCGCGACACGCTCTACAACATCGTCCGCGGCCCCGAGGAGACGGACGAGGCAAGAGCGATCGCCTGACGTCCGCCACGTCCAATCCGAGCGGGCACCGCTGAACATCTGCCTGTCACAAAACGTACAATTGCAGGATTAGCCTGCCGTCATGGAGGCTCACGATTCACCACGCTAGAGACAGGAGAGATAGATGGCGTATTCACTTCCGCCGCTGCCGTACGACTACAACGCGCTGGAGCCGCACATCGACGAACAGACGATGCGCATCCATCACGACAAACACCATGGCGCGTACGTCAACAACCTGAACGCAGCGATCGAGAAACACCCGGACCTGCAGAGCCGCAGCGCCGAGGACCTCCTGAAGAGCATCAACTCGATTCCCGAGGACATCCGCACCGCCGTGCGAAACAACGGCGGCGGGCACGTCAACCACACCATGTTCTGGGAAATCATGGGGCCGGGGAAGGGCGGCGCGCCCTCGGGGGCGATCGCCGATGCGATCAACTCCACCTTCGGCAGCTTCGACGCGTTCAAGACGCAGATGAACGACGCCGGCGCGAAGCGCTTCGGCAGCGGCTGGGCGTGGCTCGTGGACGTCGGCGGCAAGCTCGCGATCGAGAGCACCGCGAATCAGGACAGCCCGCTGATGGACGGCAAGCGTCCCATCATGGGCGTCGACGTCTGGGAGCACGCGTACTATCTCAAGTACCAGAACCGGCGTCCCGACTACCTCGCCGCGTGGTGGAACGTCGTGAACTGGGACGCGGTGAACAAGCGCTTCCGGTGATCTCCAACCTGCAATTTACGCGCGAGCGACGAAGCGCAGCAACTCATCGAGCGCTGGAAATTGGCGCTGATTGTCGCCGATGAACGACCAGGAAATCGACGCGTCCTGCTCGATGAGAAACACGGCAGGGCGCGCGATGTTCCACGCATCGATCCCGATTCGGTGCCACACCCCGTAGGCGCGGAGCGTATCTCGACGCTCGTCGATCAGCACGTTGAACGGCAGCCCGGTCTCTTCGATGTAGTGCCGGACCGCCTCGGCGCGCTGCGCCACCACGGGCGCGACCTGCACGTGGTTCGCCGTGAACGCATCGAGGTGTTCCGCGAGCACGCCTAACTGGCGGCGGCAATTCGGTCACCACGTGCCGCGATGAAACACGAGCAGCAGCCTCCCGCGCGCGAGATAGTCCACCAGCGTGTGCACGTGTCCCTTCTGATCCGGCAGCGCAAATCCCGGCGCCTCTGTCAGCGGAGAAGGGTGCATCGTCAGAAGAGGAACACGTCGACGAGTTGGCCCGCTTCGACGATGTCGACGTGCGCCGGAATTTCGATGTACCCGTCGGCGAGCGCCATGCTCGTGATATCGCCCGACGCCTTGAACGCCGGGACCGCTGTTCCGTTCTCGATCCGCACGGTATAGAACTGATGCCGTCCCGTCGTCGACACGACGCGGCGGGCGAGAGGGACGCGCGCGATCGCGGGCCGATACGGCGGCAGCCGCGCGAGGCGGCGCAGCATCGGCGCGATCAGGATATAGCCGTTCGACAGACACGACGTCGGATAGCCCGGCATGCCGACGACGGGTTTGCCGGCGATGCGTCCGAGCGCGGTCGGCTTGCCCGGCTTGACCGCGACGCCGTGGAAGATGATCTCGCCCCGTCGAGCGATCGCATCGAGGATCAGGTCACGGTCGCCGACGGAGCTGCCGCCTGAGAACAGGAGCATGTCGTATTCGAGTCCGCGATCGATGGCACGCGACAGATCATCCAGCGAATCCGCGGCCGTCGGCAGCACGATTGGCTCGCCGCCGTGCGCGGACACGATCGCGCCGAGCGTGTAGCGGTTGATGTCGTAAATCTGCGCCGGGCCGAGCGGCTGTCCGGGCTCGATGATTTCGTTGCCCGTCGAGAGGATCGCGACGCGCGGCTTTGCGTAGACCTCGACGTCCGCGGTACCGCACGCGGCGAGTGCGCCGACGCGCGCTGGCGTCAACACGTCACCAGCCTGGAGGACGACCTGCCCTGCCGCGATATCCGCGCCGCGCCGCCCGACGTTCTGCCGCGGGTAGACGGGCGTGAACAGGTCCACATCGTCGGCGTGTCGGTCGGTCTCTTCGACGATGATCACGGCGTCTGCGCCGTCGGGCATGGGCGCGCCGGTGGCGATCTCGATGCACTGGCCCGGTCCGACGCTGCGCGTGGCGCTCTGGCCCGTGTAGATGGCCTCGAGGCAGCGCAGCGTCCGGGGAGCCTGCCGGGTTGCGGCGAAGGTGTCTTCCGCGCGGACGGCGTAGCCGTCCATGGCGGCGCGATCGAAGGGCGGCACATCCTCCGGCGCGACCGGCGCCGTCGCGAGCACGCGTCCGGCGGCGCTGTCGAGCGCCACGCGTTCGATCCGCTCGATGGGGCGCGCCTCGCTCAGCATCAGCGACAGCGCGTCGGCGAGCGGGATCGTCTCCAGGATCGGCCTCATAGCTCCCGATTGTATCGGCGTCAGACCCCGTCGCAGTGTGTAACCGAACGTCCGGGGTCTGACCCCGGACGTCGGATTACACGCTCTGACGCTCGCCGTACGCAGAAATTGCCGCAGTGTGTAACCGGACGTCCGGGGTCTGACCCCGTTGCTATTTCTTCAGCTCGTGAACGATGTGGCCGAGTTCCGGGAGGATGAGCTGGGTCATCGCGAGGCGGACAGCGTTCTCGGAACCGGGCAGCATGAACACGACGGTGCCCTGGGCGATGCCGGCGCTCGCGCGGCTCAGCATCGCCGCGCTGCCGATTTCCTGATAGCTCAGCACCCGAAACAGCTCTCCGAACCCCTCGAGGCGACGAGTCAGCAGCGGCTCGACCGCGTCGCAGGTCGTGTCGCGCGACGAGATGCCCGTGCCGCCGGTGACGATGACGGCGTCGAGCCGTCCCACATGCGCGCCGACGATCGTGCGCACCTGCTCCGGCTCGTCGCGGACGATCGCCTTCGACTCGATCCGGTGTCCCGCCGCCTCGAGCAGCTCGACGATCGCGCGGCCACTCCGGTCCGTCGCTTCCGTCCGCGTGTCGCTCACCGTAACCACCGCGCAATAAACGACGCCGACCGCAGCGCGTCGATGCTCCGAGAGGCCCATGGCTCGATTATGTGCGATACGATGCGCGGATGCGGATGCGGTGGGGATTTGCGGCGGTGGCGCTGCTGTCGGTGGCGCTCGGTGCGCAGCCGACCGGCGGCGCCCTGAAACTGGATGCCGCGGGCGAGAAGTGGATCAGGGCGTCGCTCGCGAGCATGTCGCTGGACGACAAGGTCGGACAGATGCTGGTCTCGTCCTTCGGCTCCGACTTTCTTCCAACCGACACCGACGCCTTCGATACGCTCGCGAAAACCGTTCGCGAACAGCACATCGGCGGATTTCACGTGTTCGGGGGCAGCGAGCCGGTGCCTGAGGTCCTCCTCGACTCCCATTACGGGACCGTCACTCTGGGCCAGCCGCTCGCGGCGGCGTCGCTCCTCAATCGGCTGCAGGCGATTTCCAGGTATCCGCTTCTCAATTCTGCGGACTTCGAGACGGGGCTCGGATTCCGCCTGGAAGGCGCGACCACGTTCCCGCGCAACATGGCATTCGGCGCGGCGGGCGACGACCAGCTCGCGTATCAGGCGGGCCGCATTACCGCGGAAGAAGCGCGCGCGATCGGCGTGCAGCTCAATTTCGCGCCGGTAGTCGACGTCAACAACAATCCCCGCAATCCCGTGATCAACACGCGATCCTACGGCGAGGATCCCGAAGCGGTTGGCCGTCTCGCCGCCGCATACGTGCGCGGGCTGCAGGAAGGGGGGATGCTCGCGACGCTGAAGCACTTCCCCGGCCACGGCGATACGGACGTCGACTCACACCTTGGACTTCCGATCATCAAGGATCCTCTCGAGACGCTCGAACACGTCGAGCTGCCGCCGTTCAAGGCGGGGATCGCCGCGGGCGCCGAAGCCGTGATGACGGCCCACATCGAAATGCCGGCGCTCGACCCGACGCCGAATACGCCCACCACGCTGAGCCGGCCGATCGTATCGGGCGTTCTGCGCAAGGATCTCTCGTTCGGCGGACTCATCGTCACCGACTCGATGCAGATGGCGGGGGTCGCGGCACTTTACAGCCCCGGCGAGGCGGCCGTTCGTGCCGTGAAGGCCGGCAATGACCTCATCCTGCACTCCGCCGACAACGCGGCGGCGTTCGAAGCGATCAAAGCGGCGGTCGCGTCCGGCGACATCCCGATGGCGCAGATCGACGCGTCCGTCACCCGAATCCTGCGCGCGAAGGCCATGACGGGACTGAACCGGGTGCGAGGGGTGAATCTCGATCAGGTGCCGAACGTCATCGGCGGCCGCGCACATCAGGCTGTGGCAGACGAGGTGAGCCAGCGCTCAATCACGCTCATCAAGGACGAGCGCGGGGACGTTCCGCTGAAGCTGCCGCGCGAGGCGCACGTGCTGTATCTGTCCGTGCTCGACTTCCCGAGCGGCTGGCGGATTGCGGCGCCGAGCCGGACGTTCATCCCGGAGCTGAAGAAGCACTGGCCGAACGTGACGTCGATCGAATTGTCGGAACGAAGCACGGCGAACGAAATCGCGCTCGTGCGCGCGATGGCGCCCCGGTTCGACGCGGTCATCGCGTCGGTATTCGTGCGCGCTGCGTCGGGCAGCGGGCGGATGGATCTGCCGGCGAACATGCAGGCGCTCCTGCGCACCATCGCCCGCGACAGCGCCGCGAGCCGCACGCCTTTCGTGACGGTGCTGTTCGGCAATCCATACACCGCGGCGTTCCTGCAGGATCTCCCGGCGATGCTCCTGACGTACGACTTTTACGATCGACCGGAGCGATCAGCCGTTCGCGCAATCGCCGGCGAGGCGCCGATCGGCGGGAAGCTGCCGATCGGGATCCCCGGCGTGGCACCGCGCGGAACAGGGCTGCAGCGGGCTGCGGCGTCGCCGTCGGCGGCGGGTCGGTAGCGTGCGCTCTGGTATACTCAGAGTTTCGCCGCGCCCTTAGCTCAGTTGGATAGAGCGTCTGGCTACGAACCAGGAGGTCGCAGGTTCGAGTCCTGCAGGGCGCGCCAACTTTATCCGGGGGGCTTCGCCCCGCCGGACCCCCCTACACGCGCTCTGGCTCGCCGCTTCGCCGGCTCGCGCCGATCGCGTGGCTCGCTCGCGACGCTCGCTCGCAGTTGATGGAGGCTTCGCCCCGCCGGACCCCCCTCCACGCGCTCTGGCTCGCCGCTTCGCCGGCGCGCGCCGATCGCGTGCCTAGCTCGCAGTTGATGGGCGCTTCGCCCCGCCGGTCTCCCCTCCACGCGCTCTTGCTCGCCGTTACTCCTGCCGCAGCAGCTGCGCGACGTCCACACGCGCGGCCCGAATCGCGGGGCGTACGCTGACGATCGCCGTCACGACGAAGATCAGGCCGGCCGCCGCGGCGAGCGTCAACGGATCGAGCGGCTGCACCCGGAAGAGCAGCGCGCGAATGGCATCGGCGCCGAGCCACGCGAACAGAATGCCGCAGAGAACGCCGAGGCCGGCCAGCCGTCCGCTCTCGCGCAGCACGAGCGCTGCGAGCTGCAGCCCCGTCGCGCCGAGCGATGCGCGGATGCCCATCTCGCGCAGCCGCATGGACGTCATCGACTCCGCCAGCACGTAGGTCCCGAGCGCCGTCAGCAGCACCGCCAGCGTGGCGAGCGCCGCGAGGACGACCGCGCCGAACTGCTGCGCATTCATCTGCTTGAGAATCGTCTCTTCGATCGTCACCGGCGGCCGCGGGATGACCGACGGATCCATCGCCCGGATGGTGGCGAGCACCGTCCGTCGCGCGGCGTTGACGTCGCCGGCCGTCCGCACGGTGATCGTCCTCGACGCGCCCGGTGTCAATTGCGCGATCGGAAGATAGATGGCGAGCGGTTCGAGCGCGTTCACGTTGTCGACGACGTCAGGCACGATCCCGACGACCTGGGTGACATCTGGAGGATGCCCCTGGCGAGACTCGGTCATCGTGATTCGGTGCCCCAGCGCCGATCCTCCCGGTGCGATCAGGTTTGCGAACGATTGGCTGGCGATCGCGACCGGAGGCGCTCCGTTCCTGTCCGTCGAGGCGAACGGCCGTCCGTTGACGACCGGGATCGCCAGCGTGCGGAAGTAGCGCTCGTCGATCCCGTCGAACGTGACCGCCGACGGATACTGACGTTTCACACCATCGACGGTGAGCTTCCCGAGCATCGAACCGCGGCTGATGCTGTAGGAGACGGACGCCAGCGCGGGGTCCCGATCCAGCCGTGCGAGCAGGTCGTCGAAGAACGACGTGTCGCGAGGGCTCGGACGGCCGAACGCGTCCAGCGTGACGTAGGTGGTCAGCAGCCGTGACGCGTCCAGATTCGAATTCAACTCGAGCGCGGCAATGAGGCTTCGGACGAACAGGCCCGCGCCGGTGACCAGCACGACCGTGACGGCAATCTGCGCACACACCAGGAGGGTACGCGGCCATCGCCGCGTCATTCGCGTCGCGCTCCGCGACCGGAGCGCGTCGGCGACGTTCGCGGTGAACCCGAAGACGACGGCGAGCAGCGTCACGATGAGCGTTGCCGCGAGCGCCGCCCCGGCGCAGACCAGGATCACGCGCCCGTCAATCGCGAGGTCGAGCCGCGAGACGTCCACGCGGCCGGGCAGTTGAAACACGCGCAGGCCGTGCATCAGCCACGATGCGGCCGGCACTGCGAAAACGCCGCCAGCAGCCGCGATCAGGAACCCTTCGAACCCAATCCCGCGCGCGAGCGTCCAGCGCGATGCGCCGAGCGCCATGCACATCGCGAATTCCTCGCGGCGGGATTCCGTGCGGACGAGGAGCAGGGTGCCGACCGCGGTGCATCCGATGAGCAGGAGCAGCCCGACGGTCGATGCAAGCAGCACCGTGAACTGGGGCAGGCTGCGGCGGGCGAGCGGCGGAAGCGCCGCGACGTTTATCTCCATGAGACCCACGTGCTCGATCTCGAAGGCACTCAGCGCCGGCAGTTCCCGGAGACGCGCGAGCGCCTCGTCGCCTGTTTCGCCTGGCCGGAGACGTCCGACGACGCCGACGCCAGCCGTGGGCGACGACTGGTGGTTCGGCTCGGCGAAGTAGTTCATGAACGGCGACCCGAGATCGGCGATGGTCTGAAAGGGAAGAAAGAGATCGGGCTCGTCGCCGAGATGCACGCCTCTGAAACCTGGCTGCAGGACGCCGACGATCGTCACGGCTTTGTCCGCGATGCGAATGGTGCGGCCGAGCACGGCCGACTCACGTGCGAACGCCTGGCGCCAGTATCGCTCCGTGAGGATCGCGACGGGAGGAGCGCCGCGTCGATCGTCCGATGCCGCGAACTCTCGACCGCGTGCGACCGTGACGCCGAGCGTCGAAAAGAAGTTCGGCGTGACGAAGCCCGCCGAGATCCGCGCCGGCGCGCCGGCGGACTCCGCCGTGAGCGTGAGCGGCCTCGTCCAGTGTGCCGCACTCGTCTCGAAAATGCCGGCCTGCTGGATTGCCTGGAAGGTGGGATAGAGGACGCCGTCCGAGAGCAGGCCCGCGCCGGCGCCGTAATCCATCCGCTGTCCCACCACCGCGAGACGATCCGGGTCGCGGACGGGCAGCGGGTGCAGGAGGGCGGCCGACAGGAGCGACCAGGCCGCGGCAGCCGCGCCGATCGCGAACCCCAGCGTGGCAATCGACACGAGGCTTGCCGCCGGACGGGCGGTCAGCCGGCGGAGTGCGAAACGGAGCTCGTCCATCGGATTTCCAATCAGCGAGCGAATTTACGGCAGCGAGGCGATGCAGTGTTGCTGTTGTTCGCGACAGCCCTAGGATAGACAAATGACCCACGATCGGGACGCCGAATTCATGCGCGCAGCAATCGATCAGGCGGCGCTCGGACGCGAGCGTGGCGAAGTGCCGGTCGGAGCCATCGTCGTGCTCGACGGAAGCGTGATCGGGCGCGGCTACAATCAGCCGATCGCCGCGAACGATCCGACCGCGCACGCCGAAATCGTGGCGATCCGAGATGCGGCAGCGCGCATCGGGAACTATCGCTTGACCGGCGCTTCTCTCTACGCCACGGTGGAGCCGTGTCAGATGTGCGTGGGCGCCATGGTCCATGCGCGCATCGCACGGCTCGTCTACGGCGCCCCTGAGCCCAAGGCGGGCGCGATCGAGTCCGCCGTCAAAGCGCTCGAGCACCCGTCGCTGAATCACCGTGTCGAGGCTACGGGCGGCGTGCTTCTCGAGGAATGCCGGCACCTGATGCAGTCGTTTTTTAAAGAGCGCCGCCAATCGGCAGGAAAGCCGGATTCGTATTAAAATTGATAGTTCATCCTGCGGCCGAGCGTCGCGAGCGCGAGCGGAACGTCGGAGCCTAAGCGAGTAGCGAGACGACCGCCGAGCGCCAAACGCGACGGAGTGGAGCGAGCGTCGCGAGCGCCGAGCGGAACGTAGGAGCCTAAGCGAGCAGCCACAGGCTGCGAGCGCCAAACAAGGAGAGGTACCGAAGTGGTCGTAACGGGGGCGCCTCGAAAGCGTCTTGCCGGGTAACCGGCACGGGGGTTCGAATCCCTCCCTCTCCGCCAATTTTTCACTGCGGTCGATCGACCCAGCACCCGTCCAAGGCATCCAGCCCCAAGCACCCCGCGTGAAGGCCCGACGCACCCTGCGCGAAGCGCGGCTGGCATGCGCGATGCTTTCTGATGGGCCGGAGGCGGCGAATGGCGGAAATATGCAGTCGGTGTCCGAACTGCGGCTCGACGGATGTGCGCAGCACACTTCGCACGCTGTCGGGTTCCTACTGCCGATGTTTCACATGCGGCCACGCCTGGCACGACGACCGGTCGCGGGGCATCGAACCGAACGACGACTTTTCGAACGAACCCTCGTCAGCCCCGCCCGACTGACTCGTCGGGGATCGACGCGCCGGGGAGGCTCTGGTCCACCGTGAGTTGCTGACCCTGAACGTGTTCCTTCCGATCGCACGCCGGCTCCCGCGAATCGACGAGCGCGACAATCTCCGCACGATACGTTTCGTAGATGCCCACGACGCAGCCGCACGGCAGGCGGCGGCTCGACAACCCTTTCAAAATCCGCATTCTGTTCCTTAGACCGATTCTTCGCGCGAAAGTTGTATGACGCGCGAGTGAATCGCGTTTTCAGGTAAACGCCGCGCCGGCGGCAACCGAACGGATCTGTCCGTTGTTGGGAGTGTGAACTGCGTTCCCGCCGTATACTGCTCACCTTGAAACGGGTGCCTGCACCCCGTAAGGTAGGCAGGATCACACGACTGCGACGGTGATGCCTGATGGCTGTAAGCGTCATCTGTCCGCAACTGGCGGACGCTGCTCTTCGACTGCGTTTGTTCAACGACGTGCGCGCCGCGATTAAACGCTGGCGCCCGGGGTTCGAGCGATGGCAGCTCACGCTGTTCCGCTCCCAGAGCGGTGAAGGGTGGGATCTCGCCCTGAGCGGACCGCGATTCCGCAAGGTGCTCACGCTCCACGGGCCGCTCGAAGATCTGCCCGGCCTCGTGACTGCCTACGTCGACGCGCTGCTCGCGAATCTCAACCCCAAGATGTCCGGCGCCTGAATCATGGCCGATAATTGAGCGTGGGCCTGAATCAATGGATGCGCGTGTTCGACGCCGTGGGAAACCTCGCGCAACTGTCAGGACGGTTTCGGAAGCCGGACGCGCCGACCGTTGCCGCAGGCGGTGAGCAGCCTGCCGGACCGTTAGCGCACCTCGAACAGCGGCTCGCGGGCGTGCTGGTCGCCGCGCTGTCCGAAGCGTTCGATCGCGATCGCGCGAGGATGGACCTCGAGCGCTCGCACCTCGAAGCCGAACGGGCCCGGGCTGAAGCGGCGCTTCGCGCAGAACTTCGGAGGCAGGCCAACGATCGCGCTATCGGGCAGATGCGCCTGATCGCGATTGCCGCGGTGGCTGTGTGGATGCTCTCCGCGGCGATGACGGCGGCTCTTCCCGGGATGCGGACCGGCATGGCCCGTCTGCTCCTCGGCTCCGGTTGGGCCTGCGCCATCGCGACGCTGGGCTGCGCGTTGTCCGGATGGCAGCGCGTCGGCCGCGACCGCATCAACGAGGAATCGATGTCCGCCGCCGATGCGGGCGCGGGGTTTGCACTTTCAGCCGGATCATGGCTGCTCCTGGGCGCAATCGCGCTCAGCGGCGCAGCGCTCCTGGTCGCCTTGTGACTACTGCAGACGCTCGCTCCAAACCGCCCTCCGCTCGCGCGCCGATTGTGTACGGCGCCGACTGGTGTGAAGACACGAGCCGTGCGCGACGTCTCCTGCGCCGCCTCTCGATCGCGCACGAGTATCACAACGTCGACGAGGACGTATTTGCACTCGAACGTGCCTGTGCACTGAACGCCGGCCAGCGGCGGACGCCGGTGATCGACGTCGGCGGCTCGGTGCTCGTCGAACCCGCCAACGGCGATCTCATCATCGCGCTTGTTCGTGCGGAGCTCATAACCGAAGAAGAGGTGCGTGACCGTGCGACGGTGCAGAACGTCGGCGACATCGAACGCGCCGCGCGCACGACCGCCGGATTGCTCGTCGTTGCCGGTGCGCAGCTCACGCCTCGGCTGCTTCGATGGCCACTTCGCGCGGTGGGCCTCGCCCTCGCGGTGACGGGAATCTGCGGCTGGTCGCCCGCGTACGCGTGGGCCGGCGTGACGTCGATCGACGGACCGGCCGATCGTCCCGAGGAAGCGTCCCGGTCGACATGGTTCGCGCCCACCCACGAGGGCGCGCGATGACGTCGGTCGCCGGCGCCGCGCTCGATGCGCTCGCACAGGCGCGCCACGGCGATCCGTTCTCCCTGCTCGGTCCTCACCGCTCGGAAAAAGGCATCGTCATCCGCACGTATCAGCCTGCAGCGGAACACGTAACGGTGGTCCGCGACGGTCGTCTCGCGCCGATGGCGCGCGTCCACCCGTCCGGGATCTTCGAGGCGCAGTTCGACGATGCGCCGGAGGTGTTCGATTATCGCTTTCGGATTCGCTATCCCGGAGGCCATGCCGTCGAGACCGACGATCCCTACCGATACGGACGCGTGATCTCCGACTACGACCTGTATCTCTTCGGCGAAGGCAAACACACCAGGATCTACGACCGGCTCGGCGCTCACCCGATGCGGATTGGCAACGCCGACGGCGTGCACTTCGCGGCATGGGCGCCGAACGCCGAACGCGTCAGCGTCGTCGGGGATTTCAACGGGTGGGACGGCCGGCTGCATCCGATGCGGCTGCTCGGGATGAGCGGCGTCTGGGAAATCTTTATTCCGGGCGTGCGCGAGGGACAGCGCTACAAGTTCGAGCTGCGCGCCCGCCAGCGCGGAGAGCTGCTTCTCAAGAGCGATCCGTATGGATTTGCGTTCGAGGTGCCGCCGCTCTCCGCCTCGATCGTCGCCAGGCTGGAGTATGCGTGGGGCGACGACGAGTGGATCCGGGCTCGCGCGGGCCTGAACAACTGGTTCACCCGGCCGTTTGCCGCCTACGAAGTGCACCTCGGATCGTGGGCCCGTGTACCGGGGGAGAACAATCGGTATCTCACGTATCGCGAGATGGCGGACCGCCTGATTCCGTACGTGAAGGAGATGGGCTACACGCACATCGAGCTGCTGCCGGTCGCGGAGCACCCGTTCTCGGGATCGTGGGGATATCAGGTGACGGGCTATTACGCGCCGACCAGCCGTTTCGGAACGCCCGGGGACTTCAAGGCGTTCGTGGACGCGTGCCATCAGCACGGGCTCGGGGTCGTGCTCGACTGGGTGCCGGGCCACTTCCCAAAGGATCGATTTGCGCTCGCGCAGTTCGACGGCACGAGCCTGTACGAGCACGCGGATCCGCGCCAGGGGGAACATCGCGACTGGGGGACGCTCATCTTCAACTACGGCCGCAACGAGGTCCGCAATTTTCTGCTCGCGAACGCGCTGTTCTGGCTGGAGGAATACCACGTCGACGGCCTGCGCGTGGACGCCGTCGCTTCCATGCTGTATCTGGACTACTCGCGGAACCCTGGCGAATGGGTCCCGAACCGCCACGGCGGCCGTGAGAACCTCGACGCGATCGAGTTCCTCCGCGAGCTGAACGTCCTGACGCACGGGGAACATCCGGGGTCGATTACCATCGCCGAAGAATCGACGGCGTTTCCGTCCGTGAGCCGGCCCGCGTATCTCGGCGGCCTCGGGTTCACGTACAAGTGGAACATGGGGTGGATGAACGACATTCTCGAATACGTTCGTCACGATCCCGTGTACCGCCGCTACCACCAGCGACACCTCACGTTTTCGCTGCTGTATGCGTTCAGCGAGAACTTCATCCTGCCGTTCTCGCACGACGAAGTCGTGCACGGGAAGGGTTCGATGTTCGGCAAGATCCCCGGAGACGACTGGCAGAAGGCGGCGACGCTGCGCGCGCTCTATGGATTCATGTACACGCATCCCGGCAAGAAGCTGATGTTCATGGGGTGCGAATTCGGCCAGGGTCGCGAGTGGAATTTCGATGCCAGCCTCGACTGGCATCTGCTCGACGAACCGCTGCATCGCGGAATCCGCCAGTACGTCCGCGATCTGAACGGCGTCTACGCGTCCCAACCAGCGATGTACGAGTGCGACTTCGACGCCGCCGGGTTCCAGTGGATTGACTGCAACGACAGCGACAACTCGGTCGTGTCGTTCATCCGGCGTGCGGCGAATGCAGAGGACTTCGTCGTGTCCGTGCTGAATTTCACCCCCGTGCCGCGCGAAGGATATGTCCTTGGTGTGCCGCGCGCGGGGAATTACACCGAACTCGTCAACAGCGATGCCGCCGCATACGGCGGCGGGAACGTCGGCAACGGCGGCGTCGTGTTTACCGAAGCCATCGCGGCGCACGGCCATCCGCAATCGCTTCGGCTGACGCTGCCGCCGCTCGGTTGTCTGATTCTGAAACCCGCGGCGCATTGAACCGACGCCGCACGCATCCGAGGCACTGAAGCCCCCAGCACCCCGCGCGAAGCGTTGTCACGCGAAGCGGTTTAAAACACCCGAATCGAGGAGATCTTGTCTCCCCAGTCGCCGAGATTCGGGGCGTCCCGGTTGATGCGTCGCGAACGTCCGCGGAAGTCGTCGTTGACGAAAATCTCCACCCCGCGGCCGAACACGCGAATCGATGAGATGCGGTCGTTGAAACCGGACGGCAGCGACCGGAAGCTGTCCCCGCGATCCACGCAGAAGTAGCGTCCGCGGAATCCGGAGTCCTCGAAGAAGCAGGCCCCGTTGCGCGTCATCGGCCCGCGGCCCCACTGGGGGACGCGACCGCCAAACCCGCCAAACCCTCCCCGATCGCGATCGCGTTCGCGCGCGCGGTCATCGCCTCCGAAAAATCCGCCGCCCTCGATGCGAATCGACGAAATCGTGTCGTTCCACCCGCGACGCTTCAGGTTGTTGATGTCGCCGTTGAACCTGGTGGACGCGCCGCGGAAATCGCGGTCGCGAAACACGGTCACGCCCGCGCCGCCAAACGTCCTGATCGACGAGATCTGATCGCCCATGCCGCCCGGCAGCGTTCGAAGGGTTTCCCCGGAACCGGCGCAGAAATACTGTCCGCGGAAATCCGAGTCCTGGTAAAAACAGGCGCCGGCGCGGGGCACCGCCCCGCGGCCCCATCGAATCTGCGCGGACGCGACGCCAGCGTGGCTGAGCAGCAGGCCCAGCATCGCCGAGAGGACGAACACCGGTGTTTTCATAAAGGCGCTCCTCCCTCAATCAAACAGCAGGCGTGGTCCGCGATCAAGCGGCGGCCTGGCTCATCGCCACGATCGCGTCCCAATCTTCATCGGAGATGGGCATCACCGACAGGCGCGGCATGCGGGTCAGCGGAAGGTCCGCGAACCGGCGGTCCGCCTTGATTGCCGAGAGCGCCACCGGCCGCTTCAGCTTCCGGACCGGCTCGACGTCGACGGCGTAAAGCTTGCCGGACGTGTCCGCCGGGTCCGCGTACGGAGCGCCGGCCGCGCGGCAGATGCCGACCACGGCCTTCTCGTCGCCCGTGTGGTAGAAGAAGATGCGCTCGCCTTTCTTCACCGATTTCAGGTGCTTCTGCGCGAGCGGATTTCGGACGCCGGTCCAGGAGGTGCGCCCGTCTCGCACGAGTGCGTCGAAGTCGTAGTTCGACGGCTCCTCTTTGAACAACCAATTCATAAGATGCTCATCTCTGAATACGATTGCCGAATGCCGTGAATGGCAAAAATACAACGGAACGCCGACTGGGCGCATCTGAGGCTGACGGACCGCATCGAGCCGGGCGTTCGCGTGCTGCTGGTCGGAATCAATCCCGGCGTTCGATCGGCCGAGACCGGTCATCATTTCGCCGGACCGTCGAACCGGTTCTGGAAACTGCTGTACGACTCCCGCCTCGTGCCCGAGCCGATCACGTACCTGGACGATGCGCGGCTGCCGGAGTGGGGGCTGGGGATCACGAACCTCGTGGCGCGGCCGAGTCCTGGAATCGACGACCTTCGCCCGCAGGAATACCTCGACGGGTGGCAGACGCTCGAAGAGAAGATCGACAGTTTTCGACCGGCGATCGTGGCGTTTGTCGGCGTGACGCTCTACCGCGCCTTGTGGCGCGTGCTCGGCCACGCGAAAGCGCCGGCGATCCGCCTCGGACGCCAACACGCCACGATTCACGGCGCGCGCATCTTCGTGCTGCCGAACCCGAGCGGCCGGAACGCGAATTTCACCTACGCGGAAATGCTCGCTGCCTTCCGCGCGCTTCGCCGTGCGTCCGTGCGCCGCGTATCAGCTCCGCAACGGCGCAAGTACCACTGACAGCGTCATTCAAATAGCGGCACGCGCGAAGGTGGGCTCAGTGCGCCGCGACGGGTCCGCCACGCGAACGCGGACGCTTCATCAACAGAATCGCCGGCACCAGCACGATGAAGATCAATCCGAGCAGCCGGAAGAGCGTCACGAACGCCATCATCGCGGCCTGCTGGTTCACCATGCCGAAGAGCGCGGCGTACGCGCGCTGCGTCGCCGTGGTCATGTCCGCGCCCTGCGCCAGGAATCCGGAGCGCGCCGCTTCGAATGCCTGCCGTGTCGCCGCCGAGTACGCATCGACGTTCGCGCCGAACACGTTGATGTTCGCCTGCTGGTGGCGCGCGAGCATCGAGCTGGTCGCCGCGATGCCGAAGCTCCCGCCAAGGTTCCGCATGAGGTTGAAGAGGCTCGTCGCGTTCCCCATCCGCTCCCTCGGGATCGGATCCATGCTGATCGTCGTCAAGGGCACGAAGAGCGCCGACATCCCCATCCCCTGGAAGAACTGCGGCCAGAAAACGTCCCAGTAACCCGCATTCAGGTTCAGGTGTCCAAGCCAGATCAGCGTGAGACCACCTGAAATCAGGCCGAACGCGACGAGCTTCCTCGCGTCTATCTTTCCGACCAGGAGCCCGATGACGGGCATGCCGATGATCGATCCGATGCCGCGCGGCGCCATCGCGATCCCGGCCTGGAGCGAGGGATATCCGAGCAGCGTCTGCAGCATGATCGGCAGCAGCACGAGGCTGCCGTACAGCACGAAGCCCAGACACGTCATGAGGAACACGCCCGTGCTGTAGGTACGCACTTTGAACACGTGGAGATCCACGATCGGCTCCGGCGTCAGCCATTCGCGCGCGATGAACACGACAGCGCCCGAGACGGCAATGACGATCAGCGCCGTGATGAAGCGGGAGGAGAACCAGTCGTGCTCCTGCCCGAGATCCAGCGCGATCTGGAGCGAGCCGACCCACAGCGCGAGCAGGCCGATGCCCCAGAAGTCAATCTTCGAGGCCTCCTGCCGGAGATAGTCGGGATCGAAGACGAAGAGCTGCGTCATCAGGATCGACACGGCGCCGACCGGCAGATTGATGAAGAAGACCCAGCGCCACGAGTACGTGTCGGTCAGCCAGCCGCCGAGCACCGGTCCGAGAATCGGCGCCACCACGATCCCGAGTCCCCAGAACCCCATCGCCTTGCCGCGATCTTGCGGGGGGAAGGCTTCGAGCAGCACGGCCTGCGAGAGAGGCTGCATGGCGCCGCCCGTGGCGCCCTGAACGAGGCGGAAGAAGACGAGCATCGCCAGGTTCGGTGCGAGGCCGCAGAGCAGCGATGCAACCGTGAAGCCGGAGACCGACGTGATCAGCAGACGCTTGCGCCCGTAGTTGCGCGCCAGCCAGCCCGTCATCGGCAGCACGATGGCGTTGGCGACGAGATACGACGTGAGGACCCAGGTGGACTCGTCAATCGTCGCCGACAGGTTGCCGGCGATGTGCGGCAGCGACACGTTGACCACGGTCGTGTCGAGCACCTCCATGAAGGTCGCGAACATGACGGCGATCGCAACGATCCACGGATTGACCTGTTTGTGTTCAGCCATACGTTGCTAGTCGATGAACGATGTTCGATGAACGATGAACGATGTTCGATGTTCGATAGTCGATGACTCATCGTCCATCGTCCATCGTCTATCGTCCATCGTCCGTCGTCGTCCGTCGTTCACCGCACGTACACCGTCGGCGTCACTGACATTCCGGGACGCAACAGATGGTTCGGATCCTGTCCCGGCTCGAACACGATCTTCACCGGTACGCGCTGCACCACTTTGACGTAGTTGCCGGTCGCGTTTTCCGGCGGGAGCAGGCTGAACTTCGCACCGGTGGCGGCGGAGATGCTGTCGATGTGGCCGTTGAACTCTTTTCCGCCGAGCGCGTCGACTTCGACGACGGCTTTCTGTCCGGGGCGCATCTCGTTCAACTGCGTTTCCTTGAAATTGGCCGTGACCCAGACGTCCTGGAGGTCGACGAGCGCGAGCAGCGGCTGGCCCGCCTGCACGACCTGACCGATTTCCACGCTCTTGCGGCTGACCACGCCCGTGCTCGGCGCTTTCACCGTCGTGTACTGGAGGTTCAGCTCTGCCTGTTTGAGCGCGGCCTGCGCCTGCTGCACGCGCGCTTCCGCCGCCGCGGCGCGGGCCCGCGTCACCTGCAGCTGCTGCGGCGCCGTCTGGGCGTTGGCCAGGCCTGCTCTTGCCTGCGCCGCGCTCGCGCGGGCCTGCGCGGCCTTCTGCTGGGCGACGGCGATCGCGGCCTGCGCGGCGACGACATCTGATTTCGCCGCATCGACGTTTGCCTTCGCGGCATCGGCCGCAGCGACCGCCGCGTCGAACTGCTGCTGAGAGATCTCGTCCTTCTGCACCAGCCCGCGCAGCCGTTCGACGTCGCGTGCGGCCTTGGTCGCGGTCGCTTCGCGTTCGCGCTGGCGCGCCTGCGCGGCCACGAGGTTCGCCTGCGCGGCCTGAATCTGCTGATCGGCGCCCCCGACCCCGGCTTCCGCTTCCTGCACGCCGCCTGACGCCGTACTCACGCCCGACCGCGTTTCGATCTGCGCGATGGGAACGCCAGTGCGTGCGGCGGCCGCCTGGGCCTGCGCGTCCGCCAGTTCGGCCCGTGCCCGGTCGAGCGCCACTTGATAGTCGCGCGGGTCGATTTGCACGAGCAGCGCGCCGGCTTCGACCTTGTCGTTGTTGTCGACCGCCACTTTGACGATGGGCCCGCCGACCCGCGCCGAAATCTGCGTGATGTGCCCGTCGATCTGCGCGTCGTCGGTTGACTCATGGCCCCGTGACATCAGCCAGACGATGGCGGCGATGATGACGAGGACGGCCACGACGGCCGCGATGATCCGCGAACGGCGCATTACTGTTTTCCTCCGAGATAGGTCATGACGGCTGACTCCGTGACGCCGAGCGAACGCGCGAGCGTGGCCTTGGCCAGATTGTGCGTGTAGAGCGCGGCGATGTAGGTTTCCGATGCGGCGGCGACGGCCTCCTGCGCCTGCGTGACTTCGAGGTTGCTGGCGACGCCGGCGGCGAAGCGGTCGCGCGCCTGCTGCAGTTCCTGGGTCGCGAGATCCTGGTTGGTGCGGGCCGCCTCCAGTTGTTCCTGCGCCGCCTTCACGTCGAGGAACGCCGAACGGACTTCGTATTCGACGCGTCCCTTGAAATCGCTGAACTCCGCATCACGCTGGCGAAGCAGCGCCGTCTGCTGGATCCGCCGGGCGCGGGTGCTCCCTGCATCGAAGAGCGGCACTTTCACGTTGGCGACGAGCGCATAGGTTCGCAGCGCCTCGGTCGGCGTCTGGCCGATGACGCCGTAGTTCGCGTCTACGTGAAAGGTGGGGAGGAACGCGGCTGACGCGGCACGCGCTTCGGCTTCGGCGGCGTGGAGTCGATTCTCCGCGGCCAGGTAGTCCGGGCGGGTCGTATAGGCGCGTTGCAGCGCATCTTCCAGCGTGAGCTCCGGCGCCGGCGCGTACGGGATCTTGTCGGTCAGCGACAGCGGCTGCCCGACGGGAATGCCGATCGCGCGCGCGAGCTGGAGCAGCGATTTCTGATACTCGTTGTCCGCGGCAATCGCGCGCTGCTGCTGCACCTGCACCTGCACCTGCGATCGCAGCACGTCGATGCCGGCGACAAGGCCATTGGCTTTCAGATCCTGCGCCTGCTGGAGCAGCGCCTTTGCCGTGTCGAGTTGTGCGCGCGTCGATTCGACGCGGCTCGACGCGGCCACGGCTTCCAGGTACAGATTGACCGAGACGAGGACGACCAGATCGCGCGCGTCCTTCACGCCGTATTGCGCCGCCTTGACGTCGTACGAGGCGGCCCGAGCGTCATTGATCGCGGCGAGATCGATGACCGGCTGCGAGACCGATACTCGCGCGTCGAAGACGTTGAAGGGGCCGACGAGCGGAGGATTCGCGGGAAACCCATACGCCTGCAGGTTGATGATTTGACGCGTCCCGTTCAGATTCGCGGAAAGATTCGGCAGAAGCCCCGAAAGCGCGCGCCACCGCTCGCTCTTCGCGATTTCCGACGTCTGCTCCTGCAGCAGCAGCCCGAGGTTGTGCTGAAGCGCGCGCTCGACAGCATCCTTCAAAGAGAGCGGCACGGGCTGCGACGTCACCTCGCCTTTGGGCGGCACGCTGCCGAGGAATGGACTGGACTGGGGAGCCGCCGGCGCCTGGCCGGACGTCGTTGTCATCTGCCGCCCCGAAGGCGCCCCGCCATACGACGGCTGCTGCGCTGCCGCGGGCGCCCCCAGCAGCCCCGCCGCCGCACAGACGACCGCAATTCGATGCCTCATCTTCCGCACGATTCCTTTCGACGCCTCGCGTTGCCAGATCGGATCCACGTCAGCTCCGGAGTCCGAGCTGATAGATGTTGGCGAGCAGCTCCGCCGCATCCCTGTAGACCCGATAGGCTCCCGCGCGCGCCAGCTCTTCTTCACCATAGCCGCCCGACAGCACCCCGATGGACAACATGCCGGCTCGACGGGCAGCGAGCAGATCCCATACCGCGTCTCCAACGACGAAGCACTGATCGGGAGGCACGTCGAGGCGCTTCTGGCAGGCGAGAAAGAGGTCGGGTTCCGGTTTGGCGCGTTGCACATCGGTGCGGTCCACGACCACCGTATCCGACGGCACGTCGAGCGCCTCCAGTGATGCGCCGATGTCGCCGCGTCTGCCGGACGTGGCGATGCCATGGGCGATTCTGGATTCGCGCAGGTGGCGGAGGAGTTCAACGGCGCCCGGGAGCGGATGTCGCACAGGCAGCAGTTCCGCATACACGGCGCCATGCCGCTTCTGCAGCGCTTCCGCTTCGTCCTCGGAGATTTCGCGGCTGGTTTCGTGAGCCGCGGCGCGCGTGAGCAGACCGCCGCTCATGCCGATCAGCCGATGCACGCGCCAGGCGGGAATCGGCATCCCAGCCTCCTCGAGCACGCGCTGCCACGCCAGCACATGCGCGTAGACCGAATCCACCAGGGTCCCATCGAGGTCGAAGATGACTGCGCGCATCCCCTCAGGATATCCCAGCGTGCGCGTTGCCGCGCGCGTTCAGGTGCGCGACGACGTGCGTGGCACGGCTGGCGGTTCGGCTGATAATGCCGTCATGGCCGATCCGATCGTCACACTGTTCGATGTCGACAATACGCTGCTGGACAACGACCGCATCGTCCAGGATCTGATGCGCCACATGCGCGCGGAACTCGGCGAGGAGCGGCAACAGGAGTATTGGGCCATCTTCGAGTCGCTGCGGAAAGAGCTTGGATATGCGGACTATCTCGGCGCGCTGCAGCGGTATCGCGTGCAGCACCCGCGCGATTCCAAAGCGCTCATCGTGTCGTCCTTTCTGATCAACTATCCCTTCGCGAACCGCCTCTTTCCCGAGTCGCTCGACGTCGTCGATCTGGCGCGGACGTGGGGTACGACGGTGATCGTGTCGGACGGCGACGTGGTGTTCCAGCCGCGCAAGATCGAGCGGTCCGGTCTGTACGAGAGCGTCGAACGGAACGTCTTGATTTACATCCACAAGGAACGCGAGCTGGACGACATCGAGCAGCGGTATCCGGCGGAGCACTACATTGCAGTCGACGACAAACTCTGGCTGCTCGACGCGATGAAGCAGTACTGGGGCGCGCGCGTAACGACGGTGTGGCCGCGCCAGGGCCACTACGTCACCGATGCGCGTGTCGCGACGCTCCCGCCGGCTGACGTGTCGATTTCGCGGATTGGGGATCTCTTGCCGTGGACGCTCGAGGCGGTGCGACGGGCGGCGGGCTGACCCACCGCTCGGCCCACCGCGCGATTTCGGCCAGCGCGCGCTCGAGCGCGCGCCCCTTCGGCGTCAACTCGTATTCCACGCGCACCGGCGTTTCGGGTACGACGATGCGCGCGACCAGACCTTCCGCTTCGAGCTCGCGCAGGCGTTCCGACAGCATCCGATCGCTGATGTCGGGGATCGAATCCCGCAGCTCGGCATAGCGCTGCCGTCCTGCGAGCAGGAGCTGAATGACCGCCCCGCTCCAGCGGCGGCCGATCAGCTCGACCGCGTGGTGAAACCTGGCGCACAAGACAGGCTGCAGACCCATAGCGGTATTTTACCAAAGTCCCGAACTTGACACGAGCTACTTACTAATATATAGTGACATATGTTTAGTGAGTTACCGGCCGCCCGGCGGCCGGCTTCGAGGAGGGTGGACCATGACGGGACAGGTTCGGACAGCAGCGGCAACGGCGTGGAAAATCGACGCGGCGCACTCGACGCTCGAGTTCGCGGTCAAGCACATGATGTTCACGACCGTGAAGGGGCGATTTACGGATGTGGCGGGAACGGTCGAGTTCGACGAAGCAGATCCGACGGACGGCCGCGCCGATATCACCATTGCGGCGGCGAGCATCGACACGCGGGAGCCGAAGCGCGACGCGCACCTCAAGTCGGCGGATTTCTTCGACGTGGAGCAGTACCCCACGCTGACCTTCCGCAGCACGAAGGTCGAGGGCACCGCCAGGCGGTTTGCGCTGACGGGTGATCTGACGATTCGCAACGTCACGCGGCCGATTACGCTGGACGTGACGTATGAAGGGGCGGGCAAGGATCCCTGGGGCGCCGAGCGGGTCGGCTACACGGCAACCGGCAAGCTGAATCGGCAGGACTTCGGACTGACGTGGAACGCCGCGCTCGAGACCGGCGGAGTCCTGGTGGCCGATGAGGTGAGGATCACCCTCGAGCTCCAGTTCATTCGTCAGTGAGCGCGAGCCGGGAGGCGCGAGGCGCGAGACGCGAGGCGGCAGGCGCGACGCCTCACCAGCGATGGGGGCGAGGACGGGCGCCCGCTTCGCGCGGAGGCGGCTCCTCGTCGACAGTGTTTCCGGCTGCCGAGCACGAAGCGGGTCCGCCTCTCCGCGAAGCGGCTTCGGCGAGATCCCGCCGGAGCGCAGCTGGAGTTTCTGCCTGCGCGGAGGCGGAGCTGTCCGAGCGGGGGGCCCATCGCAAGACAAGGCGCATCGGCGCGAGGCGCCTCCTGCTCGCTTTCGTGTATAGTCCCCCAACTCGGTACCAACCCTGGAGGGCCTGGAATGAGGGGAACAACGAAGACGCTTCTGACGTGGTTTGCCGCCGCCGGACTGGTCGCGTTCGTCGCCGTCGCGCACGCGCGGGCGCAACACGACGCCAATCCGTTCATCGATCACGGTGATAGAGGAGAAGTGATCCACGTGCTGCCCGCGCCGGCGGCGCTGCACAACCCGCGGTTCGACCAGCCGACTGATTACGATCCCATCAACGGGACGCAGGTATTTCCCGCGAGTTATGGGAATGGACCGCTGACGGATCACGGCGGCCCCGAGATTCCGAGCGCCGGATTCCGTGCGGTCTACTGGAACAGCTCCGTCGCGAATTCGACCGCGAGCTCGAGCAAGCTCCCGATCAAGACGGTGATCGACAATTTTTCGATCGCGTTCAGCACGTCGCCTGACTACACGATCATCCAGCAGTACGGCACTCGCAACACTATCGCGAACACGCTCGACCACGGCGGCTTCGCCATCTACTCGCAGTCGACGCAAAGCCGGATTTCTGACAGCGGCATTCAGAGCTTCCTGAAGTCGCTGTTTACCTCCGGGCAGGAACAGGTCGATCCGAATACGGTTTACGGTGTGTATTTCCCGTCAGGGATGAAGGTATCTCTGCAGGGTGGGACATCGTGCAGCGCGTTCTGCGGCTATCACAGCCACTTCACTTATAACGGCCTGCTGATCAAATATGCCGTTTTTCCCTATACCGACTGCCGCGCCTGCTCAGTGAGCGGAAAGACGGTTGCGGACATCCTCACGATTGTCACCAGCCACGAAATTCGCGAAGCGGTGACGGACTCGCTCGGGACCGCTTGGTACGATTCGCAGGGGTATGAAGCGGACGACAAGTGCGCCTGGCACAATCTGTATCAGATGACGAACGGCAGCGCGTGGGTCCAGCCGGAGTACTCGAACGCAAACAATGGCTGCGTCGTTCCAAAGTAGCCGTCGGTTACGCCGCCGGCGTGCAACCGTCCGGCGTCTCTGCGGCCGATGACGCGCGTCCGCGAAGACCTGGCCGGCGTCCCGGTTCCGCGTCCCTAAGAGGCGCCCTGCAAAGGGCGCCCCCCGCCTCGCGCCTCGCGCCGATGCGCCTTGTCTTGCGATGGGACCCCCGCTCGGACAGCCCGC
>DATJFQ010000111.1:0-19504 GCA_035495555.1 Vicinamibacterales bacterium
CGAACCTGTCAAAAGTACCGTTGCGATTCGTGACGCTTCTGGGGTTTGGTGCGTCCGCCCTCTCGCTCTTCGTCGGTCTTGTTTACCTGATATATAAACTCCTGTTCTGGTCGAACTTCACTGTCGGTGTTGCACCGCTGGTTATCGGGCTGTTCTTCCTTGGATCCGTTCAGCTGCTTTCGATGGGGATTCTCGGAGAGTATGTTGGTTCGATCCAGACACAGGTCCGTAAACGACCGTACGTGGTCGAACGCGAGCGCATGAACTTTGAATATCCGGCCTCGCTGCCCATGGATGAGGCGCAAAAGTGACCAATGTCGACGTGCACGCCAGAGCCCTCGACCGAGTTCTCTCGTCCTCGGAGGACGACCTGAGAAGGTTCTGCGCAGCGGCCTTCGCGCGTTGCTCAGGTGGCGCCAAGAAGGCAGTCATTTTCGGCTGTGGGGCGCTCGGCAGCATTGTCTTCGCGGGAGCGAAACGCGCGCAAGTCGACGTTGTGGCATTCGCTGACAATAACCGCGCATTGCAGGGCCGGTCATTCAATGGGCTCAGCGTCATGTCCCCCGAAGAGGCTATAGCGGAGCACGGGGAACATGCGTATTTCGTCGTTGGAATCTTCAACGCCTCCGCACCGAGCGAGCAACTCCGTAGGCTCGGTTGCCAGCGAGTCATGCCCTATTCGGTGTTTTACTGGCAATTCCGACACAGCATGCAGGATGCGCCCGGCATCGAGGTCCCTGACCAGATCGTTCACCGTGCTGACGAAGTGCGCGCGGGGTACGACTGCCTGTTCGACGAGCGGTCCCGTCAGGAGTTTGCCGCCCAGGTCGCCTCACGTCTCTCGCTGGACTTTGGACGATTGCCGTTACACGATGACGCTGCTCATATCTACTTTCCGCCGGACCTGATCAGGCTGTCGGCTAACGAAGTGTTCGTTGATTGCGGCGCGTTCGACGGAGACAGCATCTGCCTCTTTCGTAGCAGAACCTCCGGTTCGTACGCGCGCATTTTTGCCTGCGAGCCGGACGAGACCAATCGTGCGCGATTGATTCGGTTCATACATGGCCTGTCGCCCGAAGAACGCACGCGCATTACCGTCCTGCCTTTTGCCCTTGGGGATCGCGACGGGGTGATGCACTTTGACGCGTCGGGTACAGCCGGCTCTCACCTGGTAACCGTCGCGGCGACCCAGGCCGTGGAATGCCGCCGGCTCGACACGTTGCTCGACGGCCAAGCGCCGACGTTCATGAAGATGGACATCGAGGGCGCCGAGCCCGATGCGCTGTCAGGCGCATTCGAAGTGATGCGGCGGGCGAGGCCGATTCTCGCCGTCTGCGCGTACCACAAAAGCGAGCACCTTTGGACCTTGCCACAGATCATGAAAGCGGCGTTGCCCGACTACCAGATTTCGCTCCGCCGCTACGCCGAGGACTGCTGGGAGACGGTGTACTACGCGATTCCGCCCGAGCGCGCCATTTGAGGATGCCTGACCCGGCACTTTGACGTGACGACCGGATCGTCCGCGCCGGGCGGCCGTGGCCGTGTGTTCAGAATCGTTTCCATCACGGCCGCCATCGCGCTCGCGGCAGTCCTCCTCTTCTACTCCCTCCGCGGCATCGAGTGGCGCCGGGTTGGCGAGCTGATCGTCCACGCGCGCGCGGGATGGATGACGCTGGCGCTGCTGCTCACGACGACCACGCTCTTCCTGCGCGCCTGCCGGTGGCGCGTCCTGCTGAGCGCCGAAGCCAACGTGACCGTCCTGGACGTTTTCTGGGCCACGTCCGCCGGCTATTTCGGCAACAACTTCCTGCCCGCACGCGCGGGAGAACTCGTGCGGACGTACATGATCAGCGCGAGCTACCAGGTCGACCTCCCCTTCGTGCTCGCCACGGCGGCGTGCGAGCGTGTGGCTGATGCCATCACGCTTGTCGTGATTGCCGCCGTCGTCCTCCTCGAGCTGCCGGAGCAGTCGGGCGCGTTCGCGAAAGCGATACCGTTCTTTGCGACACTCGCATTCGTCGGGGCCGCCGCCATCGTCGTGCTTCCGCTCGTCGGACCGTCGGTCACGCGTACGATCGGGCGTCTGCCGGTACCCCACGGTGTTCGCGACCGGCTTGTGAACATCTGTGAGCAGGGGCTGCGCGGATTGCGCGCCTTTCATGACGTCGGCCGTCTCTCGGCCTTCTGTGGCTTCAGTACCGCGATCTGGATCCTCGACGCGGCCGCGACGATGATTACTGCAAAGGCGCTGGCGCTCTATATCCCCTTGTCGGTCGCGTTCTTGCTGCTTGCGGCACTGGGCCTCGGCAGCGCGCTGCCGTCAACGCCCGGATACGTGGGCATCTACCAGTTCGTGGCCGTCACGGTGCTGACGCCGTTCGGGCTTTCGCGGACGGACGCTATCGCCTACATCCTGGTCGCGCAGGCGCTCAGCTACGTCGTCATTGGCGTGTGGGGCGCGATCGGAATCGCCCGCTATCGACGTGCGCGCCGCTCCGTGTAGACCGCGCCAGCGAACCAGAGCAGCAGAACGGAAAGGCCAGCCAGCGACGTTTGCGCACCGCGCACGACGCCCGGCATTTCGTATTCGAAACGCACCCGGTGATGTCCCTTCGTGACCGGGACCGCACGAATTGAGAGATTTGCCCGATACATCGGAGCAGGCGATCCGTCCACCTCGGCCGACCATCCCGGATAAAACGTATCTGCGACGACGAGATAGCCGTCCTGCGCCGCGTCGGCGTGCACCGTCAGATGACGCGCGTCCTCCTCCACGATCGACGCGCTTCCGGCACTCGCAGCGACGTCTGGAGACGCACCAGTCTCCGGCGGCACCGCGTCGTCCAGGATCACCGAGTGATCCGGATCGAATGAGGGGTCGACGAGCCGTCGGACGGCCGCGTTGTCGTTGGGGACGTATTCCGCAGCATTGACGATGCGGACCCGAGACGCGCGATCGATGCGGTACGCGTAAGCGTCTGGAAACTGCGCGACGAGTGGCAGCGGCGCGCCTTCAATCGGCTGCGGACTGAGGAGATGTGTCACCCCGAAGCCGCGCAGCACGTTGGGAAGGATCGGCGCAATCTTCACCGTGTGATGCGCCGTGTCGAGTCCCGTGAGAAACGCCATCAGTGACAGCTCGCGGTTGTGGTCTCCCCAGAAATCGACATACCAGCGCGGCGCGATAGCCGCATAGCAGTCGCCTGACGCGACGTTCCAGAGCGCGCCGCCGGTGTTCGGGTCGAGTACGTCGCGCAGGCGGTAATACGGCGTGACATCAGCCCAGCCCTTTGCCTCGGCGAACGCGAGCCGATGAATGTCACGATGCCGCGGGTTGAACGTCCGCACGCCAGGACCTTCCTTCGCGAGCAGCGCTGCCATTGGCGGCGGCTCCAACCAGTCGCTCGCACGCACCATCGGATTCTGTCGTGGCTGGTAGATGCAGAGATCGACGATCGTCGCGACACACACGACGAGAGCCACGATGAAACCAACAACCGGCGGGTGATGCCGCGACAGCGCAGCGCGAACGTGCGTGAGGCCGAGCGCGCCCAGCAGCGCGAGCCCAAGCTCCACGACGATGAGAAAGCGCGTTGGGAACCGAAACGTCTTCATCCCGGGGACCGCGAGATAAATCGCGTGAAAGACGGGCGTGGCACGGCCGAGCACGCAGAAGTACGCGACAACGGTCAGCGCGGTCAGGAAGAGGACGATAGGCCTGCGACGCCCGACAGCGACGGCGTAACAGCCGAACACGAACGGCAGCAGGCCGAGATAGCCGTAGTCTTCCCAGTAGATCGAACCGCCGCGGTACGTGCCGTTCCCGATGAAACCAAAAAAGTAGGGACGGACGAACGTGATGATGTTCGGGGGCCAGTACGCCAATCGGGTCGACCAGTCCCACCCGAGCGCTTCCGCGCGATCGGAAACGGCGCCGAGTGCGGAGAGCGGCAGCAGCACGATGCCCCCGATCGCGCCGGCGACGGCCGCCGCGAGCCCGACGCCGGCGAGAAGCGCGACGGCGTCGCGCCATCGAAGTCCGTGACGCACGCCGGCCAGCACGCGATAAAGCGCGAAACAGGTGTACACGAGACCGCTGATGTACGCGGACTGCGGAAATCCGCAGAGCACCTGCTCGGCAAAGACGGCCGCGAACGCGGCCAACCACAGCGCGCGGCACGGGAGAGTGGGCGTGGGCGTGCGCGAGAAGGCGGGCGTGCCCGAATCGTCAGGTTCTTTGAGCGCACGATCGAGAATCGCCAGTCCAATCGGCAGCCAGACAACGGTCGACACGATGCCGAGATGCTTCAACTGCGCGGCGATGTACCCGCAACCCGCAAATGCGATCCCTGCGAGTACCGCTCCGGTGCGATCGGCGCCGAAACGGCGCGCCAGCCAATAGGCTCCGTGCGCCGCGATCAGCAGCAAGACGATCACGAAGGCGTCGAGCGCGGCTGCGGTCGGCAGAAATGAGAACAGCGCGAGACCCACAGGGTCCGCCGGCGCGCCAGCCAGCGGCATCCCCGAGCAGAGTTTCGACGTCCAGACCGGCAGCTGCCCGTGGAGCAGCATGCGGCTGATCAGCACCCGCCCCGGGAGCTCTCCATTGAAAATGTCCGACGCGAACCCGTCGTCGGTGACGAAGAGCGTGTTGAACGACAGGAGCTGCCAGTACGGCAGCAGCGCCCCTATGGTTACCAGTGCGCGCGCGGCCACGCCGGCGCGCCGGTCGGCTGTCATGAGATGCGAAATGGTAAACCGAAACCGGGGCGCTTCCGTCTAATTGCTAGAAAGGACGGACACGAGCATGTATCTCGACTGGGACATTTCGAGCAATGCGGAACGCCTGGTGGCGCTCCTGCTCGCGGTGACGATCATCGCGGTGGTATTCGTGTAATTGACGCGCGACGGCCGGGACTGGCGCCGCACGGCGCCGATTACGACCCGGATGCCGCCGTCGCTACGTACGACTTGCGGGCGCGAGCGGTCATGCCCGCCTTCTTCACACGCACATCGAGCTTGTGGATCTTGCCGTCCAGCGTCTCGGGTGAAAATCCCAGGACGTACTGGCTGTGCAGTTCCTCGGCCACGCGCGTGAACGTCTCGTTCAGGTCGGCGGTGCGCTTCAGTTCGAAGTAGCCGCCGCCTGTCTCTTCCGCCAGCTTTTTCAGCCCCTTGTCGGGCTGGCTCCGCACACGCTGCTGCCCGTTGAAGTAGTCGTTCACCAGACCGATCGCGTACACCATCACGTCCTTCTCGCGTGCGCGATCCATCACCTTCCCGAGCCCCACCTTGCTGGCGGTGTCATCGCCGTCGGTGAAGACCACGACGACTTTCCGTCCGTCGGCGTTCTCGAGATGCGTGATGCTCTCGTCGACCGCATCGTAGAGGCGCGTCGGATACCCGAAATCCAGATCTCTCAACGAGCGTACGAGCTCGTCGCGGTTGCTGCTGAACGACGATTCCGGGTGGAACTCGATCTTGTCGTTGAAGGCCCCGACCTGCGCCTGATCCTCGGGGAGAAGCCGGAGGAGGAACTGCTCGGCCCCCTGCTTCACGAGATCGAGTGCCGTGGTCATGCTGCCGCTCGTGTCGATCATGACGGTCGTCGTAATCGGCGTCGGCTTGTTTTCGAAGACGGTGATCTGCTGCGGTTTTCCGTTGTCGAGGACTTCGAAGTCGTCCTGCTGCAGGTCCGGCACGAGGCGCTTCGTCTGATCGAGCACGGTGACGTACACCGGCACCGACATCGTCGAGACCTTGATCTTCTGAGCGGCGGCGGGAACCGCAAGGACGAGAAGCGAGCCGAGAGAGGCGAATATGGCAATCCGGTGCATAGCAACCTAGTGGGAAGCGGGGGCAGACGTCGATCCCAATATACTCGTTTCGCGAGGCGCGAGGCGCGAGGCGGGGGTGGGAGGCGCGAGCGGCGGGCGCGAGGCGCGCAACTAAAGTTGCGCGCTACAAGACGCCTTACTCCGAGCGGAGCGTCGTTGCGGGATCGATCGCGGTCACGCGGCGGGCGGGGACGTAGGTCGCCCCCGCGGCGACGACGAGCAGAATGGCGGTCACGACGGCAAACGTCGGAGGATCCAGCGGCCCGACGCCGTAAAGCAGCGACCCAAGCGTGGGCGCGAGCGCCGCAGCACCCAGGGCGCCGCACGCCGCGCCGACGGCCGCGAGGGTCAAGCCCTCCTTCACGATCATGCGCGTGACCTGGCCTGCTGCCGCCCCCATGGCCATGCGCACGCCAATCTCCCTCGATCGCTGCGCGACCGAGTACGAGATCAATCCGTAAAGACCCACAATCGCCAGCAGCAGCGCCATGAAAGCGAAGCCGCCCATCAACAGCAGATTGAATCGCTGGGGCGCTGCCGATCCGGCGACCGTCGCGGACAGCGGTCCTGGATTCGCGATCGCAAGGCTCGGATCGAGCGCTCGAATGGTCTCCCGCAGACGGGCCGTCATTGCGTCATCGGAGGCGCGCCCGCGCACCACGACGTACATCGATCGAAGCTGACGGACCGTGAATTCGTCGCGAAGCGGCGCGACGATCGAGTGCTCCAGTTGATCGACGGGTACGAAGATCTGCAACGCACCCGGGGCGTCCAGCGAATCCTGCTTGAGATCGGCGACGATGCCGACGACAGTGAGCCAGTCGCTCGACGAATCGGCCCCGCCCCATTTCACGCGCCTGCCGATCGGATCGCGACCCGGCCAGTACTGCTGCGCCAGCGAGTTGCTGATGATGGCCACGGGGGAACCGTTCGCGTCGTCCTGGGGCGTGAACAGGCGGCCGGCGCGAAGAAAGGCGCCGATGGCCTGCAGGTACTCCGCGCTGACGGCGCACAGGCCTGCGATGTTGAATCCGGCGTTCGGCGCCGCGATGTAACCTTCGGGCCAGAAGGTCCGTTCACTCCGGCGGCCCGACAGCGGCAGCGTAGAGCCGACGCCGGCAAACGTGATCCCGCCGCCGTGCAGACGATCGACGAGGTCGCGGTACAACTGCCGCTCACGTGCGCGATCCGGATACGCCTGCTGCGGCAGGCTGATCGAGGCAGAGGCCGCGCTCTCCGGCTGGAAGCCGGCGCTCGTCTGCAGCAGATCCTGAAAGGTCCGTGCGAGCAGTCCCGCACCGACGAGCAGCACGAGCGCCAGCGCGATTTCCACGACGACGAGAGCCGAACGGACGCGGCGCAGCATCGAACTGCCTACCTCGCCCCGGACGTTGAGCGATGCCGCTCGGCCGCTTGCAGCCCCTGCGATGGCCGGGATGGTGCCCGCGAGCAGCGTCGTGCATGCCGAGAGCGCCACCGCGAATGCGAGGGCGGCGCCGTTCACGTGTGCGGTCGCGAGCAGCGCGAAGCGCGACGGGAGAACGCGGCCGAGCGCAGACGTCAGCCAGAACGCTATCGCAGCGCCCGCACCGGCGGAGACGAGCGACAGCAGCAGCGCTTCGGTCAGCAACTGACGCAGGAGACGGGCTCGTCCCGCGCCCAGGGCCGCGCGTACCGACATCTCGCGCTGCCGGTGTGCACCGCGGGCGAGCAGCAGGTTGGCGACGTTGACGCACGCGATGAGCAGCAGGCATGCGACCGCCCCCGCAAGCGCGCCGACGAGCGGCCGCACCCGGCCGGACACCTGCGGCGCGAGCGGACGCGCGACGGCGGTGAACGTGAATCGTTGGCCGTGATCGGTGTCGGGGGAGAGTTCCCGCACGATGTTCCGTGCGATCGAGTCCACGTCCGCGTCGGCCTGCGCGACGGTGACGCCCGATTTCAGGCGGGCCACCCCGTTGTAATCCCAGTTGTCCGCCCGCGCGCTCCGCTCCTTGGGAGTGAACGACATCGGCACCCACACGTCCGTTGCCGCATCCGAGTCCGTCCCGCGGGGCGGATACGCGAAGTCCCGCGGCATCACGCCGATGACGCGGTACGGCTGCCGATCGAGATGCACGGTTTGTCCGAGCACCGCCGGGTCGGCCCCGAACCAGCGCCGCCACAGCCCGTCACTGATGACGCACACCGGGACTGCATCGCGATCTTCAGCGGCCGAATACGTGCGTCCAACTGCCGGGGCGACGCCGAGCACGTCGAAAAGCGACGAGGTGGCACGCGCGCCCTGGACGCGCTGCGATTCCCTGTCGCCGGACAGTTCGAACGTGCGCGGCGTCCAGCCGCCGACGGCGTCGAACGAGTGCGATCGCGATTCGTAGTCGATGAGATCCGGCGCCGGCAGTCGAATGGGCCGATCGGCGATGAGCGGCACGATCTCGTTGAGCGTCACCAGGCGCTCCGGATGAGGGAACGGCAGCGGGTTGAAGAGCGCGGCGTTGGCGATGCTGAAGATGGTGGTCGTCGCGCCGATTCCGAGCGCGAGCGTGGCGATGGCAGCGGCGGCAAAACCCGGCGCGCGCCGCATCTGACGCAGGGCGTAGCGGAGGTCCGCGGCGAAGTCGGACACGAGGCGCCAGCGCCACACCTCCCGGCTTCGTTCCTGGATCAGCGTGACGTTGCCGAACTGGCGCCGCGCGGTGGCTTCCGCCTCCCGGCGCGGGATCCCGCGCGCGACGAGATCGTCGATCGCTTCGTCGAGGTGCTGCCGGATCTCCTCGGAGATGTCCCCGTCAGTGCTCCTCCGCCAGAATGACGTCATGACGCCGCCTGGTCCGCCGGCCCGAGAACGAGACGAATGCCTTCCAGCATGCGCTCGAATCTGGAGACCTCGCGCTCCAGGTGCTCGCGTCCCGCAGCGGTGATCTCGTAGACGCGGACTCGTCGTCCCGTGCTCGAGAGGCGCCACTCGGCGTTGAGCAGCCTGGCCTTGAGCATCCGCTGAAGTGCGGGATAGAGCGATCCTTCTTCAACCGCGAGGAGTTCGTTGGACGTGCGCTGGATGTGCTGCGCGAGCGCGTAGCCGTGGAGTGGCTGCCGCGCCACGGTGCGCAGGATCATCATCTCGAGAGCGCCAGGGAAGAGATCGCGTGCGGTGTCTTTCATGGGAACGGGTGTATGCGACAGAGGCTAGTTTACTCTATGCCTAGTTCGAACGTACGTAAACGGATTGCCCGGCGTTCCGTCCAAGAGAAGGTCTATGATGGACATGTCTATAATGGACATATCTACACCGCTCAAACCCGCCATCCTCTATATCCTCCTCGCGCTCGCAGCGGAGGAGCGACACGGGTACGGCGTCATGCAAACCGTCCGCGAGCAGAGCGGCGGCACCGTGCCGCTCCGTACCGGCTCGTTCTATCGGCATCTGTCGAATCTCATCGAGGCCGGTTGGGTCGTCGAGTCGGGCGGCCGGCCGGAGCATGATGACCCGCGCCGAGGCGCCTATTACCGCTTGACCGAGGCTGGACGGGAAGCGCTGGCGGCGGAACAGCGGCGGCTCGGGGCGCTCCTGGCGGCATTCCCGGACGCCAACAGGCCGGCATGATGGCTGACCGTCCCCTGTTTTCGCTAATGCTGCGCTGCTATCCGGCGCACGCGCGCGAACGTTTCGGACCGGGCCTGCGCTTCGCGTTCGCGAGCGACCACGCGGCGGCGCGCGCACGCGGCCGCCTGCACGTCATCGCATTCTGGCTCGGAGCATTCGCCGACGCCGTTCTGTTCCACGTATCCGTTCTCCGTCGAGGAGGGCTGTCCATGAAAAATTTCTTTACGACGGATGTGCGCGATGCGCTTCGCTCGCTTCGCGCGACGCCGGTCGTCACGATCATTGCCGTCGTGTCGCTCGCGCTCGGCATCGGCGCGAACGCGGCGCTCTTCTCGATCCTCAACAGCCTCGTCTTCAAGACGCTGCCGGTCCGCGATCCGGAAAGCCTGGTCATCGTCGACGACGGCTCGTGGACGAATCCGATTTGGGAGCAAATCCGCGAGCATCGCCGCGAGCTCTTCGACGACGCGTTTGCGTGGTCCGCGACGCGGTTCAATCTGTCCGACCACGGCGCGACTGACTACGTTGCCGGTGCGTGGGCGAGCGGCAGCATGTTCGACGTGCTTGGCGTGCATCCTGAGATGGGCCGCACGTTCACGCAAGCAGACGACGTTCGCGGCGCGCCCGCTGTCGCCGTCGTCAGCCATGCGCTCTGGCAGACGCGATT
Organism: Vicinamibacterales bacterium; assembly: GCA_035495555.1. Taxonomy (GTDB): domain Bacteria; phylum Acidobacteriota; class Vicinamibacteria; order Vicinamibacterales; family 2-12-FULL-66-21; genus DATJFQ01. Next base: position 10,109 of record DATJFQ010000111.1, read on the forward strand.
CGGCGGCGCGGACGATGCCGTCGGACGACAGCTCTCGATTCAGGGCGTCGCCGTTACGGTGATTGGGGTGCTGCCGCCATCCTTCATGGGACCCGACGTCGGCCGGCGTGCAGACATCGTCATTCCAATCGGCGTGATGTCGCAGATGCCGCGCGGCTCCGAGTCGCTCGACAACCGCTCGAATTGGTGGCTCGAAATCATGGCGCGGCTGCGGCAGGGTGAAAGTGTCGAGCAGGCGACCGCCCGGCTCGATGCGCTGCAGCCCGCGATCCGGCAGGCGACGCTTCCTCAGAACTGGCCGGCGAAAGAGCGCGAGCAGTATCTCGAGACGCCATTCAAGCTCGTGCCGGCGGCAACGGGCGAGTCGGCTCTGCGACAGAGCTATCTGACGCCGCTCCAAATCGTCCTCGCGGTCGTCGGCGCCGTGCTGCTGATCGCATGCGCGAACCTCGCGAACCTTCTGCTCGCGCGCGCCTCCGCGCGCCGCCACGAGATGAGCGTCCGGATGGCGCTCGGCGCGACGCGCTGGCGCCTCGCGAAACAGCTGCTCGCCGAAAGCGCGCTGCTTGCGTGTTCCGGCGCGATCCTCGGGCTTGCGATCGCGCGGCTGGGGGGAGCCCTGCTTGTCGGACAGCTCTCGACGGACAGAAGCGCCGTCACGCTCGACCTGTCCACCGACTGGCGTGTGCTCGCGTTCACGGCCGCCGTCGCCGTCGTGACGACGCTGATTTTCGGGCTGGCGCCGGTGTTTGGCGTGAACGGCATCGCGCCGCAGGAAGCGATCAAGGAGCACAGCCGCACCGTTGCGGCGGGTGAACGCCGCTTCGGCATTCGCAACGCGTTCGTCGCGGGGCAGGTCGCCCTGTCGCTCACGCTTCTCGTTGCCGCCGCTCTGTTCGTGCGCAGCCTCAACGCCCTGCTGAAGGCGCCGCTCGGGTTCGATGCGCGTCCGCTGCTCGCCGCCGACGTGAACACCGACCGCATCCAGGGCCGCGATGCGAAACTGGCGGTCCTCGACGGATTGCGCGCGAGCGCGGCTGCGATCCCGGGAGTTTCGTCGGCGGCGGTCTCCGTTCTGAATCCAGTGGGCACGATGGCCTGGAACACCCGGCTCGAACAGTCGCCCGACCAGCCGCCGCTCACCGACCGGCAGCGCATCGTGTGGGTCAACGTGGTGTCTCCCGAGTGGTTCGGGACGCTTGGCATGCACCTCACCGCCGGGCGGCTCTTCGACCAACACGACGTCAGCGGCGCTCCGCGCGTGACGATCATCAGCGAGTCGCTTGCTCGCCGGCTGTACCCGAATGGCCAGGCCGTCGGCCGGGAACTGCGCGCCGGCCTCGAAGGCCCGCAGATCAATACCATCCGGATCGTCGGCGTGGTCAACGACTCCGTCTACCGTTCGCAGCGCGCCGGACTGCAGGCGACGCTGTACGCGCCGCTGGCGCAGATCGACGACGTCCTCGGGACGGTGGTGTTGACGATCCGTTCGGCGGGTGCGAGGCCTGAATCGCTGACTCGCGACTTCGCGGACGCGATCGCGCGAAGCAATCCGCAGGTGACGTTCACGATTCGTCCGGTCTCGGCGCAGTTGCGGAGTGCTGTCCGTCAGGAGCGCCTCGTCGCGATGCTGGGCGGGTTCTTCGGCGGACTCGCGCTCGTGCTGGCGGCGGTCGGTCTGTATGGCGTGACCGCGTACGGCGTCAACCGGCGGCGCGCGGAAATCGGCGTCCGAATGGCGCTCGGCGCGGATCCGTCCGGTGTGATCAGACTGGTCCTCGGTCGCCTTGTTCTGCTGATGGCATTCGGTGTCGCCGCTGGCCTGGCGCTCAGCTGGTGGACGTCGCGGTTCGTCTCGACGCTGCTCTTCGGACTTGGTCCGCGCGATCCCGCGACGTTCGCGGCCGCCGCGATTCTACTCGCAGCCATCGGGCTGCTGGCTGGATGGATTCCCGCGCGCCGCGCGTCACGCATCGACCCGGTGCGCGTCTTGCGCGAATCGTAGCGGCGCACCTTGGGCGATGTCAGAGCAGGCTGAGGACTGCCGGGGCGAGTGCGTCGGCCATCAGCCGGTATCCATCCGCATCTGGATGAAGCTCGTCGGGTGAGCTGACGAGGCGGTCGGGGTCTGTCGGCGAGGCGACCGCCGCGCGCGTGTCGGCGAACGCCATACCCGGCGTGTCGCGCGCCTGCTGTTCAATCCACTGATTGATCTCGCGCATGCGCGCGTTCTGTTCGGGAGTCGCCGTGTTGTACGGAAGAATGCTGCCGGCGACGACCCCTATGCCCGAGGCGTGTGCCCGTTCATACATCGCCGCAAGCTCGCGTTCGACGTGGGCCGCGTCGCGGCCCTGATAGACGTCGTTCACGCCGGCGACGATGACGACGACCTGCGGGCGCTGAGCAACGACGTCCTCGTCGAAACGCGCGCATATTTCGTCGCTGCGCTGGCCGTTCACGCCCTGGTTGATGACTCTCCACTCCGGATGCGCCTGCATCAGCCAGTACGCGTACTGACTCTTCGCGTCGCCGCGTCCGTCCGGTGGCGCTTCACGCGGAGACACAAACCCCGGAGTGCCCGCGGTCGTCGAATCACCAAGCGCAACGACAATGAACGACGAACCCTGCTTCATTCGGCCTTGAAGATTGCCGTCGAGGGTCCTCTCTCGGCCTGAAGCTTCCTTGACACTCTCTCCACCTCGCGCATGACGCGGAGCAGATTCTGCCCGAGGATCTTCTTCACGTCCGCGTCGCTGTACCCGCGGCGGAGCAGTTCCGCCGTCAGGTTCGGGTACATCGACACGTCGCTCAGTCCCTGGACCGTCTGCGTGATGCCATCGAAGTCGCTGCCGATGCCGATGTGATCGATCCCCGCGACCTTGCGGATATGGTCGACGTGGTCGGCGACTTCCGACACGGTGGCCTCCGGCATCGGATGCGCGTTCGTCCACGCGTCCACGCCTTCCTTCACTTTTGCCGCATCGTCGGGATAGAGCGCCTTCAGCCGGTCCTGTTCGGCGGTCTGCTCCTTGTTCCAGGCATTCACCTTCGGTGAGACGAATCCGGGCACGAATGTCACCATGACGATGCCGCCGTTTTTCGGCAGCATCTGCAGGATGTTGTCCGGGACATTGCGCGGATGATCGTTGATGGCGCGCGCATCCGAGTGCGAGAAGATCACCGGCGCCTGCGTGACGCGCAACGCGTCCTCCATCGTGTCGGGCGACGTGTGGCTGAGATCGACGAGCATCCCCAGCCAGTTCATCTCCTTGACGACGTCTTCGCCGAATGGCGCGAGCCCCCCGAACTTCGGCGTGTCTGTCGCTGAATCCGCCCAGGCCGTGTTGCTGGAATGCGTGAGCGTCATATAGCGTGCGCCCAGCCTGTAGAACATCCGCAGGTTCGCGAGCGAGTTGTCGATCGAGTGCCCGCCTTCCATGCCGATGAGCGACGCAATCCTGCCGGACTTGAAGATGCGCTCGATGTCGTCTGCGCTCAACGCGAGTTCGAGCGCGTGCGGGTAACGGCGCAGCATGCGATAGACGATGTCGATCTGACCGAGCGTCGCCGTGACCGCGTCGGCTCCCTGCCGTTCGACGGGAACGTACACCGACCAGAACTGCCCGCCGACACCGCCTTCCTTCAGGCGGGGGAGGTCCGTCATGATCGACGGCTGCGGCTTGCTGATGTCGAGCGTATCGAGGGACGCCGCCGGATCGTGCTCGCGCAGTGCCATCGGGTAGTCGTTGTGGCCGTCGATGAGGGGCGACTGCCGGTGCAGCGCGCGCGCCCGCGCGAGCAGCGCGTCGCCAGGTCCGTTCTGCGCGGTCAGGGTCGCCATCGAGAGCACCACCATCGACAGAGTGAAACGGCTGAGCACCAGAAACCTCCCGGAACGAGAATTATCACCGAAGCCGTATCCAGCACCCATTCGAGCCACTGAAGCCCAAGGCACGGGCGTGGAGCGCGGGTTATATCCGACTTGACTGGTCGGAGTTCGCCAATTACGATCGGTCTGTTCGTTCAACGCAGATTTTCCGAATGCTGCAGGCTTTCGTCATCACGCTTCGCGAAGGACTCGAGGCGTTTCTCATCGTCGCGATCAGCCTTGCGTACCTGCGCAAGACGTCGCGTCGGGACCTCATCCCGGCGGTGCACTGGGGCATCGGCGCGTCCATCGTCCTCAGCATCGGCGCGGGGTTGCTGCTCGCGCAGGCTCGAAACCAGTCACTCTGGGAAGGGGTGCTCGGCTTGTGCGCCGCCGTTCTGGTCGCGTCGCTCACCATTCATATGTGGCGGGCGGGCCGTTACATGAAACGTGAGATCGAAGGGGGGCTGGAGCAATCGTCGCTGCGCGAAGGCGCCGCGGCGTTCGCGGGCGTGTTCTTCTTCACCTTGCTGATGATCACGCGCGAGGGGATGGAAACGGCGATGCTGATGAACGCGCTGCTGTTCCAGGTTCGCGCGATGAGCATCATCGGAGGCGCGGTGGGCGGCACGCTCGCGGCGGCCGGCATCGCGTGGCTCTGGTCGCGGTTCGGCCACCGCGTGAACCTCGCGCGCTTCTTCCAGGTCACGGCGATTTTCCTCCTCGTGTTCGTCGTGCAGCTCTTCATCTACGGCTTTCATGAACTTGCGGAAGCGCACGTGCTTCCCAACAGCGACGCGCTGCACTGGGCCACCGAGCCCTACGGACCGGACGGCGTCTACGGTCATTACCTCACGTACATGCTGGTCGCGCTTCCGCTCGGCTGGCTGATCGTCTCGGCCTTCTTCTCGCGTGAGCGCGGCTCACGCGCGGCTGCGAGCTGATCGCATCCAGCCATGAAAGCTCCTACCACGCTCGAGCTCGTGTGGCAGCGGGATCTCATCTTCGAGGGACGTTCGGCCCGCGCGAAGATGACTCTCGACAGCGCTGGTGAGGAGTCGCCCTCGCCGATGCAGGCGCTCGCCTTTGCGCTGGCCGGGTGCATGGGCATGGACGTCGTCCACATTCTCCGCAAAGGGCGCCACGATTTACGCGGCCTGTCGATTTCGCTGACAGGAGAACGCGCGCAGGAGGATCCGCATCGGTTCCTCTCGTTCGAACTCGTGTTCCACGTCACCGGACCGATCGCTCCGGAACTGGTCCAGCGCGCCATCGATCTGTCTCACGAGAAGTACTGCTCCGTCTGGCATTCCCTGCGCCAGGACCTCGCGCTCGCCACGAGATTCGAGGTCACCGTCCCTGCGTAGCGGGTCCCCGCTTCATTCGCCCAGACGGACATATCTGGACGTGCTGCGTGGCGTGGCCGTCCTCGTCATGATCGAGGCGCACGTCATCGACAGCTGGACGCGGGTTGCAGATCGCGCGAATCCCGTCTTCGGTTATTCGTTGATCCTCGGGGGCTTCGGCGCGCCGCTGTTCCTGTTCCTCGCCGGGGTGGCGATCCCCATGTCGGCGGCGAGCAAGTCGCGACGGTTCGGAAACGACCAGGCCGGAGCGCACGCGGTCGTGCGCCGCGGGTTCGAGATCTTTCTGCTGGCGTTCCTCTTCCGGCTGCAGGCGTTCGTGCTCGGCTGGAGTTCGCCGTGGACGCTCCTCCGCGTCGACATTCTCAACGTCATGGGGCCGACGATCATGGCGACGGCCTGGCTGTGGGGACGCTTCCGTACCTCCCGCGCGCGCGCGTTCGCGTTCGCCGCTGCGTGCGCCGCGATCGCGTTCGCGACCCCAGCGGTCCGCGCCGCCGGGTTCCTCTCCGCGCTCCCCGACGTCCTTGAAGCGTACTTACGACCAACCGCGCACTTTTCGAATTTCGTCGTGTTTCCCTGGTCCGCGTTCGTGCCGGCTGGCGCCGTCCTCGGTATCCTGATTGAGGGTGCACGAAGCCAGCCGGTGGAGCTCAGACTTAACATTCGGCTCATAGCTGCTGGCGCCGCCGTCGCGCTCCTGTCCTTGGGATTGTCGTACCTGCCGCCTGTTGTGGGGCCGTCCTACTTCTGGACGAGCTCGCCATCATTCTTTTTTTTCCGTACCGGAATCATGTGCGCGACCGTCGGGGTCGTCTATTTGTGGGAACAGCGGCCCTGGAGGCGCGCCGGCTGGCACCCACTGGAGTCGCTCGGGCGCCACTCGCTGTTCATTTACTGGATTCACGTCGAAATGGTGTACGGGGTCGTGTCCACCCCGCTGCACCAGAGCTTGACGCTGACGGGCGCGTGGATCGGTTTAGGGCTTTTCACCGCGTTTATGGTTGGGTGTGCTGCCCTAAAAGACTGGTGGCCCAACAATGTCCGCCGGCCGGGACGCCGCCAGCCAGCGACGCTCGAAATGTCCAATAATTTCTCATGACGGCGATGGTGCGGTTTTTGCGGTATAGATAGGCGGCGCAACCCCGGACAGGAGACCAATCATGAAAACGACGGCAGTTCCGGCGTGGATCAAGGACGAATGGGCACTGCTCAGCTATCTTACACACGCTCATGATGGCCACCCGTATGCGGAAGAACTGCTCGAGGGAATCAGCCTGCTGACCTCCTGGGTGCTCGTGGTCATTTCCATCGTGTCGATTGTTGCCGTCGTCGGCGACGCTATTCTGCGATAGCCCTGCAAGCGTTTTCGAGGCACGTCAGCCGCGAACATCCTGCCCGAGCGCGAGAGCTACGCTTGAGATGCAAGGCCTTTCCGCACTATAAACATGGCTGGAGGGCCTTTGATAAGCGTCGCCGCTATCCGCATGCAGCAGTTCGGCGTGCAGTTCTACCAGGCGTCCCTGACCGCCAGCGACATCGACAAGCTGGTCCGCTTCGAGGTCCTCAGCTACGGTGAGCAGGCACCTGCGGTCCGCGGCGAGCGCCGCAAGGGGCAGCCGCCCGCACCGTCCAAGGTGAACTGGGACCTGCTCGAACGCCGCATCGCGTCGAGCGAGAAAGCCTATCAGCGGCAGATCATCCGCAAGAAGATCGACGAACTCGTCCAGTACTACGAGCAGTGCCGGCAGGCCCGCGATCTGCCGTCGATCGCGGGAGCCGTGATCATCTCGTGCGACGAGCCGCTCAAGTTCGAGCCCGTCGAAGAAGGCTCGCCGCTCGGCACGCTGAAAGTGCCGGAGCGGGAGGGCATTCTGCGCGCGATTGACGGCCAACACCGGCTGCTGGCGCTGCACGCCGACATCGAACGGTTCGGCGCGGAGACGTTCACCGTTCCTGCGGTCATCTTCGACCGCCTTCCGGAAGACCACGTGGTCCAGATGTTCGTGACGATCAATGCGAAGCATACGCGCCTCAATGCGTCGCATCTGGTGTCGCTCTCGGGCCGCCAGTTGTATGCGGACGAGAACCTCGCGGCCGCTCATGATGTTGTCCGGGCGCTCAACGACCGCGAGGACTCTCCGTTATATGGCGAGATCAAGCTGCTCGGCGTCGGCAGCGGCCGCGTCGCCCAGGCGCCGCTCGCGCAGGAACTGAAAAAGCTGTTCGCCAGCGGCGCCTTCGGCGAGGGGCGGAAAGGCGATCAGTTCCGTGAGGACGCGAAGAAGTTCTTCGTGAACTATCTCAAGCAGGTGGCGCAGGTTTTCGGCGCGGCGTGGAACGGCCGCAAATACAGCATCAAGTCGGCGACGGCCCTGCGCGCATTCATCCGCGTCGCGCCCGACGTCGTCCGTCGTCTCGATCAGGAGCACGCCGAGCGGACGGACTTCCGCGCGATCGGGCGCGTGATCTCGCCATGGGGCCGCCGCATCGGTGATCTGCGCTTCGAAACCGAGGGCGCCTGGAAACGCGGTGGCACGACGACGGATTCGCTCACGAAGGAACTGCGGTTGGCGCTGCAGTATCCGGAAGGCGCGGCGGTGTAAGGCGTGAATCCCTGATCCCTGATCGCCGATCCTCGAATCCCTTATCCGCAATCCCGAATCCCGAATCCCAATCCCGAATCGGAATCCCGAATCGCCCCGGGCGCCGGGAGCGCACGCAACGCTCGATAGGCGGTAACATCTGTGCGGATTGCGACCTGTTGGAGCCGGCTGGCCGACGCGAGGACGGTGGAAGCCGATCTTCGAGCCCGTCTGGCCGCTGCGGATCCTGACTTTCCGATTCTGGTGGAGCGATTAGGGATCCGCGGATCCGGGATTCGGGATTCCGGATAAGGGATTCGAGGATCGGCGATGAGGGATTAGGGATTCGGTATTCAAAAAAAGGGCATCACCCGTTAGAGTGATGCCCCTACTTTGCCGACGACCCGGCTCCCCAGCAACTCACGGCTCCCTGCCGTAAATATACAGGCCGCCTGCGCCTCCCTATTGAGCAAGGGATGTACCTCCTGATTTTGCAGGCATTTCCGCGCAAACGTGGCACAGCCCAGCAGCGGAAAGCGCCGTTGCGGTTACAAATCTGTGTTTGCCTCGTGTGTGTAATCAACTCGCCGGGGTCTGACCCCGTTCGCGCGGCTGCCCACAAGCTGTGTGTAACTGAGCGACCGGGGTCTGACCCCGGTCGCTCAGAGGGCCGGGGTCTGACCCCGAACGTTGCGGCGCTGGCGCAGGTCGCGGGCAAAGCCCAACTCGCAGGGACGGTCATCGACGCGAGGACGAAGGCTCCGCTCGAGCAGGCGCTCGTCAAAGTTGACGACCTGCATCTCGAGACGACAACCGCGGTTGACGGACGATTCGTGTTTCCTGACGTCGCACCGGGAACGCATCAAGTGTCGGTGTCGGTGGTCGGTTACGCGCTCGCACGGCGTCAGGTGAAGGTCACCGGTGACGGTACAGACGTCACGATCGTGCTGACGGAGGGGACGACGGCGTATGCCGAGACCGTGACGGTGAGCGCCGGACCCTTTGCGGCCCCGCCGGATCTTGCGCCCTCTGCTCAGGTGCTCGGCGCGTCGGAACTGATGAACCTGCGCGGGGTGCTCGCGGACGATCCGCTGCGCGCGGTGCAGACGCTGCCCGGCGTTGCGAGCGGCGACGACTTTCGCAGCGAGTTCACGGTCCGCGGCAGCGACTTCGACCACCTGACGTTCACGATCGACGGCTTCGATACGCCATACGTGCTGCACACCGTGCACGTGCGCGACCGCGGACCCGCAGGATCGATCGCCATGATCAACAGCGACGTGCTCGAGGACGTCACGCTGCTCAACGGCGGCTACGCGCAGCATTACGGCGGGCATACCGGCGCGGAGGTCGACTTCCGCATGCGCGAGGGATCGCGCGACCGCCGCCGCGTCAGCGTATCGGTCAGCGGAGCGGATGCGTCGGGCGTGGCAGAAGGACCGTTGGGCACCGCCGGGAAAGGTTCCTGGCTTGTGTCTGCGCGCCAGTCATACCTCGACTTCCTGGTCCATCACCTCACATCCGAAGCCCTGTCGTTCGGCTTCACCGACGCGCAGGCAAAGCTCGCGTACGACGTGAC
>DATJFQ010000112.1:0-13241 GCA_035495555.1 Vicinamibacterales bacterium
GGCTGCCGTCCGCAGAAGCTCTCCTTTCGCCGCCACACGCTGACATTCCATCGCGGGGTCGCACACGATCGCCGCCGGAGCAACCTTGCACGGGCCGACGGCATCCACGCAGATCCCGAAGGCCCGAAGGCCCGAAGGCCCCGAAGCTGATCTCTGTTGCTTAGAGAATCACCCGTCGGATGTTGCCCTTCAGCACGGGCGCGTTGAAGTTGACGAGCAAGCCCAGCGGAACTTGCGTCGCCTTCAAGTACGAAAGCAACTGCCTTCGATGAATGTCCTTCAACCGCGGCACGGCTTTCAGTTCGACGATGATGAGACCGGCAACGATCAGATCAATCTTGTGGCCGGGAATCTTCCAGGTCTTGTACGGCACCAGGATACTTTTCTCGCACTCGTATTTGATGCCATTGGAATCGAGCTCGAGACGCACGGCACGTTGATAGATGATTTCCTTGTACCCGGGCCCCAGAGCTCGATGAACCGTGACCACGCAGTCGATAACCCGATATGCCAGTTCTTCTACCTCCATTGACAGGTTGGATTGGGCTCTGGTCAACATGACTACTCCTCCTTTTTCATAGACCCAGCCGCGGCTGGTGCTCGATACTGAATGGACGCTGTTGTGAGCAGTTCCCTCCTTCCGCTCCACGTCGTCCACATGACGACGATCCGGCCGTCGGTGTCCATGACGATCGCGCCGTCGCGGTCGGTGCGGAAAATGCGAGCGCCGGCGGCGGCGTAGCGGTCCACGACGGCTGGCGCCGGATGACCAAAGGGGTTGCGCCGTCCGGCGCTGAAGACCACCGCCGCTGGGCGCGACGCGTCGATGAGCGCCGGTGAACTGCTGCCCGCACTGCCATGGTGCGGCGCTTTGACGATCGTCACCGCCGCCGGCTCGAACTGCACGAACAGCGACCGTTCGACGGTCGCACTGATGTCCCCGGGCAGAATGAACGAGACCTCCCCGACCCGAACGTCGAGCACGATCGAGTCGTCGTTCCTGACGCGGCGCCGTTCCCAGTCGGGCTCCGGCGGGTTCAGGACGCGGATCGTGGCGGATCCAACGGTCACCGTTTCTCCGGCCCGCACGCGACGCAACGGAATGCCCGTGTTCGTCGCCGCCGCATGGAGCGCCTCCAGTGGAAGATGCCCTGGAACCGGAACGCCCTCCCAGATGGCCCGCGGCCAGAGCGCTCGAAGAAGCGGCGGCGCGCCGCCGATGTGATCCGGATCGCCATGCGTGAGCGCGAGAGCGCCCAGCCGGCTGACGCCGAACGCCCAGACGACCGGCAGCGTCACGCGGCGGCCGAGATCGAACCCGGAGCCCGGCACGCCACCAGCGTCCACAAGCATCGGTTCCGCGCCTGCAGGCCAGACGAGCGTCGAATCTCCCTGCCCCACGTCGATGAACACAACCCGCGTCCAGCCCGGCGGCGGCAACGGCACCTGCACTGCCCGCGTCCGCCGCGGCCCGGTCGCAATGACGGCGAGCAACACGACCGCGGCGCCAAGTGCGACGACCTTCGCATGCCGTGAACGTGCAAAGACGACAACGGCCCACGCGGAATACCACCCGACGATGAGCCAGCCAGCCGGGGGCGGCACGTCGCGCACCAGCCACGGAGCGGCGTCCACGAGACGCGCGGATTCGAGCAGCAGCAACGTAGCGACGTGCGCGATCCATCCCAGTGAGGCCGCGATGCGGACGGAGACGAACCACGCCGCGGCGGCCGCGAGTCCGGCCGTCTGCACGACGGACATGAGCGGAATCGCGGCGAAGTTCAGAATCAGTCCTGCGGCGGTGAGCCGCCCGAATAACCGAGCCGACGGTGGAACCAGGGCGATCTCCGCGCACAGCGTCGCCGTCCCGAGCGCAAGCACCGCGTTGCGGATCGTCCAGACGAACTGCCAGACCCGCGTACGCTCCTTTCGGGGGATGGGCGCCGGCCGCAGCTTCTCCGCCACGAGGACAATGGCAACGGTCGCGCCGAACGAGAGGACGAAGCCGGGATCGGTGACGGATAGCGGCGACGCGACCGCGGCGCATGCGGCCGCAACGCCGACCGCGTTCATCGCCGGCCCGCGGTGATCGAGCACGCGGCCGGCCAGGAACACGACGCCTGCCAGCGTTGCGCGAGCCACAGAAGGCGCCAGCCCGGCAAGGTATCCGTAGAAGCCAACGAGAGCGATGGCCGCTGCCGCCGACGAACGCGGCCCCACACCCAGCCAGCGCGCGAGCACCAGCAGCATGACGGTCAGGAGCGCGATATTGCCGCCCGAGATCGCGATGACGTGATACGTCCCGGCCGCCTGGAGCCGGCGCTCATCGTCTATGAGCAACCCGCTGCGGTCGCCAATCAGAATCGCTGACACCACGCCGGCTGTCCGCGTGCTCCAGCGGCCGACCGCGTCCGCGATCGCGCGGCGGACGCCACGCCGAACCGCCGCGGCGCATTCATCGATCCAACCCGCCCGCTGTGGCTGGCTTACGAGCGCGGCGCTCTTGACGGTGCCGAGCAGCACGATGCCGCCGCGGGCGAGACGTTCGCGATCGCTCGGAACGCCGGGATCGTGGTAGTCGATCGGCTCGCGGAGAATGACGTCACACGTGATGCGGCGTCCCGCCGTCCAGTCGGGGACGCGCGAGGGCGCGAGCGCACCGGCCACCGTCAGGTGCACCCCGCCTCGAACGGGCAGCGGATCCGAAAATACGGAGACGCTCGTCGCATCGAGGGTGAGCGTCACACCGTACGTGGCTGGCGCCGCGTCTTCGCGGATCACGCCCGTGATCCGCCCGACGGCGTCGGCCGGTTGCGCACGTTCCCAGAGCAGCAGGGATGGAGCGCTGGCGGCGCTCGCGTCGCGCGTGCCCAGGATCGCACCGGCCGCAACGCTTCCCGCCACGACCGCGGCGACGATCGACAATTCCCTGCCCCGGAGGTAGCCGAACGTCGCAATGAACCAGCTCGCGACGAGCACGCCCGCGCACACGCTCGCCGGCGCAGGCACGATCGCACCCGTGGCGGCGCCGGCGACGAGCGGGACCGCGAGCCAGGCGGACGGACTCTTCATGCAACGGGAGAGACACAACCGAGGAGACGGGAGACGCAAACCGACGGAAGCGCGCGGACACGCCTAAATCACTGAAACGCCAGTCACCGACCGAGAAGATGACGGTTGCAGTGGGCCATCGGCGGGGCAGGACCGGGGGGATCGCGCCGCGAGGTACTCAATTTCAGCGCCCCTGACCGGACGCGACATCGGCGAAATCCGCGCACCCCGCGCGAAACCGGGAGGCGTCGCGCGACACGAAGCGCAGGTGATCGTGTGATCGCGTATCCGGCGTGAGTCCTGTTACTGTCGTGGGCGTTGATGCAGCCCCACCTCGATCGCGGCATGGGCCTGCTGCAGGCCACCGCGACGAACATGCTCGCGATGATCGGGGTCGGGCCGTTCCTGACGATCCCGTTCATGGTGACCGCGATGGGCGGCCCCCACATCCTGTATGCCTGGACGGCGGGGCTCGTGCTCGCGCTGTGTGATGGCCTCGTGTTTGCCCAATTCGGCGCCGCCCTGCCCGGTTCAGGCGGCCCGTACCTGTATCTTCGCGAAGCGTACAAACCGTTTGGCTTCGGCCGCCTTCTCTCGTTCCTCTTCATCTTCCAGACGATCGCCATCGGACCACTTGGTGTGGCCAGCGGCGCGGTGGGGTTCGCCGACTATCTCGGGTTCTCGTGGACCACGATGCCGCCTGCCGCCCACCACGCGATAGCCGCGGCCGTGTGCGTGCTGATGACTGCGCTTCTGTACCGCCACATCAGCGGCGTCGGCCGGTTTTCGGTGGTGTTGCTCAGCATCGTCCTCGTCACGGTCGGATGGGTGATCGTCGTCGGGCTGTTCAGATTTTCGCCGTCGCAGGCGTTCGCGTACTCCGACAAGGCGTTCGTGTTCGACCGCTCGTTTTTCCTCACGCTGGGCGCCGCGTCGATTCTGGCCATGTACGACTACGGCGGCTACAACCAGATCTGCAACATCGGGGAGGAAGTGAGGTCGCCCGACAAGACGATCCCCCGCGCGATACTCGTTTCGATCATCGCGGTCGCGCTGCTTTACATGCTGATGGGAACCGTGATCATCGGCGTCATCCCATGGCAGGACGCAGCGAAAACACGAACGATCGCCTCGATGTTCATCGAGCGTACCTTCAGCGACCCAGGACGCGGGCACGTGGCGGGGCTCGTGATGATGGGGCTCATCCTCTTCGTGACCGCGTCGTCGCTGTATTCAGTGATCCTGGGGTACTCGCGGATTCCGTTTGCCGCAGCGCGCGATGGTCAGTTCTTCGCGGTGTTCGCGAGAGTCCATCCGACGAAGCACTTCCCCTACGTGTCGTTGATCACCATAGGCGCGCTCGCGATCCCGTTCTGTTTTCTGAGCCTCGGACAGATTGTGAACTGGCTGATTCAGGTCCAGGTCTTCACGCAGTTCGTGTGGCAGTGCGCCGGAGTGATTCTGCTGCGACGGTATCGAACAGATATCCCGCAGCCATTCACGATGTGGTTGTATCCAGTGCCTGCCATCGTCTCGGGCGCGCTGTGGGTGTACGTGTTCGTGAGCGGGCCGGTGGGCGGGATGATCTTTTCCGCAGGCTTCCTCGCGGCCGGAGTCGCCGCCTACTACGGTTTTCATCTCTCGAAGCAGGATGACGCGGGCGGCCGTCTAGCCTGAGCGCCCGATTGGCTGCTGCGAAACAAGCGCGCTTGCGGGTGGCCGCGAACGGGGCGCCCCGTCGATCGCGAGGCGCGTCCCTCGTCACTGTCTTTTTCGCGCCGAGGATCGGTGGGGCTGTTCGCGGACGGGACCCGTTCCAGCGCTCCAGTTTCGTTCGGCCAACGCCGGCCACTATACGAACCAGCGCTGCTTCTTTCGCGCAGCTTCGTACTCGGCTCGCGCGCGATTCACAGAGCCCTGCTCGGAGACTTCGGACACCGGCACGTCCCACCAGCAACCGTGCCCGGGGACGCGCGCCGTCGGGTCGACCGGCACGTAGACGACCGCCGTGCGATCAGCGCTCTGCGCCTTTTCGAGAGCCTGTTCGAGCGATGCGCGATCGGAGGCGCGGAAGACGCGAGCGCCAAGCGACTCGGCGTTGGTGGCGAGATCCACGGGAAGTGCCGTTCCATCGAGACGCCCCGTCTGCTGGCTCCGGTAGCGGTAGTTGGTCCCGAAGCCGCCCGAGCCCACCGATCGCGACAGCGCGCCGATACTCGCAAACCCGCCGCTGTCGACGAGGACGATGATCAGCTTGTAGCCTTCCTGGACCGACGTGACAATCTCCTGGGCCATCATCAGATAGGAACCGTCGCCGACCATCACGTAAACGTCGCGATCCGGATTTGCCATCTTCACGCCGAGGCCGCCGGCGATCTCGTACCCCATGCAGGAATAGCCGTACTCGAGGTGATAACCCTTGGAGTCGCGCGCTTTCCACAGCTTGTGCAGTTCCCCGGGCAGGCTGCCGGCGGCGCATACGACAACGTCCTTCGGCGCCGACTTCTCATTGACGATGCCGATGACTTCGGCCTGGGTCAGGACGTCACCACCCTGGGGTGCCGTGAGGCGGGCGGCTTCCTTCTGCCACTCGTCCCGCAGCCGGGCGATCTTCTGGCCGTACTCCGTTGACGTGCGAAAGCCCTTCAGCGACTCGCGTAATTGCTGCAGCGCAACGCGCGCGTCGGCGACCACCGGAATAGCGGCTTGCTTGAACGCGTCGATTGCAGCGACGTTGACGTTGATGAATCGGACGTCCGCGTCCTGGAAGGCCGACTTCGATGCCGTCGTGAAATCCGTGAGGCGACAGCCGATGGAGATGACGAGATCGGCTTCACGCGCGATCGCATTCGCGGCCGACGTGCCCGTCACGCCGACTGCTCCCAGACTCATCGGGTGATCCCACGTCAGCGATCCCTTGCCGGCCTGCGTCTCCCCGACAGGGACACCGAACTCGGTCGCGAACGCCTCCAACGCCGGCGCCGCGTCGCTGTACAACACGCCGCCCCCCGCAATGATCAGCGGCCTCTTCGATGCGCGGATCCATGCGGCCGCACGCTGGAGCGACTCCGCGTCCGCCGGCGCGCGCGGAATCGTCCATGTCCGCTCACGGAAGAAGTGCGCCGGATACTCGAACGCCTCGGCCTGCACGTCCTGCGGGAGCGCGAGCGTGACCGCGCCGGTATCCGCCGGGGACGTCAGTACACGCATCGCCTCTGGCAGCGCCGTGAGGATCTGCTCGGGGCGGTTGATGCGATCCCAATACCGCGAGATCGGCGCGAAGCAATCGTTGACGGAGACCTCCTGCGTCGCAGAGGACTCGAGTTGCTGCAGGACCGGCGCCGGCAGTCGGTTCGCGAAGATATCTCCCGGCAGCAGGAGCACGGGGACGCGATTGATCGTCGCGCCGGCAGCGCCCGTCACCATATTCGTCGCGCCGGGTCCGATCGAGGTCGTGCACGCCATCGCCCGCATGCGGTTGTGCATTTTCGCGAAGGCCGCCGCCGTGTGCACCATTGCCTGTTCGTTGCGGCACTGGTAATAGCGAAGTGCATCCGACATCTGATCGAGGGCCTGCGCGACGCCCGCCACATTCCCGTGGCCAAAAATGCCGAACACGCCGCCAAAGAACGGCTGGCGCACGCCGTCGCGTTCGGAATACTGGGCGCCCATGAACCGCACGAGCGCCTGCGCCATCGTCAATCGGACCGTTTCCGCCATGCCGCAACGGTATCAGGCCGGCCGATGCGGCTCAAGCGCAGCATGCGATTGCGATAACATCACGGTCGATGCATATCGCCAACGCTCCCTGTTCGTGGGGCATCCTTGAATTCGAAGAGACCGCCGAGCGCTCCTCCGGCTATTCGAAGGTCCTCGACGAGATCGCCGCGACCGGTTACAGCGGCACCGAACTGGGCGACTGGGGCTTCATGCCGACGGACCCGCACCAGCTCCGCGCCGAGCTCGAGCGCCGCACGCTCACCATGCTCGGAGCGTTCGTGCCGATCAAGCTCGCCAGTGAACCTGCGCACGCGCCGGGAATCGAGACGGCCGTCCGGACCGCGAAGCTCCTGGCGGCGACTGGCGCGTCGCCAGTGCTCGTGCTGGCCGATGATTCGGGCACGGACGCCAACCGCATCGCGCGGGCAGGACGGATTATCAAAGCTGACAGCCTGTCGAGTGACGAGTGGTCCACCTTTGCGCGCGGTGCCGAAGCCGTCGCCCGCGCCGTCCGCGACGAAACGGGCCTGCGGACGGTGTTTCATCCGCACTGCGCCGGCTTCATCGAGACGCCGTGGGAGATTGACGAGCTGATGCGCCGCACCGATCCGTCGCTTCTGGGCCTCTGTTACGACACGGGCCACATCTCCTTCGGCGGCGGCGATCCCATGAAGGTCCTGCAGGCGTATATGTCGCGCATCTGGCACGTGCACTTCAAGGACTTCAACCCGGACGCGTTCGCGCAGACCCGCGCGCAATCGCTCGACTACACCGGCGCGATTCGCCTCGGCATCTTCTGCGAGCTGGGTGAGGGCAACGTGGACTTCCCTTCGGTTCTTCAGGAACTGAAAGGCGCACACTACGACGGCTGGATCGTGGTCGAACAGGATGTGCTTCCGGGAATGGGAGCACCAGCCGAGAGTGCTCGTCGTAATCGAGAGTATTTGAAAACGCTCGGCGTATAGGGACTCGCGTCAACTACACAACGACACAACTTCCAACTACTCAAGGCGGCATGTTGGAGGCTAACTCCATGCGACGATCGGCAATTGTGTAGTTGGTAGTTGTGCAGTTGTGTAGTCGATCTGCCCCATGACTGAATTCGCCCTTCGCATGATCGGGGTATCCAAGTCCTTTCCGGGGGTGCTCGCGCTCGACAGTGTCGATCTCGACGTGCTGCCGGGCGAGGTGCACGTACTGCTCGGCGAGAACGGCGCGGGCAAATCCACCCTGATGAAGGTCTTGAGCGGCGCGGTCAGGCGCGACGCGGGAGAGATTGAACTCGATGGCCAGCGCGTCGAGATCAACAGCCCCCGGGATGCGCAGGCGCTTGGCGTGCGCATCATCTATCAGGAACTCACCCTCGTCCCCTATCTCACCGTCGCGGAAAATATTTTCCTCGGGCACGAGCCCTGTTCTTTCCCCGGCCTCGTGGACACGAAGCGGATGCGGGACGACGCGTCGCAGCTGCTGCAGACGCTCGGACTTCGGCTCGATCCGGACCGCCCCGTTCGCGAGATGGGGATCGCGCAGCAGCAGATGGTTGAAGTCGCCAAGGCGCTGGTGGGCAACGCGCGTGTGCTCGTGATGGACGAACCGACGTCTGCGTTGACGAACACCGAGATCGACGAACTGTTCGCAACGATCAACCGCTTGACCGCCCGGGGGACCGCGATCATCTACATTTCGCATCGCCTCGAGGAACTCACCCGCATCGGAAACCGCGTGACCGTGCTGCGCGACGGGCGCAAGATCGCGACGCACCGCGTGGGCGAGGTCGACATCGCCTATCTCATACGCCTGATGGCGAACCGTGATCTCTCGGAGCACTTCCCGAAAAGGCGCGTTCCGCCGGGCCGCCCGCTCCTCGAAGTGCGGGGCCTGCGGCGCGCGGGTGTGCTGGACGACATCAACCTGACGGTGCGCGCCGGCGAGGTGGTCGGCGTGGCCGGGCTGCTCGGCGCCGGCCGCACCGAGATGGCGCGCGCCATCGTCGGCGCCGATCGGCGTGACGGCGGAGAGATCCGCATCAACGGCGAGATCGCGCGGCTGGACCATCCGGCAGACGCCATCCGCCGCGGCATCGGATTCATGCCGGAAGACCGCAAGACCCAGGGGCTCATTCAGATGTTGTCCGTGGGCGAGAACACGACGCTGCCGGCCCTGGGCATCTTCTCGCGCGGCGGGTTCCTGAAGCGCCGTGCAGCTGCCGCCATGGCCACAAAGCTCGTGCAGGACCTGCGCATTCGTACGCCGAGCATCGATCAGCCGGTGGCGCAGCTGAGCGGCGGCAATCAGCAGAAAGTCGTCCTGGCGAAATGGCTCGCCACCGGTGCGGACATTCTGATCATGGACGAGCCAACCCGAGGCATCGACATCGGCGCGAAGGTGGAGATTTACGAACTCATGAATCAGCTCACCGCGCGCGGCGCGGGCATCCTGATGATTTCGTCTGAGCTGACCGAGGTCCTCGGCATGAGCGACCGCATTCTCGTGATGCACGCCGGCCGCATCGTGGCGGAATTCGATGCCGCCGCCGCAACCCAGGAGAACGTGCTGCGAGCGGCGCTCGGGCAGGCGGCCTGATGTCATGACGTCCACCTTCGGGCGGCGCCAGTTCGGCACGCTGGTTGGTCTGCTGGCGCTCTGCGCGCTGCTCACCATCCTGACGCCGCACTTCCTGACGGTGTCCAACCTGCTGAACATCACCGAGCAGACGACGATCAACGCCGTGATCTCCGTCGGGATGACGTTCGTCATTCTGTCCGGCGGGATCGATCTCTCGGTTGGATCGATCGTGGCGATTGCCGGCGTGTGTCTCGCGACGGCGCTGCAGCGCCACATGCCGCTGCCCGTCGCGTTGACAATCGCGCTCGGTGTCGGATCCGCCTGCGGCCTCGTCAACGGGCTGCTCATCACCGTCGGCCGGCTCGCGCCCTTCATCGCGACGCTTGGCATGATGAGTATTGCGAGAGGCGCTGCGCTCCTCTACACGGACGGGCGGCCGGTGTCCGGCTTCGATGCGTCGTTCCGCGCGCTGTCCACGGCGCGCCCTTTCATGATTCCTGCGCCCGTGATTCTGATGATCGTGGTCTACGTCATCGGCCATCTCGTGCTGACGCGGACCACGTTTGGGCGCTATGTGTATGCGATTGGCGGCAACGAGGAAGCGACGCGGCTGTCCGGCGTCCGGGTCGGCATCCACAAGACAATCATCTATGTCATCGCCGGGCTGACGAGCGGCATCGCGGCCATAATCCTGACGGCGCGGCTCAACTCGGCGCAGCCGATCGCGGGGTTCATGTACGAGCTCGACGCAATCGCCGCCACCGTCATCGGCGGCACGAGTCTCCTGGGCGGCTCCGGCACGCTCGCGGGCACGCTCATCGGCTCGCTCATCATGGGCGTGCTGCGGAACGGCCTCAACATCCTCGGCATCTCTTCGTTCCTGCAGCAGGTCGTCATCGGCTCGGTCATCATCGCCGCCGTGCTGCTCGACGGCATCCTCAACGCGCGCGCGCAGCGTGCCCGCGCGAGGCGCACCTCCGCCGCCGCGCCGCCGCCGAAAGCCGCCGTGTAGCTCGTCGAGCCACCCAGCACCCGTCCGAGGCCCCAAGCCCCAGCACCCCGCGCGCAGCGCGGCAACACCCCGCGCGAAGCGCGGTATCATGCCGCATGCGACGAGCTTCCCTCGCACTCCTGGCGGCGGCCACTCTCCTGTTGCCGGCCGCCTGCAACCGCGGCGCGGGCTCCGGGAAGCCGCGCATTGCGATGGTCCTCAAGACCCTCAACAACCCCTTCTTCATCGACATGCAGCGCGGCGCGGAAGATGCGGCCAAACGCCTCAACGTCGATCTCACCGTCCAGGCGGCCGAACGCGAGACCGATGTCGAGAAGCAGATGCAGATCATCGAAAACCTCGTCGAGACCGGCGTGAACGCGCTGGCGATCGCCCCTTCGGGATCGAAGGAGGTCGTGACGGCCGTCGCCAAGGCCAACGCCGCGAACATCCCCGTCGTCATCGTGGACGACAAAGTCGACGCCCAGGCGGCGAAGGAGGCGGGTGTCCACTGGGAGGCCTACGTCGGATCCGACAACGTCGAAGGCGGGCGCATCGCAGGCCGATATCTGGCACAGCTCACGAACGGCAGCGCGAACGTCGCCCTGCTGGAAGGCATCCCCGGACACCAGACGGGTGACGCGCGGCTGAAGGGGTTCAAGGAAGCGATCCAGTCATCCCCCGGCATCAAGATCGTCGCGTCCCAGACGGCCAACTGGGAGCGCGACCAGGGGTTCAACGTCTTTCAGAACATGCTGCAGGCGCATCCCGATATCGACGCCGTGTTCGCGTGCAACGACATGATGGCACTCGGCGCGGTCGAGGCGATTCGCGCCGCCGGCAAGACCGGCAAGATCCGCGTCATCGGGTTCGACGCAATCGACGACGCGAGAAAGGCAATCGCCGCGGGAACGATGGATGGTTCGGTCGCGCAGTTCCCGTCAGAGATGGGCCGAATCGCGATCGAGAACGCGGTGAAGCTGATCCAGCATCAGCCCGTGCAGGCGGAAACGGCGACAAAGCTCGAGATGATTACGAAGGCGAACGTCCGATGAGCGATGTTCGATGGACGATGTTCGATGGACGATGTACGAACATCGATCATCGGTCATCGTCCATCGGTCATCGAACGTCGATTATCGTCCATCGAACTTCTTCGCAATCATCTCGATCCATCGCATGTCCCCAATCGCATCCTCGATCCCTGGCGAGGGCGGTTCGCCGGTGAGCACGTAATCCCGGAAGCGATGAAGCTCGACGCGGAATGCTTCCTCGTACGAGACGCGGTGATGCTCGGCGACCAGCGAGTCCCCTTCCATCCGCTCGATGACGAGCGGCGTCGGTTCGTGGCGTAAATAGGGGGACGGAAAAATCAGCTTCACCCGCTTCTCCGGGCTGACGAACCGCAGCGTTTCCTCGTAGAGGGGCACGCCGGGAAGCGAGACCCAGGACATCACGACCCGGACGTCGCCGGCGAAGCGCGTGACCGACGTCTGGGCCATGCCATCCCGCCAGTAATGCGCCGAGAGCACTTCTTCCGGCTCTCCCAGTACACCGCGCACCGCGTTGATGTCGTGGATCAGGCTCGTGAGCAGGATGAAGAGCGCAATGCGGGCCGGCGGCGGCGCGTCAGGGCCGAGCGTCTCCTCCAGCAGCGCGCTCATTTCCTTCGTCCCCGCGTCGCGTCTTACCGTCGCATCGATCGTCGCGTCGTCTGCCTTCGGCCCAGGCTGCCGCGGCGGCTGAAACGCGTAGTGCGCCTGGTACGGATCCTCGTCCGGGTGCAGCACCGTGACGTCGACATATCGGAGTGCCTTCAGTCCCTGCACCTCCGCTCGCGCCCGTTGATACGCCGGATCGAACCGCTTGTGATACCCGACCATGAGCAGCTTGCCGCTGTGTTCCGCCGCCGCCGCGATGCGCTGCGTATCCGACGCGCTGAAGCCCAGCGGCTTCTCGACGAAGACGTGTTTGCCTGCGGCCAGCGCCGGTTCGACGAATTTGCGGTGCGCGCCGTTGGCGAGCACGATGACCGCCTCGATGTCCGGTGCGGCGACGAGTTCCGTGAAGTCCTTCGTCCGCCGCTGGATGTGATACCGCTCGCCGACCGCTCTCAGCACCTCGTCGCTGACGTCGGCGATGCCGCCGATCGTAAACAGATCCGGCCGCTCAGCCAGCGTTGGCAGGTGCATCATCTGCGCAATCCCGCCGCAACCGATGACCGCGACCGTCAGTGGTTTCGACACCTGTGTGCTCCGTACGCAAAAAGCCGGAGGACAGCCGCTCGACTGTCCCCCGGCCTGTCTACCCTATTTCGCGTCCTCGCGGCTCGCCCTTCGTGCGATGGGGCCCCAGCTCGGACAGCCCCCCTTCGCGCTCGGCGGCCCAAAAGACGTGTCGACGGGGAGCCCCCTCCGCGCGAAGCGGGGCACCCCGTCCTCGCCCCCATCGCTGGTGCTGCGATCGCAACGGCGCCCTCCGCGCCTCGCGCCTCGCGCCTTGCGCCTCGCGTTAGAACGTAAACCGCACCGCGAGCTGCATCGTGCGCGCGTCGCCAGAGAGGCTCGTGATCGTCGCCACGTCGCCACCGGAGATGTTGCGCGCCGGCAGGCCGAAGTTGGCCGTGTTGAAGAGGTTGAACGCGTCCCAACGCAGGGTCAACCCGTAGCGCGCGTTGAACCGGATGATCCGCTGGATCGTCAGGTCGAAGCTCTGATACCCCGGTCCGCGGAGCGTGTTCCGTTTTTCGTTGCCGAAGACGCCTGATGGTACGGGCGTGAACGCGGCGGGGTTGAACCACTGGTCGACCGTTTTCGGCCCGCTGGGATCGCCCGTCTCATCGGGCAGCCCCGTCATGCTCTGACCGACGTTGTTCGTGCTCTGGTTGACGGTGAACGCACGGCCCGAGCGC
>DATJFQ010000113.1:0-49883 GCA_035495555.1 Vicinamibacterales bacterium
GAGGCGGATAATCGAGAGCGCCGGCAGCGTATCGTTCTGGACGAACTGGTCGAATTCCTTCTTCCAGATCTCGATGCGATGGACATCCGGAATCCGCAGGTTGAACGGCGGATACTCCGGATTGACCAGACCGTCGAGTCCCGGAACGGTTGCGGCGACGGGGCCGCCGTTCTGCGAGAACGCGAACTCTCCATAGCTGCGGACCGACACCCCGGCGCGCCGGGCGGAATCCCAGAGATAGCCCTGCGCGGGCGCCGCGATGTTGCCGAAGGCGTTCCGCATCCGGTAACCGCCTTCGCTCAGATAGATGCCTTCACGACGGCCGTAGTTGGCAGGCCACATCTTCTCGACGAAATCAGTGGCGTAGGCGCCCGTCGAGAACGCGTGGCCGTCGTAGCTCACCTCCGCGTCCACGTAGAAGTTGTCGAACACCGCGAACTGGTTGACAAGGGCGTGAGCGTTCGGGGTCACTTCTTCACCGAAGAGCGTCAGCGTGGCATCGCCGTTGGCCTTCGCGACGTCGCCGAGGATCTGGTCGTACGTGCGGTTCTCTCGAATCACATAGAACACGTGCTTGATGGGAGACGTGTCGCCGACGCGCTTTGGAATCGGGGATGCCGTGGGCGCGCCGGCCGGCGCGAGGCGGTGCGCGTCGGAGTACGGCGTCAGCTCGCGGACCCGCGCCGACATTCTGTCGAGAGCGGCATCGGTCGGCAGCGGAATCGTCGAGATCGCCCCCTGGAACATCGCTCCGGTGTACTGCCCGGCGTCGCGATACCCGCCGGGCTGCGGTCCGCGCAGATTCGGCGCGCTGCCGGCGACGCCTTTTCCATCGAGGACGTACACGTGCGTCCCATCGCTGCCAAAGAGCACGCCTGTCGGATACCAGCCCACGGGCAGCCATCCCTTTACCCGGCTCGATGCGGGCGTGGAGACGTCGACGAGCGTCACTGTGTTGTTGTCCGCGTTGGCTATCGCCAGCGTACGGCCGTCGGGCGCGAGCGCGACGGCGTTGGGCGTCGACCCGGCGGGTGAATCGGGATAGAGCGACACCGCAATCTGCTCGGCCGCCGCGCCGCTCGACAGATCGATCGCCCAGACCGCGTTCGTGTTCGCGCACGCCACGAACAGCCGGCGGCCGTCTCTGGAGATCGTCATGGCATTTGGATGTTCGCCGACATCGATGACCGCCCGCTGCTCGAGCGTGACCGCATCGAATGCGATCACTTTCGCGCCGCCCCAGACCGACACGTAAAGGGTCTTGCCATCGGGCGAGAGCACGCACGTGTACGGCTCCGCGGGCAGATCCGCCGTCCGGTCCACCTGCCGTGTCCCGAGATCGATTGCACGAACGCGCTGGCCGTACAGCTCCGTCTCAAACAGGCGCTTGCCATCCTGGCTGATCGCGATGCCGGCGACGTAGCCGGCGTTCTCGATGACATCGCCCCCCGGATGACGTTCCGGCTGGCCGAGCGTGATCGTGCCGCCCGGGTCCAGCTTGCCATTCGTCCACGTAAACTCATAAATCGCGTTCTCGCTCGCGCCCGACGCGTAGAGCCCTTTGCCATCCGGACGCCAGACCAATCCGAGCCACGTGTGCTCGATCGGGATCCGCGTGACGACCAGCAGCGTGCGGGTGTCGAAGATCGAGAGCGCCGGCTTGTCGTATCCGCTGGTCGTGATCGCGACGTAGCGGCCGTCGGGCGACGGCACCATCGAGAGCGGCAGATCGCCGACCTGCACGTGCCGCCCCTCGGGCGCAATCTTCCAGCCGTTGGGCAGCAGCGTGACGCCCTCGCCCAGATACCCGGGCAACTGCGCCGGCGCCGCTCCCCGCTGCGCCATCGTCGTGAGCGCGCCGGCTACGACAACGGCAAACGCCGTGAGAATTCCCGTTCTCCGCATGGGGGGAAACTATACCAATTCGCGGATTCGCGATACCGGCAGACGACGGATCTCGCCGACGACGGGGAGGCACGGAGCGGGCGGAGAGAACGGGCCACGACGGATCTCGCCGAGGGCGGAGACGAACGCCCAGGACGGAGAGACGATGG
Organism: Vicinamibacterales bacterium; assembly: GCA_035495555.1. GTDB lineage: Bacteria > Acidobacteriota > Vicinamibacteria > Vicinamibacterales > 2-12-FULL-66-21 > DATJFQ01. The sequence goes on from DATJFQ010000113.1 coordinate 2,055, forward strand.
CTCGAACGGCCAATTCCTCGAGGCGGTCAACTTGTGAGTGATGCGCCTCGAGGAGTTGGTGGTCGTCGCGTCATTGTCGACCTGCCAGGCAGGTCGCTCGATGCGGTAAATCAGCGAGCTATCTGGATCGAGCGCACAATGCGCGAGAAAGCGTTGTCGTAAGCCGCGAACTCGTCGTTTGGCGCGACGCCGATGACGTAGAACAACGTGCCGTCACGCAGCAGGGTCGTGTACACCGCGATGCGCTCCTCTCCGCCGGTCGCGTCGGAGATGTTCGAGAGTTGGGTCGCGAGACCCTGCTGCCCGGCGACCGTGGTGCGTGCAAACTCCGACGGGCGGCTCAGGCGCGGGTTCCCCTGCCGGAGGGAGTCGATCAGTTCCGACGTCGCGGTCTGCAGATCGTGCGTTTCGTTGCGCGCGACGCCGATCTCGACGCCATGCGTGAACACGCTGCTGCCGTTCAGCGATCCGTACGCCCCCTGGGGCGCGAATGTGACGACGTTGTTGCCGGGCAGTTCCTGCCAGTTGTCGGGAACCTGCACCCGGAAGACGCCGCCTTCCTGATACGTGCGATAGCGGGACGAGGGGCGTTCGACGCGTCCAGACGGCCGCGCGTCGGGCGCGGAACCGGTGCCGCGGTTTGCGTTGCGCGCGGCTTCCTCCGATGACATCGCCGGTCCGAGTGTGGCGATGTGGGCCTGGATTTGATCGAAGGCGCGCGTGTCCTCGGTCGGATTCGTCACGTGAAGCGACGCCGCTTCCTTCATGATGTACTCGTATCGGTTGCCCGGGTTGGGGTGATCGCTGAGCCACTGCGGGCCGCCGGGGCCGCTCTCCTGTTCGATCGTCTTGAAGACGTTCGCCATATCGCGCGGGTCGTATCCGGCGCGCGCCATGATGTGCGTGCCGAGCAGATCCGCCTGCTTTTCGAACTCGCGGCTGAAGCGCAGGAACGCGGCGCCAAGCCCGAACTGCGTGCCTTGGGAGATGACCTGTCCGAGGCCGCCTCCGACGATCGCGCCCACGATTGCGCCGGCGATCGAGCCGACCTGGTACGGTGTCGCCTTGCTTTGCTGGGCAGTGCCGTGGCGCAGCGCGACGTGGCTCAACTCGTGCGCCATCACGCCGGCGATCTCCCCTTCGGTACGGGCCTTGTCCATCATGCCGCGATTGACGAACATCGGCCCGCCGGGCAGGGCGAACGCGTTGATCTCCTTCAGGTTCAGCGCCGTGAAGGTGTAATGGAATTCCGGATGCTGGAACTCCGGCGGAATTGCGCGGACGAGCCGGCCCCCTACGTCTTCCAGATACCCGTTGATCGCATCATCGTGCATCACCGGCATCTGCTGCCGCACCTGCTCTGCCGCCTGCAATCCCAGCTTGACGTCGTCTTCCGGGCTGTATTTGTTCGGCGGTGCCGTGATTTTCGTTTGCGCGGTCAGCGTCACCCACGCCGCCAGGACGGCGGTCGCGGCAACGGCGACAGTGCGTCGCGGTCGATTCATCGATCTGCTCCTCCCAAACTGAACGGCGGGGCCGTCCCGTTGAGATATTGCGCAAATCGTGCCACAAAAAACCGGTATGCGCATTGCGACCGCGCGAGGCATGCCCCAATCGAGCGGTGTCTTTCGGAGTTTCTGGATGGCTGGGTTCGAGTCCGCCACCCACATCACCCGGGCCGGCCATCGCCTCGACATGATCGCCGCGACGCAGCACGATCGGTTCGTCGAGGACGACTATCGGCGGCTCGTGGACGCCGGGATCCGTTCGGTCCGCGACACGGTGCGCTGGCATCTCATCGAAGGTTCGCCGGGCACCTACGACTTCTCATCGCTCGATCCGATGCTGCGGGCTGCGCAGAATGAAGGGGTGCAGGTGGCGTGGGATCTCTGCCACTACGGCTGGCCCGACGGCCTCGATTTGTTCGCGCCAGAATTCGTCGATCGATTCGCGCGATTCTGCCGCGCGACCGCGCGTCACATCGGCACGTGGAGCGATGACGTTCCGATCTACACGCCCATCAACGAAATTTCGTTCTTCGCGTGGGCCGCCGGCGAGGTCGGATGGTTCTATCCATACGGGAAGGGGCGCGGCGGTGAGGTGAAGCGTCAATTGGTGCGCGCGTGTATCGCCGCGATTGACGAGATCCGGGCCGTGGATCGACGCGCGAGGATTCTGACCGTCGAACCGATCATCCACGTGGTCCCGCCAAAAGACCACCCCGAATTCGAAGCGGAGGCGACCGCCTACAGCAACAGTCAGTTCGAAGCGTGGGACATGCTGTCAGGCGCGCTCTGTCCGGAACTCGGCGGCAAGCCCGAGTACCTGGATGTCATCGGCGTGAACTTCTATCACGACAACCAGTGGGAACAGCCGGGCGGAAAGAAGATCGCGTGGCACGTTCATCCGCGCGATGCGCGGTGGGTGCCGTTCCACAAGCTGATCAAACGGACCTACGAGCGATATCGCCGGCCGATTTTCGTCGCGGAAACCAGCCACGTCGGCGTCGGCCGCGCGGAGTGGCTGCGCGAGATGACCGATGAAGTCGTGCTGGCAATCGAGAACGGCGTCCCGGTCGAAGCAGTTTGCCTGTATCCAATCATCGACCGTTTCGAGTGGGAAAACCCGCGCCACTGGCACAACAGCGGCCTGTGGGACTACCACATCGAAGCCGACGGCACGTTCACTCGCGTGCTGAACGAAGAATACGCGGCGGAGTTGCGGCGCAGCCAGCAGCGCCTGCCCGCGCCTACGCTGTCTGCGCCACAGGCCGCGGCCGCGCGCCAATCAGGCGTTTGAACAACGTCAGCGACTGCGCGACCACCTGGTCCATGTTGTAGTACTTGTAGGTTGCCAGACGGCCGCAGAAGTACACGTCGGGCGTGAGCTTCGCCAGCGCTTCGTATTCCCGATACATCGCGGCATTCTCGGGCCTCGGAACCGGATAATACGGATCTCCCTGCGCCCTGGGATACTCGTAGACGACGCTCGTCTTGGGGTGCTCCTGCCCTGTCAGGTACTTGAACTCCGTGCAGCGCGTGTACGGATTTTCGTTCGGATAGTTCACGACCGGCGCGTCCTGATACAGGGGGCGTTCGTACGTGACGAACTGGAATTCGAGCGACCGATACGGCAACTTCCCGAACCGGTAGTCGAAGAATTCGTCGATCGGGCCCGTGTAGATCATTTCCCGGAACGGCACCGCCTTCTCGATTTCGCGGTAGTCGGCGTTCAGCAGAATCTTGATGTTGGGATGCGACAACATCCGCTCGAACATGCGCGTGTAGCCATGGAGCGGCATCGATTGATACGTATCCGTGAAGTACCGGTCGTCGCGATTGGTGCGGACCGGCACGCGCGCCGTCACCGCGGCGTCGAGTTCCGACGGATCGAGGTCCCATTGCTTGCGCGTGTAGTTGCGGAAGAATTTTTCGTACAGCTCCCGCCCGACTTTGCTGACGATCACGTCCTCCGACGTGCGCACGGCCGCCCGTGGCTCCGCCACCGATCGGAAGAATTCGTCGAGTTGGAACGACGTGAGATTCAGCCCGTACAGCCGGTTGACCGTGTCGAGGTTGATCGGAATCGGGAGCAGTTGTCCGTCGACCCAGGCGCGAACCCGATGTTGATATGGCCGCCACCCGGTGAAACGGGAAAGGTATTCGAACACCTCTCGTGAGTTCGTGTGGAAGATGTGCGGCCCGTACTTGTGGACCAGGATCCCCGCTTCGTCGTAGTGATCGTAGGCATTGCCGCCGATGTGGTTCCGTTTGTCGACGATCAGGACCTTTTTGCCTGCAGCGGCGGCGAGACGCTCTGCCACGACCGCTCCAGCGAAGCCGGCTCCGACGACGAGGTAATCGAACATGCGGGGGGATCCTTTCGCCCAAGGGCTCGAATGTGTTCCGCCATGGCTGCCCACGTCGCGTCCCACGACATGGTGGCGAGGAATGGATCGGCGCGGCGGAGCCGATCGCCGGGGTCTTCCGCGAGGGACGCCGTCACGGCGGCAACGAACGCCTCAGGCGTGTCCGCAATGCGCGCGAGGCCGAGATCGCCATACGGGTGGACGACGTCGGTGATCGAGGTCGACACGACCGGTTTGCCGCCGGCGAGGTACTCCGGCGTCTTCGTAGGGCTGATGAACCGGGTCGCGGCGTTCTTCGCAAACGGCAGTATCGCCACGTCCCAGCCGGCGAGATACGCAGGCAAGTCCGCGTACGCCTTCTGCCCCGGGTAATGGATATTCGGCGCGTGTGGGAGCGACGCGGGATCGATCTTGACCGTCGGACCGACGAGCACGATGTGCCAGTCGGGCCTGAGCCGCGCGACCGCACCCATCAAGGCATTGTCGAACCGTTCGTCGAGGACGCCGAAGAAGCCGAGTCGTGGGCGCGGGATGGAGACCTGGTCGTCTGGTTCCGCGATGTCGGCGGCCCGCGCCCGCGCGAAATGCGCGACGTCGACGCTGCTCGGAAATGGATGGATGTTCCGGTGGCGGTGCTTCTTCGCTTCGTAGAGGCTGCGGCCGCCCGTGAAGACGACGTCGGCGCGCGCCAGCAGGGCCCGTTCGGCGTCGATCAGACCCGCGGGCGCCTCTGCGAAACCGGACAACTCGTCCATACAGTCATACACGACCGCGCGCGCGGACAGATGGTCGCTGAAGCGCAGCGCCATCGGCGTGTAGTACCACAACACGTCCGGTTGAATCCGGTACTCCGCGATCACCCGACCGAGCAACGCACGGAGTACTCCGGTGCTTTCGTCTCGGTAACGCTCGGGAAGATGAGGGACCGCGACATGAATGCCACCGTCGGTCGCGAGAACCGACATCCGTGGTTCCGTCCCGTCCTCTTCGTAAACCGGTTCTTCGATGAAGAACACGCGGTGATCACGGGCGCAGCGGCTGAGCAGATGCTGCGGGCGCTGGAACACGAAATTCCAGCGCAGGTGTGAAAAGCACAACACATCAGGAAGCACGTCCCGACGAGTTTCCAAAAACTATGCCGCGGGAACGACGATGCGTGCCTCAGCGGAAAAGCGGGCATTCTGGCCGGTAATGATCGACGCCCCCGCCCCGCGCTCGCGTCCGGGTACCACGAGCGCGACGATGGAGCCTCCGAATCCACCGCCGGTCAGACGCGCCCCGTACACGCCCTGTACGCGACGGGCGGCCTCGACGAGCGCATCAATTTCCGGCACGGAGACTTCGAAGTCGTCGCGCATGGAGGCGTGCGACGCGTAGAACAGCTCCCCGACACGCCCCAGATCGCCACGTCGGAGTGCATCGGCTGCGGCCAGCACGCGGGCATTTTCGGTGACGACGTGGCGAGCGCGCCGGTCGAGCGGCGGCGGCAGTGAGGCGATACGCGGCAGATCGCTTGTCGTCACATCGCGGAGCGTGGCGACGCCGAGCGCGTGGGCGGCGCGGCGGCACTCCTCTCGCCGGATGCGATAGTCGCCGCTCGCGTGCGAATGGCGGACGCCGGAATCGATGACGAGCAACGCGCCCGCTTCCGGCAGCGGCACGCGGTCGTACGCCAGCGAGCGAGTATCGATGAGCAGCGCCGAGCGATCGTCCGCAAGGCTGCACGCCATCTGGTCCATGATGCCGACCGGCGCACCGACGAACTCGTTCTCCGCGCGGCGCGCGAGCCGCGCGATCTGGAGATCGTCGACGTCCAGCGAAAACGCCTGACGAAGCGCGCGAGCGGTCGCCACGAGGAGCGCCGCGCTCGAGGAGAGTCCGCTGCCGAGCGGGACGTTCGAGTCGATGCGCAGGTCCATGCCCGAATCGACGCCCCGTTCCCTCATGACGTTCACGATGGCGCGAACGTAGTCCGCCCAGTCGCCGGCTCGCGCGGAGACGTCGAGGTCGAAGACGACGGGGTCTGCCGCGGGGAACGCGGTCGTCCACACGCGGACCCGCGTGCCGCGCCCGCGCCGCAGCGCCACCTCCGTGTGCAGCGGAATCGCCGCGGGCAGCACGAAGCCGTCGTTATAGTCGGTGTGTTCGCCGATCAGGTTTACACGCCCGGGCGCCCGCGCGATGACCTCGGGAGAAGCACCGTACAAGTCTGCGAACGACACCATCACTCGATCCGGTCCCGCACCGCCCTCAGCTCCGCTGCCTTCTCTTCGGGCAGCGTGTCCGCCGTGAACGTCCCGGCGCCCAGTTCACTCCCGGCGAGATATTTGAGTCGCCCCGGCATGCGGTAAGCCGGATAGAACTCGATGTGCAGGTGTGCCTCTGGATGCACGCGCCCATCCGTCGGCGCCTGATGGAAGACCATCACGTACGGAAACGGCTTTCCCCACATCGCGTCGAAGATCGTCAGCACCGTCTTGAGGACACGCGCGAGCGCGCGGCAACCGCCTGCGTCGAGCTCCGCGAGGGAAGGGAGCGGCGCCGCAGGCGCGATCCACACTTCATAGGCATAACGCGCAAACGGCGGCATGAACGCGACCACGCCGTCCGTATCCTCGACGATCCGTCGACCGTCCCGGCGCTCGTCTTCCACGATCGTTTGAAGCAGCCCGCGCCCCTTCGTCTCGAAAAAGATCGTCTGATGTTCCAGTTCGCGCGCTGGGATCGGTGGCACGAAAGGATAGGCGTAGATCTGCCCGTGCGGATGATGGAGCGTGACGCCGACCTCGACGCCGCGGTTCTCGAACGGCATCACGTATTGCACGTCGGGCTGAGAACCGAGATCCTCGAAGCGATCCTTCCAGACCTCGACAACGAGCTGGACCTGGTCCAGCGGCAGCGAACCGAGACTGGCCTTTGCGTCCTGCGTGAAGACGACAACTTCCGCGCGGCCGGTCGCAGGAGCCGTGGCGGTGCCGGTGTGACCGGGGACGGCACCCGGTTCGCGGCTGAAGGTCGGAAACCGGTTTTCGAACACGGCGACGTCGTAATCCCCTGCCGGCAACTCGGTCGGCGCAGCAGCATCCGTCGTCGGTGCAAGCGGGTTGAACTCCGCCGGAGGAAGAAACGTGCGCTGCTGGCGATGCGTGGCGTACGCGACCCACTCGCCTCTGAGCGGATGCCATCGCAGGTGCGACCGCGGTTCGATCGGACCACCGGCGGGCGCCGTGGCCACGATGCCGGGGTCGATCGGACGCCGCGAGTACAGCCACAGCGCGCGGCCGTCAGGCTTCGTCAATGCCTGCTTGTACATCATCGATGCCAAGTCCTGGATGCGGGGGCGGATGCGTGCCGCGCGTCGCCGATGAAAGCCGTTCCAACGGGACCTTGGGACGTCGATCCGCGAACAGCAGGCCGTTGGCTTCCTGATACGTGTCGGCAAACTGGGTGTAGCAGAACCCGCTCAAGAGGCCGATCGAGTGCACGGCTGCCATCAGCCGCTCGTAGCGCCGCGCGAAGTCTTCCGCGGTCGCGGCACGGGAGTACCCCCACGTTCCGCCTGCTTCGCTGAAGGCAATGCCGCCGAACTCGGAAAGCACGATCGGCAGGTCCGTGTGCTTGTCCCCTTCCAGCACGAGCAGCCGACCACCCGGGCGTTCCCGCCTGAAGATACGCGGGACTTCGTCGTGCGCGTGGTAGCGGCGGCGGATGCGCGTCGGGTCATGATCGTAATCGTGGATGCCGACGATGTCGGTGGCGACGCTTTCCCAGCCGTCGTTGCCGATGACCGGGCGCGTGGGATCGAGCGTGCGCGTCAGGTGATAGAGCGCCTGGACGTAGTGCCGCTCCTCCGGATTGTCGGGCAGGTTCGGGACGCCCCAGGATTCGTTGATCGGGACCCACGCGATGATCGACGGATGACTCATGTCGCGCCGGATCACGTCGATCCATTCCTTCGTGACGCGTTCGACCGACGTCGGCGTGAAGCGGTAGGCGCTCGGCATCTCCTCCCACACCACGAGCCCCAGCACGTCAGCCCAGAACAGATACCGAGGCTCTTCGATCTTCTGGTGCTTGCGCACGCCGTTGAATCCCATCGACCGCGCGAGCTCGACATCGCGGCGCAGGTACTCGTCGGTCGGCGCGGTCAGGCCGCCATCCGGCCAGTATCCCTGGTCGAGGACGAGACGCAGCGGATACGGGCGGTTGTTGAGGACGACGCGATCGCGCTGCACGGCGACCGATCGCAATGCGGTGTAGCTCGTGATGGAATCGAGGCGCTCGCCGCGGTCGCCCCACAACTCCATCGTCGCAAGCATCAACGTGGGCGACTCTGGACTCCAGAGCAGCTCGTTGCGATAGTCGTCGATGCCCGGATCGGAGAGTGCAATGCGACGGTGCACCTCGCCGTGAACCACCTGGTACGTGTCGTCCGCAATCAGGACGCGGCCCGGGCCTTCGAGTTTGACGCGGAGGCGCAGCCCTTGCCGCCGCACGCCGCCGAGGCTCGCGCCCAATCCGATTTCCCATCGTTCGAGGTTGGGCGTCCATCGGACGCGCTCGACGAAGGTGGCAGGCACGCGCTCGATCCAGACGGTCTGCCAGATCCCGGTGGTTCGCGGGTACCAGATTGAATGAGGCTCGAGCTGCCAGTCCTGCTTGCCGCGCGGTTTGGCGAGATCCTGGGGATCGTCTTCCGCGCGGACCACGATTTCCACGGCGCCTTGCGGACCGATGCATCGGGTGATATCGAACCAGAAGGGCGTATAGCCGCCGTGATGACGCCCGAGCAGCCGTCCGTTCACCCAGACAGTGGCCGCATAGTCGACGGCGCCGAAGTGCAGGTGCACCGCGGTGTCCTCCGGTCCGTCGGGTACGTGGGTCTGGCGACGATACCAGCAGGCCCGGAAGAACATCGTGTTCCCGACGCCGCTCGCCGGCGCTTCGGGCGCAAACGGCACCCGGATCGTGTTCTTCCACTGGACCCGAGACGGATCGGACCAGTCGGCGCCGGGGTCGATCGCGAAGTCCCACTCGCCGTTGAGGGACAGCCAGTCGGCGCGCGTGAGCTGCGGGCGGGGATACCCGCGCCCGGATGCGTCGAGCATCCGGGCGAGTTCGTCAAGAAGTCCGAGCGGGTTCACTGGCGAAAGAGTGCATCCTCGAGCGGCACGTTGACTTTCACGTCGGTAAACTTGACCGTGTTCGCCTGATTCCACGTGGCGTGGCGCACCTGGAACGGCAGCTTGACGCCGGAGACGTCACGGTAGTCGCTGTAATCCATCTGCTCGACCAGCGAGCCGAGCGGCGTCTTCGTACTGATCACGCGCCGCACCAGGAGCCCGCTGTCGCGGTCGAAGTAGAGCTGCTCGGTCACGTCGGGCGCCGTCCGGCCGGAGAGCACGATCGCGTTCATGCCGTCGGCAGTCGAATAGCGCTGCACGCGCAGATCTGCGTATTTCTCCTTCGCATGCACTGGCAACCCGAAATCCGCCAGGCGCGACGCCTGCTGCGCCTGCAGCCCCTCCATGGGCCGCGTGTTGCCGCCGACGACGAACCACGTCGTCTTTCCATCAGACACGCGGGCCACCGGGCCCTGCGGCGAATCGAGATCGATGCGGTACTCGCCCGAGATCTTCTCTGCGATCTTGACGGGCGTCGTCCGGAGATCGCGGCTGGTCTGCGTACCCTGCATGACGAGGGTCTTCGCTTTGGACCACGCGTCCTGCCCTCCAAGCGCCTGCACGTATTTCGCCAGCACGTCGTCGACCGATTCCGTCGGCCGCTGGCCGCGGCCGCCGGTCTGGCCCGGCGCGGCGCCGGGCGCCGAACCACGACCGGCGCCGGGAGCGCCTGGGCCGCCCTGCCGTCCCACCCGCGCGGCCTGTTCGGGCGTGAACTCGGTGGCGAGCGGCGGCGTTCGTTCAGGTTCGTTGCGGCCGTGATGACACGTCGCGCACGACACGGTGATGTCGTAGTTCGCCGAGTTGATGGAGTTCACCATCTGCATCATCTTGCGCGCCGTGGCCTTCATCGGCTTCTCGTCGCTCTCGAACTGCCCCTGCACGTGACAGAAATTGCACTGCACGCCAAGAGACGCCGCGACGTATTGCATCGCGTTCGGCAACTGGTCGGCCGGGATGTCTTTCAAGACCTGAATGTTCTTGTAGTGCTGGCCTGCAGTCTGGCCTGTCTGCTCAGCCTGCTGGGTGGTCGGCGGCTGCTGCTCTGCGCGCACGCCGATGCCGCAGAGAAGCGCGGCGCTCGCGGCGGCCGCGGCAACCTTCATGAAATCGCATCGAATCACGTCGGACTCCTGAGGTGAAAAAGAACGGGCGATTCATTAAACAACAAAATCGCAGACGGGAGGCGCGAGGCGCGAGGCGGGAGGTGGGAGCGAGGCGGGAGGCCGGAGGCGGGAGGTGCGGGTTCGGGGGGTGGTGCAGGGTTCGGGACCCGACCTCGGATGCCGAACCCCGAACCTGTGTCTGGGATTGTCTACTTCGAACAGCTGGTGCCGAGATCGCGGATCGACGACACGTGCAATGACGCCATCGGGTTCTGCGACGACTGCGAGCTGCCGTACGGGTTGCTGGACGCCGAGGACGCGCTGGAGCTGCTGCCAGTCATCGTGCCGGCCGTGCTGCCGCTCGTGCCCGTCGGGTTGGTGCTCGTCGGGTTGGTGCTCGTCGGATTCGCGCTGCTCGGCTCGCTCGAAGGATTCGATCCCTTGTTCTCGAGCATGCCGCGCACTTCAACCTTGTGATTCAGGTACTTCGACCAGTCGCTGGTCTTACTGCTCGACGCAATCAACGCGAGCGAACTGCCGCTGAACGAGCCGCTGGTTCCGGTGGTGCCGGTTGCGGTCTCGCCGCTCGTGGCGGTCGAGGACGAGCCACTCGCACCCATCGACACGTCGGTCAGGATGAACTGGCTCGAGCTGTTGCCTGCCATTGTCCCGGCGGTGCTGGCCGCGGATCCGGTCTCGGTGCCGGCGGTCGCCGCTGACGAGCCGGTGCCGGTCGTTCCGGTCGAGCTCGCAGACCCGCTCTGCAGACATCCCGTGACGGTCACGTTCTGACCACGATCAGACTGCGAGCTGCTCGATTGCGCTGTGCTCTGCGCGCCCAGGCCGACTGCCATCGCGGCGGCGAACACCGTCCCAAAAAAGAATTGACGCCTCATCGTTTTTGCCTCCTCAAGTGATCCCTTTATGCGTACGCAGCGACACGGCTGCAAACACATCGCCAGCCGTCGATGAGGAGCGTCGGCGCGTGAGCGGCCACAACCCGATATGGTCGTGTTGTCAGTTCGTACGCGTGAGCAAAATGCGCTCGGTCTTACCGCCTTACCGCAAGCCCGGCGGTGGCGTGCGTTTCCTGGTGGCCTGCTCGAACCCGTACGCCAGACGTAGCAGAGTCGGCTCGCTGCACGCCATCCCGGTGAAGCTCACGCCGAAGGGCTGCGGCTTCGGATCGAAGCCGGCCGGGAAGGCGTTCGCGGGCGGCGCATTCGGATTGGGATTGAACGGCGCGTTCGGCACCATTCCGAATGGAACGATGACCGTCGGATATCCGGGACGAGCTGCAATGGCGGCACCGTTGGGGCCGGGAAACAGCAGCGCATCCAGATGGTTGGTTTTCATGGCCGCGTCGATGCCGTCCGTGCCGGCGAGCCGAATGTCCTTTGCACGATCCGCTTCGTACCGCACCTTGTCGCGCTCGACGTCCATCTCGTCGGAGATGTCGAGCTGGGACTGCCCATACTTGATGGCGCCGGCGCGCTCGTGGGCTTTGTTCCACTCTCTGAGTTCCGTGAGCGATTTCACCGGGGCCGCAGGCCCGAGCGACGCGAGCCACGCATTGAAGTCGCGTTTCATCCCGTACTTCAGATCGACCGAGCAATCCTCGTCTTTGCCGCGCGCGTTGTTCAAACCCGAACAGATACCCCACAGCAGGAAGTTCTCTTTCGGATCGGTGGTGGTGATGCTCGGGATCTCGACGGGATCGACGATGACGGCTCCCTGCGCTTCGAGTACGGCAATCGCGTCGTCCATGACTTTCGTCTGCGCGGGGTTGAGACCTCCGCGCGGACGCTCCGATCCGGGAAGCGTCACCGGCGAGTAGAAGCTCGCGCGCGGAATGCCGATGCGTGCCCCTTGCAGCCCGTCGGCGCGCAGAAACTGGGTGTAGTCGTGGTTCGACGGCGGCGTACACGTCCTCGTTGCCGGATCGTCGGGATCCGGCCCGGTCCCTTCGAGCGCGCCGAGCATGATCGCGGCGTCTACGACGAACTTGGCCATCGGCCCGGGCGTGTCCTGGTCGGCCGTGATCGGAATGACGCCGTGCCGGCTCACGCGTCCGACGGTGGGCTTCACGGCCGCCAGCATGTTCTGGTTCGACGGGCTCAGGATGGAGCCGGATGTTTCCGTGCCGATATTGGCTGCCCAGAAATTCGCCGCCGTCCCGATGCCGGAACTCGAGCCTCCTGTCTGCATCACGGGCCGTCCATCAGCCGACTCGCGAGGGTCGCGTCGAGGATCGTACGGGTTCATCCCGTATCCGCCGACGGCGTTGTAGTTGCCCGGCATGTTGCTGGACACCCAGTTGGCGAGTTCGGTCAGACCGGTTTTGGCGATGATGATCGCACCGGCATTCGTGAGGTTCTTCGCCAGCGTCGCCTCGTATGGCGGCACGAGATCGATGAAGGCCAGCGCGCCGCCGGTCGTTCGCATCGTCGTCGTGTGCACGTTGTCCTTGAGCGCGACCGGAATGCCGTGCAGCGGTCCGCGTATGCGGCCCTCACGGCGTTCGCGGTCGCGTTCGTCGGCTTCCTTCAGCGCGTCGGGGTTCACCGTGATCGCGGCGTGGAGCGTGTCTTCGTAGGTCGCAATACGCGTGAGGTACTGCTGCACGATGTCGTGCGACGTCACACGCCCCGCCTTCATCGCCGCCTGCATCTCCGGAATACTGGCTTCGAAGACGGAGAACGCCGGCTGCGCCGCCCCCCGCTGTTCCGCCGCGCTCGTGTGAACGAGCAGTGATCCGATGCCGCCAGCCACACAGAGTGCCGCTATCACGTTCCGCATTAACGCTCTCCGATTCCGCTTGGGAGTTGGCAGTTGGGAGTTGGGAGTTGGCAGTTGGGAGTTGGGAGTTGTCGCGAACTTCTCCCTCATCTCCCCTGCTCCCTCCGAATACCCGCGCGCAGCTTCTCGAGCGTTTCCGGCGATCCGGTGAACAGCTCGTCGGGGTACCGCCCCGCGTACGCGAGCATCCCCGAATAGATCACGTCGCTCTGGTACAGGTTGAAGCCCATGCCCGCGAGGAACTGCAGGCGCAGGTTTCGATCCGTGTTGATCGTCGCATCCACCAGCCAGGGTTTGAGATCGGACGCACGGCCCGCGAAGGTCGAGAAGAGATCGATGGCGCTATTCATGCCGATATCGCGCAGCGATTGGGCCACCGTCGCGTATTCCGGCCGATCGAGGCGACGCTGGATCGCATCGACGTCGATCTTCGTATCCTCCACCTGTCCCATCAGCACCAGGTCGTAACCGGCGCCGTTGTTGGTGTTGCCCCAGACGACGCCGTTGGGGAATGCGTCGAAAAACGTCGCGATCTCGCTCTTCACGGCTGCCGTATTGCTTTCGTAGAGCTGCACGAAGAGCGTCACGACGCCGCCCGGATTGAGGTGCTGCTTCGTGTTTGCGAAGAACTCGCGCGTGTAGAGCATCGCCGCGCCCTTCACCCACGGGTCCAGCGGGTCCGAGGTGATCGCGTCGAACCTTTCATTCGTCGTCAGCAGGTAGTGCCGCGCGTCGTCGATGCGGACGTGCACTTTCGGGTTGCGGACGACATCGAAATTGTGTTCGGCAAAGTAGGTGGAGACGACGCGCGGAACGAGCGGCTCGATCTCGGCGATCGTCTGGTCGGTGACCACCGGGTCGACCGAGACGGCGCCGGCGGTCACGCCCGCACCGCAGCCGATGACGAGCACCTTTTTCGCCTGGGGCGGGATCAACGTCGTCATGTGCCCGAGCATGCGCTGGAGGCGCATGTCCTGCGGCTCGCTCGAGGCCTGCACTTTGCCGGCGTTGTGGTAATTCAGGACGCCGTTGGACAGGCGCGAAACGGCAACCGTTGCGCTCCAGCCTTCACCCATGTAGATGACGTCGGCTTCGCCGAGCCGCGTGGCGGCATACCGTCCGTACGCGGCGAGAATGCCGGGAATGGGATGGACCGTCCGCGTCAGCAGGCCTGCGATCGCAGCCGCAATGACGATCGTCACGGTACTGGCGACGGGACTCCGCTGTTTGAGGCGATCGTCGACGCCCGTCGAAAGAACGACCAGGCCGGACAGCGCAGACGCGAGGATCAGCACCTGCTGTGCGTGCTGGCTCCCGAGCCACACGACGAGAATCAGACTGCCGCTCAACGCGCCGACGATCGCGCCGACGGTGTTAGCGGCGTACACCGTCCCGACCAGACGTGCCGGATCCTTGTCGCGCGACGCGAGCGCCGCGAGGGCCAGCGGAAAGCTCGCGCCCCAGAGGATCGTCCCCGGCAGCGCGGCCCAGATACAGCGCACCATGTCGAGCTGGAAGTTGAACCAGGGGTCCGAGGAGATCGACGGATTGATCGGCCAGTACGGCAGCGACTGGGTGAGCATCCAGGCCGTCCACGCAAGCGCGGCGCAGAGCAGCATCTGGCACCAGCCCAGTGCGGCGCGCGGATGTTTCACGTTTCGCCCGATCGCCGCTCCGAGGCTGCTGCCGATCCCGAGCCCGAACAGGAACACGGCAAGGATGAGCGCGAACGTATAAACCGTCGCCCCGAACAGGAGCGACAGAATGCGCGTCCAGATGCCTTCAGCGGCCAGCGCCGTGGCGCCCGACAGCGCGATGGACACATAGACGGCCCACGCGGCCGGAATGGACGCCGGCACCTCCACGCCTTCGTCGCCCGGCAACGATTCGACGAACGGGACGGCCCGGGACATCGAGAGCGCCAGCAACGCAACGACGACGTTTATCGCGACAGCCACGAACGTCGTCGTTGGCAGGTCGTAGACGCGCATCAAGTAAAAGCCCGCGAGGAGGCTGCCGGCGACGCCACCAGCGATGTTGCCGCCATAGAAGAAACCGAGCCAGGCCACGCCTTCGGGCGTCGATTCCACCCAGCGTGAAATGGCCGGCAGCGTCGCGCCCATGAGGAGCGTCGGCGGCAGCAGACAGATGCCGGCAAAGATCCCGCGCATGAGGATGCCGGTCACGCCCGATCCGGCGAGGTGCGAATAGGCGGTGTTCACGATCGGCATGCCGAACAGAATCAGCAGGCCGCAGACCGCGATGCCGAGCTCCAGGAATGCGTAAATCCGCAGCGGATGCTGCGCGCGCCCGACGTAACGCGGCAGGAGCAGGCTGCCCAGACACATGCCGCCCATGAACGTGCCGAGGAGCACGCCCATGGAGACGGCGGAAGCGCCGATGACGAGCTGCAGCAACTGAAACCAGACGACTTCGTAGATCAGCGCGGCGCATCCGCTGCCCACAAACAGCAGCAGGAGGCCGGGCAAGTACCGGCGCGGGGTCATCTACACACCTTTGAAAGCGTTCGGAAGCAACGGATGGTATCACGTGGCCGGAAGGCGTTTGGCGGCGCGCGGCAAACGAATCGGCGGCGGTATCCGTCCAATTGAGCGGAGGCCTGCCCATGCCGTGGTGGAAACGACGTCAGGAACCATCCGAGACTGCGCCGGCGACCGACATGCCGCTCATCAGGCTCGACGGGATTACGAAGATCTTCCGCGGCGATGCCGATGAAGAGACGCGCGCGCTCGATGGTGTCACCGTCGACATCGATCGCGGCGAGTACGTCTCGGTCTCCGGACCCTCAGGCTGCGGCAAATCGACGTTCCTGTCGGTCCTCGCGCTGCTCGACACGCCAACCGGCGGACGCTACTGGTTCGACGGGCGCCGGGTGGACACGCTTTCGCCCACCGAGAAGGCGCGCGTGCGGAATGTCGACGTCGGACTCGTGTTTCAGAGCTTCAACCTGATCGCGGACATGACCGTGTTCGAGAACGTCGAATACCCGCTCAGTGTGCGTGGCGTACCCGCGGCCGAACGGAAGTCGCGCGTCGAGAGCGCGCTGGATCGGGTGGGCCTTGCCGCACGCGCGAAGCAGCGGCCGATCTCGCTCTCGGGCGGCCATCAGCAGCTCGTGGCGATCGCGCGCGCGCTCGCGGGTCGTCCGCCCATCGTGCTCGCCGACGAGCCAACCGGCAACCTCGATTCGAAGAGCGGCGAGGCGGTGATGCAGATGTTTGACGACTTGAACGCCGGCGGCGTCACGATCTGCCTCGCGACTCACGACCCGCGCTATATCGCTGCCGCGAAACGTCACCTGTACCTGTTCGACGGCCGCATCGTCGACACGCCGTCGTAATCAATCATCAATCTGCAATCTGCAATCTGCAATTCACCGGTTCCCCAGCTCCGCTTCCACAGCGTGCAGCTCCTTGACAAGATCATCGAACCGTCGCACCGACTCCTGCCCCACCTTCTGATCGGCGCCGCCTTCGGCGCGCATGATGTTCTGCAGCTGATCGATCAGCATGCCCTGCTCATAGGTGCCCGGCGCGGTGACCAGACGTGCCCACAGGGCCTGCAGCCGCGACGCCGGCGTACCCTCCTTCTGCAGTTTCGCCACGAGTTCGGTCGTGCTTTCGCCAACACCCGGCGACGGCGGCGGCTGGACGCCCGCCTGCTGCATCGCCTGCTGCACCTTTGCCCGCGCCTGGTTCGCGCCGGCGAGGGCGTCTCGCACCTTCAGCAGGAATTCCTGCTGCGCCACGAGATCCGCGTTCGTGACGCCGTCCTTCAGCACGCGAGGATCCACCGAAAACTCCAGCGTCGCGGTCCGCGTCACGCCGCCCGCCGTCAGCTTCACCGTGTAGCGCCCGGGCGCGGCCATGACGTTTCCCGTCCAGCGATAGTCCCAGTCGTATCGGTTGTGCCCTGGCTTCGCGCCGAGCGGCGCCTGGAACCCGCGGCCGCGTGGCTGCGCTTCGGAATCCTCTGCTGCCGCCCCGCCGCGGCCGCCGCCTCCGCGTCCGGCTGCCGCCGTTGACGACACGCTGCGCACAACCCGTCCCTGCGAGTCGGCAATCTCGAGCGACACCGGCCCCGAGAAACCGGCCGGCAGGATGTAGTCAATCGCCGCGCTCGAGGGGGGGAACTGCGGCGAAATGCCGCCGCCGCGGCCGCCGCCCGAGCGGAAACGCACGGTGGGCGCGGGCTGCGCCAGCGTCACCGACGTGAGATCAAGCGGTGCACCGCCAGCGGCCGTCGTGCTGCGCTGTCCCACACCGCGCGCCAGTCGCCGCAGCAGCGCAACACTGTCATCCATGATCCAGAACGCACGCCCCATCGTCGAAATGACGATGTCGCCGCGGTGGATGCGGATGTCGGTGACCGGCGTCGCGGGCAGGTTCTCCTGCAGGGGCTGCCAGTGCCCGCCGTCATCGAACGAGACGTAGGCGCCGAATTCGGTGCCCGCATACAGCAGCCCGGCGACCTCCGGATCCTCGCGCACGACGCGCGTGGGTGAATCGTTCGGGATCCCGTTCGTGCCGTCCGTGAGCTTCTTCCAGGTCCTCCCGTAGTCGTCCGTCTTGTAGATGTACGGCTTCATGTCGTACTCGCGCATGTAACGGTAGATCGCGATATACGCGGACCCGCGGCGCAGGTGCGACGCGTCGATGTTCTGCACGCGGCCGCCTGGCGCAATGTCCTTGGGCGTCACGTTCATCCACGTCTTGCCGCCGTCGCGGGTGACATTGACCGGTCCATCGTTCGCGCCGACCCACAGCACGCCGCGTTCGAGCGGAGATTCGTCCATCGCGTAAATGGACGAATAAACTTCCTCACCCGTCACGTCGCGCGTGATCGGGGAGCCGGGCACCACCTGGTACTGCGGTTCGTGCGCCGTCAGATCCGGGCTGATCACCTGCCAGGTCACGCCTTCGTCCGTCGACCGATGCAGCACGTGCGATGCCTGGTAGATCGTGTGCGGATCGTGCGGGGAGACGTAGATGACCGTCTGCCGAGGGAACCGGTACTTGATGTCGTTCGGCGCGTGGCCATAGCGGTTCTGCGGATAAATCCATCGCCCCTGGATCTGCCCGCTCTCGACGTTGTAGCGCTCGACCTCGCCTTTGCACGCGCCCCACACGACCTTCCCGTCCGGCGTCGGCATGATGCCGCCCGTTTCACACCCGGATGCCTGCGAGAAGGCCTGCGCGGGCGAGTCGTAGCCGAACGAATGCGGCGGCATGCTCGGGACGATGACCGTCGTCGTGTCCTGCTGCGGAGCGTAGAGACGATACGGGTACTGCTCGTCGACGGTGACCATGTAGAGTTCCCCCGTCGGCTGGTTCAGCTCGGTCGACCACGTGCGGCCATGGTCGATGGACACGGTGGCGCCGCCGTCGTTGCACTGGATCAGGTAGTCCGGATTGTCGGGGTTGAACCAGACGCCGTGATTGTCGCCGTGCGGCGGGTTCACGGTCGTGAACGTCCTGCCGCCGTCCACTGACTTGTGGACGCCAAGCTCGTTGACCCAGACTTCCTCCGGGTTCTTCGGGTTGACGTCGACGTAGTTGAAATAGAAGGGACGCGCGCGCAGCCGCTGGCTGTTGTTCACCAGTTTCCATGACGCGCCCGCATCGTCCGATCGGTAGAGTCCGCCCTCGTCGCCCGGCGCTTCGATCATCGCGTAGATCGTCTGCGGACGGCTCCGCGCGATGTCGAGGTCGATCTTTCCGATCAGTTTCTGCGGCAGTCCGTTGGTGAGATGCGTCCAGTGCTCGCCGCCGTCCGTGGACTTGTAAATGCCCCCTTCGGTTGCGGGGCCGCCGCTGATGATGTCCCAGCCTTTGCGGAAGCCGCGATACATTCCCGCATAGAGCTCGTCGGGGTTGGACATGTTGACGGCGACGACACGGCCGCCGGTCTCGTTGTTGACGAAGAGGACCTTGCGCCAGGTCTTTCCGCCGTCGCTCGTCTTGAAGATGCCGCGCTCGTCGGTCGGCCCGTAAGGCGAGCCGAGCGCGGCCGCCCAGGCGATGTCCGGGTTCGTCGGGTGAATGCGAATGGCTCCGATCTGCCCCGCCTCGCGCAGGCCCATGAAGTGCCAGGTCTTTCCCGCGTCAGTCGATTTGTAGACGCCGCGGCCGATGATGACGTTGCTGCGGATCGCCGCGCTCCCCGTGCCCACATAGACGACGTTCGGGTCGGTTTCGGACACGTCGATGGATCCGATGGACCCGGTTTCAATCTGTCCGTCGGTGACGGGCAGCCAGACGTCGCCGCAGTCCGTCGTTTTCCAGACGCCGCCGCCCGTTGCTCCCATGTAGAACGTGCAGGGCTGGCTACGTACGCCGGCGATGGCGGTTACGCGCCCGCCGCGCGTCGGTCCGACGCTGCGCCAGCGGAGGTCCTGATAATCGTGCGGGTCAACGACGGCGTTCGCGTCGCGCGCGGCGGTGGCCGGCTGGGGCGGCGCGGATGGCGTGTGCGGCACCGCGACGGCGGCGCTCACGAGCACGGCAGCGGCAAGAAATCGAGTGTGCATGCGCGGATTGTATACTCCCCGGATGCCGCCGCTGACACGCAAGGACTTCGAGGACGCACGCGCCCGCATGGGCGAGCACGTGTACCACACGCCCATCATCACGTCGCGCCTGCTGTCGGAGCGCACGGGGTACGACGTGCGCCTGAAGGCAGAACTGTTCCAGCGCGGCGGCTCGTACAAGATTCGTGGACCGATGAACAAATTCGCGCTGCTCAGCGACGAACAGAAACGGCGCGGCGTCGTCTGCTCGTCTGCCGGCAACCACGCACAGGGCGTCGCGCTGGCGGCGGCGCGCTATGGAATCAAGGCCGTGGTCTGCATGGCGGAGAACGCCACGCAGTCCAAGATCGACGCGACGCGCGCATACGGCGCCGAAGTCGTGCTGCACGGCACGATCTGGGACGAGGCGAACGAAAAGGCCAAAGCGCTGGTCGAGGAGAAGGGCTACACGTACATTCACCCCTTCGACGACCTGCAGCTGATTCAGGGCCAGGGAACCGTGGGGCTGGAAATTTATCAGGACTGGCCGGAAGTCGAAGCGGTCATCGCGCCGATCGGCGGCGGCGGGCTGATCTCGGGCGTCGCGCTTGCGGTGAAGGCGTGCAACCCGAAGATTCGCGTCATCGGCGTGGAATCGTCAGGTGCGCCCGGCATGACGCGCAGCGTCCGCGAAGGCGGCCTGCTCACGCTCGATCGCGTCGACTGCATCATCGACGGCCTGCGCGTGAAGCGCGTCGGCGAAAAGACCTACGAGATCGTCCGCGATTACGTCGACGAACTGGTAACGCTGCCCGACGAGCAGATTTTCGACGCAGTCGTCTGGATCATGTCCCACCTGAAGGTCGTCCCCGAAGGCGCCGCCGCAGCGCCCGTTGCTGCGCTGCTGGAAGGTTTGATCAAGCTGCCGGCGGGCACGAAAGTGTGCTGCGTGCTGAGCGGAGGGAACGTCAATCTGGATCAGTTGCGCGGGCTTCGTTGGAATTGATCGCGACAACTACTCAACTACACAACTGCCAACGACTCAAGGCGCTTGAGTCATTGGGAATTGTGACGTTGCGTAGTTATCGTTTTTCGTCGAGGTAAGAGACTCCATTCGTAATCCAGGGAGCTGCGCTTTCTCCCTTCAGATAATGCCCGAACCACTCCAGGATCCGGCGGTGGTAATCGATCTGATCCGGTTTCTGCCGCAGGCTGTGATCTTCGTTCGCGTATACGAGTAAGACGACGTTCTTCCTCGCGCGGCGCGCGACGTTGTACAGCTCCACACCCTGGTGCCAGAAGACGGTCCCGTCCGCGTCGCCGACCTCGATCAGCAGCGGGGTCGTCATCGTCGCCACGCCGAACACGGCGGAGTTGCGCACGTAGGCCTCGGGGTCCTCGTACAACGGCACCTGCATCCGCTGCTGGCCCGTCTCGATGTGATCGGTCTCCGCGATTCCGGGACCCCAGTGGTGATTGCCGTAGTTGCTCACGAGATCGGTAATCGGCGCTCCGGCCACAGCCGCCGCGAACACGGTCGTATGCGTCGCGAGGTACGCCGTGTCGAAGCCGCCCCACGAGTGCCCGACGATGCCGACGCGCTTCGGGTCGATGACGCCCATCGCGGCGACCGCCGCCACCGCGGGACGTACGCACTCGACGACCGAGAGCCCCGGCTCCCGTGCGCGGAACACGATGTCGGGTTCGAGCACGAAATATCCGGCGCTCTGGAACGCCGTGATGTTGTAGTAATCCCGTTCTGAAGGGGGCGTGTATTGATGAAGCGTGTCGGACAGCTTTTCGTAGACGTACACGATCATCGGATACGCGCGTCCGCGCTCGTAACCTGCCGGATACCGCAGCACGCCCTGGAGACGCGCGCCCCGTTCGCTCTTATATCCGACGAGCTCTGAACGGCCCCAGGCATATGTCGATTGGAACGCATTCGTCGTCGTGACCTGCCGCGCGTCCTTCAGATCGGCGCCCCCGACAAACGCATCGGGCGAATCATCGAACGACTGCACGACGTAGTCGAACACCGCCGCGTCCTTCGCTTTCCCCAGCCGCGCGACGTCCTTGTCCAACCACAGGAGACGTTCCGGCGACGTGGCGTTGGGCGCGAGGCGCGCGAATCCCGATTTCTTGGTGAGCAATCCGAACATGGTCAAGTAGACAGGTCGCCCGCGATCGATCGCCCGGGTATCCGGGTCGACGTCCGCATAGCGATATCTGACCTCGTCGGCGCCGCCGTCGGTCAATCTCGCGGGATGGCCGCCATCGGTCGGGACCTGCCAGATGTCGTGCTTGTCGTACAACAGCACGTCCTTGTCGTCTTTCGTCCAGCCGGCGAGGCCGAACCACGGACGGGTCACATCCGTTTCGTCCGAGTCGACGTCGGCGAAGGACGTCGGAATCGAGCGCGTGAGATTCCGTGCAGTCTTTTTTGCCGCGTCGACGATCGAAAACTGGCCGTCGACGTAATAGAGGATGTAACGGCCGCCCGGACTCGGACGGACGAACCGGTCGTCTACGTGTTCGGCCACCTGCGTCCGCGCTCCAGTCGCACTGTCCACGATGAAGAGCGCCGCCGATCCAAACCGTCCCCAGCTCCGCTCCAGGGCAGACGAGGTCCAGCTCACGGCGTACGCGGCGCCGTGCTGAGCCAGCGGGGACACCTGTTCCGTGTAATCGTGGGCGAGTACGGTCAGCGAGGGTGCACCGATTTTCCAGGCCGCGAGGAGCGTGCGCTCGCTGTCGCGACGCGCGTTGACCTTCTGCTTCGGCATCACGTCGACGTCCTTCGCATGCCAGACGTCCACGGAAGCGCGCTCGTCCTTGTCATTGGCGGCGGCCCGCCCGTCACCGTTGCCGAAATCGGCCTCCGAACTGTCCGATTTACGCGGCCATGTGGCGACGCCAACGAACAGCCAGCCGCCCTGATCGGACCACGACGGACGACGAAATGCGGAGATGCGCTGGCCGCCTGCCGTTCCCGCAGGCCACGACAGGTGCGCCTCGCGCTCGGACGGCGTGTTGAGGGCCGTCCACACGTGCACGTCATAGGCGAGGCCGTCTCGGCTCGCATCAGTCCGCGACTTCAGGTACGCGAGATCTCCCGCGTCCTTCCGCCACGTCAAATCGACGTAACGCGCAGCGCCCGAATCGAGCACGCGCAGCGTGCCCGCGGCGGGATCGAACAGTTGGACGCCGTTGCCCGTCAGCCCCTGTCCGCCGACCGCGATTGCGAGCAGAGGACCTTTCGTCTGCCAGACCGCATCGGCGACGTTGCCGAAGGTCGTGTCTTTCGCAGCGGCGAGATCACGGACCACCGCCGTGGCTCCGACGATTTCCTCGGGATCGAGCGGCTGCCGGTCCGTGTCCTTCCGCTCCGCGTCCTTCGGGCGTTCGGGTGCGTAATGGCGGATCAGCAGATGTCCGCCGCCGGCATCGAACGCGAACGACTCGACGTCGTCGATGGCATCGATGGTGAGCATCGAGAGGTCGACGATCGCCAGCTTGCGGTGGACCGGCTTCTTCTCTTTCCGGAGCTTCTGTTCGTCTCCTTCAGAGACGCCGACCGACGCGGCGAGGAAGCGCGAGTCCGCCGAAAACGACGGCAGCGTTCCGTAGGCAATGGCCTTGGTCGCGCCATCGGCGACGCGGACCGCACGGAGTTCGCTCGACCGGTCGCTGCGTGTGATCGTGTATACGAGCCACTTGCCATCCGGAGAGAGGCCGCCGTGGTCGGCGCTGGTCGTCAGGCGTTCGAACCGGGCAAAATCCTGCGGCGACGGCGGAGCCGGCGTCTGCGCGAGAACGGCAACGAGCAGTCCAACAGCGATCATTTGAAGATCTCTTTCGGCAGGGTGACGTGGACGCCGACGTTACCGTCGACGAGCTGCGTGACGATGACGTCGCCGGCGACGCTCGTGAGCTGATACGCGGCCTGCTTCTCGAGATGCTTGTCGCGGACGAGGAAGTCGATCATCTCCTGAATGGCCGTCTTCGTCGCCACCGCGAGGTCCTTGTCGGTCGCCATCGCGACGTAGAGCGCCGGCGTCTCGGCGCGCGGCCAGGTCAGCGTCATGTCCTTGCGCACCGTGAGCTGCAGCCGCCCGCGCAGGGACGTTTCGATCGCGGTCTGATCGACCTCGCCGTCGCCCTGGGCCGCGTGCCCGTCACCCACCTCGAACAGCGCGCCGCGCGCGTGGATCGGGATATAGAGCGTCGTGCCGGCGACGAGCAGGCGATTATCGAGATTGCCGGCATGCGTGCCCGGTGGATTGCTGCTGATGCGCCCCAGCGAGGGATCCGGCGCCACGCCCATGCTCCCGAAGAACGGATGGAGCGGAATGACGATCCCGGGAGCGAACGCCGCGGTCATCGTCTTTGCGTCGAGCGGGATGATGCGCGTCCGCTGCGTGCGATCGTCGGAGCAGTTCTCGCGGATGTAGCCGCTGCAGCCGTTGTAGCCATACGGGATCGCGAGATCGATCGACAGCATTCTGACTTCGAGAACGTTGCCGGGCTCGGCGCCGTCGACGAACACCGGTCCGGTCAGGATGTGACCGCCGGGCCCGCGTTGATCCTGCGGGACCTGCGCTTCGATGTCCTTCAGCGACTGTTGGATCTGGTTCTCGGGAACGCCGGCCCGGAGAAGGCCCGCCGGGCGGTTGGTGAGCAGGGTATCGACGTCGATGATGTCGCCGGATGCGATCGTGAGGACCGGCCTTCCGGCAGCGTCATACCAGCCGTACGCCACCGTCGACGGCGTCGCCTCGAGCCGATGCGTTCTTGGAGCCTGCGCGGCGCCCGCCGCCGCGAGGCATGACACGACGACCGCGGTCGTCAGGGCACGGTGCATGGCGTACCTACTTGAAGAGATCGTCGAACGCTTTCTTCGCGCTCGAGGTGCTGGTCGGAGCCGTCGTGGACGTCGTTTCGCGTTCGACGGTCGTGCGGGGTTCGAAGCTCTGACAGGTGTTGCGCGCGTCTTTCGGCGAGATGCGGACGGGGATCGGCTGCTGGCATTCGAAGGGCGCGCTCGTGTCGAAGTGCACGCACTGCGCGCACGTGTGGAGGTCGGCGCCGCATTTCGGACACTTGCCGTCCGGACTCCACGCGCCAGCAACGGTCAGCACGCCGCCGCAGCGCGCGCACTTGATGACGTCGCGGAAGCCGGGCATGTTGAAGGTCTTCGGCTGGACCGGCGGCTGCCCGCGCGGCGCATATTCCTTCTTCTGCTCGGGCCGGGATTCCGGACGCCGTTCACGCGGCTCGTCCTGATACCCTCGTTGGCGGTACTTGCGATCTGACACGCGCGGGGATTATACCTGCGCTTGGACGGCGGACCGTAGCCGACGCCTCAGGCTTCCCAGGAACGCCCGCCCGAGGGGCGACGTATAGACGCGAAAGGAGTGTCCATGCACCAGCGCCTCGCCCGTCGCGTACTTCCCGTCATCATTCTGCCGCTGCTCGTCGCGGCGGGAGGATGCGACATCGTCTCGGCGGGCTTCGGGTCCGAGGAAACCGCGCAGTGGCAGAAAACCTACACTCTGCCGGCCAACGGGCGCCTCGAGATTGCGAACCGCAACGGCCGCATCACGGTGGAACCGTCGACCGGGAACACGGTCGAAGTGACGGCCATCAAGAAAGCCAAAGCCGGCTCCCCGGAAGCGGCGAAGGCGGAACTCCAGCGTATCCAAATCACGGAGGATGTCTCCTCCTCAGGGATTCGAATCGAAACGAAAATCGATCGGCCGTCCGGCGGGCTCAACTGGTCAGGCTCGAACGGTCAGGTCGAGTACCACGTGAAGGTGCCGGCGGCCGCGGACGTGAAGTTCGCGACCGTGAATGGCGGAATCGATCTCCACGGCCTGAACGGCCGCATCCAGGCTCAGACAACGAACGGCGGCGTGCGCGGGCGTGAGATTGGCGGCCCCATCGTCGCGAGTACGACCAACGGGGGCGTCGACGTCGACCTGACCAGGGTTGCCGGAGATGTGAAGCTCGAGTGCACCAACGGCGGGATCAAGGTGCAGATGCCCTCGGACAGCAGAGCCACGATTTCCGCGAGCCTCAGCAACGGCACGATCGGCGTGAGCGGCCTCTCGCTCGAGACCACCGAATCGAGTCGGCGTCGACTGGAGGCACGATTGAATGGCGGCGGGCCAAAGGTGGAGCTCGAGGGGACAAACGGAGGGATCTCTCTGCGGGCGCGCTGAAACAACTCCGCAACTACGCAAGGCGGCTTGCGTCGTTGGAGGTTGTGAAGTTGAGTAGTTGTTGTTATCCAGCCTTGGCGAGTCGTCGCTGAAGCAGGCCGAGCACCGCGGCCTCAGCGGCCGTCATCCGGCCGATGCTCTTCGCCGCACGAGCGGCGCGTTGGGCAACCGTCTTCGCCATCGTCCCATCCAGATAGGCGTCGAAGATCGCCGGGTGGATGTAACACTTGCGGCAGACGGCTTTCGTGTTCCCGAGTTTCCTGGCGACTTCTTCGACGGCGCGGACGATGTTCTTCTTCGCACGGGCCGAGGAGTCGACCGTCTCGTATTCGCGCAGGAGCGTCGCCGCGAGCACCGTTCCGGCCCACGTCCGGAAGTCTTTCGAGGTGAAATCGCGGCCCGTGATGTCCTTCAAATACGCATTCACGTCCGCTGATCCGATGTCGACGACGTGTCCCGCGTCGTCGCGGTACTGAAAGAGTTCCTGACCCGGCAGATCGCGGCACTGCTTCACGATGCGGGCGAGGCGCCGGTCGTCGAGCTCGAGGTCGTGCTCGACCCCGCTCTTGCCGCGAAAGATGAACTTCACCTTCGAGCCGTTGACGCGAACGTGCGCGTCGCGCATCGTCGTGAGGCCGTACGAATGGTTCTCGCGCGCGTACTCGTCATTGCCGACGCGGATGAACGTCTTTTCGAGGAGCTGAACGACGGTCGCCAGGACCTTCTCGCGCGGGAGGCCGGAACGGCGCACGTCGGCCTGCGTCCGTCTTCGGATCAGGGGCAGCGCCCGGCCGAACTCGATCATCCGGTTGTATTTCGTCTCGTCGCGCACTTCGCGCCAGCGCGGGTGATAGCGATACTGCTTGCGGCCGCGGGCGTCGATGCCGGTGACTTGCAGATGACCGCGAGGATCGGGCGCGATCCAGACGTCGCGCCATGCGGGCGGAATCACCAGCGTGCGGATGCGCTCGAGGGTTTCGGCGTCGCGCACGGGCCGGCCGTCGGGCTGGAGGTATCGGAACGCCTTGCCGCGCTGGACGCGACGGATCCCGGGGCGGCTGTCGGTGCTGTAGTGCAGCCCCGCCATCTTCGCCGACACAACCGGATCGCGATCCTTCATACGACGGAACGTCAACCGCTTCGCCATCAGCCGACCGGAGGCGCTGCAAGACACGCGCCTCCTCAGCGCATGACCGGATTACCATTCTGGTCGAAGGCGCTGCCGAGCACGAGCTGGACCACCAGATCGTAGCTGACGACTCCGGCCTGCACCCGATTCGCCTTGAGATACGCGTTGTACCCTTCGCGAGCTGCCATCTGGAGCGTCCGGCTGGTGTGCGCGTACCGCTCCTGGATCGCAAACAGGTCCGTCCGTGGTCCGATCGCGAGCGCCTGACGCAGGCTGACGTTCGGCGGACGCACGTAGCCGATCATCATCAACGCCGCGCTGTACCGTGCGGAGGCATCTCCGTGCTGGCACACGAGCCAGCCGACGAAGTTTGCTTCGGATTCATCCGCGTGTCCCGCCAGATGCGCCCACTCGTGGGCGATGACGAACGGCTTCTCCACGTCCAGCAGATCCGGGGCGATCATGGTCTCGAGCAGAAACGGGTCCGTCATGCCGGTAATGCCGGTCTGATGGAAGTACGCGCCAAGCAGCGTCTGCTTCGGTCGCGCGGGCAGGATCGTCCAGGATGCGCCGAGACTTCGCTGCGTAGTGGCGAACGCCGCCGCGAGCGCGGAGATGGACGTGGGCCGGCGGTGCGCATCGGCATACGAGGTGTTCAGTTGGCCGGCAACGCGCACGCCCAGTTCGCCTGCCGCCGCGCGGGTAATGCGCGCCGCGTCGAAATCGAGCCGTTCCCGGAGTGGTACTCGGCGGTAATTCAATCCCCACGTCAGGAGGAACACGAGGTAGACGCTCGCGACGGCTGTCAGTGCTTCGAAGGCCATCCGCCGAACGCTGCGCGCGAGAGGACGGGCGCCCAGGCGCCGATACGCCCAGGCGGCCGCGGATGCAGCCGCGGCAATCCAGAGCGCATCGAACAGTGCGAACGGAACCAGATTCGAGAACGATGTGAGTCCGTGCTGCAGCCACGGAAAGACGCCGTTCGAATACCACCGCTCGATGGTCCAGCGAGGCATCGGCGCCACGCCTGCAAGAGCCGCGGCGACCATGATCGCGATGGCGGCTGCGCGGCCGCCGCGCGCGGTCATCACGGTCACCCTTGGGTGTGAGGACTGCCAGTAATCAACCGCACCGACCGTTGGTAGCTGACGTACGCCCACGCCCACTGCACCATCACCAGAATACGGTTCCGGAATCCGATCAGTTTGACGAGGTGGATGAAGACCCACGCGAGCCATCCGATCCAGCCCTTGAGCCGCAGCCAGTGGAAATCTGCCACAGCTTTGGCCCGGCCGATCGTCGCGAGGTTCCCGTAATCGCGATAGTGAAAGGGACGGAGCGGCTGATGCTCGACGGCGCGCATGATGTTGTGCGCGGCGTGCACGCCCATCTGGATCGCGGCCTGCGCCACGCCGGGAAGCGCATGCCCGTGCTCGTCTTTCAGCGACGCGAGATCGCCGATGACGAACACGTTGGTGCAGCCAGGCACCGTAAGGTCTGGGTTGACGAGCACCCGGCCCGCGCGGTCGGTCGGCGCGCCAAGCGCGGCGCCGAGCGGCGAGGCCGCCACGCCGGCGGCCCACAGGATCGTCGCCGCCGCAATCCGTTGGTCGCCGACGTATACCGCTTGCGGTTCGACGCGGGTCACGATCGAGCCCGTACGCACCTGGACGCCGAGATGTTCGAGGTCACGGCGAGCGGTTTCACGCAGCGATTCTGGAAACGTCGACAGCACCGAGGGACCGCCTTCGAGCAGGATGATCCTGGCAGCCGCGGGATCGAAATGGCGGAAATCGCGAGCGAGCGATTGACGCGAGATTTCGGCGAGCGCCCCCGCCAGCTCGACGCCGGTCGGGCCGCCGCCGACAATCACGAACGTCAGCAGCGTGTTGCGCCTGGCCGGATCCGATTCGCGTTCGGCGCGTTCGAACGCGAGCAGGACGCGCCGGCGAATCTCGAGCGCATCTTCGAGCGTCTTCAGGCCCGGCGCATAGGATTCCCAGTCTTCATGTCCGAAATAGGCGTGCGTCGCACCCGCCGCGACGATTGCGTAGTCGTACGGAAACTCCGTTCCGTCGGAGAGGACGGCGACGTTTCGTGCGGTGTCGAATCGGTCGACGTTGCCGAGCAGCACCTCGACGTTGCGCTGCCGCCGCAGCACCCATCGGATCGGCGAGGCGATATCGCCGGGCGACAGCGCCGCCGTCGCGACCTGGTACAAGAGCGGCTGAAACAGATGGTGGTTGCGACGGTCGATGAGCGTGACGTCGGCGGACCGGTCGCGGAACGCCTGCGCTGCGTAAAGCCCGCCAAATCCGCCGCCGACGATGAGCACGCGAGGGGCCACGTCCTCATTATCAACGCGCAGGAGCGCAGCGGCGCGGGGAGACCAGCCGACGCGGTCAGGCCGCCGGCGGCGCGGGGCGATCCCGGATGAAGTCGCGGCCGCGGACGATTTCCGCCGCGTTCTTTGCCGCCCCGACAAATGGAAGGGCATTCAGCCCCGTGTCGAGCAGGCCCCCGAAGAAGCCTTTCCGCCGCATCGTCGCGCCGATCGTCGCAAGCGCGACGACAGCGCCGATCACGGGCAGTTCGCGTGACAGCCTCCGGGAGGCCCGTGCCCCACCCCACCGCATCAGACGATTCGTCAACGCCATGCCCGCCGTGGTGCAAAGCATGTTCCCTTTCGACTGCCGCCTTGCGCGCGCTCGGCACAGTCTCCTCGACGCCCGCGCTACGGAAGATCGATCGTCCCCATTGGTGTCAGCGGTGTGCACCGGAGCAGGCGTCGGCCTGCCTTGAGACTCCCGTCGAGGACACCGTACTTCTTGATGGCTTCTTCAGCGTAGCGGCTGCAGGTGGGCTGGAAACGGCAGCGGATCCCGAGGCGCGCCGCCATCGGGGAGGCGACGGTACGATAGGCGTGAATCGCGTCGACGGCGAGCGTGACGCGCGTCTGGGCGGCAAGCGCGAGCGGGCTCAGGACCAGCGCCATGGCCGCCATCCCTATCCCCATCTTGAGCTTGGTCTTGCGTAGCACGTGACAAACAGCACGGGGCAACCGGAAAGCCGGCTGCCCCGTGACTAACTCGTTCGGATCGATCAGAACCGGCTGGCGTACTCGCTCAGTCCAGGGATGATGAGCCGCTTGCCGTTGACGCCCTTCACGATCGCAACGATATGGACCACGAGAATCAGGACCCACAGGATCGGATAGAACAGCCCCACCAGGCAACCCAGGCCGGCGGTAATGGCTCCGAGGAACGTCGAGAGAAGCCCCAGCGCGATCCACAAAACGATTTCCGCCACCATCAGCACGATGCCATGTTTCGCATGCCATTGGACTTCGGCATCGTTCTTCTCTACCAGCAGCGGGACGAGGGCCAGCAGCCAGAGATACGCCAGCACGATCATTACGTTCCGGTTGCTCGAGGGCGCTCCCGGAGTCGACGCGTCAACCATGGTGTCTCCTGATCGAAGGAAGGGGTGCGCGCGCAGTGTAGCCTAAACTCGGCTTTACGAAAAGCACTAACGGAATCGGCCAATGACACGCAGGGCAGCCCATGCCGAGGGCGGGCTGACGGCTGAGTGGTGCACGCTCACCACGGCCGCTCGATATGCCAGCTCGAGGGGGATCCCGGCCGCACGCGACTCATGGATGGCGCGCAGGACGGACGCGGGGTCGAACACCGACTCGGGGGTTCGCGCGACGAAGACCGCGCTCGTGCCGGCGCCCGCGCTGGCCCAGTCGAGCGCCATCATCGCCGCGTCGAGCCCGCCGCGACCTGCGCCACCCGCATCGGGCAGCACCATCACCGCGCCTCGTCCCCGCCCGTTGAACCACTCCCGCAGTTCCCACCGGCCATCGTCTGTCCGCTCGGCCGCCGCGGGTGACAACAGCACGCAGGAAAAGAACGGCGCCGCCCCACTCAACTGCAGCCGCGCCCCGAGTTCCAGCATCGACGCGCGCTCGAGCGACGCGAGCGCGGCCGCCTGTGTCGCGTCAGCGCGGGTGACGACATGCGCCTCTTCACCGTACGCGCGTGCCTGCTCCTGCACATCGCGCTCGACAAGATCCGGTTTTTCAGGGGACCAGTCCGGCACGGCTGCCGCGAGCTGCGCTTCGGTGTCGGTCGCAAGGACCGGCGCGCCGATGAACGACACCTCACCGTCCTCGCGCAGCCGCCTGCGAAGGCTGAGCGTGTAGAGCGACGACGCGTATGAGATATCGACCATCGACGCGAGATCGGACGACGCGAGCGGCAGCGCCTCGAACGGAACACTCCACAGCACATCATCCGGGACAATGACCAGGCGCGTCCTGCCCGTCAGATGCGGTGTGACGAGCGGCATCAGCACGTCGGCAACCGGCTTCACGCGCTCTGCCCATACACGCGCGTCGGCGACAGATGCGCGTTCGATCGCCGTGGCGATCGACACCGCGACATCGTGCCGGTGCCATGGGACCACGGATGCGGTGATGCGCGAGTCGAGCAAGCCATCGTCCGTTGTTCGCCGCTCGCGAGTGGCGGTGAGCACGAGCAGTTCGTCGTCTTGCGCGATGAACTCCACAGCCGTCGTTTCGGTATCGAGAGCCGACGTCAGCTGGTCGATGGACCTCACAGGGCGAAGGCCTCGCCAGAGGGCGAGATCCGGCTGCTTCTCGTACAGCGCCTGCTGGGCGCGGTCTCGCGCCGCCAGGGCGGACGAGAGTTGTTCTTCGATCCGCGTCAGCCGATCGCGATCGGGTCTTGGCGATGCCCGCTCCGCGCGGCGCTCCGCCGTCAGGGATACGATCGCGCGCAGCCCCGCACGCTCGCTCTCGATTTCGCCGCTCGTCATCCCGCGCGTAACGTCGCGTTCAAAGGGCGCCAGCATCACGCGCACGAGATGGCTCCGCCGCTGCTCGGCCGCGAGCAGGGCGGCGTCAGGATCGCCCTGCTGCGCCAGCGTGAACGCAAGGCCGGACCACGCACTCCCGCTGTCCTCGAGCATCGTCCGCGCGTCAGCGCTCGTGGCGGCACGCGCCGTGAGGGTACCGATCAGCGCTATCGCCGCATTGAACGTGTCGCCTGCTTCATCGAGACGGCCGAGCCGGCGGAGGGCGTCGCCTGACCGCACATCGGCACGCCACGCGAGATCGTCGTTGTGAATGGCGGCTCCGATGGCCGCCACGCGCGTGGCGTCGTCGAGGGCGGAGGTGTAATCGCCGGATGCGTAGTGCGCAAGCGACAACCCGAGCCACGCGCGTCCGGCGTCCTCATCGCGATGGTTCGCGTCGAAGATTCCGATGGCGACCTTATACGCGTCGATCGCATCGGGGAAGCGTGCGCGTCCCGCCTCGCTGAAGCCGATGCCGACCCACGCGTGGCCGATTCCCACCGGATTCTTCGCCTGCTGAAACCGATCGCGGCTTTGCGTGTACGCGGCGACGGCAGCCTCGAACCGCTCCGCCACGAGCTCCGTCAACCCGATATCGGCCAGGAGCCGGCCCGCGCTTTCGACATCGCGGAGCGCATCGAACATCTGCCGGGCGTCAGCAAAAGTCGAGCGCGCCTCCGCGATGTTCCCGAGCTTGAAATGCAGCTCCCCGACCTGCTCCTGATCGTTGGCGATCTCGGATTGCGCGGCGCGCCGGCGCGCATCGGCCAATGCGTGTGTCTGCGCGACGAGCGCTGACGCGAGGTCTCCCTGCGCGGTATAGACGCGTGCAGCACCACGCCACGCCATCGCCAGAGTCTCGTTGTCAGACGCGTCACCCAGTAACGTGATCGCGCGCCGATACGACGTGGCGGCGAGATCGTAATCGCCCTGCAGGTACTGGACGTTCCCCACGCTGACGAGCCCTCGCGCGATGGGCGCCGGCTCCGCGTGCCGCTCGGCGATGTCGAGCGCGGCGCGATAGCCATCGAGCGCAGCGGCGTAGTCGCCGCGGCTGTACGCCACCATCGCGGCACCGTCGAGCGCCGACGCTTCGTAGTCCGTTTCGCCCGCACTGCGAGCGAGCGCCACTGCTTCAGCGTAGGCGCCGGCAGCCTCCTGGTAACGGTGAAGGAAGAAATTCGCGTTCCCGAGGTTCTGGAGCGCCTCGAGCTGTACGCTGGGTGTGTTGGTCAAGCGGCCGATTGCGCGCAGCAGCGCAAAGGGCGCGAGGGCGTCCGCGTAGCGTTGCGCGGCCGCGGCGCGGCTCGCTCGCATGAGCACCGTCATCCGCAACGGACCGAGCACGAACGCCGGTTCTTCCGACGCCAGCATCTCGGGCCATCGCTCGGGCGGCGCCGCCAGCAGACCGTCTGTCACCTGTTCGGCGCGCGCCATCCGAGCCTGATTTGGCGTCTGTGCCGAAGGCGGGCCCTGGACGGCCAGCGCGAGTATCACGAGCAGCGCGATCATTCCTGCAGCGTAAAGGTGACCGTGATGGTCATCAACACTTCGACCGGCACACCATGGAGCGTACTCGGCGTGTACTGCCACTGCCGAACCGCAGCGATCGCCGCCGGATCGAGCAGCGGAACGGACTTCACCACGCGCACCTGACTGACGCGTCCGGCGCGATCGAGCACGGCCTCGAGCACGACTGTTCCCTGGACCCGTGCCGAGCGGGCCAGGTCAGGGTAGACGGGACGTACATCGAACGTCTTCCGCGGCGATTGCACCAACTCTCCCGAGCGTACCGGGCCAGCCGGTCTCGGCGGCGGCGCCGCCGGGGTCACCTCCCGCAGGCTGCCCACCTCGCCGAACGGCGCGCCCGCCAGTGGAGCGCCAAGATCAACGCTCCCCTCGGCGACTCCCTGCGCAGGCGCGAGGTCCAGTTCCGGAACGATCGACGGGGGCGCCACCGTCGGTGCGTGGGACGGTTCGTACGTGGGTTGAACGCTGGGGCGCGGCACAGCCGGCGCCGGTGGTGGCGGCGGTGGCGGGGCGGGCACCGCACGCATGAAAGCGTCGATGGCTGTCGCCGGCACGGGCAGCGCCACCTCCGCCGTGAGTGGAATCACGAAGACGAGCACGAGCGCGGCGAGATGCAGCGCGATCGAGACAGGCAGACTGCCTCTCAACCGGTTCGGAACTGCCATAGAAGCACTCCTTCCCGCTGGTGGTTACGAAACGGCGCCGCTCGTCTCGTTTGGACACCAGGCCGGTCAAACGGTTCCGCCGTCCTGGCACCGCGGTTGCTCTCTCCAGATGCGGAGGCACACACAATGGCGGATCGTTCGGATGAGGCTCGCGATCAGAAACGGCAGGGCGACATTCTCGGGCTCGGCGGGATGACCGGTGGCGACCACGCGGTCAACAGCCTCGGCACCGATGACGAGAAACAGCGGCGACGCCGCCGCATGCGCGAAGGCGCGGATGACATGGTGACCGGCACCACAGCCACCGACGCCACGCCCCAGAGCACCGGCGGCACCAGCATCGACATGGGCGCGGGCGGCGAGGGAACCGATATCGAGCGCTGATTTCAGGGGAAGCTCGCAACGCTGGGAGTTGCGTCCTTTGTGGTCGGGAACTGCGTGCGTGTGTAGTTGGGAACTGCGCCGTTGCGTAGTTATCGTCGAACTTCAGGACGTGGGTGGCAGCGTTTATAATTCTTGAATGTCACACCCTGCCGCCCCGGAAAGTTGGGGCCACTCGACGATCCGGACGGCGTGCCCGCTCGATTGTCCGGACTCCTGCACCCTCGAAGTCACCGTCGAGAACGGCCATATTCAGAAGATTGACGGCGGCGACGTCAACCCGGCCACGCGCAACTTCATCTGCGCCAAGGTGCGCCGTTTCGCCGAACGGGTATACGGCAACGATCGGCTCCTCTATCCAGCCATCCGTCAGGGCAGGAAAGGGAGCGGCACGTTCGCCCGCGTGACATGGGACGAAGCCCTCGATCTGATCGCGCGGCGGATGTCGGAGATCAAAACGCAGCACGGCGGCGAGGCGATCCTTCCCTTCTCCTACGGCGGATCGAACGGGCTGCTCACCCAGGACACGAACGACGCGGAGCTGTGGCGCCGCTTCGGCACCTCGCGGCTCGCACGCACGGTCTGCGCAGCCCCCACGGGCGCGGCGAACCAGGCGCTCTACGGCAAGATGCCGGGCGTCGTCTATCAGGACTATCCGCGCGCGCAATTGATCGTGCTCTGGGGTGTAAATCCCTCCGCGTCCGGGATTCATCTGGTCCCGTTCCTCAAACAGGCCCAGGCCGCCGGCTCGAAGCTCGTCGTCATCGATCCCCGGCGCACGTCGCTTGCGAAGCGGGCGGATATTCACCTCTCCGTCCGCCCCGGAACCGACATCGCGGTCGCGCTCGCGCTCCATCGCGTGCTGTTCGAGGAAGGACATGCGGATCTCGCGTTTCTCGCGCAGCACGCACGCGGCGTCGAACGCCTCCGCAGCGCAGCATTGCCGTGGACGATCGAGCGGGCCGCACGTGAGGCGGAAGTCGACCCGACAGAGCTGCGCCGACTGGCGGACCTCTACATCGCGTCGTCTCCGGCGCTCGTCCGCTGCGGCTGGGGAGTCGAACGCAACCGCAACGGCGGCAGCGCCGCGGCCGCGATTCTCGCGCTGCCGGCCGTCGCCGGGAAGTTCGGCGTCCGCGGCGGCGGCTTCTCGATGAGCAATTCGCTCGCGTTCGGCCTGCGTTCGTCGCAGTGGATCGAAGCGCCCGAGACGACCACCCGCGTCGTGAACATGAATCACCTCGGACGCGCGCTCACGGAGTACCGGAGCCCGCCCGTCCAGATGCTCTTCGTCTACAACTGCAACCCGCTGACGACGATGCCGGATCAGAACCGGGTGCTGCAGGGGCTGTCGCGCGACGACCTCTTCACGGTCGTCTTCGAGCAGGTCTTCACGGACACGGCACGGTACGCGGACGTCGTGCTGCCCGCGCCGACGTTCCTCGAGCAGTACGACATCGCGAAAGCGTACGGCCCAATCGCGCTGCAGCTCGTACGCCCGGTGATCGAGCCCCAGGGCGAGGCTCGGAGCAACGCGGCCGTCTTTTCCGAACTCGCCGAACGGCTCGGGGTGGGGCGTACTGAAGAGGACTTCGAGACGCTGCTCCGGGTCACCGGGCGCATGCCGGATCCGATCCGAACCGACCTGCTCGAACAGGGCGCGGCGACGCCGCCCTACGAGGGAGCGCCAATCCAGTTCGTCGACGTGTTTCCACTGACGGCCGACCGGAAGATCGATCTGGATCCCGACATCCCCGTCGCGTCAACGGAAGGCCTGTACGGATATCAGGCCGATCCCGCAACCGAGCGCTTTCCGCTTGCCTTGATCTCGCCCGCCACCGACAAGCAGATCTCGTCGACGCTCGGCGAACTGCGCGAGCGTCCGGCGGTCGTGCACATCCATCCCGCCGACGCCGCCGAACGGGGGATCGAACAGCACGATGCGGTCCGCGTCTTCAACGCCCTCGGCGAAGTGCAGGCGCCCGCCAACCTGACCGCGGACATCCATCGCGGGACGGTGGCGATGTCGAAAGGCATCTGGCGCAAGAACACGTACAACGGGTTCACATCGAACGCGCTGGTGCCCGACACGCTGACCGACCTCGGCGGGGGGGCCTGCTTCAACGACGCCCGCGTCCAGGTCGCGCTGCTCGCACGGCACTGAGAATCGATGGACGATGGACGATGGACGATGCAGCATCGAACATCGAACATCGGACATCGAACATCGATCAGTAACTGAAGAAGAAAATCAAATCGGCCGTCATCCGCTGGACGCGGCGCTGCGTGAGGCGGTTCGCAGCGGAGGTCGTCTCGGGCGCGACGCTGCCCTGGAAGCGCATGAACCGCGTCAGGTCGTATTCGATCTGGAACTGCGTGAAGCTGCGCTGGCCGAACTGCTCCCGGAAGCGGATGAAGGCTTTGTCGCCGACCTGTTTGCCGAGCGTAATGCCGCCGGCCGTCTCACCCGTCTCCGGATCGCTCGTCGTGATCTCGAACAAGTCGACGTCCAGCGCGCGGCCCACCGAGCGGCTGAGCGGGGACGCGATGAAACCGCTCGCGATGCTTCCGGCGGTTTCCGCCAGCGACGCACGCTCCCCGGTGCCAAGCTCGTTCACGTTGCGATTGAAGATGATGAGCGACAGAATGTCCGACTCGTCGAGCGGGGGATCGCTGCTCAACGCCAGTTCCGGCGCGCGCATCGTTCCCGTAATGTGAATCTTCGCCGTCACGCCGCTGTTGGGAATCAGCCGCGTCGCGCTCACATCGAGGATCGGATTGATGTCGGGCAGCCCCGCAAAGCGGACCGACCCGTCGCGGACCAGTTCGAACCGCCGTCCCTGGAATTCGTAGAAGCCGCGCACGGTGCTCGCCGTACCGCGGATGATGATCGGCGCGTCCGGCTGCTTCTGGATCTGCAGGTCGGCTCCGATCGTCGCGTTCACGTTGCCGATCTGCATGGTCGTCGGTCCGCCGGGCCGGAGATCCTGCCCCCGGACGACCATGTTCCCCGGCACGACGAAGTGCACGTTCAGTGCGATGGGCGCGAGCGGTCCGGTCGTTCCGAACCCCACCGTTGGTGCGGTGGCGTTCTGCACCGCTTTCTGCTGCTGGTTGATCTGACGTCCCTTGGCAAGCGCGGCGTCGGCCGCCTGCTCCGCGCCTCTTCCGGTATCGGGCCGGGTCGACGCGGAGGTCACGACTTCCGGCATCGCTTCCTCTGAATACGGCGACGCGAACTGCAGCAGGATCTTGTCGAGCTCGAGGCGCGCCTGATCCATGCGGACTTCGCCCTCGATGCGCGGCCGGCGGACCGCTCCCGTGAGCTTCAGGTGCGTTTCGACGTGCACGTCTCCGAGCTCGTTGTCCATCAGCTTGAAGTTGTCGCTGTCGATGGACACGTTCACCGCGCCCGCCTGGCGCTCGTGCACCGCGAGCTGGCCGCCGATGGTCAGTGCGTCGCCGTGCTGGTCGAGGATTCGGAACTGCGGCACCAGAATCTGCTGCGGCTGCAGCTCGATGCGCGTGGTCAATCCGCTGAACGACGTCCCCGCATCCGGCACGCTGAAGCCGCCGCCGTCGAGCGCGACGAAGCCGTTGAGATGCGGGTCTTCTCCGGAGCCGGTAACGTGCACGTCCGCTTCGATGGTGCCGGTCACGTCGGTGACGAGCGTGGTGAAGCTCTGGACCAGCCCGAGACCGATGCGCGACGACTTGACGTGCACGTCCAGTTCGTCGCCCGGGCGTCCGGGAATATGCCCCTCAACGCCGGGCGGGTTCGGACGCAACGCGCTGAGCGGGATCGTCCCCGCCGCCGTCAGCTCCACCCCGGGCGACTGCGTCAGCTTCGAATCGAGGACGATCCGGTTGTCGCCGTACGTGGCGGTGGCGGTCAGCGATTGGTATTTGAACTGCTCGAACCCGCCGTTGGCGACGTCGACACGTCCGTCGATGACAGGCGCCTTCGCCGTCCCGGTGATCCGCGCGTTCGCATCGAGCGTGCCGCTGATCCCGCGGTTCAACATCGCGAGCCTGTCGATCTGCGCCAGATCGACGTGCTGTGCGTTGACCGTGAGGCTGCCCGGCTGCGGATTGTCGCCGAGCGAGAAGCCGCCATCGATGCTGAGCGATTGATTTCCGTTCACGAGGCGGACGTTCTGCACCTCGACGCGGTCATGGCCATACTGAACCGTCGCCTCGGCGCCAGGCGCGACGTGCCACTCGACTCCCTGCGTTTTGAGCGACAGGCTCGGCAGATGGACTTCCTGATGGTCCGTGTGGAGAAGCGCCGTCCCGGCGGCGTCCAGTTGTCGGGCGGCATTGGGCGATCCGCCCACCGCTGCCGCGTCGGCCGGTGCCGGCGGCGCTTCGGTCACATGAACCTCAAAATCGAGCTTCTGATTGGAGTAGGTCGTCCCCGCGCGTAATTCCGCGATCTGGAGGCCAGCGGCCTGGATGAACGTCCCGGTGGTATTCGCCTTGACGAGCGCCCGTGAGAACTGCAGGTCGGGCACCGTGACGTCGAACGTGCTGTTCAAATCGAGCGCCTTGTTGGCCTGGTATCCGAGATCGGATCCGTCCAGCGTGCCCGTCGTCCGCAACGAAGACGCGTTGCCCGTGAGCGTGCCGTCGATCGTCGCCGCGCCGCTGACGCCGTCGACCTTCGCCAGCGGCGCGAGCTCAGCGAGGTTCGTCGCAACCACGTGATACCTGACGTTCGACGAGCCGTCCTGGCCGAGCGCAATCGGCCCTGACGCCTGCACGTCGAGATCGGGACCTTTGATCGTCGCCTGACGCAGGGTGCCGCGGCTGTCGGCGTACTGCCCGTCGATGTCCGCGGTGTCGATCCGGAGACCGGCGATGTCGCTCTGCCCGAGCGTGATGCGGCCGTCGGCCGCGACGGAATCGGCGGTGATCGGCACGGTGAGATCCTTCACGTTGAACGTCGCGGCAACGGTGGCGTTGATGCGTCCTTTGTACGCCTCGTTGCCGCTGATGCGGGCAGGATCGATGTTGTTGAGCGTCCCATCCGCCCGTCCGCTCAGGGCGCGATTGGCGACATGAGCTTCGACCGCGAGCCGCGGAATAGCACCCCCCATCACTTCCGAGTCCGTCAGCGTGGTGGTCCCATCCAGCGTCATCGTGGCGAGAGCCGTGCCGGCTCCGCGGATGTTGAAGTCGGCATTCAGCCGGCTCGCGTAATCGGGTTTTTCGAGCGCCGCGACGTTGAACGCCTGACCGAGCGCGTACAGGTTGACGTTGCGCACCCCGCCGCGCGCGGTGTACGACACGTCAGGTGTTCCGCGGCCGGCGGACGCGTACGTGAATGTGGCCGTCGTCCCGTTCGTGATCGTGCCGCCCTGAATCGTCGACTCTCCCAGGGTCACGCCGCCGTCGACGTTCGTTCGGCGAGCGCTCACCTCGCCGGCGGCATGGAAAGCGGTCGCGTTCAGGTTCGTCGCCACCCGTGGTGCGTTGACGCTGCGCGGAAGGTTTCGCAGATCGAGGTGCGACGCCCGCCCTGTCAGGTCGAACTGGACCGGGGCGCCGGTGGACGCGGGGGCCACCACGAACCCTTTGGCGGTCGCGGAGCCGCCGTAAGCGCTGGCCCGAGCGTCAACGGTCACACGGCGTCCGTCGATGCGTCCCTTCACCGCGACGTCGCGCGCGGCATACCCTCCGGCCTGCACCTTCGGTGCGTCTACCTCGAAGGTCCCGCGCATGCCCTCGAGCGGCGATGCCGCCGCCGGACGTTCGCTCGGCATCCTCACGTCCATCTGGACGCGCGCCGTGATGTCGCTCTTCTGCTGCGGATCGCGGAGAAGCGGCGCGAGATTCACATCGCGGACGCGCACGTCTCCCTTTGCCGCGTACCCGGGCGCAAGCGCGTCGGCCGTCAGGGTGCCGTCAATCGCTCCGGCTTCGCTCTGCTCGGAGATCGTGAGCCGCAGATCGTCCTGCGGCCCTTCTGCTTTCAGATTCAGCGACGGGTGCAAGTCGTAGCCGCGCGCCGCCGGCAGCACGCCTGCGAACTCGGGAACCGACACTTTCGGCGCGGTCACCGTCACATTGAGGTCCGGACGGCTCAGATAGTTGCGCACGACGCCGTCGAGCGTCACGTCGCTGCTGCCGGTACGAATTGCGAGGTTCTCGACGTGCAGATCGTCGCCGCGCGTGCCGACGCGCCCCTTGAGCGACGCGAGCGTCACGTCGGGCGAGTGCCCCGCAAACGACAAGCTGTCAATCGTGAGGCTGTAGTGCACCGGTGCGTACTCGAACCCTGCTTTCGCGTTGAGCGCCTCGATCTGTTTGGGGATCGTGTACGAGGGGGATGGTGCGCGGTCGTCGACGACCGCTCTGCCGTCCACGATCTCGATGTCCGGCAGGGAGAGCGGATGGCCCGGTCCGGTGCGGTTCGCCTCCTGCGCCTGCGATTTCGCGAGGTTCGCGACGTTCCACCCCTGCGTGGTGTGACGCAGCAGCACGAACGGCTGCTCGAGCCGGATCTGCTGCACGGTTCGTCCGTTCGAGATCAGATCGCCGATGCGGTACTTCACCTCGAGCTTCTTCAGCGTGACCACACGCTCGCCATTCATCTCCAGGGCGACGTCGCTGAGCTCGACCCCCGTAAAGAGATTGCCCCCAAGGCTCCCGATCGACAATTGGCCGTTCAGGTACTGGTCGGCTTCCTGGACGACGAACCTGCGCAGCCAGTTCTTGAACCACGGCGTCTGCGATGCGATCAGCGCGAGCGCGATGATGCCGACGAGAATCGTCCCGACCAGCGCCACCACCTGGAGAGTCCGCCTGAGATACCGGTGCGCGGGCGTCACTCGACGTTGCAGCATATGCCTAGAATGCCTGCCCGATCGAGAAGTGGACGCGGAAGTGGCGCGCCTCGGGCTTTCCGTTGACGAGCAGGTTCGGATACGGATTCAACTGGAACCCGAGGTCGACGCGAATCGGTCCGATTGGCGTGTTGTAGCGGAGGCCCGGGCCGGCGTCGTACTTGAGACCGCCGAACTGCCACGCTCCCGTCCAGGCATTGCCCGCGTCGACGAAGGCGACCGCCGACAGGTTGCCCCAGACCGGCGTGCGGAACTCCGCGGACGATTCGAACTGCGTGTGCCCGCCGATCGGCAGCCCCGATCCGCTCTGCGGCGCGACTTCATAGCGGCCCCAGCCGCGCAGACTGGTGGCGCCCCCGAGGAAGTAGCGCTTGAAAAACGGAATATTGCTCTCGAGATCGCCCCAGGGATCGATCGAACCGCCGCGCGCGCGCAGGGCAATCACCGTCTGACGGCCGAGCGCGATGTAGTAGCGGCCTTCGAGCGTCGTCTCCCAGTAGTTGAAGTCCCCCTGCAGTTCCTTCCCCGCCTGCTCGAGATGCAGGCTCGCGATGTATCCCGTGCGCGCGTTTACTTCGTTTTCGACGGTGCCGCGGCGGGCGTCGAAATCAATTGACGACAGCAGACCGCGTCCCTGCCCCGTCCTCGGATCGAGACCGAGCGCGATGAGCGTCGGGCGAAACGAGAGATCCTGCAGCGCTTCGTTCGCGATCTGATACGTCTCGTACTGGTTCGTATACGAAAGGAGCAGCGTCGTCGTCGGATTGCGCTGTGACGACGGGCCCGATTTCGCGAGCGGGCGCTCGATGGTGAGGACGGCGCCGCGCGTATCGAGGGTGTACGCGGGTTCGTCGTTGTGCCACAACTGCGCCGTCGCCGTCAGGCCGTATTTTGGCAGCGGGAAGGCCGGCTGCTTGAAGTTCGCGCGGATACCGCGGTCGAGCGACGACCACTGTCCCTGGAACTGCATCGTCCGTGCGCCGCCGAAAAAGTTCACGTGACGCCAGTCGATCGAGGCCCGTGCTTTTTCCTCACTGCCATACCCGATTCCGAAGTTCACCTTTCGCGGCTTTCCTTCGG
Source organism: Vicinamibacterales bacterium (assembly GCA_035495555.1). Lineage (GTDB taxonomy): Bacteria > Acidobacteriota > Vicinamibacteria > Vicinamibacterales > 2-12-FULL-66-21 > DATJFQ01. The sequence goes on from DATJFQ010000113.1 coordinate 44,278, forward strand.
TGAGCGTGATCTTGGTCGGCACGATTTCCGGCTGCTGCCCTTCGGGTACGTCGGACGAGATATTCGCGAACTGGAAGATTTCGAGTTCGTACAGCTTCCGCTGACTCTGCTCGATCTGACTCAATCGGTAGCGTTGTCCGGGGCGATACGTCAACTGCCGCGTGACGACCTTGTCGCTGACGGTCGCGTTGCCGGAGATTGAGATCGGGCCATATCGCGCCAGGGTTCCCGGCGCCGCGTTAATCGTGACGATGCGAGACTTCTCGCTCGAGCCTGGCTGATCGGTCAGCCGGACGGACGCATACGGATATCCGTGGTCCTTCAGTTCGTCGAGCGCCGATTCGCGCGAGGCCTGCGCGAGCGCGCGGTCGAGCGGCTGCCCCGCCTTGAGCGGCAGACGCTGCTTCAAGCTGTTCAAGTGAGCCGGCGGCACGGCGCCGGTGAATCCCTCGTACTGGATGTCCTGGACGATGATCGGCTGCCCTTCGTCGATGTTGACGGTGATGTCCGCCTCGTCCTGCTTCTTGTTCAGCTTCACGTCGAACGACCTGACGCGCGCGTCGGGGAATCCTCGGTCCTGATAGAACGCCACGATGCGCTTGAGGTCGGCTTCGAACTGCTGGCGCGTGAAGTAGTGTTTCGCGCCCCAGGGAAGCCACGAGCTCGCGGTGGTCGCGAGCGCCCCCCGAAGCTGGCTTTCCTTCACCGCCCGCACGCCGGTGAACTTCAGGCTGTGGACGGCGATGGTCTGGTCCTCGCGACACCCGGAGAGGACGACGCACATGCACAAAATGACGACGGCGCCGCACATTCCGCGCACAGAGCGGCGCGATTTCGTCAGAAACGCGAACACGGCTGAAACGGAACCATATGGCGTGCCAATCGCGAGGCGCGAGGCGCGAGGTGGGAGGCGGGAGCAGAAAAACGAAGGGCGTCCCTTTGCGGGACGCCCCGGGGACGGCTGGGGAGCCGCACGACAAAAAATTGCAGATTGCAGATTGCAGATTGAGGATTGGGGATTCAAATCTTCAATCTGCAATCCTCAATCTGCAATTCTCTATTCCGTTATCTCCGGCTTGCCGCTGCTGACGGCCAGCATGATGCCCAATCCGACGGCTATCACGAGCCCGATGACGAGCCAGATTGCGGGGACGTGCCGAAGCACGCCGCCGTACCACAGCGCCGCGACCGCGCCGAGGATCAGGATGAAGTAGCCGACGAGGTACAGATGGACAAATCGCATGGGCGCATCAAAAATTGAAGATTTTAGATTGGAGATTGCAAATTGATTTTGAAATCTCAAATTCCCCAATCTGCAATCTGCAATCTGTAATCTGCAATTCTCCGGTGGCTAGCGTTCGATGCGCACGACGAGTGCGGCGCGGCGATTCAGCCGGCGCGTTTCCTCGCGCGAGTTGTCGTACTTCGGCCGCTCTTCGCCGTAGCTGACGGTGTTCAGCCGATCGTTGCTGATCCCGCGCGACTGGAGGTAGTCGCGGACCGCGGTCGCGCGGCGTTCGCCGAGCGCCAGGTTGTACTCCGCCGTGCCGATGTTGCACGTGTGGCCCTCGATCGTGATCCGCAGCTCGGGGTTCTCCTGCAGCGTGCGGACGGCTTCGTCGAGCGCGCGCGTGGCTTCGGGCCGCAGACTGTAACGGTCGAAGTCGAAGTGCACGTCCTCGAACACGTAGTTCTTCACGGCCGGACGGATGACCTGAATGGTAACGGTGTCCGTCGCGGTATGGCCGTGGCCGTCGTCGACCGTGACCGTCGCGGGAACCGGGCCTTCCTGCTGCGGGGCCGTCCAGATCGTCTGGCGATCGGCGGGGTTCGCGAAGGTGCCCGCCGGCGCGCTCCATCGATACGTCAACTGGTCGCCGTCGGCGTCCTGCGCGTCGGCGGTGACGGTGGACGTCTTGCCGATTTCAACCGTGCACGGCTCGCACCGTGCGTGTACCGTCGGCGGCTGATTCTGCGGCGCGGGCGGCGGCGGCGGAGGGGGCGGCGCGGGCGCTACGTAAATCCGAACGCCCGGGTGATAGCCGATGCGCCCGACGATGTCCATCTTGTCGCCGGCGCCGTTGGTGTACTGATTCAAATACTGATCGCGGGAATCGACCGTCGGGCGCCAGGTCCACCCTGCCCCCGCGAAGAATCCGCTGCGTGCCTGCCACGTCAAGCCGAGATCGATCTGGACGGGCGACTGGATATCCGAGACGTAACCGGCCGGCAGGAACGAGCCGTCCGTTGCGAGCAGTTGCGTCTTCGCCGTCAGCGTGTCCTTGAAGAACTTCTCGCCGGAGAATTCGGCGGTGAACCGCAGCGACTTGCGCGACGGTGCGCCAATCCCGAGGCCCCAACGCAGGCCGTTCGTTTCCTCCACTTCGGAGGGGCTGCCGCGGAAGATCAGCCCGCCGTACCCGGCAAACTCGACGCGCTCGTTGATTTCCTTGCTGGCGACGGCATCGACCGCGACGTCCGCCTTGCCCGTGCTCGCGCCGCTGTCTTTGTCGCCGGTCGGCAGCTTCACCATGCCGCGGATGGCAAACGCCATCGGCTGCTGCCGCCACTGCGACGTCAGATTCCACTTGGCGCCGACCCAGAAGTCGCCGAGCTGATTGCCGCTCCACGTGTCGCTCGCGAGCGGCGCCTCGGCGGCAAACCCGCCGGCCTTGTTGAGCGAGGCCGTCGAGACAAAGAGCGGACGGATGTCGCGATCGATGCGCGTGACGAGCGTCCACGCGCCGAAGATCTCCGCGCGGTCCCCGAGCCCGACGCCAAACGTCACCGGCCAGCGCGAGATGTCCTGAAAGCCCTGCGTCGTATCGAAATTGACGCGGTACGCGCTGATGGACCACCGGCGGGCCGGCAGCACTTCCGCGGTCGGGACGTTCCAGAGACCGGTGTCGCCCATGAACGTCGTGGTTGCCGGCCGTGTCTCGACCTCGACGGACGGCTGCGCCTGGGTCGCCGCAGACGAGGGCTGCGCAGGCGTCTGCTGTTGCCCCCCGGCGGGTGGCTGCGCCGCCGCCGTTGCCGAAACAGCCACGCCGAGCGCGGCGGCCCACACGAACCGTTTGAACATACGCATCTCCGTCAGAAACGACCTCCGTCTCTCAGTCTACTCGGCCGCCGGGGATGCCGAGGCAAGATTTCCTGCGTCTGCCTCGCCCGGCCCGTCGACGAGACGGCCGCGACCGCCGCGGCTGATCTGCCCGCCTTTGCGGCCTGCCGACCGCGCTTCCTCGGACGTCCACTCGTGGGCGGTCCCCTTCTGGTGGGCGGCGCGACCGCCTTTGCTGGCGATCTCCCGCTGCTTTTCCGGAGACATCGAGGCGAATCCCCGTCGTTCCTTCCGCTCTGTCATGTTCATCGGTCGATCCTTCACATCAGTCATGATTCAGCTCCGGCGTCGCGTGTGCGCACCACATACGGTGGAGGATCGGGTTCTGCCGGCGGATCCTGCACCGGAGTGGGCCTGGGTTCATCGGGCGGAGTCTCCGGCACATCGCGCGGCTCCGGCGCGGTGGGTGTGTCTGCGCCTGTCGTCTCCGTCTGCATGGTCTACCGTTGGGCTACCAATCAAACGCTGTGCCAGCGCTGCAAGGGAGCAACCGCCGTAAGTTGTTGATGTTGGATTAGATAAACGGCAATCCGTCAGGCCGGACGGAAACGATGGACGAAATTACTACACAGAGGCGAGTCGCACAATACATGAGCTAACCGCGAGGCAGGAGGCGGGAGCCGGGAGGCGCGAGGCGGGAGGCGGGAGGCGCGACACAACTCCCAGCTCCCAACTTCCAATTCCCAACTCCCGATTAATCGAGGCTGCTTAAGGTGCCTTGGGAATTTGTTGGCAGTTGGAAGTTGGAAGTTGGGAATTGGGAGTTGGAAGTTGGTAGTTGACTGAAATTCGATCTATTGCTTGCCTTGCGGCGGGACGTATCCGGGCGGCAGGGCGGCGCCTTCGCCGAAGAAGAAGTCCTCCATATGCTTTTGCACGAGCTGCTGCGCCTCTTTCTGCCAGGGCATCAGCCGGTACTCGTTGAGGATCATCTTCATGCGCTCTTCCCACATCTTCCACGCATCGGCCGAGATGTTGTCGTAGATGCGCTCCCCGAGCTCGCCCGGCCAGGGGGGACTCTCGAGGCCGGGCAGTTCGCGCTGCAGCTTCTTGCAGAAAACCATCCGTCGTTCGTTTGCCATCGCTTTGATCCTACCCCGGATGCCGCTCGTCCGGTGCGATTCCGCCGCAGCCCGCGTGACGCACCCCGCACGCCGCACGCCGCACGCCGCCTACGCCCTGCTCATCACCCCGATCTCGCGCGCGATATCGAACTGCAGCTTCGCGTGCGCAGCCCGCACCGACGCTTCCGCCCGGGTCGCGGACGACCCGCGGGCGACGATGAAGCCCAGATAACTACCGGCCTCGGGCAGTTGTTCGAGGAGCTGATCCGGTTTGGCCGTGATGTGGACTTCCGTAACACCGGCCACCGCGCGCGCGGCATCCTCACCGCTCACACCCTTGAACAATCCGCGGCGGGGAATCGGAATCATCATGACCGCCGCTCCCGCTGATTCGCGGCCAAGGTGGGTGACGTCATCGCCAATCGCGTGGCGAATCAGCACCTCCTCGAGCGAACTGCCGTCGGAAAAACGCAGCACGCGGGAGCACAGGCCACCGATGGGGCGCGCGGCGATCTCGAGCAGATAGATTCGGCCGCCACGCGTCACGCGCATCTCGGCGTGCACGGGGCCGTGCAGGAGGCCGAGCGCCGTCGCCCCCGCCCGCACCGCTTCGGCAATCGCCAGTTGCTGCTCGTGATCGAGCCGGGACGGCGTTGCGTAGATCGTCTCTTCGAAAAACGGCCCGGCCAGCGGATCCGGCTTGTCGAAAATCGCAAAGGCCTGAAGTGCCCCGTAGGTGAGCACGCCTTCGAGCGCGAACTCGTCACCGTCGATATATTCCTCGATGAGAATCTCGTCCTCGAGGCCTGTACGCGCGGACCGGATCTCGGACCTCGCGAGCAGCGCGCGGATGCGCCAGATTGCGGCCTGGCACTCCTCGACATCGTCGGCGCGGATCACGCCGCGGCTCCCTGACAGGCCGAGGGGCTTGAGAACGACGGGAAAGGGAACTGCGCGCCCCAGGCGGTCGGCGCCCGCATCGAGGAGGTCCGCCAGATGATGGATCTGGAACGCCGGCGAGGGCAGCCCTGCGGAGGCAAACGCGCGCCGCGCGCGGCGTTTGTCGGTGCTCGCGAGCGCGCCCTCCGGATCGTGCCACGGAAGTTCGAGCGCTTCGGCCGCACACGCGGCCAGCACCACGGGGCGGTCGCCCACGGCCATCACACCGTTCACCGGGGTCCGCCGCGCGCGATCGACAATCGCCCGAAGCGACGAGGCGACGTCGTGAAACCGCACGGCGATCGCCCGGTCCTGCCAGGGATCGTCGAGCCGGTGGCAACGATCGGTAGCGAAGACAATCTCGACCCCGAGCCGCTCGGCCGCGTCGTTGAACGCGCGCAGCTGATAGCCGGTGGTGTGACTCAACAGGAGGACTCTCTTCAACTACTCAACTCCGCAATTCCAACTACGCAAGGCGA
>DATJFQ010000114.1:0-29948 GCA_035495555.1 Vicinamibacterales bacterium
TTCGCGAAAGTGGCCGCTCCCGTCGCCGCGACGACGTTTCCGCTTTCGATCACGAAACCGTCCGGCGGAACGATCCTCGGAGTCCGCATCATGTGCGGCACCGCGGGGAACGATTGCTCGACCGACGTTCCCAGCGGCCAGCCGGTGGTGCTGCACTTCCAGCCCGACCCCGGCTTCACGTTTGTCGCGTTCACGGGCGAGTGCGATGCCAACGGCCAGACGACGATGACGTCGGCGAAGACATGCGGCGCGACGTTCATGCAGACGGCGACCTCGGTCGCACGCGGCACCTCTTCTGTCGAACCGCCGCGTTCGCATGTTTCGCGCCCGGCACTGAGAGAAGCCGCCGGAGAGCCGACGCCTGCGGCGCCGCCAAAGCCCGCGCCCGGACCGCCGCAGCCCGCTCCCGGCGCGACGCCCGTGCCCAACACGGCGATCCCGCTGCCATCGTCTTCTGCTCCGACGGCGCAGACGCCGACGGTGCCGGACAAGCCCGCGGCGCCGCCGATCAGCGCGGAGGATCACGCGAAAGACGAGATTCAGCGGCTCGTGACGGACTACTGCGCCTCGCTCGAGACCCTGAACGCGGATCGCGTCAAGAAGCTGTGGCCTCTTGCGCCGATGGCGACGTTGAAAATGCAGTTCAAGACCTATAAATCGCTGCGCTGCACGATCACGTCTCCGCCGAAATTCGATCGGCTCGACGCGAGCGCCGCCGGGGGCGCCCAGGTGAAGTTCGGCTTGAAGCAGCAGATTGTGGCCAGCAGCGGGGGTGCGCCCGAAACCAAAGAGATGGACATCACGATGGTCGTGTCGCGCCTGAATTTCCAGAGCGCCTGGCAGATCGACCGTCTGCTGGCCGTCGAGAAGCCGAAGTGAACGATCGATGACGACTGCAGGGCGCCTCGCGCGCTCGGCGCACCTCGGGCTCGCGGTCCTTCGCGCCACCGCTCACCGCCCCGCGGCGCCGCTCAAGCTGAATCTCTGTCTGACGTACTGGTGTCAGTACAAGTGCAAGACGTGCAACATCTGGCAGCGGAAGCCCACGGACGAACTGACGACCGACGAACTCGCGTCGCTCGTTCGCGGCAACCCGAACGTCAACTGGGTCGACCTCACCGGCGGAGAGATTTTTCTACGCCCCGACATCGACGACATTCTCTCGCTCGTCGTCGACGGCTGGAAGCGGCTGTCGATCCTGCATTTCCCCACCAACGGCTTCCTGACGGACCGCATCGTCCGGAGCACTGAACGGATTGCGGGGCGCGGCCCGGAGCACCTGATCGTGACCGTCAGCGTCGACGGTGACGAAGCGCTCAACGACGAGATTCGAGGCATCAAGGGCGGCTTCCGCCGTCAGATGCAGACGATCAACGCGCTGCGGCGTGTGCCGAACGTGTCGGTCGCCCTCGGCGTCACGCTCTCGACCCACAACGCCGGGCAGTTCGAGCGGACGTTTGCCGCATGCGCAAGGGACATCCCGGGACTCACGCCGGATGACGTGCATCTGAACGTGGCGCAGCGGTCGAGCCACTACTACGGCAACGATGGTACAGCGGAGCTTGCGCCCGATACCGCAGCGACCCGGTCGGAGATGCGGTTCTATCGCAGCCTGCGGCGCGCGCCGCGGTCGCCGGCGCAGTTGCTTGAACACGCGTATCTCAATCGGCTGGACGAGTTCCTGACGACCGGGCGCACGCCGATGCCCTGCCACGCGCTGCGCGCGAGCTGTTTCATCGATCCGTGGGGACAGGTATATCCGTGCATCACGTACGCGCGGCCCGTCGGTAACCTGCGCGAAACCGGCATGCGTCTCGATCCGATCTGGAACGGTGAGCAGGCCGTGCGCGTGCAGCAGGAGATCTGGAACGGGGACTGCCCGCAGTGCTGGACGGCGTGCGAGGCGTATCAAAGCATTCTTGCAAACGCGCTCGCGCTGCGGCGGCGGCCGCGCCGGTTGACTTCCGCGGGCGCCGCGGCGCCGGCGACCACGACGGAGCCGGTCCGATGAACACGGTTTGCTTCGCCGACGCCGCGACGCGCGTGCGGCTCGAGCGCGCGGCGACGCACCACGTGGCTGGGGACGTCTCGGTCGTGATCGCAGCGAAGCAGGAGGCGCCCAGCATCGGCGGCGTCATCGACCGGACGCGACGCTACGCCAGCACGATCCATGTTGTCGTCGGCCGTTCGACCGACGGCACCGCGGAGATTGCGGCCGCGAACGGCGCCAACGTGCTCGCCGACGGCGGACGCGGCAAGGGCGAAGCGCTCAGGCGCGCGATCCCGCACATCGAGACGCCCGTGACGGTGTTTCTCGATGCCGACGGATCGCACGATCCGGAAGACATCCCGCTGCTCGTCGCGCCGATCCTCGCAGACGAGGCGGACCACGTCGCCGCTTCGCGGCTGCGCGGGGGATCGAGCGAGCTGCACGGCGGCTTCGACGAGTTCCTGCGGCTCGCCGGCAGCTCGTTCATCACGGCGTGTATCAACTGGCGATTCGACTGCCAGTTGAGCGACAGCCAGAACGGCTTCCGCGCGGTTCGCACATCGGTCTTGCGCCAGCTCGATTTGCGGGAAGACACGACGACGATCGAGCAGGAGATGACGATCAGGACGCTGCGCGGGGGGTGGCGCATGACGGAAGTCCCGAGCCACGAACACCGCCGCGTTCACGGCGCGTCGCACATCCGCGTGCTCAGGGATGCGCCGCGCTACGGCTATTCACTCGTCAAAAATCTGTTCTTCTGATTGAACATCCTCGGCATCTGGGACGGGCACGACTCCGGTGCGGCGGTGCTGCGCGACGGGCAGGTCGCCGCTGCGATCAACGAAGAGCGGCTCACGCGGCGCAAGCTGGAGATTGCCTTCCCCGGGCGTGCGATTGCCGCCTGCCTCTCGCAGGCGGGTCTGACGCCTGATCGAATCGACGCGGTTGCCGCGACGACCAGCGATCCAGCGAAAACGCTCGGACGGCTCTGGCCGGGCAGCAAGGAACGGTATTACGCCGTCCGCCGGCGCAAAGCGTTCCCGGGACTGAGCGCCCGCGCGACACGTGCGTTCAAGTATCGGATGACGGAGTGGAAGCCCGGTCCGATTTCGGTCCGGGTCAGCCGCTTCGCGCTGGAGCGCACGCTCGCGCAGCATGGCTTCGCACACGGAAAGCTGCGGCTCGTCGACCACCACCGCGCGCACGCGGCCGCCGCGGCGTGGGCCTCCGGTTTCGAATCCTGCGCCGTACTGACGATTGACGGGCTGGGTGACGGGCTCTCGGCAACGATCTCCCGATTCGCCGGCGGCCGCTTGACGCGCCTGCGCACTTCACCGGCCCGGCACTCGATCGGCGTCTTCTTCGAACACGTGACGAACCTGCTCAACATGCGCGAGCTCGAAGACGAGGGCAAAGTGATGGCGCTGGCAGACTACGCCGCGCCCATCGCAGACGAGGCCAATCCCCTGCTTCCGCTGGTACGTGTGGAAGACGGCGTCGTTCGCACCGCCAGACCGGGCCACGCACTGCGATCGGTGATTGCTCGAATCCAGTGGCAATATGCGAACGAGCAATTCGCGTATCTGGCGCAGCGGACGGTGGAACACGCGATGGCGGCGCTCGCGCGCGATGCGGTCCGGCTCACCGGTGAACGACGCCTCGCGCTTGCCGGAGGCGTCGTGTCGAACGTCAAGGCGACGCGGCGGATTCGACTGCTGTCCGACGTGGACGAGGTCTATGTGTTCCCGCATATGGGCGACGGCGGCCTTCCGCTCGGCGCGGCAATCGACGTCGCGGCGGATGCCGGCGAGACAGTCCAACCCGCTCTCGACCGGATGGATCTCGGTCCCCCCTACGACGTGTCTGCGATCGAAAGTGCGATCCGCTCGGCGAACCTCCGCGGATGCCGTGCACCCGATATTTCCATGTCGACGGCGAAACTCCTCGCTGCCGGGAAAATCGTCATGTGGTTTCAGGGCGGCATGGAGTATGGGCCGCGCGCGCTCGGCCACCGCAGCGTGCTCGCGCGGCCGGATCGGCCGGCGCTTCGCGATCGGCTGAACCTCGTCCTGAAGCGGCGCGTCTGGTACCAGCCGTTCTGCCCGAGCATGCTCGCCAGCGAAGCTCCGACGCTCCTGTCCGACTGGGACGGCGGACGCAACCGCGCGATGACGATGGCGTATCAGGTGATCCCTGAGGCGCGCGAACAGCTCGCGGCCGTGACGAGCATCGATGGCACCTGCCGTCCGCAATTCGTGCGGGACGACGACGGTGGCCCGTTCGCAGCGGTGCTTCGCCACGCCCGCCAGCTATGGGGCGCAGCCGTGGTACTCAACACAAGCTTCAATATTCACGGCGAACCGCTCGTCTGTTCCCCGGACGAAGCGATTGACGTCTTCGTTCGGTCGGGCGCAGACGCTTTGGCGATCGGGCCCTTCCTCGTGGAGCGTCCGGCGTGATGCCAGTCGACGCCGCTGCGAAGCGCGGCCGGACCGCGTGGACGTCGGTAGCCGTCGCCTGGTTTGGCAGCCTCGCGGCAATCGTCGTCTGGCTGTCGACGACGTCGCCGGCGATGCTTCGCGAACAGTTGGCAGTGCTCCAGCCGTGGTGGCTCGACGCCACCGTCCTCGTTGCGGTGCTCATCTGTGTCTGCGCGATGCCTCGCGTCAACTGGGCATCTGTCCGGCGCCACATGATCGTTGTCCCGCTCGTAGCGCTCGGGCTGTGTCTCACGTTATTCGTCGCCCCGCGCACGAACCGCATCTTTTACGACGAGCAGATCTACCAGAGCATCGGGCAGAACATCTCCGACGTGCGCAGGGCGCAGGTCTGCAACGACGGGAGCGTCGATTCAGGGCGGCTGCACTGCGTCGATGGCGCTTATAACAAGCAGCCGTACGCGTATCCGCACCTCCTCAGCCTCGCGTACCGGATCGCCGGTGTGCACGAGTGGGTGGCCTTCGCTGTCAACGCCATCGCGATGGCGTTCTCGATCGTGGGCGTCTACAGCCTGGCCTGGCTGCTCTTCGGCGATCGCGCGACGGCCTTCTGTGCCGGTCTGGTGCTCGCGCTGATTCCGCAGCAGATCGTGTGGTCGGCGACGGCGGCGGTGGAACCCACGGCATCGCTCGGCGCGATTCTCGCCGTGCTCGCTGCCGCGTGGTATGCGGCGGACGGTAGTCTCCTCGCGCTCGCCTCGTTCGTGACCGTGTCGGCGTATGCGATCCAGTTCCGTCCCGAGTCGCTCCTCGTCCTGCCGGTTGCGGGGGCGATCGCGTGGCCGCGTCTCCGCGGTGATCTGGCGCGTCCGCGCGGCTGGTGGGGCGCGGTGGTCTTCGCCGCGTTGATTGCCGTCCACCTCGCGCACCTCTTTGCCGTCCGTGACGTGGGGTGGGGCAGCGACGGCCCGCGGTTCTCTCTGGCGTTCGTCTCGAACAACCTCCAGGCGAACGGACGGTTCTTTCTCGGCGACGAGCGCTTCCCGGTGCTGTTCACGATCCTCGCGATCGCCGGTGTGGCGGGGGCGTCATGTGTCCGCGAGCGCTGGCTGATGGTGCTGTGGTTCCTGCTGTTCTTCGGGGTCGACCTGGCGTTCTACGCCGGAAGCTTCAACTACGGAGCGGACGTGCGGTATTCGCTGATGACGTATCCACCACTGGCGGTCCTTGCGGGAGCCGGCGCGACCGCACTCGCGCGATTCGCCAGACGGCGGTTCGCGTCGAATGCCGCCGTGCTGGTCGTCGCCACGGTGCTGCTGTTCCAGTTCCTCTGGTATGCGCCTTCGGTCAGGGCCGTGAACGATACGGCGTGGGCGGCGCGCGCGGACGTGGCCTTCGCAAAAAAGTTTGCGGCACGCCTGCCTGTGAATGCCTACGTGCTGACCCAGAACCCGGGGATGTTCCAGGTGTGGGGCGTGAGCGCAGGCCAGATGTCGCGCGCGGTCATGAGTCCGAACTACACGTCATGGCTGCTCGCTCAGCATCCCGCAGGTGTCTACGTGCACTGGAACTTCTGGTGCAACGTGCGGGAGGCGACGCAGCCGGATCTGTGTCGCCGCGCGCTCACTTTAGGGCAAGCAACCCTGATCGCGGAATGGCACGAAAGAGATCAGCGGTTCGCGTTCTACCGGCTCGCGCCCGCGGCCGTTAGTCCTTGACTTGCAAGCATCTGCATTCGATAATGCCGTGCTTTTCTAACCTGATGTCCTAGGGGTTCGATGACGATAAGTATGAGTACCATGCGTCACGTGCCTGTCGCTGCAGCTCTCCTGGCCCTGGCAACGCCGGCGTTCGCGCAGAAGGTCACGACGGTTCCCGACTTGACAGGGCAGCAGGTGCTCGTCCAGTTGTCGAATGCCGCCACCTCGCGCGCCGTCGGTGAAGCGATTGCCTTGACTACGGCCGTCGAGATTGCCACCGAACCGTTCGGCACGTCCTCGGGCGGCTTCATCTTCAAGTTGGATCCGTCCACGGGGCTCCTCTCGCGCACGACCACCACGTTCGGCCCGTCGTTCACCGAACGCGCGCTGACGTCGGGTGAAGGGCAGATCAGCGTCGGCGCCACCTACAGTTCGACCTCGTTCAACAAGATCAGCGATTTCTCGCTGAAGTCGCTGCCGCTGGCCTCAGTAACGTCGAGCAATTCGCTGCTCTCGCGCACGGCGACGGCCAATCTCGGGCTCACCGCGCGGACCGTGGCGATTTCCACGACGGTCGGCGTCACCGACAACGTCGACATCGGCGTCGTCGTGCCGCTCGTGAGCGTCAAAATCGACGGCTCCTCGTCGCTGTTCAATGGCAGCGGGGTGGATACGCGCCTCGCGCAGACCACGAGCATCTTCTCCGGCCTGGGCGATCTCAGCGCCATGGCGAAGTACCGCTTCGTCAAGTTCAACAAGGCACAGCAGATGCCCGATGCGGGCGGCATCGCGCTCCTCGTGAACATGCGCCTGCCGACCGGCAGCCGCGAAAACCTGCGCGGCCTCGGCGTGACACGCACGCTGATTGGCGGCGTCTATTCGTCGGGGACATCGATCATCCGTCCGCACGCGGGCGCCGGCTTCGAATTCTGGAGCAAGAGCCTCGACGTCGCCGGGAACAACGGGCAGACCGTGTCGATTCGCAATCAGTTCCAGTACAACGGCGGCATTGAAATCGAAGCGGCGCCAAAGGTGACGCTGATCGTCGACGTCATCGGCCAGCAGATCTTCGGCGGCGGCCAGATCGGTCAGATTACCGACACCCCGCCCAACGGTCTCGGCATCACCTCGTCGCAGTCGCTCGTCGCGCTCCCGGACGGCATTTCGAAGCTGCTCCTGGTGCCGGGCATGAAAATCAACGTGAAGGGCAAGATGCTGCTCTCGCTCAGTGCCCTGGTGACGATGAAGAATAACGGCCTGCACGCCACCGTCACGCCGGTCGCGGGCATCAATCTCACGATGTAACCATGCGCAAGCTGCTCGTCGCCGCACCGCTCCTCGCCGCTCTGGCGCTCGCCTGCCAGAGCAAGGCGCCCGTCGGTCCGGGGGTCGTCACGATCACGGAAACGACGACCTCCACGACGACCACGACGACGTCGACAATGCCGGCGCCGACGGTCGCGGCGTTCACGTTTTCTCCCGTGACGCCGCAGGTGCTGCAGGTCGTCAACTTCAACGCGTCGACGTCCACGCCCGGAACCAACCGCCACATCGTCAGCTATAGCTGGGACTTCGGCGATGGCGAGTCGAAGACCGGCGTCACGACGACGCACGACTATGTGATCTCGGGCGTCTATCTCGTCACGCTCACGGTCGTGGACGACGCGGGCAACAAGGCCACGAACTCGCAGCCTGTTACCGTCCGTCCGGTGATTCCGTAGGCCGCCATCCGGCCGCCGTTCATCCGCCCAGCGGTTGACGGCGCACGCCAAAGGCAAACGGCCAACCAGACCCGCGGTATCCTAAGCCACGCCCTGCTGGCGTTTCCGGGCATGCCGCTCACCGAACGAAACCCGCCCCCTCTTGCGGTCACCCTGCCTGACGGCACAGTCCTGCGTTTCTCCGGCCCCTTTCTGATTGGACGTGACGCGAACTGCGAGGTGCAGGTCGTTGCGCGGCAGGTGAGCCGCCGCCACGCGGAGGTGCTGCCGCTCCAGACCGGGTGGGTGGTTCGCGATCTCCAGAGCAGCAACGGTCTTTTCGTCGACGGCGATCGAGCGGAGTCGGCGCCGATCACCACCCGGATTGCGGTCACGCTTGGCGAAAACGGTCCGACCGTGCTCATCGAACCGGAACAGGTCAGGCGTCATGCACCGGTGTCCGTTCCTCCGCCGCCGCCTGCCGACAGCGAATCGCTGGACGACTACGCGCAGCGGTACTTCAAGACCGACGGCGACGAGGACGCCGTTGGCGGACGCACGCTCATGATCCGCAAGGCGTTCCGCCGCGTGCAGGCGCAGCAGAAGCGGCGGCAGCGCATCTTGATCGGCATCGCGTCGGTCGCGGTGCTGGCGATCGGTGTGTATGCGTTCCACGAACACCAGGTCGCGGTCGAACAGGCGGCAAAGGCGCAGCGGCTCGAACGGTTGTTCTACGACGCAAAAGACCGGGAGATGCGCAGCGCCAACCTGCAGCGGCAGACGGCCGGCGCGGCCAATTCGCCAGAGCAGCAGAAGATCGCGGCATACCTGAGCGAGCAGCGGCAGATGGAGACCAACTACGCGGCGTATGCCGCCGGGTTATACGACCGCAAGCTGAACGAGAAGGAGCGGCTGATCCTCCGGATCACGCGGCTTTTCGGTGAATGCGAGCTCGCGGCGCCGCCGGGGTACATCGACGAGGTCAACAAGTACATCAAGCGATGGCAGAGCACGCCGCGGTTCGCCAATGCCGTGAAGCTCGCAAACGATCTCGGTTACACGCGCCGAATCGCCGCCGCGTTCACGGCGCAGGGGCTTCCGCCGCAGTACTTCTACCTGGCGATGCAGGAAAGCTCGTTCAACCCGCTCGCCGTCGGGCCGCCCACGCGGTTTGGTTACGCGAAGGGGATGTGGCAGTTCATTCCGCCGACCGCGACGAGCTACGGCCTCAGGCTGGGACCGTTATCGGGCGTGCCGCGGCCGGATCCGTCGGACGACCGCTTCAACTGGGAGAAAGCGACGGACGCCGCCGCGCGCTACGTCAAGAACATCTATACGACGGACGCTCAGGCCTCGGGGCTGCTCGTGATGGCGTCTTACAACTGGGGCGAGGGAAACGTCATCGAGATCGTGCGCGGCATGCCGCCGGATCCCCGCGAGCGCAACTTCTGGCAACTGCTCGCCAAGTACCGCAGGCAGATCCCCGGCCAGACGTACGACTACGTCTTCTCGATCGTGTCCGCCGCGGTCATCGGCGAGAACCCTCGGCTGTTCGGCTTTCAGTTCGACAATCCGCTCGGGTTTGCGGAGCAGCAGTGAGCGGGACGCGAGCGAGCGCCGGAACGGCCCATCACGTCGAATGAGCGAGATCGACTACGCGGCCATCGTTCACGGCCTCCGCCTGGCCGTGTTCGTCCTGCAGCGGGCGCGCATCGTCTACCAGAACGAAGCGGCGGTGCGCCTGCGTGCGCGGCTCCAGAAGGATTATCAGGTCGATCTCGTCGTCATGCTGCGCGACCACGTGGTGCGCATGGGTGAGCACGAGCCGACCCAGGCTCCGCCGTCCGCGGTCGCCCTCCTGACCGATCCGCGCGGCGAGCCGCTGTACGTGCACGTGCTTCCGATCGGCGGAGGCGGCGAAGGGGCAACAATTGCGATCAGCGTCCGGGAGCTGGGCATCGAGCGCGAGGCGTTCGCGCGGCGGTACGGCCTCTCGCCGAGGGAGGCGGAGGTGGCTGAGCTGGTCCTGCGCGGGTATGGAAACCCGGTCATCGCCTCGATGCTCGGCATCACGCCGGCCACCACCAAGCGGCATCTGACTCGAATTTTCGACAAGATCGGCGTCGATTCGCGCACGCAGCTCGTCAGCCGGCTCGCCTGAACCGCGCGAGGTGCGAGGCGCGAGGTGCGAGGATAATCGATGTCGCTGCCGCTGAGCTGATAGCGCCGTATGGCTTCCGTGTTCAGGCTCTGCTTCCGTTCCGCCTCCCGCCTTCCCGTCCGCCTCCCGCCTCCCGCCTCCCGCCTCACATGTACCACTAAAGTAGTATTGGCGGCTCATCCTCGAGATCACTAGACTTTTTCGCGTGATTGAGGCTCACGGGCAGAGCGACGCCGGACCGGTCCGCAAGATCAACGAAGACAGCTTCGTGTGTGACGTCGAGCTTGGGCTCTTCATCGTCGCCGACGGGCTCGGCGGCCACTCGGCAGGCGAAGTCGCGTCAGGTCTTGCGGTCGACACCATTTCAGGTTTCATTCGACGGACCGAAGAGGACAGCGAGTTGTCCTGGCCGTACGGGATCGAGCCGGCGCTTTCGTTCGGAGGCAACGTCCTGCGCACGGCCGTCTATCTCGCGAACCGTCGCGTGTTTCGCGCCGCCGAAAAGCACGACGAATACACCGGGATGGGGACGACCGTGGTCGCGGCTCGGATGAACGCGGGACGGCTCTCGGTTGCGCACGCGGGAGACAGCCGGTTGTACCTGCTCGCGAACGGCGTCCTGAAACAATTGACGCGCGACGACACGTGGGCCGCGACCATCCTGGCGGCGCAGGAAGACGGCAAAGGCGTTACGCCGCCGCGCTCGATGAAGCACGTGCTGACGAACGTGATCGGCGCGCGCGAACAGGCAGACGTGCACCTTGGCGAGTACGACCTGTCGCCGGGCGACACGATCCTGCTCTGCTCCGACGGCCTTCACGGCGTGCTCGACGACGGAGCGCTGCTCGCAATGATGACGTCCGACCCGCCGCCGGAGCTGACTGCGCGACTGGTTGAAGCCGCGCTGGCCCGGGGCGCCAAAGACAACGTCACCGCCGTCGTGGCCCGGTATCAGGGAGAGTAGCCGTGGACAGCGCTCGCAATCTACCGCGAACGATCGGCCGCTACGAGATCACGAGCCGCATCGGCAAGGGCGCGATGGGGGTCGTCTACGCCGCGCACGACGCGATGATGGAGCGCACCGTCGCCATCAAGGTGATGATGACGGACCTCGAAGACGACCCGGAAACGAGCCAGCGCTTCTATCGCGAAGCGCGGTCCGCCGGGCAGTTGATCCATCCGAACATCGTCACGATCTTCGACATGGGCCAGGACGACGGCCGGCCCTACATCGTGATGGAGTTCCTCGACGGCGAGACGCTCAACCGCTATCTCGCGCGGCCGGACGCGCAGCAGGTCGAAACGAAAATCGATCTGATGATTCAGATCTGCGAGGGGCTGCAGGCGGCACACTCGCACGGTATCTTCCATCGCGACATCAAGCCGGGCAATCTGCTCGTCCGCAGCAGCGGCGAGCTGAAAATCGTCGACTTCGGGATCGCGCGGCTCGCGTCCTCCAGCATCACGGCCAGCGGCCTGATCGTCGGAACGCCCGACTACATGTCGCCGGAACAGGCGCGGGGCCACGACGTCGATCAGCGATCGGACATCTTCTCTGCGGGCGCCGTGTTCTATTTCATGCTGACGGGGCGCAAGCCGTTCGCGGCGCAGGAACTGACCGCGGTGCTGATGAAAGTGCAGGCGGACGATCCGCTCCCGATCCGCGATACGGAAGCCCCGCCGGGGCTGGCGCGAATCGTGATGAAGGCGCTCGCCAAGAATCCCGCCGATCGCTACCAGTCGTGCGGGCAGATGATCACCGAGCTGGAATACCTGAAGCGTCAGCTCGAAGAGGACGTCCGCAAGTCCGCCGACGAGATCACGCAGCGGCTCGTGGCACTCGAAACCGTCGCGGCGGAACGCCGTACGCTGGCGGCATCCCTGGATTTGGCGCCGCCCCCGGCCGACATCGACGCGGCGCGCCAGGATTTCGTCGCACGCCGCAACGCGCTCGGGAACCCGCCGGCGCGCGCCGCCGCGTCGGAACTGCTCGCGGCCATCAAGACGCTCGAAACGCTCTCGTCCGAGGAAATCGCGAGATGGCGACGCGCGGCGCAGGCCATCGACGCGGCGGAAGCTGCGCTGGCCTCGCACCGGACCGCAGACGCGATCGCGCAGCTCGAGATGGCGCAGCAGATCGAGCCCGGGTCGCGGCGGGCGTCTTCGGAGCTCGATCGTTGCCGGGGCGTTCTCGCGCGCCAGCGCGAAGCCTTC
Source organism: Vicinamibacterales bacterium (assembly GCA_035495555.1). Classification (GTDB taxonomy): domain Bacteria; phylum Acidobacteriota; class Vicinamibacteria; order Vicinamibacterales; family 2-12-FULL-66-21; genus DATJFQ01. The sequence goes on from DATJFQ010000114.1 coordinate 12,204, forward strand.
GAGCGGGCGAAGTCGCTGCTCGAGGAAGCGCGCAAGGCCGCCGCCTCCAAGCAGTGGCAGGTCGTGATCGACTTCTGCGACGCTGCGATCGAGGTCGATCCGGCGGCGGAAGAGGCGAAAGGGCTCAAGCAGAGCGCGATTGAGGCGCTCGGCGCCCAGGCCAAGCGCGCCAAGCTGGACGCGGATCGTGCGCTGGACCGCGCGGAGGCGTATCGGAGGAAGCAACGCTTCCAGGAAGCGGCGCTCGAGATCGCGCGCGCCCGCGAAGCGTCTGCGGACAGCGCCGAGGTGCAGGCGGCCGACGACCGGCTCCGTCAATCCATTGCCGATGCCGAACGCGACGCGCTGCAGGAACGGCAGGCGGCGGACGCTATCGCGCGCGCGCGGAGCCGGTTCGCGGCGGGCGAGCGGACGGACGCGATTGCCGACCTGCGTGGGTTCACCGAGCAGGACCCGGAAGGACGCGTCGCCGCCGAGATCGAACGGCTCGAGGCCGAGGCGCGACGTCTGGCCGACGAAGAACGCCGGAAGGCGGAAGCGGCAGGCCATGCCGCTGCCGCGGAAACGGCGCTGGCCGCGGATGATCCCGGGCGCGCACTCGAACTCGCCACGTTGGCGCTCGACCAGGATGGATCGAACGCGCTGGCGCGGAAAATCTCAGGGCTTGCGACGGCGGAGCTGAAGCAGCGGGCAGACGCCGCCGCCCGGGCGGCCGCTGCGGCGAAGCACATCGACGACGCGCGGCAGCAGCTCGCAAAGGGCAAGTTTCAGAAGGCGCGGGCGCTCGTCTCCGCGGCCGCGACCCTGAACCCGGAAAACAGCCAGCACAAGCTGGTGCTGGCCAGCATCGAAGAAGAAGAGAAGCGCCTGGCGGCGGAGGAAGAGCAACGGCGGCTCGCGAAGCAGCGTGCACGCGCCGTGGCACCCATGCTCGATCGCGCCCGCGCCGCCGAAGCGCAGCAGGAATTCGAACGCGCGGTGTGGACCGCGGAGAACGCGCTCGCGGTCGATCCGGAATCGACGGAGGCACGGCTGATACTCGAACGCGTAAAGGCTCGGCTCGCGGCGAATCCGCGGCTCGCTGACGAGACCGTCGACCTCACGAACGAGCCGGGCACGTCGGATCCGGACGACACGGTGTCGCTCACCAAGCCGTCAGGCGTCTGGGAGCGACTCGCGATCGCCGTTCGCGGGTGGACAAGGGGTTGATGCAGTGACCAAGCTTTTGATTTACCGCGGCGATGCGCTGCACGGCGAGTACGAGCTCAAGGGACAGACGGTGCACATCGGCCGCAGTCCGCAGAACGACATCGTCCTGGAAGACCCGAGCAAGGGCGTCTCGCGGCAGCACGCCGAGCTGCGCGCGGAAGGCGCGCATTACATGCTCGTCGACCTGGAAAGTCAGAATGGCATTTGGGTGCACGGATCGCGCGTACCGTCCGTCCGCCTCGACCCCGGGGTGACCGCTGCGCTCGGTCCGTTCCGTTTGACGACCGTCGAAGCGGCCGATTCCCCCGCGCCGGCGCCCGGGGAGTTCGTGACGGAACCGACGGAATACAGCCGTCCGGAAGAAGCGCGGCCGGCTCCCCAAGCCGTCGACGGGCCGGGCGTACTGCTCGACGGCGCTGCAACGCCGCCGGCCGGCGTAACCGCGACTCCGCAAGCGGTTCCTGTCGTGCACGCGGCTTCCGCGGCGACGTCGCAGGAAGCAACGGAGAAATCGAGAGCTGCGGCCGATGCGCGGAAGCCAGGCGGCGGGGCGAGCAAGTCGTTGGCTCCTGTCCTGGTCGCGGCCGCCGCGGTCGTCCTGCTGATCGGTGCATCCGGTTTTGGCGCGTACGCGTGGCTGCACAAACGGGCCGCCCGGCCCGTGTGGGACCGCGATGTTGCGACGGCGCTCGTGAGTTCCGGCAAATGCGACGAGGCGATGCGTGAACAAATCGGCCCGGCGCTGAACGCGAACCCGAACGACGCGGAGGCGCTCGCGTTGAAGGCGCAATGCGCGCCGCCGCCCTCTCCGCCGACCCCGCCGTCCGAACCGGCGCCGCCGACTCCGCCCGCGGAGAAAACGGTCGCGGAAAAGCTGGATGCCGTCGAGGCCGCTATTGCGGCGAAGGACTGCCAGACGGCGCTCGACGCCGCGAACGCGATCCTGGCAGCCACGCCCGACGACGCTCGGGCGAAGGACCTCGCGGCCAGGGCGGATGCATGCCTCAAGCCGGCGGAGGCGACGCCGGCCGCCCCCTCGGCGCCGGCGGCTGTTGTCAGGATTTCACCCTCTCAAGGCGGCCTCGATGTCCTGCCTGGAGAGACGCAGCGTGAGTACACCAAACGCGTGGCGGCGATGCGCAAACGGTTCGAGGACGCGGCCGCGCTCCTTCAGGGGCAGCATTATCAGCAGGCGGCGAAAGAGTTCGATGCAATTGCCGCCGTCGTCCCGAGCGGCTATCTCGATCTCGCGCAGAAGCGCGCGGACACGAAGGCGGGCATGAAGGACGAGGCCAGCCGCGTGTATGCCAGCGGCAGACAGGCGGAGCAGCAAGGCGACTTGACCGGGGCGCTGCAGCGCTATCAGCGCGCGCACGACGCCGATCCCTCGATAGACGTCACGGCGGATGTGGCGCGCGTGAACTCACAGAAGCTCACGCTTGGCCAGCAGGCCTGCAAACTCGGCGACGCGAACTACGCGCTCGGCCAGAATGCCGAAGCGACCGCCCAGTATCAGCGCGTCCTGGAATTCCTCCCCGACACGGAGGCGTGCTACGCGCGCGCAAAGACGCGCATCAAGCGGTGAAGGAAAAACGATGATTCGGAGCCATCTCCTCGGCGTTGTATTGAGCGTGCTGGCGTTGAGCGCGGCGGTTCCCGCGTTCGCGCAACAGGCGCCAGGCGTAACGGACCCGTGGTTTGGCCGGATGTCCAAGCCGAAGGACATGGATCCGCCGAAGACGTTCGCCAACACGTTCAGCATCGAGCTGCCCAAAGACTGGCAGCTCGCGCCCGGCCACACGAACACGATTTTCGAGGTGACCGAGAAGACGAAACGCTTCCTCGTCGGCGCGACGATCGTGCTGGAGTACTCGCAGCTCCAGGCCGCCGTCGACCCGTCGCTTCTCCCCACGGTCGGCCAGGTGCAACTCAGCGAGCTGCAGAAACGTGAACTGAGCGGCAGCAAGTTCACGCAGCAGATCAAGTCCGCCGAGGGGCGGCAGGCGATCGTCATCCAGTACGATCGCCCCGGCCTCTCAGGCGGCACGGACCACGTCGTCCAGTACTCGTTCCCTGTCGGGACGACGATGTATTACCTGATCTGCATTTCGTCGGCGGACCAGATAGAGAAGTACCGGCCTGTCTTCGCGCACGCCGCTGCCTCGTTTACGCCTCTCAAAAAGTAGCCAGTAGCCAGTAGCCAGTGGCCAGTTCCCAGGCGTCAGTGGCCAGTTTCCAGTTAGTGATTGGCTGCTTGAGTAGTTGAGCGATTGCGTAGTTGCGAAGTTGTGTAGTTGTGTAGTTATCGCGCTCTACTTGCAGATCTGCCCCGTGGTCGTCACCTGAGTGGTCGTCGTCGCCGTTCCTGTATCGTCCTGAGTGACCACTTTGATCGGGATTCCAGTCGTATCGAAGGTCGTCGTGACGATGATCGCCGCGCCGCCGACGCCGGTTGTCTGCGTCTGAGTACGCGCGGTGTTGTCGTACGCGATCGTCACTGGCGCGCCGGTCGTGAGGCTGCCGGCGGTCGGGCGTCCGGACGAATCCCAGGACGTGAACGTGGTCGACGACGTGCCGCTGAGGAGTTGGGTCAGGCGCCGTTGCGCGTCGTACACGTAGGTGATGTTCTGGATCGCGCCCGCTCCGCACGGCGCAGCGCCGCTGGACGTCTGCACGTCGGAAGTACGCAGGAGAGCCGGCGGCACGACGCGGATCTCGTCTATGAAGTCGGCCGTCGAATTGTAAGCCGTGACCGTTGTCGTGCACACGGGGCCACCGCTGCTGACGCTGATCGTGCAGGTCAACTGGTGCAGGCTGCTGTCCCACGCGCACGTACTGGGAGAGGTTCTGGAGACGCCGTCGGTCGATTGAAAACTGACGGTCGCGGCTGTCGGATACGTCCGGCACGTCGCGCCGGAACCGCCGGAGTTCGCGCCGCCGCTGCTCTGCGTCGGGCTCGACGGATTGCCGCCACACGCGCCAGCGGCGGCAAGGGACAACAGCAGGGCTGCCGTTCGGGGCGCACGTAACGTCATCTGTCCTCCGCGTCCTTCTCCTACTATATTGGTTCTCGTGACGACGACGACGTCGGCGACGGTGGTGGCGATATCACGGCAGTTCGGGAGCGGCGGGGCGCGCGTCGGGCTGGACGTCGCCGAACGGCTTGGCTTCAAGTACGCGGACCGCGAGATCCTGGCCGAAGCCGCCCGCGCGCTGAACATGGAGACCGACGATCTGGCTCCGCTCGAAGAGCGCGTCAGAGGCTTCTGGGGAACGCTGGCGGGCATGTTCTCGCGGGGACCCGTGGAGGGGCCGTACACGCCGGCGCTGCCCCGTGTCTCCGAGACAGAGTTGTTCGAGACGGAGCGGCAGATCATCGAGACGCTCGCGGACCGCGGCGGCGCCGTCATCGTCGGGCGGGGCGCCGCGCATATCCTGCGGCAGCGGCCTGCTGTGATTCGCGTCTTCCTCCATGGACCGTTCGAACGGCGGGTCACGGTTGCGCTCGAGGAATATTCACTGCCGGACCGCGGGGCGGCTGAGGCGCTCGTCCGCGCGTCGGACGCGCAGCGCGCCCGCTTCGCGCGCGCGGTCACCGCTCACGAATGGTGCGACGCCACGATGTACGACATCGCCATCAACACGGCGACGACGGGTTTCGAACGCGCAGCACAGTTGATTGTCGATGTCGTCAAAGGGCGACAATAGATCAACTACACAACGACTCAACTGCCAACTACTCGAGGTGCTGACGCTCAATCGACGCTTTGCGTAGTTGGAGATTGTGATGTTGTGTCGTTACCGCGTTTCCCCCGTGAGCCCGCGGTACTTCAGCATCGGCCCGATCTCGGGTTCGTGTCCCGTGAAATCCTCGAACATCTGCGTGTAGTCGCGCGTGTTGCCGCGGGACAGGATGTCGTCGCGGAACCGGTCGCCGTTCTCCCGCGTGAGCCCGCCGTGCGCCTGGAACCAGGCGAACGCGTCGTCGGCCAGCATCTGCGTCCAGAGGTACGCGTAATAGCTGGCCGCATAGCCGTTCGCCCAGATGTGGAGGAAGTAACTCGATCGATACCGGGGCGGCACCTGCGGCACGTCAACGTGCGTCTTCTCGAGTGCCGTCTTCTCGAATGCATCGACGTCCTGAAGCGGAGCCGACGCCGTGAGCGTGTGCCACTGCATGTCGAGCTCCGCCGCCGCCAGGAGCTCCGTCATGTTGTAGCCCGCGTTGAAGCTGCGCGCGGCGATGATGTTGTCCACGAGCGCCCGCGGCATCGGCTCGTGCGTCTTATAGTGGAAGGCGTAGTGCGACAGCACGGAGGGCTCGAACGCCCAGTGCTCGTTGAACTGGGACGGGAACTCGACGAAGTCGCGCGCGGTCTGCGCGCCCGACAGGCTCGGGTACTCCTGATTCGCGAACAGGCCGTGCAGCGCGTGGCCGAACTCGTGGAACATCGTCACCACGTCGTCGGAGGTGAGGAGCGCCGGCTGGCCGGGGGCTGGCTTCGTGAAGTTCGCGACGTTATAGACGATGGGCTTCGTTTCGAGCAGCTTCGACTGGCCGACGTAGTTGTCCATCCAGGCGCCGCCTGACTTGTTGTCGCGCGTGAAGTAGTCCGCGTAGAACAGCCCGAGCGCGGCGCCGCTCTTGTCGGTCACCTCGAACACGCGCACGTCATTTTCGTAGACCGGAAGGTCGTGGCGCTCCTTGAAGCTGATGCCGTACAGCTGATGGGCGGCATAGAAGACCCCGTCGGTGAGTACGCGATTCAGCTCGAAGTAAGGCTTGATCTGCGATTCGTCCAGGTTGTGCTGCGCCTTGCGGACCTGTTCGGCGTAGAAATTCCAGTCCCAGGGTTGTACCTGGAACCCGCCGCCCTGCTCATCGACGACGTTCTGCAGATCCGCCGCTTCGCGGCGCGCGCGCGTGGTCGACGGCCCGACGAGCTGATCGAGGAAGTGATTGACGGCCTCGGGAGTCTTCGCCATCTGATCCTGGAGCTTCCACGCCGCGAAGTTGTCGAACCCGACGAGCCGGGCCTGGTCGGCGCGCACCTGCGCGAGGCGCGAGACGATCGCCCGGGTGTCGTTCTTGTCCCCGCGCTCCGCGCGCGTCCACGACAGCTCGAAGAGCTCATGGCGAGTGTCGCGGTTGGTCAGTGATCCCAGCGCCGGCTGCTGTGTGGTGTTCTGCAGCGGAATGAGCCAGCGGCTGTGCAGGCCGCGCGCGCCTGCGTCCTTTGCGGCCGTTTCGAGTTCCGCCGCCGAGAGGCCCGCCAGGGCCGACTTGTCGTCGACGACGAGCGCGGCGTCGTTGGCCGCGTCGAGCAGCCGGTTCGAGAACTGTGCCCCGAGCGTCGCCTCCTCTTCGTTCAGGCCCATCAGTTTTTTCTTATCGGAGGGCGAAAGCTTCGCCCCCGCAAGGACAAACTGCTGGTAGTAGTACTCGACCAGCCTGAGCGCTTCGGGTCCGAGATTCAGGGACTGGCGCCTGTCGTAAACCGACTGCACGCGCGCGAACAACTTGCCGTTGAGGAAGATCTCGTCCTGCGCAGCGGCCAACCTGGGCGCGATGCTTTCCTGGATCTGCTGCAGGGTGGGGTTGGTGTTCGCGCTGGTCAGTCCGTTGAAGATCATCTGGACGCGCGTGAGCGCCTGACCGCTTCGCTCGAGCGCGACGATCGTGTTGTCGAACGTGGGTGCCGCGGCATCGTCGGCGATGCGGCGGATCTCGTCGCGCTGCTGCCGCAGCGCCTCATCGAAGGCGGGCTCGAAATCGCTGTCGTGAATCTTGTCGAACGCCGGCGCATGGAACGGAAGCTTCGCCGGCTCGAGCAACGCGTTGTGCGCCGTCGAGCTGCGGGTCGACGTCTGGGCTGAAACCGCAGCCGCGAACAGCACGGCCGAGCTGAGCAAAACAATGGAAATCACCACGCGCATGACGCTCCTTGAAATCTACCGCTGTCCCAGTGATACCACGGACAGCGGCAGTCATTCGAGCGCATGGGAAACGAAGCGCGGGAGGGTTACTGAACGGTTACGGTACCGACCATCCCCGGGTGGATCTGGCAGTGATACGTATAAGACCCCGCGTTGGCAAAGGTCCGGCTGAACTGCGCGCCGGGGGCGATGTTTCCAGAGTTCCACGATCCGTCGTCGGCCGACGACGTGTGCGTCGTGTTGTCGTTGTTGGTCCACGTGACCGTGCCACCGTGAGCAATCACGACCGGGTTGGGTGCAAATGCCGTGTTCGTCTTGACCGAGGCGCCGCTGACGATCGACACCGGCGTGCCCTGTGTGTTGGTTCCACCTGTGGACGGACTGGTCGGCGTCGATCCCGAGTAGCCGCCGCCGCAGGCCGCGACAGTCAGCAATACGATCGACGCGAGCGCGAAGCGCAGATTCATGCGTAGTCTCCTTTGAGGGACGACTCCGCAAAACCGCTGCCTGCCGCAGGATCGCCTCACCACGCGCGAAATGCCGGAAAATGCGCGTGGCGCCCGTGTTGACCGTTACGGAAAATCCGACGACTTTCGGATGTCGTAAAAGGCTCGGGTTCAGTCCTTGGGCGCGAGGTAGCTCCGGCGTGCTCGGGGCTTCATGCCTTTGCCCGACACGCGGACGTCGATGTGATGCACCTTGCCATCGCGCTTCGGCGGGGCGTAACCGAGCAGATACTGGCTGTGCAATTCCTCGGCGACGCGGGCGAACGCGGCGCCCAGATCTTCGCCGTAGCGGATTTCGGTGTAGCCGCCGCCGGTCTCCTCCGCCACGCGCGCGAGGCCTGGATCGGGAAGATCCTCCAGGAGCGCGTCACGCAGGCCGCCGGCGCCCAGACCACCGCCCATCATGCCGCCCGGACCGACGGGACCGCCGGGAACGTTCTGCGGCCGGCTGCGCAGGCCGATCGCATAGATCATCACGTCGTCGTTGCGCGCGCGATCGATCACGTCGGCCTGGCTGTACGCACGATGACGGAGATCGATGGGCCCACTGTCCTTGCCGTCGCTGAGCACGAGGATCACGCGCCGTAAGTCGGCCTCGTCGCCGAAGGTATCCATCGCCTGGTTCAGCGCGCGCCAGAGCGGAGTGGGCGCATTCGGTGGAATGTCCTGCGGCAGCGACGCCTCGAGATCTTTCGCATCGTGCGTGAAAGTCGGGCTGATCTCGACGTCTTCGCCGAAGGATCCCAGCCTCGCGAGGTCGTCGGGCGAGAGACGGATCAGCAGTTGTTCTGAGGCATCGCGGAGCAGTTGCAGGTTTCCGTGCATGCTGCCCGAGACGTCGAGCATGACGACCAGCCGGATCGGGCGAGGCGAGTTGTCGAAGAGCGTGATCGGCTGCGGCTTGCCGTCGTCGCGCACTTCGAACACGTCCTTGCCGAGCCCTGGCACGAGGCGGCCATCACGATCCGTCACGGTCGCGAACACGCGGACGGCATCGCCTTTTCCCCTGAACACGGGCGCGGGCTGTTGCTGCTGAGCGGCTGCGATCGTGACGGCTGCGGCCGTCGCGACGAGAAGGCCTGCGGACACACGTTGGATCATCTCGAGGGCTCGACTTCCTTCAGGCGGGCACTCTCAGTGATACCACGAATGCGCGCGGTGTATCATCCAAGGCAAATTCATGAGGAAATGGCTACTACTGGCGATAGTCGCCTGGACCGCCGCGTGCGGACGATTCGGCAACGCGGCCGGCAGTTCGGGAGAGACTGAGCGGGCGGTCGTCATCTCTCAGGCGTATACCGAAATCATCTGGGCGCTTGGCGCGCAGGATCATGTGGTCGGGGTCGACTACTCGAGCACGTGGCCGCCGGAGGTGAAGAATGTCACCACCGTGGGGTACCACAGAGCGCTCAGCGCTGAGGGAATTCTCTCGCTCAAGCCGACGGTGATCATCACGGATGGGAACATCGGTCCGCCGCAGGTCGTCGAGCAGCTGAAGCAGCTGAACGTGCCGTTCAAGACGTTCACTGCAAAGAACGACTCGCTCGAGGGCGCAAAGGCGCTGATGCGCGAAATGGGCGCGTACTTCCACAAGGAAGCCAGAGCCGAGGAGTTGTGCCGGAAGCTCGACGCGGACATGGCTCGCGCGCTGGAGGAGGCGAAGCAGCATACGGATCACCCGCGCGTCGCCGTCATCCACTACGGACGCGCGTCGAACATTTATCTGCTGGTCGGCGCGAGCGGCGGCGGCGACGCGAGTGCGGCAGGGCAAATGGTGCGCTGGGCCGGCGGCGAGATGGCGATTCAGCAGGCCGGCATGCAGCGCATGACCTCACCGGAGATCGTGGCGCGCGCGAATCCCGACGTCGTGCTGATGACCGAGTTCGGCTACGACCGCCTGTCCGGGTCGAAGGACAAAATCCTGGAGCTCCCCGGCGTCTCCACCAGCAACGCGGCAAAGAACGGCCGCATCTATCGCGTCGAAGAACACGATCTCATGTACTTCGGTCCGAGCACCGGTGAAGGCGTGCAGAAGCTGGTGAAGCTCATTCACCAGGCGCCATGAAGGCGTCGCGGACCACGGGTCTGCTCCTTGCGCTCACCGCGCTGATGATCGCGACCGTGCTGGCCTCGATCCGTTTCGGCGCGATCGATTTCCCGCTGCACCAGATGTGGTCGTCGACGAGGGCCGTGCTCGCGGGGCGAACGCCGGACACGCTCGACGGCAGAATCTTCACCGAACTGCGCCTGCCGCGGGCAATCCTCTGCGTGTTCGTCGGCGCGAGCCTCGGCGTCGGCGGCACGCTCATGCAGGCGCTCTTCCGCAACCCGATCGTCGAGCCCGGACTCGTGGGCACGTCGAGCGGTGCGGCATTTGGCGCTTCGCTCTACTTCGTCCTCGGCACGGTGCTGCACGTCGAACAGGCGGCGTGGACCCTGCCGGCCGCGGCCTGCGCAGGCGGGATTCTCTCGACCTGGATGGTGTTTGCGCTTGCCGAATCAGGTGGCGACAGGCGCGCGTCGATCGTGATGCTGCTCCTGACCGGCCTCGCCGTCAACGCGCTGTTCCTGAGCGGGATTGGATTCCTGTCTTACATCGCGCGCGATCCGCAGGCCCGGTCCATTGTGTTCTGGAACCTGGGCACGCTCTCGGGCGCCACCTGGCGGTCCGTGGCCATCGTGGGCGCCGTCACGACGCTGGGGACGCTTGCGTCGCTGGTCTATGCGAAGCAGTTGAACGCGCTGATGATTGGCGAAGAGGAAGCGACGTATCTCGGTGTCAATGTGCGCCGGCTGAAATGGATCGTGCTGGCCATCAACGTCGCGATCGTCGCCGTCGCGACGGCGTTTACCGGCGTCATCAGCTTCGTGGGGCTGATCGTCCCGCACATCCTCCGCATGCTTCGCGGCGCCGACAATCGCTTCCTGATCATCGCGAGCGCGATTTTCGGCGGTACGCTCCTGAGCCTCGCGGATCTGATCGCGCGGGTCGCGCTCAGGCCCGCTGAATTGCCGATCGGCATCGTGACGTCCGTCGTCGGCGTCCCCGTGTTCCTTTCGCTCCTGCGGCGCCGCCAGTACGTTTTTTAGTCAGATGGTCCAGGCGCAGAACATCGGGTTCAAAGTCGGTGATCGGTACCTCGTATCGGGTGTGAACGCGACGTTTGCCCCCGGCCAACTGCATCTGATCATCGGGGCGAACGGCGCCGGCAAATCGACGCTCGTCAAGCTGCTTTCGCGCCTGCTCACACCGGCCGACGGCCGCGTCCTGTACGACGAACAGGATGTGGCGCGCGCGACAGAGCGCGATCTGGCGCGGCGGCGCGCCGTGCTCTCGCAGGCGATCGAGGTGGCGTTTCCGCTGTCGGTACGCGAAGTCGTGATGATGGGGCGCTACCCCCACTTCGGCACGCGGCCGACGGTGCACGACGTCGAGATCGTGAACGAGGTCATGAGGTTCTTCGAAGTGACCGGCATGGCCGAGCGCAGCTACCCGACGCTCAGCGGCGGAGAAAAGCAGCGGGTCAACTTTGCGCGGGTGCTCGCGCAGGTCTGGCGTCCGGTCGCCGGCCATCATCGCGTGCTGTTCCTGGACGAGCCGTTGACGTTCCTCGATATCCGCCACCAGATCGACTTCATGAAGAAGGTGCGGGAGACGGTCCGTGCCGGCGACATGGTCGTCATCGGGGTGGTCCACGACCTGAACCTCGCCGCTCGTTTTGCCGATCGGCTGCTGCTGCTCAGTGAAGGAAGAGTGCTCGCCGAAGGCACGAGCGCTGACGTGCTCACCCCGATGAACATCCGCGCCGCCTTCGGCATCGAACCGATCGTGACCACGGCGCCCGGCGGAGGGACTCATCTCATATTCGATTAGATCAACTACTCAAGTACGCAACGCCCAACTACACAAGGAACTCCCGTTGGAAGTTGACTCCTTGAGTAGTTGGGCGTTAAGGAGTTGTGTAGGTGATCAGGCCGGCACCTTCTCGTTGGTGTCGAGCTCCCTTACCGGCCTCACCTCAATGCTGCCCTCGCGAGCGGGGGGAATGCGCGACGCGATCTGGATGGCTTCGTTGAGATCCACGGCATCGATCAGATAGAAGCCGGCGAGCTGCTCCTTGGTCTCGGCGAACGGGCCGTCGGTGACGACCGTGCGCCCGTGGCGGACCCGGACGGTGGTGGCGGTCTCGACGGGGAAGAGCGGCTCGGCGGCCAGCAGCTTGCCGCTTTCGCGGAGCGACTCGCCGCAGTTGGCGCACTCGCGGTCGCCGACGGCGTTCCATTTCGACCGTTCGAGGTAGACGAGGCAGAGATACTTCATGCGCGTCCTTCTTCCAGCATCCGTTCGACATCCGCCAGCCGCCGCGTCAGGAAGCGGCGCTCCGGCGCCTGCCGGGTGAACTTCAGCGCGCGTTCGTAGGAGACTCGCGCCTCCGCGTTTCGTCCAAGCCTGCGGCAGAGATCCGCGCGCGCCGCATGCGCGAGCCCGTACTCGGTCAGATCGCCCCGCTCGAGAATCGCGTCCACGAGCCGGAGGCCTGGTTCCGGACCATCCCGCATCGCGATCGCCACCGCGCGATTCAACTCGACAATCGGCGACGGCGACATGGACAAGAGTACGCCGTACAGGCCGACGATTTCGTTCCAGTCCGTGGCTTCCGGCGCCGGGGCGTCCGCGTGCACGGCCGCAATTGCCGCCTGAATGGTATACGGACCGAAGCGCGCGGAGGACAGGGCACGTCGCACGAGCGCGGTCCCTTCGTCGATCGATGCACGGTTCCAACGGGACCGATCCTGGTCCTCCAGGACGATCAGCTCGCCGTCCGCAGACGCCCTCGCGTCGCGCCGCGAGTCGTGCAGCAGCATCAGCGCGAGCAGGCCCTGCGCCTCCGGTTCCGGGAGCAGGTCCACCACGAGGCGTCCGAGTCGAACGGCTTCGGACGACAGATCACAGCGGACGACGGAATCGCCGCCCGACGCGCTGTAGCCCTCGTTGAACACGAGATAAATCACACGCAGCACGGCATCGAGCCGCTGCGGCAACTCCGCGGCGCCGGGCACCTGATAAGGGATCTTCGCGTCGCGTATCTTGCCCTTGGCCCTCACGATTCGCTGCGCGAGCGTCGTCGCCGGGGTGAGGAATGCGTGGGCGATCTCGTCCGTCCGCAGCCCGCAGACTTCCCGCAGGGTCAGTGCGACCTGCGCGTCGGGCGCGAGCGCCGGATGGCAGCAGGTGAAGATCAGGCGGAGCCGGTCGTCTTCGACGCTCTCCGGGTCGGCCCACGCGTGTTCGTCGACGACGGCCACGTCGCCGCCGCCGGGCGCGTCCTCGAGCGCGTCGAAGCGCGAGCGCCGGCGCTTCGCGTCGATCGCCTTGAAGCGGCCGGCCGAGACGAGCCAGGGGCGCGGATTCGCCGGCACCCCGTCGCGCGGCCACTGCTCGAGCGCCGCCCGAAACGCCTCGTGCAGCGCCTCCTCCGCGGCGTCGAAGTCGCCGAGCAGCCGGATCAGTGTGGCCAGGACCCGGCGGGACTCGGCTTCATAGATCGCGCTGACGGTGTCCTGGATGGCTGCAGCGGGCACGCCTGTCGATCACATCACAAAAGAGGCGCGAGGCGCGAGGGACGAGGCGGGAGGCGGGAGGCGGGAGGCGCGAGGCCCGAGGCGCGAGGCGGGAGGCGGGATCAGCGGCCGCGAACTTGACAGGCGTTCAGCACGGCGTCAGAGTACCAGCCCCGAAGGTATCGATGCTTCGATTCTTTGTCGGCACTGTTCTGTTCACCGGGGCCATCGGCGTCGTCTCCGCTCAGCAGCCGACGATCATCAAGCCGGGCGCGCCCGGTGAACCGTCGCGAACGATCACGCCCGCCGAAGCGCGGGACGTAAAGAAAATCGCTTACACCGACGCGGACGTCGCGTTCATGCAGGGCATGATCCATCACCACGCGCAGGCGGTGCAGATGGTGGAGCTGCTCAAGACGCACTCGAAGAATCCGGACATGCAGAAGCTCGGTCAGCGGATCGAGTTGTCCCAGAAGGACGAGATCAAGATGATGCGCCACTGGCTCGAAGTGCACGGCCAGCAGGCACCGGACCCGCTCGCGCACCAGGACCACGACATGGCGTCGATGCCTGGAATGTCCGGCAGGGGCGGGTCGACGGCAGAGATGATGCCCGGGATGCTCACCGCCGCGCAGATGCAGCAGCTCGCCGCGGCCACGGGCACGGATTTCGACCGCCTGTTTCTCACGGGCATGATTCAGCACCACGGTGGCGCCCTCACGATGGTGAAGCAGTTGTTTGACACGCCGGGCGCCGCGCAGGACAGCGATATCTTCGCGTTCGCGTCCGACGTGGATGCGGATCAGCGCATGGAGATCAACCGAATGAGCCGGATGTTAGAGGAGCTTGGACGATGAGAAGGACGGCGAGCGCTTTCAGTGTGGAAGCGACGGGATGCGAAGGCACCTGAATGCACTGAGGATCAGGCCGGCGGTAGCGCTCGACTTATCTGCGGCGTTTGGGTCGTTGCCATGCTTCAGGTTGCTCTGCCCTTCGTGACGGCCGTGCGCGGTCACTCCTACGGCTCAAGCCGAGCGGGAATGCAGTTGAATACTTGACTTGTTTCAATCCAAAGCTGGATTTGATCTCAGTTATGCCCTCTACTCGTCTTAGCCAGTCGCTTAGCAGACGGTCATAAGCCTCCACGCTCGGCACGACCACCCGCAGCAAATAATCGGCGTCCCCGCTCATGAGATAGCAGTCCAGCACTTCTGGCAAACCAAGCACTGCCTCTTCGAACACCTCGAAACGCCCTTTCAATTGAAGGTTCACGCGAACCTGAACGAAAACCGTCACGCCATGCCCAACGGACTTGGCATCGAGCAACGCGACATATTTCCGGATAACGCCCGAACGCTCGAGTGCCCGCATCCTACGAAGGCAGGGCGCAGGCGACAATCCGATTCGATTCGCCAACTCCACGTTTGAGAGCCGGCCGTCGTCCTGGAGCTCACGTAGAATTCGAAGGTCGAATTCGTCCTGTTGGGGATCGAGCAATTTTATTGCGTTATTTCTCGCCATACGCATCGATTATAGCTTAATTTCCGGAAATGTCGCTCAATTTAGCAAGCTATCGCGTCGCGACCTCGTGCTAAATTCGCTTCCGCGTCGGTGGGCGCGGGAGTTCCGGATCACTTATGACCCGCAGGAGGAGTCGTCGACAGGCACCCCGACGATTTGCATGACTTCAGGGCTAAAGCGAGACAGAAGCCCGTCACTGAACGACGCTCCGAACGATGTTGGGAGGCGCGAATGTCGCTGATACGTCCGAAATCGTCGTGGTTCGTACTTGGGATGGTGGGCTGCGGTGTCATTACGGTCGTGCTGGGCGCACAGTCAGACGATCCCGGATTGAAGTCGATCACCGCCGATGCCCTCAAAGGTCATATCTATTTCCTCTCGTCAGATGACATGGCAGGGCGTGACTCGCTCAGTCATGAGGGGCGCATCGCGGCAGACTACATAGCTGGCTCCTTTTACAGGGCCGGCCTGAAGCCAGTCGGCGATCGCGGAACCTACTTTCAAAACTTTCAGATGACAGCTGGTCACATTGACCGCGATCAGACCTATTTACGGGCCTCCATAGGCAATACGGCGGTGACAACCCGTGATTTCGCCATGGGCTCTGATTTCACCTTGGGTCGTCAGGGAAACGTCGACGTAGCGGTGAAGGCGCCACTTATATTTGCGGGATACGGTATTGCTGCTCCCGAATACGCCTACGACGATTTTAAGGATGTTGATGTGCGTGGGAAGGTGGTGATGGTGCTCACGCACGAGCCCCAGGAACACGATCCGGCAAGCCGCTTTATGGGACGGTATAACACTGTCCACGCGTTCAACTGGTGGAAGCCAGAGGTCCTCCGCGCGCATGGCGCGGCCGGGATTCTAATAGTGCAGGAAAAAACGCCTGATCGAAAAACTCAGCGGAAGCCGAGCGGACCCACCAACGGACAAATTCGAACGGACCGGGGTACACATGCACTGACGAGCCCATTCTGGGACCTACCTTTCTTCACCATTACCCGCGCGACCGCAGACGAATTGCTTAGGCCATCTGGTAAGACAGTGGATCAACTCCAGGACGCGATTGACCAGAGTGGACAGCCGCACTCGATGGCAGTGCCGAGTGTCACTGTTGAGCTCAGGCGGGCCATAAAAGATCGTGAAGTCATTCAGACTCGCAACGTTGTAGGCGTCCTAGAAGGATCCGATCCGACCTTGAAGAACGAATACGTGCTGGTTACAGGTCACTACGACCATGTTGGGCAGTCTGGGCCGTTCATCTACCATGGCGCTGACGATAATGCATCCGCCGTTGCCGCCGTGATCGCAATCGCCGAAGCATTCAAGGCCAATCCGATCAAACCGAAACGAAGTGTGATGTTTCTGGTGTTCGAGGCCGAAGAGGACGGATTACTGGGCGCGTTTCATTATACGCAACACCCGATAGTGCCGCTGGACAAGACAGTCGCGGTTCTCAATTCCGACATGATCGGCCGAGACGAGGACGATCCGGAATGGAATACGACCGCGGATCAAAACACGAATCAGGTAAACGTTATTGGAACATTGTACAGCCCTGACCTCAGACGCGTGATCGACGGGGACAATCAACAGATTCGTCTCAAGCTGGATTACAAGACCGATGCAAACGATCCGGAAGCATGGTTCTCGCGCAGCGATCACTATCCCTTTGCGATTAAGGGTGTGCCGATGGTCCTGTTCAACACCGGAGAACATCCTGACTATCACACCGCGAACGACACTTGGGACCGCATCGACTATCCCAAGATCGAAAAAATAGTGAGGCTCATTTACCTGTCCACGGAGACACTCGCGAACAGCGCAACCCGTCCGCGATTCGAGACGGGGAACACGATGCCAAACAGCCGATGAATTGAACTTCGATCGCACGATTTAGCACTCGACCTCCAGGGAGGGGACGTATGAGGATTCTATCGCGCGCTATTCTTCTCGGAATTGGGCTAGCCGTAGGGCTGTTACCCGCCGGAGCGTGGGCTCAAACGAGTTCAGGAAAAATAGTCGGAGCAGTTAAGGATTCTTCCGGAGGTCTGCTCCCTGGAGTGACAATCGTCGCAAAGAATCTCGCCACGGGTACGAAGCGCGACACGGTCACAAATGACCGTGGAGAATTCGAGTTGTCGGGGCTAGCTCCTGGCCGTTATCAGTTGGACGCGGAGCTGTCGGGGTTTCGCTCCTATAGTCAAGGACCGGTCACGGTCCGGGTCAATGAAGAAACTCGCGTGGACCCGACGCTGTCAGTCGGAGCGCTTAATGAAACGGTCACCGTGGAGGCCGAAGGCATCCAGGTCCAGACGACGACATCAGTCGTCGGCAAGGTCGTTGATGAAAAGCAGATCCTTGAGCTTCCCCTGAGTGGTCGCAATTTCGCCGATCTGGGACTCCTCACGCCAGGCGTCACGACGCGAGGCCAAGGAACGAGTGCGGGGAGCTCGTTCTACGTACACGGTCAGCGGAGCGACGCGAACAATTTCTTGCTTGATGGGGTCAGCGACAACTCGCTCGAGGGCAATGCGTTACAGGCGCGTCCGAATGTGGACGCCGTTCAGGAATTCAAAATACAAACCAGCAACTTCTCGGCCGAGTTCGGACGAAACACGGGCTCCGTCGTCAACGTGGTAACCAAATCCGGTACGAATGCTTTCAGCGGCTCCGGCTGGGAGTTTTTGCGTAGTGATAAGTTTCAAGCGAGAAATTATTTCGCAAGAACGTCGCCACCGCCGTTGAAATTCAATCAGTATGGCGGCACACTCGGCGGCCCAGTTATTCGGAACAAAACATTCTTCTTTGGGTCGTTCGAAGGCTATCGTGAAGGGCGCGGTCAGACGCGTCAGACGATCGTGGCCACAGCTCAAGAACGAGCAGGCGATTTCAGCTTTCTCAAGAAGAGTCTCATCGATCCTGCTACTGGACTGCCCTTCCCAGGCAATGTGATCCCACAAGACCGCATCGATCCAGCCGCGCTCAAATTGTTGTCTCTCATGCC
>DATJFQ010000115.1:0-8604 GCA_035495555.1 Vicinamibacterales bacterium
ACGGTACTCCCGGTGCGCACGACGTTGACGTAGTTGTCCACTCCCTCGCGCGATTCCGTGTAGTCGTGATACAGGCTGAACGCGTGCGTCGACGGCTCCTTCAGGAAGTAGACGATGTCGCGGTCCTGGTGCGCGCGTTCCGTCAGGCGTGATCGCTCCGTCGGTCCCTGCGCCGGCGGCGCTTCCCAACTTCGGGCGTTCGACAGCGGCCTGGGCGCCGCCGCCGTGCCCGTCAACGCTCCGGGCCTGGCTTTCACGACCAGCGCGGCTGGCCCGGGCCCCTGATGCATGAAACTGATCTTCACGCGGCCGTCAGCCTCCGAGAGCACCTGAGACGGTACGTTGCACTCGGTGAGGCGATAGCCAGCCGGGAGCACCACGCTGTTGCGAGTGATCCCGAGCGGCCGGTCGAAAACGATACCGTCGCCTTCGCGGTAGTAGCTCTTCGGATCCTTGTACGTCTTCACGATGCGCAGGCGCGCCTGGCCGCCGCCGGAGGGAATCGGCCGCGCGAGGTGAATCCGGATGTAGTCCGTTCCCGCGTCCGCGCCGGCCAGGCCGCTGGCCTTTGCTTCCGCGCCGCTGACCTGCTCGAACTTCAGCGGAGCGCGCGTCATCATGTCGTAGACCGCTTCGTTGCTCGCGACGCTGCCCTTGCGGATCGGGTTGAAGAAGAGCGTCGCGCCGGGTGTGGTCGCCGTCACCTCGTAGTCGATCGCGAACGACGCCGTGTCTGGCGCGAGCAGCTCGTACCGCGTGTACTCGTCCTGCTCGGTCTGGCGTGCCTGTTGCGCCGACGCCAACGAACCAAGCGCGCCGATCCACACCAGGAGAGCGCCGGCACATACGCCGGATTTGATCCGCATTCTCATGCTGGTAAGGATAACGCGATTGCTCGCAGCGCTGAGGTTGCGCAGTTGGTAATTGCGAAGTTGCGCAGTTGCCTCGCTCGCTCCTATCGCCACGCGAGAGCCTGTAAAGCCTCCTTCGCCTGTTGCACGAAGGGGCCGCCGATCCGGATGTATTTCTGGTAGGCCGCCTGCGCCTTCTTCGTGTCGGATTCGCCGCCCACCCAGCGCTCCCGCGCGGAGTCGTAGCGCTGGAACTTCACCGCGCGCATCTGATATCCGCGGCCCAGATTGAAGTAGCCGAGGCCGTCGTCTGGCGCGACGCGTGTCGCCTCCTCGAACGACGCGATCGCCGAATCGAGCGCGCCACGGCGGATCTGCAGCACGCCCATGGCGTTGAAGATCTCGGCGTCCCTGGGCCAGCGCTGCTCCGCATCGCGCAGCACTTTGAGCGCGGTCGCTTCGTCCCTCTGCAGCATGTAGCCGTCGGCGAGATTGAAATACACCGGTTCGAAGTCGGGGGCGTCATGCCGTACCTGCTCCCATTGCTTCACGGCGTCTGGATATTGGTTGAGTGCGAGGTGCGCGAGGCCGAGCGCGTAATGCACCCACGGATGCGCGGCCGGCGATTCTGCCGCCTCACCGAGATAGCGCGCGGCATCCTCGACGTTCCCCTTCTGATACGCAGCCCACCCCTTGCCGGCAGCGTCCGACGCGGTAGTCGGGGCGAGGCGCTCCCCTGAGTGCTGCAATTGCTCGACGAGCTTCTTCGACTCGATACGCTCACGGAGCGATGTGGCCGACGCGGCTGTCGTATCCAAGCCCTCGGGCGTCGCGCCGGTTTCGGACGGAGACGATGCCGGCAGGGCGGGTGCGGCGGCGGGCGGGACGGCTGTCCCGGCGGCCTCTCCATGTGACGCTGCCGACGGCGGCGGTGTCGTGATCGCCGTCGGCTTCAGCAGCCTGGCCGGCTCGAGCGCGAGGTACCCGCGGCGCGCGCGGACCTTGACGCCCGGCCGCTTCACCGACACGGAAATCGCGCGGTATTTGCCGTCGAACTTCTGGTTGGTGGGCGTGTAGCCGAGGACGTAGTACGTGCCAGCGTCGCGCTGAATCATGTCGAGCGCGAGGCCGAAGTTGTTCTCATTGCGAATCGCCATGCCCCCGGTGTCGACGGCGAGCGCGTTCGTGCCGTCCTCCTGCAGATCCATGCGGACGGACGGTCCGGCAGAGTCGAACGCGTACGGCTCGTCGATGATCGACGCCGCGGAACCCTTGTTCAGCCCGCGCGCATCCACCGTGTAGAAGTGCGCGCCGGCGCGGTTCGCCATCCCTGTCGCGTGCTGCAGCGCGGCGGTCGCGTTGAGCGTGAGAAAACCTTCCGAGAAGAACACGACGGTCTTCGGGCCCGCCATCCGTGCGAGGCCGTTGCAGAGCGCCTCGACGACGCGGAGCGTGAGCGTCGTCGCCTTGTCGGCGACGGTCATGATCTGGCGTGCCTTGTCGCGGACCTCCAGGTCCGGCGGCGTCTGCTTGCACCGATCCGGTTGGTCGGAGCACGCCCGGATGATGACCTGCTGGAGCGCATCGTTGTCGTTCTGATCCGCGATTCGCCAGGCCTCGAATTCGTCCTGGAACCGCGGCCACTCGCGGCGCATCGTGATCTGATACGTCGTGGCATCACCGGGCAGCTTCATGTCCTGCACGGCCTTGACCAGCTCGTCGCGCTTCGTCGTCAGGCGGTTGTTCGCCATCCTGCCTTCGAACACGACGCCTGCGAGGTCGCCTTCCTGGAACTTCGTCTTCAGAAAGTCCTCGACGGCCTTCTGCGTCCGCTGCAGCCCGCCTGCGGTGAGGTGAGTCGTATCGAAGACGAACAGCCATGTCGACGAAGGGCGTGGTTCGGCGGTTCGGGGGTTCGGCGGTTCGGAGGTTCGGTTCGCGGGTTCGGGGTTCGGGTTCTGGTTCGGCTTCGGGTTCGGGTTCGCGTTCGCCGGTTCGCCGGTTATCAGCATCAGCGCGCCGAGTGGTTGCGGGACGCCGTCCTCTTTCACCTCGAAGTCTTCCGGCTTCAGGTCCGTGATGAACTTGCCGTTCTTGTCGAACACGCGGACGTCGACCTGCACGGCCTGGGTGCCTGACTGGAAGGTCTGCTGCTGGCCAGGCGGCGGTTGGACGGGCGGCTGCTGCTGTGCGGACCCGGCGGCGAGCAGCGCGGGCGTGAGAAGCACCGCAAGAAGAGCACGTGAGAAATCCATATATGCCGACCCGCCTCCCCTCCCGCCTCGCGCCTCCCGCCTCTACTTCGCCTCGAGGGCCGCGAGGCCCTTCTTCGCCTCGTCGACGTACAGGCCCTTGAGCGCGATCACGCGACGGTAGTTCCTGATCGCCGCATCGCGGTGCGACAGGGCCATGCTGAGGAAGCCGCCGGCGCGCAGCAGGCGACGATCCTCCGGCGTTTCCTCGAGCTGCGCTTTCCTGCTGCTGGACAGCTCGCGAAGCCGCAGCGCGGCGGCGTGATGCGCGCTTCCGAGATTGAAGAAGCCGAGCGGATCCTTCGGCGCCAGCTTTGTGGCGTGCTCGAAGGAGTCGATCGCCTCCGGCAGCTCGTGATTGTGGATCTGGATGACGCCCCTCGCATCGAAGATCTCGGCGTCCTTCGGCCAGCGCCCCGCGGCCGCGTCGAGTACGGAAAGCGCGGTTTTCCGATCGTTCTGCAGCGAGTACGCGTCAGCGAGATCGAAGTAGACGGGTTCGAATGCCGGCGTCGAGGCGCGGACATGCTCCCACGACTGTGCGGCGGCCGGATATTCGCCGAGCGCCAGATGGCACAGGCCGAGCACGTAATGCACCCACGGGTGTGCGGCGGGATCCCCCGCGGCCTTCGTCAGCTCGCGTTCGGCTGACTCGACGTCGCCCTTCTGGTATGCGGCCCAGCCCACCGACGCCGCATCGTCCGCCGGCGCGTTGTCGTCACCGCGGAGTGCGGCGACGAGACCGCCGTTGTCGATGCGCGTTCGGATCGCCGCCGCCGCCGCGGCCGTGTTCTCCGGAGACGGCGCGGACATGGCACCGGCCGGCGGGGGCGCCGTCGGGTTCCGCGGCGACACCGCCTCCTCGGGCGCGCTCGCGGGCGGTGGAATCGGAGCGGGCGATCGCGCCGGGGCCGCCGGCGTCATCGCGATCGGCTTCAGGAGCTTCGCCGGCTCGATCGCGAGATAGCCGCGCCGCGCGCGAACCTTCACGCCGCCGCGCTTGACGTCGACCTCGATCTTGCGGTACTTGCCGTCGAACGTCTGGTTCGCGGGCGTGTAGCCGATGACGTAGTACGTGCCGGCGTCGGCCTGGATCTGATCGAGCGCGCGGCCGAAATTGTTTTCGTTGCGGATCGCGAGGCCGCCAGTGTCGACGGCGAGCGCGTTCGTGCTGTCTTCGTTCCAGTCGAACGGCTGCGGGCCGCCCGACGGATTCATCGGCGTCACAGCCGTCAGGATTTCAGATGAAGCCGAGCCGTGGTTCAATCCGCGCGCGTCCACCGTGTAGAAGTGCGCGCCGGCGCGGTTGGCGAGCCCCGTCACGTTCTCGAGCGCGGCCTCGTTGCCGCTGAGGAAAAACCCTTCCGAGAAGTAGACGATCGTTTTCGGCCCCGCCATCTTCGCGAGCCCGGTGCAGAGCGCGTCGATCGTCTTCAGCGACACGGCCGAGCGCACGTTCGCCTCGTCCAGGACCTGCCGCGCCTTCTCCTTCACGGGCTGGGTTGGATCCGCGTACCCTTTGCACTCCTCCGGCCGGTCGTTGCAGGCGCGCTGGGTGGCTGCGCCTATCGCGTGGCCGTCGTTCTGATCGGCAATCTGCCAGGCCTCGTGCTCGTCCTGCATGCGCGGCCATTCGAGATGCATGAACTGCTCGAAGTTGCCGCTTTGCGCGGACTGCCGCAGCCCCTGCACCGCCGCGAGCAGCGCCTCGCGGTCGGTCGTCAGACGATTGTTCGCCATCCGGCCATCGAACACAACGCCGCCGAGATCGCCCTGATGAAATCGGGAGTCGATGAAGGCCGCCGCGGCCTGCTGCGTGGAGTGGAGTCCGTTCAGCGACAAGTGCGGCGTATCGAAGACGAACAGCCACGTGGACGGGGTTCTCGGGTTCTCAGGTTCTCGGGTTCTCGGGTTGGGTTCTGGGGTTCGCGGGTTCGCGCGGTTCCCGGGGTTCTCGGGGCTCGCGGGGTTCTCGGGGCTCGCGGGGCTCGCGGGGTTGGTTCCAGGTTCAGACCCGACCAGGGTGAGGGCGGTGATCTGCTGCGGAACGCCGTCTTCTTTGATGATGAAATCGCCCGGTTTGAGATTGGTGACGAAGTGGCCGTCCTTGTCGAAGACGCGGACGTCCACTTCCACGACCTGCGTGCCCGATCGGAACGTCGGCGCCTGCGGCTGCTGCGCGTGCGCGACGACGAGCATCGCCACGCACGAGGCGAGACACGCGACCGGAATCGACCGAACCACTGTCATCGCTGACCAGAGGCCCCTATGCCTGGGCCGAAAGGGCTGGCGTCCACCCCGAGGGCGCCACGAACCGGAACCGCCAGCCTCAAACCCGAACGCGAACCGCGAACGCGAACTCCGAACCCGAACCCGAACCCGAACCGCGAAGAGAACCCCCGCACCCCCGAACCCCCGCACCCAGAACCGCGGGGGCTACTTCACGTCGGTAACGAACAGCCCGTATTTTTTCCCGTCTTTCCGGATGAAGGCGATCTGCTTACCCGAGTCCGACCAGGCCGGGATCATGACGTGGTTCGTGGAGGGCACCATCTTCTTCTCGCCCTGCTGATCCATGATGGTGAGGCGTCCCTCGTCGTTCGAATACGCGATGGCAGTGCCGAACGACTGCGGCGCCCAGCTGTAGGTATAGCCGGGCACGAACTGCGTGTCCACGTACTCACCGACCGTCTGGCCCTTGAGTTTCAGCGTAATCACGTGCTGCACCTGGCTCGAGAGCGCCGCATCCGTCGCGGCGTCCATGTTGCCGGTGGACGCACCTGACTCGCCGCCCTTCGCCAGCGCTCCGCCGGTGGGGGCGGACACCGCCCGCGTGGTGCGCTTGTCTTCGCTGATATCGATTGCGAACGTCCGGACGCCCGGCGCCCACTTGTTCGATTTCCACGTCTGGTAATCGGTCGCCCACTGCGGAGCGGCGTCGACGCTCTTCACCTTGCCGTCGGCAAGCGTCACGAGATAATGCTTCTGATTCTCGAACGTGCCGATACGCGTCCGGTTGCCGGTCTCGACGTACAGCTCCGTACCATCGGGCGACCACGCGAGCTGGATCGGTTCTCCCTTGATCTTGTCGAGCGCCACGACGAGGTGCGGCTCGCTGAAGTTCATGGACGCCTGCGGTGCGGCCTGCGCCCCGCCCCCCGTCAACGCGAGTGCGAGCACGAAACCAATGAGCATAGGACCCCCAATTCACCAACGCACCATTCACCAATTGTCTCCGCCGCCCGTGATCTGACCGAGTTTCGTTTTCAGCTCGATGGAATTCGGCAGCGCGTCGAGTCCCGCCCGCAGCGCCTGCACCGCCAGCGGCGCGTTGCGCATCCTGAGGTACGCGTCCGCCAGCGCGAGATGCGCCGCGACCAGCGACGGATCCGCCGCTGCGGCCGCGCGCCACGCGCCGATCGCCTTCACGTCGTCGCCCGCGCCCTCCCAGGCCCATCCGAGCACGAACGCGGTCGCGGCGCTCTTCTGGCTGCTATCGAACGCCTGCTGCAGCTCCGCCGCGGCCGACGCGTAATCACCGTGCGAGAAGAGGTCGAACCCCTTCGTCGCGTGCGCCGCGAGCGGCGGAGCCGCCGTCACCCATTCGCCTCTCGCACGGGCGAAGATCGGTCCCTGCGCGGCATTGCGCGGATCGACGGGCGGAGGCGCCGCCACGGGCGCCGCGCCTTCACGCACGTCGAGCTGACGCGACACGGCAGCGACCTCTTCGTTCCCTTCCGCAACCGTTGCCCGCGCGACGTACGCGCCCGGGGGAACGTCGGTCAGCGGCAGCGCGAACGCGGCCTTTCTCATCGTTCCGCCACCGACCCTCTCAGTGTCTGCGAGCGTCGCGTCGATCGTTCTTGCGGCGCCGCCATTTTCCGGTTCCAGCGATACGCGCACGCGCACGTTGGCCAGCTGCTCCGGGGTGCGGCCGTAGACCTCCAGGCCACCATGAAGCCCGTCGGCCTTGTACGCCAGCGCACGGACCGGCAGGCCGCCGTCCGCGGACGCGAGCACGAGATCGCTCGCGGCGACGGCGGGACCGGCGACGTCGCGCACCTGAATCCGCCGGTCGGCGCTGCCGAGCAGCCCGCCCGGCTCGCGGACGACGGCCCGCATCAAATACGTCCCGGGCGGCGCATCGAACTGCACGCGATAGGTGCTGTGCCCGAGGTAACTGCCCGGCGTCGCCGCGTCCGGCAGCGGCATCGTGTCGCTCCCGCTGGCCACCACGCGGCCATCACGAGCATCGCGGAGAACGAACACCACGTCCGCCGTGCTGTTCTTGTCGTCTCTCAGCGGCAGGTCCGCGCCCAGTGCGAGGACGACGCGAGGGTGCCCGGTCGCATCGGAGCGCAAGACGTACGTCGTGTACGCCACCTTCAGCGCCTGCTGCGCGAACGGTGCCGCGAGGGCGGCGTCGATGGCGTCCTTGCGATCGATCGGGATCGTGTTGGACGGAACCGTATAACCAGTGCGCGCGCTGACGTGCGCGCCTGCGCGGGTCACGCGCACCTGCACGCGCCTGTACGATCCGCGGTCCGCGACTGCCTTCTCGCTCGGAAGGAACCCGGCGATGTAGTAGTCCTGCGACTGGTTCGCGATGCGAGTCAGCGCGTCGTCCATGTGCGAGCTGGCGTCGTTGACGAAGACGCCGTCCGTTTCGGTGGCGAGGCTCGCGAGCGGCGCGGTGCGCGCCTGCATCTCCGTCTCGACTGCCGTCGTCGAACCGCCGGCGCCGGTCAGGTCCGCCAATCGCCGGTTCAGATCCATGGCGTAGAACACGCAGTAGCTGGCGGCCGCCGCTGCGGCGACGTCCTGCAGGTCGCGCGAGACGTTCTGGTCGTTGAACCCTTCAGAGAAGAGCACGACCGTCTTGCGTCCCTCGACAGAACGGAATTGGGTGAGCAGGTTCGAGAGTCGCGCGAGGAAGTCGCGGGTCTGGGCTTCGTCGCGCTGCACGATTGCGCGGGCGTTCTCCTGGATGATTCGGAGCTTCGTCGAGTGGTCCTCGTTGAAGAAGGCCTGCTCGGCCTTGCTCCCGCCTCCGGCGCCTATTTCGTTGGCGATGGTGCCCCCGACGTCCGCCGAAAGATCACTCTCGATCCGCTGCATGACCTTGTCGGCGCTTGTCTCGTCGCCCGACGCCACCTGATACGCCTCCTGCAGCGACATGCGTCCGAGTCCCGATAGCACCGTCCGCTCTAGACCGCCGCGGACCTTATCGAGTTGCGCGATCGCGCGCTGCGTGTCGTTGGTGAACTGCAGGTCTGGACCGGGGCCCGGAACACCAAACACCGCAATGCGGTCCGAGGCGCGCACGCGCGTGCGGATGAACTTCGCCGCTGCCTCGCGCCCGTACTGCTCGTTGCCCGGCGTGATGTGCTGCTGGTCGAAGACGAAGATGTACAGATGCCCCCGGGGCGCGGCGTCGTTGTTGGTGACCTCCGCCGACACGGCGCGCAGCGAGAGATCGGAGTAGAAGCCGCTCGGCTCGC
>DATJFQ010000116.1:0-11128 GCA_035495555.1 Vicinamibacterales bacterium
CTTGCCGACCTTTTCCATCGCTTCCGCGATGATCTTGCCGATCGTCTCGTCGCTGTTCGCCGAGATCGTGCCGACCTGCGCGATGGCCTGGCCGCTGATGGGCTTGGCCTGCTTCTTCAGCTCGTTCACGATGACTTCGACGGCCTTTTCGATCCCGCGCTTGAGCTCCATCGGGTTCGCACCGGCAACGACGTTCTTCGCGCCCTCGCGGAAGATCGCCTGCGCGAGCACGGTCGCGGTCGTGGTGCCGTCGCCAGCGATGTCCGACGTCTTGCTCGCGACCTCGCGCACCATCTGCGCACCCATGTTCTCGAGCGCGTCCTTCAGCTCGATCTCCTTCGCCACCGTGACACCGTCCTTGGTGATGGTGGGGGAGCCGAACTTCTTGTCGAGGACAACGTTGCGGCCCTTGGGGCCGAGGGTCACCTTCACTGCGTTGGCGAGGCTGTTGACGCCGCGCAGGATGGCCTGGCGCGACTCCTCACCGTAAACAATCTGCTTTGCCATAAACTCGAATCTCCTCGGTAAATCGATGGCAGGCCAGAACGGCCTGCGCGATGTTCCCGGGCAGACCTGAACATCTGCCCGACGGCTCGGACGCACGCTGCAGCGCAGACCTTCGGGCCTGCTCCGGCGCGCCGTCCGGTGTTATTTCTCGATGACGCCGAGGATCTCTTCCTCGCGCATGATTAGGTACTCGTCACCCTCGAGCTTGATCTCCTGACCGGAGTACTTGCCGAAGAGGACGGTGTCGCCTTCCTTGACGTCGAGCGGCGTGACCTTGCCGTCTTTCTCCACCTTGCCCTTGCCGACCGCGATCACGCGGCCCTGCTGCGGCTTTTCCTTGGCGCTGTCGGGGATGATGATTCCGCCGACCTTCTGTTCGCCTTCTTCGATCCGCTGCACGATCACGCGGTCGTGCAGGGGACGAATCCCAACCTTCGTCGCGGTTGCTGCCATACGTCGTCTTCTCCGTCGTTAGGTGTGGTGAATGAGTCCGGGGCCACCCACGCCGAAGCACCCTCGGGTGCGCAGGCGCGTTAGCAATCAACGTGGCCGACTGCTAACTGTATCGGAGCCGGAGGGGGCTGTCAAGCAGTCGGCAGAGCTGACTGCTAAGCGAGGCGCGAGGCGGGAGGTGGGAGGCGCGAGGCGGGAGGTGGGAGGCGGGAGGCGCGAGGCGCGAGGCGCGAGGCGCGAGGTGCGAGGCGCGGATTACGTGCTGCGCTTGATGCGGTACTCCGAGACCTTGCGGGCGATGGTGTTGCGGTGGACGCCGAGGAGATCGGCGGCGTCGCCGAGGTTGCCCCGCGTGCGCTGCAGTGCGCGCGCGATGAACATCTTCTCGAACTCGCGGCGGGCGTCCTCGTACAGCACGCCCTTGTCGAGCATCTCGGTGACGAGCTTGTCCATCTGATCGCGCACCGGCGCTCCCTCAGGCGAGCTCGCGATCGGACAACCGGCGGAACGCCTCGATGTACTTCTCGCGCGTCCGCTCGACCACGGCTTCGGGGAGCGCAGGGACCGGCGGCTGCTTGTTCCAGTGAATCTCTTCGAGATAGTCGCGCACGAACTGCTTGTCGAAGCTCGGGACCCCGTGGCCGGGACGGTACTGATCCTTCGGCCAGAAGCGCGAGGAGTCGGGCGTCAGCACTTCGTCGATGAGCACGATCTCGACCGCGTCCGCACCCACGGTGCTTCGGCCGGACGCAGCGGGACTCGCGGGCGCCAATCCGAATTCGAACTTCGTATCCGCGATGATGATGCCCTTCGACTCCGCGTGCGCGCAGCCGCGGCGGTAGATCTCGAGCGTCAACGCCTTGAGGCGTGTGACGAGGTCGCGTCCGATGATGTCCGCGGCGCGATCCTCGCTGATGTTCTCGTCGTGTCCGTTTTCCGCCTTCGTGGCGGGCGTGAAGATCGGCTCCGGCAGCTTGTCGGATTCCTGCAGGCCGCCGGGGAGCGCGACCCCGCAGACGCTGCCCGTCTTCTGATATTCCTTCCAGCCGGAACCGGACAGATAGCCACGTGCGACGCATTCGATCGGGATCGGGCGCGTGCGGCGGCACAGCATCGAGCGGCCCTGCAACTGATCGGCGTAGCGGCGCGCCTCCATCGGGTACTCGTCCACCTTCATCGTCTTCATGTGATGCGGGACGAGTCCGCCCATGCGCTCGAACCAGAACGCCGAGAGCTGCGTGAGGACCTTGCCCTTGTCCGGGATGCCGGATCCGAGCACGTAATCGAACGCGGAGATGCGATCCGTCGCGACGAGCAACAGGTCGTCGCCAACGGCATAGATGTCTCGCACCTTGCCGCGGCCGTGAAGTTTCAGATCGGGGATGGACGTCTCGAGAAGTGGCGCAGTGATCATTTGCAGAGGCGAAAGCTTACAACTCGCGCCCGCCGACTGCAAACGCGAATTCGCGAATCCGTTCTGTCATTTGCCCTGCATCCGCGGAGAACACGTCTGGGAATTGAAGATTTGCGATTTGAGATTGGAGATGTTTGGGATTTCAGAGTTGGGAGTTGGGAGTTGGGAGTTGGGAGTTGGAAACTAACTCCCCCCGCGCGCGCGGATCGAGATATCCCCGTGAGAATTGCGGATGGTGATCATCGGTCCGCCGCCGTGTATCGACGCGTTCACGCGCTGCTCGCGCTCGTCCGCGGCTTTCACGATTGGCGCGCTCTGATTCGCGCCGGCGTCGACGGAGAGTTCGCCGTCTGCGGCGATCGCGTCCAGCGTGTAGCCGTCGGGCGGCGGGACGATCGTGATGTCGTCGGCGGTGTTGTCGATAGTGATCGGCACCGCGCGGGCCACCGTGACCCGCATTTCGGTGTCACGGCCGTCGATCCGCCCTTCGGTCTGCAAACCGTCGATTTCGAGGCGCCCCGACTGCATGTCGCATCGCAGCGGCGGCTGCAGGTGCGAGATGTTGCGGATCCGCACGTCGGCGTTTCGCGACTTCACGTCGAGCGGGCCGGCGATTTCGGCCAGCTCCACGTTCGACCCGGTCGTCTCGATCGACGCCGCGCCCCGGATGTCCGAGACGTGCGCGTCGCCGCTGTTGATCGTCAACCGCACGGAGCCCGCGCGCGCGATGTTGAGCGCGGCGGCGCCGCGATGCGTCAAGCTGATCTCGCCGTCGATGTCGCTGACGCGGGCGGTGCCGCGATTCCCCTTGATGTCGACCGCCGCCACGTGCTGCACGTCGACGTTTCCGTTCCGGTTGCCGTTCTCCACCCGCAGCAGCATGCGCTTGGGAACCCGCATCGCGAGCGAGCCGCGCTGGCGGCCGTCGGCGGGGAAATGCACCGTCACCACGAGCCCTGCACCGGCCCGATCGATTTGAAGCGTCGTCGCTTTTGCGAGCCGCTGCGCCTCGGGCTCGTCCACACCGTCGGAGTCGACCGTCAGCTTCGATTCGACGTCGTCGCGCGCTTCGCCGAGCACCGTCAAATCGACGAGAGGGACGTCGACCCGGATCTCTGTCACCGACGGGTCCGCGGGATCGCTGCGGGTGGTTTCGACGGATGCGTGCGACGGACGGCCGTGGACCGCCTCGCGAAAATGCCGCGCGAGACGTCCCAGGCTGAAGCCTTCCTGGCCGGGCCCGAGCGGCGGCGCCGTGACCTGATACACCAGGGCCCCGACGACGATGAAGGCGAGGACGAGCACTAACTCGCGTTTGCCCATAGACTTGGAACCGTAGTACTGTCAACTCCCAATTCCCAACTTCCAACTCCCAAATCTGGGAGTTGGAATCTGGAAATTGGGAGTTTTCTCCATCCATCCTAATCCCGACATGCGGTCTCCATTTCGCGCGGCCCTCGTTCTCGTACTCACGGCCGGGCTGCTGGCGTTCTTTCTACGCAGCGCGAATTGGGGCGACGTGTGGACCGAAACCTCGAACGCGCGCGGCAGCTTTCTGCTGCTCGCGATCGGGACCACCCTGACGACGTACCTGGTGCGGGCCTTCCGCTGGCAGTACCTGCTGGCGCCGATCGGCCCCACGAGGTTCTGGGCAGCCTTCGAAACGACCGTGATTGGGTTCTCGGCGAATTTCCTGCTGCCCGCCCGCCCGGGTGAGGTGTTGCGCCCGTATCTCCTCGCGCGCCGCGAACGGCTGGCGGGAAGCGCGGCGTTCGCCACCATCATCCTCGAGCGGCTGCTCGATCTCGTGACGGTGCTGCTGCTGTTCGGCGTCTTCGTAGTCCTCGTGGATCCCGCGACGCTCGCGGGCGACCCCGCGCTTTACACACGGGTCAAAATCGGCGGTCTCATATCCGCCGGCCTCTCGATCGTGGGCCTCGTCGTGCTGTTCGCGTTGGCGGGTCACCCGGAACGCCTCGGGCGGGCCGCGCTGCGCGTCGAACGCGTGCTGCCGTCGCGGCTCGCGCAGATGGTTGCCAGGTTCGTCGAAGCCTTCGCGCAGGGGCTGGCCGTCATGCGACAGCCGGGTCGCCTCGCCGTCTCACTCGTGCTGTCCCTGCCGCTGTGGCTCTCGATTGCGGCGGGTATCTGGCTGACCTCGCATGCCTTCCATATGACGTTCGGCTACCTCGGTTCGTTCCTCGTGATGACGCTGCTCGTCGTCGGGGTGGCGATGCCGACGCCGGGCGCGATCGGCGGCTTCCACGCGATGTATCAGATCACCGTGACGACGTTTTTCGGGGTCGCCAACGATCGCGCGATCGGCGCGGCCATCGTGCTGCACGCGATCTCGTTCCTGCCCGTCACCCTGCTCGGCCTGATCTTCATGGCGCGCGAGGGCCTCAGCTTCGGTCGCATGCGTGACATCGCCGTGGCGGAACAGTCATGAAGTGCCCCTTCTGCGCTCACCTGGGAGACAAAGTCGTGGACTCCCGAGAAAGCAAGGAAGGGGAGGTCATCCGCCGCCGCCGCGAGTGCCTCGAGTGCGGCCGGCGCTTCACCAGCTACGAACGGATCGACGAAATCCCGTACATGGTGATCAAGAAGGATGGCAGCCGCGAGCGGTTCGACCGCCAGAAGCTCATCTCGGGGCTGTTGAAAGCCTGTGAGAAGCGGCCCGTCAGTATGTCGTCGATCGAGAAGGTTGCCGATCGCGTCGAAGGCGCGCTGCAGGACAAGCCGGAGAAGGAGATCAGCACCGAGGACATCGGCGCGTTCGTCATGAACGAGCTGCGGCGTCTCGACAAGGTCGCCTACGTGCGCTTTGCCTCCGTCTATCGGCATTTCCGCGACATCAACGAGTTCATGTCGGAGTTGAAGGACCTGCTGGGAACGAAGGAGTGAAGACGCTCCTGCCCGAATCGCACGCGCCCGCCTCGCCGGCGCGCCCGCCGGCACGCGCCGCCACGCCCGAACGACGCCCGTTTCGCGACAACCCACGCCTGATCCTCGCGGGCATCGTCCTGCTGCTCGTGAGCCTCGTCGCGATGATCACGCTCGCGGACCGCTCCACGCAGCTCAACCCGGACTTCCTCTCCGAAGTCGTGCTGTACGCGCTGACCCTGGCCGACGCGACGATGCTGCTCGTGCTGGTGTTCGTACTGGCGCGCAACGTCATCAAGCTCGTCGTCGAACGGCGACGCGGGCTGCCGTTCTCGCGGTTTCGCCTGAAGCTCGTCGCCGCGTTTCTCGGCCTGACGATCCTGCCGTCCGTTCTCGTGCTGCTGGTTGGCGGTGAACTGATCCGCAAGACGACCGACCGCTGGTTCAGTCAACCCGTCTCCGACGTGCTCACGTCGGCCAACGAGATCGCCGGCGCGTTCTATCGCGGACGGGAAACCGACGTGGCCAACGAGGCGGCGCGCATCGCGTCGGCGCTGCCCGCGGCGGCCGTCTCCGGAGCGGACCTGAGCGTGTTGAAGTCGGCGATCACGCGGCCGGTGAACGACGGCAGCGTGGGGATGATCGAGATCTACCGCGTGCAGCCGGCGGGCACGGATCGTCGCGACGTCATTCAAATTCTCGCGGTGCAGTCGCCGGCGTTGCCGCGGGGGCGGGTGCGCGCCTCCGCCGACCGGCTCGCGCTGCGAGTAGCCTCGGGCAGTCCGGATACGCGTGCCCACGAGCCGCTCGATTCGGGCGGCGAACTGGTGCGCGCCGGTGCGGTGGTGCGTACGGCCGGCGGCGCCGTCGCCGGGGTCGTCATCGTCAGCGACTACCTTCCGGAAGATCTGTCGCACAATGCTCGACGGATTGCGCAGGCGTACGAAGAGTACACGCAGTTGCGCGTACTGAAGCGGCCGCTGGAAGGCGTGTACCTCTCGCTCTTCCTCATGATGACGCTCCTGATCCTCGTGAGCGCGACGTGGTTCGGCCTGTATCTCGCCAAGCGGATTACCAGGCCCGTGAACATGCTCGCGGCGGGAGCGCGCGAAATCGGGGCCGGCCACCTCGACCATCGGATCGAGCCGGAGACGCGCGACGAGTTCGGGTCGCTCGTCGAAGCCTTCAACGCGATGGCGGGGGAGTTGGCGTCGAGCCAGCGCCGCCTCGAGCGCTCGCGGTTTGACCTCGAGCGAAAGAACGCCGAGCTCGACGAGCGCCGCCGCTACATCGAAACGGTGCTCGAGCGGATCGCCACCGGTGTCGTGTCGTTCGGACCCGATGGCCGCGTGAATACGATCAATGCCGCGGCACTGCGGCTCCTCCATGTCGACGCCGGCGTCGTCGGGTCGGCCGTCGACCAGGTCTTCAGCCGTGAGGATCTCCAGCCGCTGGCGGCGCTGGTGAGGTCGACGCACACCGCCGCCCGGCCTTCGGCGCAGGAAATTGCCCTCCTGCGGGACGGGCGGGAAATTCACGTTGCCGCCGCCGCGACAGCCCTGGTGGGCGAAGGCGGCGCACGCGAGGGCACGGTTCTCGTCTTCGACGACGTGACGCCGCTCGTGCGAACGCAGCGCGTCGCCGCGTGGCGTGACGTGGCACGGCGCCTCGCGCACGAAATCAAGAATCCGCTGACGCCGATCCAGCTCTGCGCGGAGCGCATTCGGCGGCATCTCGGTCAGGCGCCGTCCCCCACGAAGGAGCTGGTGGACGAATGCACGTCGACGATCGTCGGCGAGGTCGAATCGCTCAAGTCGCTGGTGGACGAGTTCGCGCAGTTCGCGCGGCTGCCGGCGCCGCGCGCCGTGGCGTCGAACCTCAACGGTGTGATCGCGGATACGCTCGCGCTCTACAACGGGCTGTTCTCGGTCATCGCGCTCGACCGGAAGCTCGCGCAGGCAATTCCTCCGGTTCGGCTCGACGTCGAGCAGATCCGCCGGGTCATCGTCAATTTGATCGACAATGCGATCGAAGCCCTCGGCGGCACGCAGGCGCCGCCGCGTCCCGGCGGGGAGCAGCCGCGCATCACGATCGAAACGCAGCACGATCCGGTAAACGCCGTCGCGCGCGTGGTGATCGCCGACAACGGCCCGGGCGTGCCGGCCGGTGACCGCGAGAAACTGTTCATGCCGTACTACTCGACGAAGCATCGCGGCAGCGGTCTCGGTCTCGCGATCGTGCGCCGCATCGTGGCGGAACACGGCGGCTCGATCGAAGTCGGCGAAAACGTCCCGACCGGCAGCCGTTTCGTACTGGAACTGCCATGTTGAGTCGCCAGTTGAAAGTTGCCAGTTTCCAGTTGCCAGTTGCCAGTTGCCAGTTCCCAGTTGGGAGTTGGAAGTTGGGAGTTGGAAGTTGGGAGTTTCCCTTGGTAGTTGGCAATTGGTAGTTGGGAGTTGATGTTTTGACCCCCCGGATCCTCGTGGTCGATGACGAAGCCGGCGTGCGGAGCGCGCTCAGCGGCGTGCTGCGCGACGAGAACTACTTCGTCGACGCGGTCGAGACGGGGGAGGCCTGCGTCGAAAAGGCTGTGCGCGGTTCGTACGACGCGATCGTCCTCGACATCTGGCTGCCGGGCATGGATGGGCTCGCCACGCTGCAGAAGCTGCGCGAACGCCGGGTCGACGCGCCGATCATCATGATCTCCGGCCACGGGAACATCGAATCCGCGGTGCGCGCCATCAAATTGGGCGCGTTCGACTTCGTCGAGAAGCCGCTCTCGCTGGAGAAGACCGTGCTCGCCGTCACGAACGCCGTCCGGCAGCGGCGGCTCGAGGACGAGAACCGCAAGCTGCGGGCAACCGTCGGGCGCCGCGAAACCATCGTCGGCCAGAGCTACGCGATCATCCAGCTGCAGGAGCAGATCGCGATGGCAGCGCCGACGAACGGACGGGTGCTCATCTACGGTGAGAACGGAACGGGCAAGGAGCTCGTCGCGAAATCCATCCACGCGCTCAGCCGGCGGCGATCGGGCCCCTTCATCGAGGTGAACTGCGCCGCTATCCCCGAAGAGCTGATTGAAAGCGAGCTGTTCGGGCATACGAAGGGGGCGTTCACCGGCGCCACCGCTGATCGGCGCGGCAAATTCGAAGCGGCCGACGGCGGCACGCTCTTCCTCGACGAAATCGGCGACATGACGCTGAAGACGCAGGCCAAGGTGCTGCGTGCGCTGCAGGAGCAGATCGTCGAACCGGTCGGGGGCTCGTCGAGCGTCAAGATCGACGTCCGCGTGATCGCGGCGACGAATAAGGAGCTGCCGTCTGAAATCCGCGCGGGGCGGTTCCGGGAGGATCTGTACTTCCGTCTGAACGTGATTCCGATTTTCGTGCCGGCGCTGCGGGATCGGGAGAGCGACGTCACGCTCCTGGCCGAGCACTTCATGTCGGAATTCGCGCGCGAGTACGGCCGGCGGCCGAAGCGCCTCGATCCGGCCGCCGCGGCCGGGCTGCGGAGCTACCGCTGGCCGGGGAACGTGCGTGAACTGCGGAACGTGATCGAGCGGCTCATGATCATGGTGCCCGGCGACACCATCGCGTTGAACGACCTCGCGTTCCTCGACAGCGCCGCCACGAGTAGCGCCGATTCATCGTCCGCCCCCGTGCTCCCTCTCCACGACGCCCGCGAGCGATTCGAACGCGACTACATCGTCCGCGCGCTTGCCTTGCAGCACGGCAACATCTCGCGAACCGCCGAAGTGCTCGGAGTCGAGCGAAGTAATTTGTACCGAAAAATGCGAGCGTTCGGCATTATGCCTCGAAGGGAAGAGGAGGCTGTGTGAAGAATTGAGATAACTACACAACTACGCAACTTCGCAACTGCCAAGCACGAACTCCAACTCTAACTCCCAACTCCCAATTCCCAACTCCGCCGCACTCCGCGCCTCGCGCTTCCCGCCGCGCCTCGCGCCCCGCGCCTCCCGCCGCGCCTCCCGCCTCCCGCCTCGCGCCTCGCAAGACTAGTCGCCTTTGAGCTTGTTCTCCAGAATCTGATCCGGCTTGAAGCCCGCTATCTGCAGGTAGTACTCCGCTGCGCCGTGCAGTGCGGCCGCTGGAATGAGACCGACGATTTCGCTTTCGAGAATCGATACGCCATACCGTTCCGCCTCGCGCTTCACGGTTTCGAACACGCGGAAGATCGGCGTCTTCTCGTAATTCGTGAGATTCATCGAGACCTGAGCGAGGTTGCGATCCTCGAGCTTGAACCCAGCAGCCTTCACGTACCGAAATCCGCCGCTGCTCTGACGGATTGCCGCGGCGATTTTCTTCGCGACGTCCAGTCGATCCGTGTTCAGGTTGATGTTGTAAGCGATGAGCGGCATGCGCGCGCCGATGACCGTTGCGCCGGCGGATTCGTGCGGCGTGGAGGGGCCGAAGTCCGGCGCCCAGCCCTCCGTTGCCATCTTCGCCGCGAGACCTTCGAATTCGCCGCGCCGGATGTCCTCCAGGTTCTTTCGCGCGGGGTTGGCGGATGCCTCCTCGTAGAGATAGACAGGGACGCCGAAGCGCCTCGCGACCTCGGACGCGACGTCCTTCGCCAGGCGCACGCATTCATCCATCGTGGCCCCCTCGATCGGCACGAAGGGGACGACGTCGACCGCGCCGAGACGGGGATGCTCGCCTTCGTGCACCCGCAGGTCCACCTCTCGGAGCGTGTGTTCGAAGAGCCGCAGGATCGCCTCTTTGAGAGGCGCTGCATCGCCGGCCAGAGTGAAGACCGATCGGTTGTGCGACGCATCCGACGAAAAATCGAGCAGCCGAACGCCCGGTATCTCGCGGATCGCGGCTGCGATGGCGTTCACGACCTCAGGACGCCGTCCTTCGCTGATGTTCGGAATGCTCTCGATGATGGGCATATAAACCTGTATAATCCCGCTGTCGCCGATGGCCGATCCGCTTCGCCAGGACGAGCCCTCGTCTGAGACCTCAGGGCGCGATGCCCGGATCGAGGAGTTGCTCCTCGCCGGCCTCGATCATTATTTCACCGGTCAATACGAACTCGCGATCAACGTGTGGACGCGCGTCCTGTTCCTGGACCGCAGCCATGCGCGCGCGCGCGCGTACATCGAGCGCGCACGAAGCGCCGTGGCGGAACGCCAGCGCGAAGGCGAGGAACTGCTGCAGACCGGTACCGCCGCCTTCGTCCGCGGTGACGCGGAGAACGCGCGTCATCTGCTGCGATCGGCGATCGATCGCGGCGTCTCTCCAGACGAGGCGATGGCGCTCCTCGATCGGCTCGACCGTCTCGCTACGCCGCCCGAGTCTGACCCCGCGCGTCCGCGCCGCTCGTGGCAGCCGGCCAGCGCAATCGGCCGTCCGCCACGCGCCGGCATTTCGGTGATGACCGTCGTGTTCGTCCTCGGGATCGGTTTTGCCGTTGGTGCAAGCGTCATGATCTACATCGACGCGATGCGTTCATCGCAGGCGATCGTATCGGGAGCAGGCGCGGCGTCGGCGTTCGCGGCGCCCCGCCCGGATCCGCTGCCGGTCGCCGCGTCCGCCGAGTTGACGATGAGTCGCGCGAAGGCGCTGCAGGCGGGCGGCCATCTTCGCGACGCCCTGGCGGCGTTGAACACGATTCGCGACGGCGATCCGTTGCGTGACGAAGCCGACCAGCTTCGCGGCGCGATTCAGGAAGAATTGCTTCGGCGTGCGCGTGCGGCACGGGCGGCCGACACGCCTGCGGGAACGGTACAGAAATGAGGTGTCCGAAGTGCCAGTATCTGAGCTTCGATAACGGCGACCGCTGCCGCAACTGCGGCTACGAGTTCTCGCTCGCCATCAGCTCGACCCCGCTCGACCTGCCTATACAGGA
>DATJFQ010000117.1:0-21997 GCA_035495555.1 Vicinamibacterales bacterium
CGCCGCGCCGCGCTTCGCGCGGGGTGCTGGGGGCTTGGGGGCCTCGGACGGGTGCTTGGGTCGGCGGCTTCGCCGCCGGGTGCTGGGGGCTTGGGGGCTCGGACGGGGGCTTGGCGTCTCTATTTGACCCAGCCCCCGTCCGAGGCACAGAGCCCGACGCACCCCGCGCGAAGCGCGGCCTGCGAAGCGCGGCCTGTGTCACAATCACTCCATGGCCTGCGGGTGCGGTTCAGTTGTCAAGCTGCTCGCGGATTACCTCGAGCAGCAACTGCCCGACCAGCTCAGGGCCGAGCTGGACGATCACCTGCGGCGCTGTCCGCGGTGTGTCGCCCAGCTTCGCAGCTACGAGAGCACCGTCTCGATGCTGCGGTCGCTCCGCGAAGAAGACCTCCCGCCCGAGCTTCGGCTGTCCGTGAAATCCTTCATCAACGCGAAATGCCACAACAATTGACGGGCGCGGCGGCTGCGCCGGCAGCGCCCAAGCGCGCCTCCGAGAGCGCAACCGAGATGGTCCAGGTGGTGCTCCCGAACGATGCCAACCCGTTGGGATTCATCCTTGGCGGGACGGTGATGCACCTGATCGACATCGCCGGCGCGATCGCCTGTCATCGCCATACCCGCAGCCTGCTCGTCACCGCCGCGGTCGACGGTCTGCAGTTCCTGCACCCGATCAAAGTCGGCGACCTGATCATCCTGCGCGCAAGCGTGACCGCCGTCTGGAGCACGTCGCTCGAAGTCGAAGTCGAGGTGTTCTCGGAGGAGACGACGACGGGCGTCCGGCGCATGACGAGTCGCGCCTATCTCACCTTTGTCGCCATTGATCGCGCGGGCGAGCGCGTCAGGATCCCGGGGCTGATCGTCGAGACCGAGGACGAACGGCAGAAGGTGGTCGCCGCCGACGCCCGCCGCGCCGAGCGCCTGAAGGCGCGAAAAGAGCTCGAAACGCGCTGCGATCTGCTCGCGGCGACGACCTCCAAATAGCAGCCGCTCGCGCGCCGCCGGATTTCAGCGCGCCTGGTCTCTACTCTCCTGTAGGTGCATGTCCGTCCTCAATGGTCGTGTGTGAGGACTGGCGATGGCGATCAGTTCGTATCGAGTCCCAGCACGCCGCGATTCAAATCGATCGAGACGCGGTAGCGGCTGAGGAACTTGTGGCCGACGATGCCGCCCAGATCGAAACCGAGGAGGACGCTTGGCGCGTTCAGGTTCAGGACGACTACCGGAATTCGATGGAACTGGATGGAGCTGAACTGGAGATCGATATTGGGCAGGAGGAACGCGTCCTTGTCCCAGCCCGACGTACCGTAGACGCGCAGCGGAATGCGGCGGAGGGGGGCGGGAAGATCGAGCGCGCCCAGCGTCGACTGGCTGATCGAGATCACTTCGCCGCCGGTGTCGACCACGAAACTGGCGGGTTGTCCATTGACGGTGCCCCGCACGGTTGCGAGGCGATAAATCCGCAGCGGCAGCGCTGTCTCGTACGCCGCATGCGCGAGCCGACGCGCGAGCACGAGCTGATGCCGAGCGTAGTCGATCCGCACCGACAGGCCGAGCGCCAGCGGCGAGAAGCTCTCCGGCTCGCGCGACGGGAGGCCGCCAAGCGGCGGGTTCTTGATCAGGCAGGGCACGTTGCGGATGATGAGGTCCCCGACCTGCATCGAGTCGATGCGCGCCTCCTGCAGGCCGCGAAGACCGATGTCGCCGACCCCTGCGCTCTGCATCGAGGTGATTGGAACGACGCCGCGGCTGCGGGCCACCTCGCGCGTGAGCACCGTCTGCTCCGCGCCGGTGTCGAGGACGAAATCCGTGAGCCGCCCTCCGTTGATGCGGATCTTGACGATCACTTTCTCGCCGACGATCTGCACCGGCAGCGTCCACGATGCGTCCGCCGCCACGTTTCCCATGTCGAGCGGCGTCCTCCCGTGGAAGGCATCGAGGAACCGGATTTCCGCTTTCGTCCACGCGCCCGTTTCGCTGTGATCGTGGTTCGGCAGCAGGTTCACGTAGCTGCTGAACGCGGCGGCGGCCTCGTCGTACTTGCGCTGCCGCTCGTAGATCACGCCCAGCGTGTGATGGAACTCTCCCTCGCGCGGCGCGAGCCGCAGCGCCTCCTGCGCCTCGATCAAGGCCTCGTCCAGCTTGTTGTGCGCGGTGAACGCCCTGGCGCGGCCGTGGTGCGCGCGGGCATCGGCGGGATCGCGGCCCATCGCGTCCTCGTACGCCTCCTCCGCTTCGTCGAAGAGTCCCGACGCCCAGAGCGTATCGGCGTAGAGCGACTCGAGTGCGGCGCTCGAGGGCGTGCCCGCGCGCGCATGCTCCGCTTCCTTGCGCGCCCCCGAGAAATCACCCGTGCGGAGGAGCGCCAGCGAGAGGCCGGCGTGGGCCTGCGATGCGAGCGTCGAGTCGGTGGTCGTGATCGCGACCGCGCGGCGGTACGCGTCGATCGCGTCGCGATACCGCGCTTCGTTCATCAGGAGCCGGGCAAATTGCAATTGGACGTCGGCGGCGCGGGGGGCCTGCGCCGCGAGCGCGAGGGGCATGGCGGCGACCGTGGATGCCAGGAGGAGTGAAGCCGCGCGCATGGCGGCCCACTATAGCAAGCGGAAGGCCGAACCTGTCAGCAACCAGTTGCCAGTCACCAGTTGCCAGTCGTCAGTTGCCAGTATCCAGTCCTCAGTTGCCGGGCGCCAGCTACCAACCGCTGACTGGCCACTGGCTGACTGGCTGACTGGCTACTGGCTACTGGCTACTGTCGTCTATTCGTCGCTTACGAATCTTGTGCCGGCTTTCGAATCTCGTCGATTACTTCTGGTAGTACTCCGCGTTCTTGGGAATGTATTCCTTCCATTTCTCGGGCGTTTCGTCGAGCGCGAAAATCGCTTCCACCGGGCACGCGGGCACGCACGCGCCGCAGTCGATGCACTCGTCGGGGTGGATGTAGAGCATTTCCGCTGCCGCGAACGCCGGCTCGTCTTTCCGCGGGTGGATGCAATCCACCGGGCACACGTCCACACACGCCGTGTCCTTCGTGCCGATGCACGGTTCGCAGATGATGTACGCCACGTTCCAGTCCTCCGCCAGGCTCCCGGCAAGTCTTTCGCAATCCGATCCCGCGCGGGAACGCGCGGGCCGCTCTTGGAATCAAACAAATATACCGCATAATGAAAGCGTTCAGGCGCATATGAGGGGGTTTCGCGCGGTGGCTGCCGGCGTGTTGTGGCTGTCGGCCGTCCGGCCGACGCTCGCGCAGACGCTTCCGCAGGGCCCGGCAGAGTTCGCGGGCGGGGCGGTCACGGTGTCGGGCAGCGTCTCCGTCTCCTTCGGCAGCCACGATGAGCTCGCGTTCTTCAACTACACGGACTATGAGCACAATGCGCTGCGCCTGGTGCGCATCGCCGTCGCGGGCACGTGGCGCATCGCGCCGCGGCTGGCGGTGCTCACGGAGCTTCGGTCCGAGGACGGCGAGCAGGTCGTGCCGTACGCGCTCTACCTCCGTGTCCGCCCGTTCGCGCACGTTCCGTTCGATGTGCAGGCCGGCCGCATTCCGCCCGTCTTCGGTGCGTTCGCCCGCCGTTCGTACCGGATCGACGACAACCCGCTGATCGGGTATCCGCTCGCCTACCAGTACCTGACGTCGATCAGGCCCGACGCCATCCCGGGGAGTGCGGACGATCTCCTGCTGATGCGCGCGCGCGGCTGGCGCGCATCTTATCCCGTGGGATCCGAGGATGCCCAACCCGGCGTCCCTCTGGTGAGCGCCTACCGGTGGGACACGGGCATCGAGGGGAACTTCGCGTCCGATCGGTACGACGCCGCCGCCTCCGTCACGACCGGAACGCTCTCGAGTCCACGGACGCGCGACGACAACAGTCGGCCGCAGGTCGCGGCCAGAATTGGCTGGAAGCCCGCGTTCGGGCTCGTGATCGGCGCCTCGGCGTCGCACGGCGAGTTCCTGAACGGAGCGCTGGAGGATCGCTATCGCGATGTGCTCGGCGACCACTCGTATGGGCAGACGGCGTTTGGATTCGACGGCGAGTACTCGCGCGACCATTGGATCGTGCGGACGGAATGGATTAACAGCCGGTGGACATTACCTCGACTTGGGGTGCCGTTGATTCAGCAGCCGTTGACCGCGACGTCGGCCTATGTCGAAGGGCGCTATCGCGTCAGCCCGCGGTGGTACGTCGCCGCGCGGGCGGACACGCTCACGTTCTCGCGTGTTCGCGGCGACCGCGTCTTTGCCGGCGTTCCCACGACGTGGGATGCGCCGGTAAAGCGTCTGGAGCTCGGCGCCGGCGTCTACCTGCAGCGGAACCTGACGCTGCGCGTCAGCGTGCAGCCGAACTGGCGTGACGGCGGCCGGGTCCGCCACCGCACGTTCACGTCGGCCCAGCTGGCGTACTGGTTCTGAATGATCCAGCGCCGGACCGCATCCGCTGTCGCCGCTCTCTGTTCGATGCTCGCGTGCTGGCCCGCCGGGGTCGTCGGGCGCGCGGCCGCAGGCACGATCCGCGGCCGCGTCGAGGTGAAGACGCCGATCGTGGCCGAAGCGGAGCGCCCCGACGTGGGGGCGCTCGGGATGTCGTCGATCCGCGAGCCGCTGGACCGCCGGCGAAGCGTCGTCTATCTCGAGACCGCGCCGCGCGCCGCCTTCGATGCCCGTGAAGA
This sequence comes from Vicinamibacterales bacterium, assembly GCA_035495555.1. GTDB lineage: Bacteria > Acidobacteriota > Vicinamibacteria > Vicinamibacterales > 2-12-FULL-66-21 > DATJFQ01. The sequence goes on from DATJFQ010000117.1 coordinate 4,669, forward strand.
GCCGCATGCGCGCATGGACCAGCGCAACGAGACGTTCGTACCACACGTGCTCGCGATTGTCGCTGGCACCACGGTCGACTTCCCGAATGACGATCGGACGTACCACAACGTGTTCTCGCTCTCGAAGGCGAAGTCCTTCGACCTGGGCCGGTACGCGACCGGCAAATCGAAATCCGTGCGCTTCGATCATCCGGGGATCGTGCGCGTGTTCTGCGACATCCACTCGCACATGAGCGCGTTCATCCTGGTCTTCGCGCACCGGTACTTCGCGGTCACCGACGACGAGGGACGTTACCGCCTCGAGAACGTCCCCCCCGGCAGCTACACGCTGACTGTGTGGAACGAGACCATCCGCGGCGATGCGCCCAAACGCGTGGTCACGATTCCCGAAGGCGGCGGCGACGTCGACGCGGACTTCACCATCCGATGAAGGCCTTCGCCTCCCTCACCAACCGTATCTTCTTCGCGACGGCGCTCCTGGCCATCGTGACGATCGCGATTGCGATGTACATCGTGAACGTCGCGGTCACGCGGCAGGCGGAAGGCGAGCTGCAGCACGGCCTGGAGGAAGCGGCGTCCCTCGTCGGCGAATATCGCGCGCTTCGCTTCGATCACTTTGCGAATGAAGCGCGCCTCGTGGCCGACCTGCCCAAGCTCAAGGCGGCGGTCGACACCAACGATCCGGCGACCGTGCTCGACATCGCGAGCGGGTACCAGCAGCAGCTCAAGGCGGACGTCTTCGTCATCGTCCGGCGCGGCCGGTTGCTCGCACGATTCGGCGGCGGCGACATCTCCGAAGCGGAGCTGCTGGCCAAACCCGGGCTCGATGAGGCGTCGTACGCGCGCGAAGAGACCGCGTTCTGGTCAGCCCCGCACGGGATCCTGCAGGTGGTGTCGGTGCCGGTGTTCATCGATCGCGAGCTGGCCGGCGCGCTGATCGTCGGCGTCAGCCTCGATTCGACCGCCGCCGCGCGCTTCAAGACGCTGACGAACAGCGAGATCGTGTTCGGCGCCCGCGGCGTCATTCAGGCCTCCACGATCGATGGATCGCTGTGGCCGACGCTCGCGCCGCTCCTGTCGACACGCGGGTTCACGCCCAGCGTCACGTTGAATGGCGCCGAATACATCGCGCTCGCCAAACCGCTCGGCCCCGAAGGCACGCCCGGCGCACCCACGGTCCTGGTGCTGCGGTCCCGCACCGAGCAGCTCCGTTTCCTGCGCCGCCTTCATGCGCTCCTGGGCGGGATCGCCGTCGTGGCACTCCTCGGCGCCACGCTCATCAGCTACGCGATCGCACGGTCGGTCACGCGTCCGCTGGGCGCGATTACCGCGACCATGCGTGAGATGGCAGCGACCGGCGATCTCAGCCTCCGGATTCCGGTCCCGACGGACGACCGCTGGCAGGACGAGGACGCGCACCTGCTCGCGACGACCTTCAACTCGATGACCGATTCGATCCAGCGGTTCCAGCGCGAGGCCGGCCAGCGCGAACGGCTGTCCTCGCTCGGACGTCTCTCGACCGTCGTCGCGCACGAGATCCGCAATCCGCTCATGATCATCAAAGCCGCGCTCCGCGGCCTGCGGCGCGACGACGTGAAACCCGAGCGCGTGCATGCCGCCGTGCGCGATATCGATGAAGAGATCGCCCGGCTCAATCGGATCGTCAGCGAAGTCCTGGATTTTGCCCGGCCGATCAAGTTCGATCTCGCGGCGGCGGACCTCAATGCGGTCGCGGCCGACGCCGTGCGCGCTGCCGCCGTCGACGGAGGTCGGCATCCGGTCCGGCTCGGCCTCGATCCGCGTATTCCCCCGATGACCACCGACGCCGATCGCCTGCGGCAGGTCCTCGTCAACGTGCTCTCGAACGCCGTCCAGGCGGTCGACGCGCGGCCGGAGCCGCCCTCCGGCGACCCGCCGATTCGGCTGGAGACCCATCGCCTCGACGGCAGCCACGTCGTCGTCATGGTGCGCGATCGCGGCGTGGGCATCGCGCCGGAACATCTGACACGGGTTTTCGATCCCTATTTCACGACGCGCCGTACGGGCACGGGAATCGGCCTCGCGATTTCCCGGAACATCATCGAAGGCCTGGGAGGCCGCATCACAGTGACGAGTCAGGTCGATCGCGGGACCGAGGTCCGCATCGAGCTGCCGCTCCAACCGACGCCATGACTGCCACAGGCTCCATTCTGCTCGTAGACGACGAAGCGAAAATCCGCAACGCGCTGGCGCAGGCCATGCGCGAGGAAGGCCACGAAGTGCTCGCGACGGAAAGCCCGCGCGAGGCGCAGCGGCTGCTGGCGCGACGCTTCTTCGACGTCCTCGTCATCGACAACCTGATGCCCGAACTCTCAGGCCTCGACGTCATTCGAGAGCTGGTCGCGTCAACCGCGCCCGAAGACCGTCCGCAGATCGTCATGATGACGGCGCACGCGACGGTGGAGAGTGCGATCGAGGCGATGAAGCTCGGAGCGTTCGACTATCTCCAGAAGCCGTTCGAGATCGACGAGCTCCTCGTCGTCGTCTCGCGCGCGCTGGATCATCAGCGGCTTCGTACGCAGCACGGGTATCTCATCAGCGAACGCGACGAGGAGTTCAATCATTACGGCATCGTCGGGCGGAGCCGGCGGATGCAGGACGTGATCCGGACGGCCGAGATCGTCGCCAAGACCAAGAGCACGGTGCTCATTACCGGCGAGACGGGAACGGGCAAGGAAATGGTCGCCCGCGCGATTCACTTCCACAGCCCGCAGCGGGACATGCCGCTCATCAAGGTCAATTGCGCCGCGATCCCGGAGAACCTGCTCGAATCGGAGCTGTTCGGGCACGTGCGCGGCGCATTCACCGGCGCGGTCACCGGCAAGAAGGGCAAGTTCGCGCTTGCCGATGGCGGCACCATCTTCCTCGACGAGATCGGCACCATGGCGCCGGCGCTCCAGGCGAAGCTGCTGCGCGTGCTTCAGGAGCGCGAGTTCGAGCCGCTGGGATCTGAGCGCAGCCAGAAAGTGGACGTCCGCGTCATCGCGGCGACCAACCGCGATCTCCGCCAGATGGTCTCGGATGCGAAGTTCCAGGAGGATTTGTATTACCGCCTGAACGTCATCCCGCTCGAGATTCCTCCCCTGCGCGAGCGGCGCGAGGACATCCCCGTTCTCGTCGACCACTTCGTACGCAAGCACGCGCAGCGGGCCGGCAAGGCGATCGATGGACTTGCGCCAGGCGTCCTCGACGCGCTCCAGAACGCGGACTGGCCGGGGAACGTCCGCGAGCTCGAAAACACGGTCGAACGCGCCGTCGTGCTGTCGCCGACGACCGTCATCGGCTCCGAAGTCGTCCGCCTGCTCGGTGTCGCCTCGACTCCGCCAGCCGGCCTGCCCTCGCTCAACCTCCGTCAGAACCTCGATTGGGCGGAACGCGAAACCGTCCGGCGCGCGCTCGAGGGGTCTGGCGGCGTGAAAAAGGACGCGGCGGAAGCCATGGGCATCAGCCAGCGCGCTCTCAGTTACTACCTCGCCAAGCATCGGATCGAAGATCGCAACAGCGCGTAAGCGGCTTACGCGGCGCGTAACCGCCGCTGCGCAATCTCGCGATAATCCAATGAATTCGAGCCGTGTCGGCGGGTACTCGGCTTGCTGAACCTCCCCGACCGGAGGCCTTTTTCATGAGAAACACCGGAATCGCGATGCTGCTTGCTGCGTCCGCGCTGCTGCCCGCCTGTGGCGGCGGAGGCGGATCGGCAAGCGCGCCCACCAGTCCCACGCCGTCGACCGGAGGTACCGGCTCGTCGACGACGGTGACGGTCAATATCATGGGCGTCAAGGGAAAGCAGTCGTTCTCACCCAATCCCGCAGATGTCGGTGCGGGACAACTCGTGGTGTTCCACAACACTGACGTGGTGACGCACCACATCGTGCTGGATGACGGGTCGCTGCAGACGGCCGAGATCGCGCCCGGCGCGACGAGCGCGGCGCTCCCTGTCGGCGCGGCGAACGTGGCGTATCACTGCAGCATTCATCCGAGCATGGTCGGGAGCTTCAACGGGGCCGCAACCCCGGAACCCGCTCCCTGCACGGGTTACTGCGGCTGAGCGCGCGGCGTGTCCCACCCGTCAACGCTGTGATGACTTACGCTACGATCATGCACACTAACTTCTCCGCGATGCGGGTCGCAGCCGCGGCAGCCTGTGTTCTCGCGGTTGTGACTGCGGCGCCTGCCTGGGCGCAGACGCCCACCGATCCTGCCGCGGCGCCCCCGCCGGCGCCGAGTCAACCCGCCGATCAGCCGCTGTCGGACGCGCGGGTCGATCCCCTGCAGCCGGATTTCAATCTCTCCGCGCTGCCGGTGACGCTTCGACTCCCCGCACACAAGATGTCGTTCCGGGTCACGCACCGCTTCCTGCGGTCGCTCGGACAGGGAGACGTCGGTGATCTGCTGGACAACTTCTTCGGGTTCGACAGCGGAGCCCAAATCGGGCTCGAGCTGCGATACGGCCTGAGGCCGGGCACGCAGGTCGGCATCCATCGCACGAGCGATCAGAGCATCGAGCTCTTCGGACAGCAGAGCCTGTGGCGTGAAGGGCCGCACCCGGTCGCGATCGACGCGATTGCGACCTTCGAGGGACGGCACAACCTGCGCGGCCAGCACATGGGCGCGTTCGGGGCGCTGGTCTCCCGCAAGGTGGCGGGGAAAGCGGCGGTGTATGTCGAGCCGATTTTCGTCGCGAACACCAACTCGCTGCCGTCAGACCTGGTGGATCACAACAGCACCTTCATGCTGGGCCTCGGCACCCGCGTGCGCGTCAGGCCGACGACGTATGTGGTTGCGGAGGTGACGCCGCGGCTTGCGGGCTACGACCCCGGCGTAGCGCAAGCCAGTTTCGGCCTCGAAAAGCGCGTCGGCGGACACACGTTCCAGGTCAATTTCTCTGACGGCTTCGGCACGACGCTCGGGCAGCTCGCGCTCGGCGGCGTTTCGAGCCATTCCTGGTATATCGGGTTCAACATCTCGAGGAAATTTTTCTAAAATCGGGTTCTCGGGTTCTTGGGTTCTCGGGTTCTTCGGGTTGGGTTCTCGGGTTCTCGGGGTTCTCGGGTTTTAGGGTTCTCGGGTTCTCTGGGTTTTTGGCTTCTCGGGGTTCTTGGGTTCTTGGGTTCTTGGGTTTCAGGTTCTCTGGCTCGGCTCGTTACCTGTGTCTCAGGAAGCACAGGCGAAGCTGGAATTGTCAGGAGTTTTCTGCGTAGGCCGGAACTGGCCTCGTGGGGTTTTGGGCTGCGTTTCCAAATCGAGACGAAGTGTCCCGCCAATGGAGCGGACATCTTGAAGTGCCAGTTTGCGTGCCTGTCGGGAGAACCCGAGAACCCAACCCGGAGAACCCAAGAACCCCGAGAACCCAAGAACCCGACCCAGATCAACGTCCGCTGAATTTCGGTTTTCTTTTTTCCAGGAACGCCGAGGTCCCTTCCTGTTTGTCCTCTGACGCGTAGCAGATCGCCTGCGCGAGGGTTTCGATCAGCAGCCCGGAATCGAGGTCAACGCGCGCCGACGCGTTCAGGGCGAGCTTCGCGAGCCGCGCGGCGAGCGGTCCCTGGCGCAGTACCTTCTTCGCGAGCTCGCGCGCGCGGATCTGGAGCTGGCCGGCCGGGGTCACCGCCGTGACGAGGCCGATCGCGAGCGCCTGCTTTGCGTCGATGATCTCACCGGTGAAAATCAGGTGCTTCGCCCACCCCATGCCGACGATGCGGGGGAGGCGCTGCGTGGCGCCGGCGCCGGGGATGATGCCGAGGCCCAGTTCCGGCTGGCCGAATCTGGCGGTCTCCGAAGCGATCCGGAGATCGCACGCCAGTGCGAGTTCACAGCCGCCGCCCAGCGCGTAACCGTTCACGGCGGCAATCGTCGGCCGCGGAAAGCGCTCGATCTCCGCGAACAACGACGAGTTGATCGCCGCCAACCCATCGTCCCGTCCCCGCCCCCGCATGTCGTTGATGTCGGCGCCCGACACGAACGAGGACTCCCCGCCTCCCGTAATGATGAGGGCCCCGACATCCGCGTCCTCCGCCGCATCGCGGAGCACGCGCCGGCATTCGTCCACCGTTCCGCGATCGAGCGCGTTTTTCACGTCGGGCCGATCGATGGTGATCGTGGCGATGGATTCCGAGAGGTCGAACTTAATCAAGTCTGTACACCAGCGCTTGGAGAACGACGATACAGGAGTTCAGGTGATTAGAAGGTCAGATTCGCGGCGCGAGCCCGCGATCTTCTGACCTTCAGATCTTTGCGAGCCATAGATCTTTGCCATCTTCAGATCTTTGCCATCTTTGGATCTTTGCCGGCTTCGATCTTTGCGATCCGTAGATCTTTGCCATCTTTAGATCTTTGCTGGCTTTGCCCTCTCGAGGATCTTTGCCGGTCTCTTGTGCCCCGATTCAGTTCGTCAGTACTCGTACACTCCCCGACCGACTTTGCGTCCGAGGCGCCCCGCCTTGACGTATTGCGCGAGGAGCGGGCAGGGGCGGTACTTCTCGCCCATGCTGCGATGGAGGTATTCGAGGATGCTGAGGCGCGTGTCGAGGCCGACGAGATCGACGAGTTCGAACGGGCCCATCGGGTGGTTCAGCCCGAGTTTCAGGGCTTTGTCGATGTCGCGCGCCGAAGCGACGCCTTCCATCAGCATGTAGAACGCTTCGTTGCCGATGCTCGCGTTCACGCGCGTGGTGATGAAGCCCGGCGACTCGCGCACGAGCACGGTCTCCTTTCCCATGCGCCGGGAGACCTCCTCGACAGCGGCCAGCGTGTCGCTGGAGCTTTCGAGCGCGCGCACGATCTCGATGAGCTTCATCTTGTGCACGGGATTGAAGAAGTGCATGCCCGCAACCCGCGCCGGGTTCTCGAGCGATCCTGCCAGTTCCGTGATGCTCAGCGCGGACGTATTCGAGGCGATCACCGCGGCGGCCGGAGCAAGGCGTTCGATGTCGCCAAACAGTTGGAGCTTGAGATCCATCCGTTCGGGTGCCGCCTCGATGACGAAATCAGCGCCCTCGAGCGCCTCGTTCAGGCGGCTGGTCGTTCTGAGCCGTCGTTGCATCGCCTCGGCTTCGGGCGCGGCGACTTTCCCGAGTTCGACGCCTTTGCGGACGATCTGCTCGATGGACGCGCGCCCCTTCTCGACCGCGGCGGCGTCGACGTCGAACATCCGTGTCGCGTAACCGCCGGCGATTGCCGCGTGCGCAATGCCGTGGCCCATCGTGCCGGCGCCAAGTACCGCGAGAGTCCGTATCTCCATCAATTCACCATTTCACCCGTTTACCAATTCGCGCAACACGCCGAGCGCGTGGTCGATTTCGGTTTCGGTGTTGTAGAAGTGCGGCGCAATGCGAATGCCGGCGCCGGGACGATGGTCGACGATCACGCTGCGGGCGACCAGCGCGTCCGTCACCGCCGCGCCGTCGGGTACGTCCACCACCACCGACGCCCCGCGCTCCTCGTCGCGATCGGGTGTATTGACGCGGAATCCCGCGGCGCGTGCGCCGTCGATCAACCGGCGGGTCAGCGCCAGCGAGCGCCGGCGGATCGCGGCGACGCCGATCTCGCCGACGATCTCGTAGCCAGCCCGTGCGGAGTACAGTGCCGGGACGTTGGGGGTCCCGCTCTGGAAGCGCTCGGGAGTGCCGGCGCGACGGACCGCACCGGTGAGGAACTCGAACGGCTGCGCGTGCGATGCCCATCCGATGAATCCCGGCTCGAGCGTCCCCGCCAGATCCGGCCGGACGTAGAGATATCCCGCGCCGGGTCCACCGCACAGCCACTTGACGGATCCGCCGACCGCGAAATCCGCCCCGAGCGCCGCCAGATCGAGGGGGACCGCGCCCGCTGCCTGATAGACGTCGAGGACCACGTGCGCGCCGACATGGTGGGCTTTTTCGATGATGGCGGCGGCATCGGCAACGTACGCGCTGCGGAAGAGAACGTATGACAGCGGCACGAGCAGGGTGCGGTCGTCGATGGCGTCCACCATCCGCTGCGTATCGATCCGTGTCGAATCGGGAGCCGCGACGTACGCGATCTCGGCGCCGTACCGGCGAAAGCCCTCGAACAGGTAGTGGTTCGACGGGAAGTCGAGCTCGCTCATGACGATCCGGCGTCGCGGGCCGTTGTAGCCGAAACACGAGCCGACAATCCCCTGCGCGACGGTCACGTTCTGGTGCATCGAAATCGTGCCCGGCTCGACGCCCAGAATCGGCGCCAGCAGATCGCCGGTCACCCGGCCGATCTCCCACCAGCCTTCGTGCCAGGCCCGCACGCCGCGCACGTCCCACTCGTTGGCGAACTGCTCGAGATACGTCCGCGCCCGCCGCGGCATCGCGCCCAGCGAGTGGCTCACGAGATACGTACACGTCTCGAGAATCGGAAACTCGCGCCGCCAGCGATCTACATCAATCGTGTCAATGCCCAATTCCCAACTCTCCAATCCCAATTGCTCGCGCCGCACTCCGCGCGCCGCACCCCGCTCTACGGCCAGACGCGTTCGGCGTTCGACGCGAGAATTTTCGTCTTCGTGCCCTCGGAGAGCGGCAGCGCGAGAAAGGCGTCCACGTTCGCCCGCATCGACTTGACGCCGGGACTCGGCCAGTCAGTGCCCCAGATCGTCTTGTCCGCGAGTTCTTCCAGGCGCGGGAAATAGTCGAGCAGCTTCGCCGGCGGGATTCCCGACACCTCGAGGAACACATTGGGATGCCGCCGGACGACGAAGAAGGCGTGGTCCATCCAGAGGGGGCGGCCCCCGTGCGCAAGCAGGATCCGCAGCTTCGGAAAATCGATTGCGACGTCGTCCACGTCCATCGGATCGCCGAACCGGCTGCGCGCGCCGGGGAACACCGACGTGCCCGTGTGGATCGTCACCGGAATCCCGCATTCCTGTGCGACGCGATACAGGTCGGCCAGCGCCGGGAGGCCGTCCTGGTACGCGTTCGCGCGAAACAACTGGTGCGGCGGATGGACCTTCAGCGCGCGCACTCCGCTGTCGATCACGCGCCGGGTATCGCCGGCGACATCGCTGCTGAACCGCGGGTGCACCGAGCCGAACGCGAGCAGCCGCGACGGGTCGGCAGACGCGTAGCCGACCATCCAGGGATTCGCCTCCGTAGTGAATCCCATCAAGTCGGGACTGACGTAGTTGATCAGGCCGACACGGTCGATCCCGTCCGCGTCCATTCGCGCCAGCAGCTTCGCCGGATCGGCGGCAAAGCCTTCGAGCTCGCTGCGATTGGGCTTGCCCTTCCAGAAGGTCGCCGCGATCGCCGGCGGCATCATGTGGAACGGCTGGATGTGGATGTGAGCGTCCGTGACGCGCACGCTCACAGGTGCTCGGCCCGTCACACGTTCAAGTCCACCCAGACGGCTTTCGTCTGCGTGTAGTGCTCGAGCGCGTGCGCGCCCATCTCGCGGCCGAATCCGCTGGCTTTGTAGCCTCCGAACGGCACGGCCGTGTCGTAGACATTGTACGTATTGACCCAGACCGTGCCGGCCTGCAGCCGGCGCGCGACGTAGTGCGCCTTTTTGATGTCGCGGGTCCAGACCGCCGCCGCGAGGCCATACGGTGTGTCGTTCGCGCGCGCGATCGCCTCGTCCACATCGGCAAATTCGATCGTGGCCAGCACCGGACCGAAGATCTCCTCACGCGCGATCGTCATCTCCGGCGTGACGTTGTCGAAAACGGTGGGCGCGAAGAAGTAGCCCTTGCCGGTGCCAATGTCGATCCGCTCACCGCCCGCAACGAGTGCGGCGCCTTCCTTCTTCGCGAGATCCACGTACCGGCTCACGGTGTCGAGCTGGCGCTTCGACACGAGCGAACCGTATCTGGTTTTCGGATCCAGCGGGTCGCCGGCAACCATCTTCTTCGTCCGCGCGGCGAGCTTCTCGACGAAGGCATCCTTGATCTCGCGCGCCACGAGGAGACGCGACCCGGCGGCGCAGACCTCACCCTTGCCGTAGAAGATGCCCGTCGTCGCGCCGCGCAGCGCGGCGTCGAGGTCGGCATCCGGCAGCACGATGTTCGGCGACTTCCCTCCGAGCTCGAGCGTGATCCGCTTCAGCGTGTCCGCCGCGGAGCGCATGATCGCCTTACCGGTCGCGGTGCCGCCGGTGAACGCAATCTTGTCGATGCCGGGATGCGCGACCAGCGCCTGCCCCACAGCGGCCCCGGGCGCCGTCAGCACGTTGAGCACACCAGGAGGGAGTCCCGCCTCGGCGGCAATCTCACTGAGTGCAAGCGCCGTCAGCGGCGTTTCGGCCGCCGGTTTCAGGATGACGGTATTCCCCGTCGCGAGTGCCGGCCCGACTTTCCAGCTTGCGAGCAGCAGCGGAAAGTTCCAGGGCACGATCGCCGCGACGACCCCGACGGGCTCGCGCAGCGTGTAGGTGAGATAGTTTCCTTTGACGGGGATCGTTTCTCCCGTGACCTTGTCCGCCCAGCCGGCGTAGTACTCGAGGCATTCGGCCGCGGACGGAATCTCGATCTGGCGGGATTCGAAGATCGGCTTGCCGTTGTGCAGCGTCTCGAGCCGCGCGATCTCATCCGCCCGTTCCATCAACCGCGTGGCCATCCGGCTCACCAGGCGTCCGCGTTCGCGCGCGGACATCTTGCCCCAGGGCCCGCTCAGCGCCGCGCGGGCAGCCTCGACCGCAGCGTCCACGTCGGCCTGGCCCGCTGCCGCGACCGACGCGATCACGTCCTCGGTCGCGGGATTCACCACGTCCATCGTCTGGCCGGTGGCCGCGTCGCGCCACTCGTTGTTGATGAACAGCTTCGTCTGCACCTATCGCCCCTTGAAGGCTGGCTTGCGTTTCTCGAGATTCGCGGCGATCCCTTCCCGGGCATCGTCGCTCTGGAAGAGCAACTGCTGCAACTCGCGTTCGAGGGAGAGCCCCTCGGCGAAGCCGGCCTCGAGGCCGGACTGCACGGCGCGTTTCATGCGGCCGACGGCGCGGCTGGCCTTGTTCGGCGGCGTGAACTGCCGGGCATAGTCCTGCACCGCCTCACGGAACGATCGGCCGTTGAGCGCTGCATCTGCCCAGACCTCGTTCACCAGGCCGGCCGCGTGCGCGTCTGCCATGGAGAGAAGACGGCCGGTCGCCATCAACTCAATCGCGCGGGATTTCCCCACCAGCCGTGCGAGCCGCTGCGTCCCGCCGGTGCCGGGCAGCACGCCGAGCGCCACTTCGGGCAGTCCGATCTTGCCGGCGTTCGCGCGCGCAATCCTGATATCTGCCGCGAGCGCGACCTCGAGACCTCCGCCCACGGTGTGGCCGTTGAGTGCCGCGACCACGAGCTTCGGCGTTTGCTCGAGACGGTTCAGCGTCTCGTTCGCGTGCAGACAGAAATAGTATTTGAACTCGGGATCGGCCGTCTGCAGCATGCCGATGTTCGCGCCGGCGCAGAAGAACTTTTCCCCCGCCCCCGTGATCACGATCACATGGACGTTCGGGTCCATGCGCGCCGCGAGCACCGCCTCGTCGATCTCGCGCATCATCTCGTACGAGTAGGTGTTCGCGGGCGGATCGTTCAGCTCGATCGTGCAGATGCCGCCGGCGACCGTCGTCAGAATTTTCTGCACTGCCGATCCTTTTACCTGATCGCCGCGCCTGAAGTCTGCAATGCGTCACGCCTCCGTTCGGACGTATTCGAAGTTCACCGGGAGGCCTTTGATGCCCCGCTGCGGCGGAGCGATGTAGTTGGCGAACTTCCCCGGCTGGTAGACAGGCGCCGCCTGGATGCTCAACAGGTACTCCCGGTCCGCCGCGGATGGCAGCCATTCGGGCCGGCGCCGTTCCCACTCGTGATCGGAGAGCGCGACGCCGTGCGGATCGAAGTGCGCAGCCGCGAACATGCCGATGCCGCGGTTGAACTTGCGATCCGGCAGCCGCAGGCGATCGGAAATCCCATGCCGCTCGAGGATCTTGTTCCACCGCGTGACGCCATGCTGGCAGTCACCGACGTACCAATCGCGCAGCACTTCGTTCATCGCGGTGCGCATCGGAATGTGGCGCCGCTCCAGCCGGCCTTCGGCAAGCATCTCGAGGTCGTACAACGCCTCGGTGACCGAGTGGTCGTCCCACTTGTCTTCGTACGCCCGACCTTTGAGGCCGTTGGCAAAATACGCCGCAGCGTTGGTCGACACCTCGTTGCCGTGCAGGTCGAGACTCAGGCTGAACCACAGGTTGATGAACTTCTGGATCGTCGGAAGGTCGATCCCGCCGAGCTTCCGGACGTCCTCCGAAAAACCTGACTCCTTCATCAACTGGCAGGTTCGATCGAGAATCCGCGCCACTCCCGTTTCCCCGACGAACATGTGGTGCGCTTCTTCGGTGAGCATGAAGCGCGTCGTTCTCGACAACGGATCCAGGGAACTCTCGGAGAGCGACAGCAGCTGCGACTTGCCGTCGCGATCCGTGAACATTGTGAACATGAAGAAATCGAGCCAGTTGTCGATGGGCTCGTTGAAGGCGTCGAGGATGCGCGGCTTGTCGCGGTTTCCGCTCTGGCGTTCCAGCAGTTCCTCCGCCTCGTCGCGGCCATCGCGGCCGAAGTACGAGTGGAGCAGGTACACCATCGCCCAGAGGTGCCGTCCCTCTTCGACGTTCACCTGGAACAGGTTGCGTAAGTCGTACAGTGACGGGCATCGCTGACCCAGCCATCGCTGCTGCTCGACGCTCGCGGGCTCCGTGTCCCCCTGGGTGACGACCAGGCGGCGCAACTGGTTGCGGAATTCGCCGGGAACCTCCTGCCACACCGGCTGACCGAAGAAGTCACCGAACCCGATGCGGCGATCGTGCACCGGATCGGCCAGGAAAATTCCCCACCGATACTCGGGAAGCTTCACGTATTCGAAGTGCGCCCATCCCGACGGGTCGACGCTGACGGCGGTGCGCACGTACACCTGGTGATAATCCTGGAACCCCTGAGGCCCCATGTCGCGCCACCACTGGATGTATTTCGGCTGCCAGTGCTCGAGCGCGCGCTGCAGGCGCTTGTTGCTCGAGAGTCCGACGTTGTTGGGAATGCGTTCGGCTGAGATCATGAAGTCACCCGTGTGCGCAACGTGGGGCCCGGGGCCCGGCTACGTCCGATTGAAGTCGAACTCGGGGCGCGACTGCGATCCGTAGGTCGTCAGCGCGCCTTTTTCCCCGACCGCGTTGGGGCGGACGAAAATCCAGTTCTGCCACGCGGTCAGGCGTCCGAAGATTTTGGTTTCCATTGTCTCGGGTCCGGCAAACCGAAGATTCGCTTCCATCCCGGTCAATGCGTCTGGTGACAGCGCCGCGCGGCCTTCGATCGCGAGCCGGACTTCGTCGTCCCAGTCGAGTTCATCGGGGGCAAACGAGACGAGACCCGCCTCGACCGCCTCCTCCGGATTGAACGTTCGCGATGCCTCGCCGGCCGCCAGCAGCTCTCGCACGTGTTCCGGACGCCCGAGAAACCGGGTTTCGAGACGCGTGATGCCGTTGCTCATTTTCAACGGGCCGAAGTTCATTCGAGAGAGTGCGATCGAGTTCTCCGCGTCGGGGTCGTCGAGCATGTAGGACCGATCGGCGGCGAGCGCAAGCTCGAAGAGCGTCCCCGCGAAACAGCTCCCAGGCTCGATCAGCGCGAAGAAGCTGCGGGACGTCACATCCATCCGTTTCAACGTCCGCTTGACCAGGTTCACGATTTCGCGGACGAGCCAGTGCTGCTGATTCGCGAGAAGGACCTCGTCCATGTTCAGCAGCTGTTGCTGATCACCCGAAGTCTTGACGACAACAGTCCCGATGAGGGGCTCGTTGAGGCGAAGCCGGAGGAGTGCATCGTCCAGCTCACGGAAGGTACGCAAAGGCCAGTAGGCGTCACCGGCGGCGACGATCGCGTCGGTATCCGCCGGCTGCTCACCGTCCGGGGCGTTCACCGTGAGTGTCGCCAGACGCTTGTCGCGATCGAGCTCGATCGCGACGTACCGGTACTCGATGCGCGACTCCGAAATCTTCGGGTCGAGTGGACGCAGCGTGATGCCCGTGACCCCGGCGGGCCTGTCCGACCGCGATGCGAGTTCCGCCGCGCGTGCGGCCACCCGCTCCTTGAACTGGCTCGTCGGATACACCTTGTCGACAAGTCCCCACTCGACGGCGCGGCGCCCCTTCACGCCTTCGGCAACGGTCCCGAAGACGTCTGCAAGATCCCGTCGTACTTTGCGCTTGTCGACGACACGCGTGAGGCCGCCCGTGCCGGGCAGCACGCCAAGGAGCGGGGTTTCTGGCAGGCTCACGGCGGAATTCCCATCGTCCACCAGAAAAATCTCGTCGCACGCCAGCGCGAGTTCGTACCCGCCGCCGGCGCAGATGCCGTTCAGCGCCGCCAGGAACTTGATCCCGGAGTTCTCGCTCGCGTCCTCGATTGCGAGGCGCGTCTCATTGGTGAACTTGCAGAAGTTCACCTTCCAGGCGTGCGTGGAGCCGCGCAGCATGAAGATGTTCGCACCGGCGCAGAAGATCCGTTCTTTCATGCTCGTGATCACGACCGTGCGGACTTCTGGGAGCTCGAAGCGGAGGCGCTGGATCGCGTCTGCCAGCTCGATGTCGACGCCAAGGTCGTACGAGTTCAACTTCAGCTTGTAGTCGGGAGAGAGGCCGGCATCCTCCTGCACGTCCATCGAGAGCGTCGCGATCGGACCATCGAACGTGAGCTTCCAGTGTTTGTAGCGTGCCGGGTCCGTTTCGAACCGAACCGCTGGCGTCTTGGCGTCTGTGGCGGTGGCCATTCCGCCAAGCGTACCGGCGCCGGCGGCATACTGTCAAGGCAGTATACTGCTCCGTAACGGCCTCTCGTGCGATATATTGCACCACACGCAGAGCCGTCAGCATCCATGGAGGACATCCTTCACATCCTCGGCGCTCGCGTCCGGCAGCTCCGCGCGGCGAAGCACTGGACGATTCGCGAACTGGCGGAGCGATCCGGCGTGTCGGTGCGTTTTCTCGTGCAGCTCGAGGGCGGCCGCGCGAACATCTCGGTCAAGCGTCTCGCCGATCTCGCGCGCGCACTCGAAACGCAGGCGTCGATGCTCGTCAGCGAACAGCAAGGCGAGAGTCCGATAACGGTTGCGCTGCTGGGACTCCGCGGCGCCGGCAAGACGACGATCGGAAAGAAGCTCGCGCGCAGGCTCCGCGCGCGGTTCGTCGAACTCGATCGGCGTATCGAGCAGACAGCGGAAATGTCGCTCGGGGAACTTTTCTCGTTATACGGGGAGGACTACTACCGCCGGCTCGAACGGGACATGCTCGCCAGCGTACTGGCAGAACAGCGGCCGACCGTTTTGGCAACGGGTGGCGGGATCGTCGCGTCGCGCGACACGTATGCCCTGCTCAAACACGCGGCGATTACGGTCTGGCTGCGGGCGACACCTGAAGATCACTGGAACCGCGTCGTCGCGCAGGGCGACAAGCGGCCGATGGCCGACCATCCGCAGGCCATGGCGGATCTGCGCGCGCTGCTGGAGGCTCGACGACCGCTCTACGCCACGGCGGACTACACGATCGACACGAGCGGCCGCCCGATTGTCGACGTCGTGGATGAGGTCCGCAGCCTCGTTCACACCTGAGCGATCCCTCTGTCGGAACCGACCTTGCACTTCTCCCTGCCGACAGGAGGAACTGATGAAATCGAGAACGCACGGCTGGATCGCGGCCGCGGCTGCGCTCGCTCTGATCTCGGCGGGAGGGTGCCAGCGCAATCGCGCGGAACAGACGACCGCGGCAACCAACAATCAATCAGCGCAATCGAACAGTCCGGACTGGTGGACGACGACGAAGGTCCAGGCCAAGTTTTTTGCCGACAAGGACGTCAAGGGGCATCACGTCAACGTCGACACCAAAGATGGCGTCGTCACGCTGAGCGGCACGGTTGATTCGCAAGCCGCCAGGGATCGAGCCGAACAGATTGCGCGCAATACAGATGGCGTGAAAGACGTCCGCGATAATCTCGCCGTCGCAAGCAGCACCGTCGCGAGCGGCGCGACGCCGAACGGCAATGCGCCGGTGGCGACCAGCGGCCACACAGGCGCGCCTGAAACGCTCGAGCCTGCGTGGATCACGACGAAAATCCAGGCGAAGTACTTCGCCAATCCGAGCCTCAAGCCCTGGAACATCGATGTGACGACGATGTCGGACGGCAGCGTGACGCTGAACGGGAGCGTCGATACGGATTCGGCGCGAGCCGAAGCGGAACGGATCGCGCGCGGCACCGAGGGGGTGAACAATGTCGACAATCGCCTTCGCGTTGCCGGCGCGAACGCGACGCCGGGCAGCACACCGCAGCAGGCCATCACCGAGCCCGATGCATGGCTCACCGCCAAGGTGCAGTCGAAGTTCTTCGGAAGCGACCTCGTCAAGGGGCGCGACATCAACGTGGACACCACTGACGGCGTCGTGACGCTGAGCGGCACCGTGGACAGCCCGACGGAACGCGACGAAGCGGACGCGCTCGCCCGCAGCACCAACGGCGTGAAGGACGTGCACGACAACCTGACCGTGGAGGTTGCGCCGGCGTCTGCGCACCTGAACCCGGTCCAGAGCCTGCCGCAGCCGAACCGCGTCAGCACCGACGACTGGATCACGACGCGCGTGCGCTCGCGATTCTTCATCGACCCGCGCGTGAAGAACATGAACGTGGACGTGACGACAGACAACGGCATCGTGACGCTTCGTGGTCAGGTGGCGGACGCGAATGCGAAAGCCGCCGCAGAGTCGATCGCCAGCCACATCGAGGGCGTGAAACAGGTCAAGAACGAGTTGACGATCAAGTAGCATGCGCGAGGTGCGAGGCGCGAGGTGGGAGGCGGGAGGAGCGCGGCTCGCATCGCCGCACCAGCGATGGGGGCGAGGACGGGCGCCCGCTTCGCGGCGGAGGCGGCTCCTCGTCGACATGTCTTTCCGGCCGCCGAGCACGAAGTGGGCTGTCCGAGCAGGGGCCCCATCGCGCGAAAGGCGGATCGGCGCGAGGCGCGAGGCGCGAGGTGCGAGGCGCGAGGTGGGAGGCGGGAGGAGCGCGGCTCCCATCGCCGCACCAGCGATGGGGGCGAGGACGGGCGCCCGCTTCGCGCGGAGGCGGCTCCTCGTCGACATGTCTTTCCGGCCGCCGAGCACGAAGTGGGTTGTCCGAGCAGGGGCCCCATCGCATCGGAGGGCCGATCGGCGCGCGGCGCCGGGGAGGCGGGAGGCGCGAGGCCGCGCCGTTAGAATAGCCCGTGCCCGCGATTCGAACCGTCACCGTCACCCGGTACGTGACGCCTCTGCGCGAAGGCGGCTCGCT
>DATJFQ010000118.1:0-17617 GCA_035495555.1 Vicinamibacterales bacterium
CGATCTTTGCCATCTTTAGATCTTTGCCGTCTTTTGACCTTTGCCGTCTTTGCCTGGAGCGCCTGAATCTTTGCTGGGAGAGCACGCATACGGGAAGTCTGGTGTTCGCCTCGTGCAGGTCACCCGTTCGGGCGATCGGGACACGCTGCGCGATTTCACGATCGCGGTCGCCTTCCAGGGCGACTACGCCGCGAGCTACGTCCAGGGCAGCAACTCGGACGTGCTCCCGACGGACACGATGAAGAACACGGTCTACGCGCTCGCCGCACGGGAGCAGCATCTCGCCCCCGAACCGTTCGCGATGACGCTCGGCAACCATTTCCTCGCTCACAACGCACAACTCGCCTGCGCCACCATTGACGTCCAGCAGCATCTCTGGGAACCGATGACCGTCAACGGGCGCGAGCACGGGCAGGCCTTCCTGCGGCGCGGGCCCGACACTCGGACCGCACGGGTCGTCGCACGGCGCGAGCGCATCGAGGTCACGGCGGGAATCGCGGACCTCGTGATCATGAAGACCGGACACTCCGCCTTCTCCGGCTTCAAACGGGACGAGTTCACGACGCTGGCGGAGACCCGTGATCGGCTGCTGGCGACGTCGATGACGGCAACCTGGCACTACGCGACGCCGTCCGCCGCGTTCGAGCCTGCATGGCACGCGGTCCGGCACGCGCTGCTCGAGACCTTTGCGCGGCACGAGAGCGAGTCGGTCCAGCACACGCTCTACGCGATGGGTGAGGCCGTGCTCGACGCCGCCCCCGACGTCACGGACATTCACATCGTCATGCCCAACCGCCACCACATCGCCGTCGACGTGCGGCCGTTCCGGAAAGAGCAGGAGACGGCGGAGAGCGCAAGAGTGTTCGTTGCAACGACGGAGCCCTTCGGCCTGATCGAAGGGACGATCCGTCGCCGCTGACGTCTTGTCACGTGACCGACCTCGTCGTCCGCAGCGAACGCGTGGTCCTGCCTGGTATCGGTCGCTCCGAAAGCGCGCGCCGCGCAGCTCGAGTGCAGCCGGCCACCATTCATATCCGGGACGGCCGGATCATGCGCGTGTCGAGCTATGACGATCTGCCCGCGGGCGTGGCGATGCGGGACAGTGGCGCGCTGATGGTACTCCCCGGTTTCGTCGACACGCACGTGCACATGAACGACCCGGGACGCGCCGAGTGGGAGGGCGCTGAACACGCCACGGCCGCCGCGGCCGCCGGCGGGATTACGACCGTCGTCGATATGCCGCTGAACAGCGTGCCTGCGACAACGAGTGTCTCGGCGCTCGAGGCAAAGCGTTCCGCGCTGACCGGCCGATGCGCGGTGGACGTCGGATTCTGGGGCGGGGTCGTGCCCGGAAACGCAGGAGAGCTTCGTCCACTGGCCCGTGAAGGCGTGCTCGGCTTCAAGGCATTCTTATCGCCGTCAGGGGTTCCGGAGTTCGAGTCGGTGGCCGATACCGAGCTGTGCGAATCGTTGCCCATCCTCGCGGAGCTCGCGCTTCCACTCCTGGTCCACGCCGAATCCCCCTCCGCACTGCAGGTTCCTACAGGCGATGCCCGCGCATATCGAACATGGCTGGCATCACGGCCGCCGGACGCGGAGCACCGCGCGATCGAACGACTCATCACCCTGGCAGACGAGTTCAACGCGCACGTTCACGTCGTCCATCTCGCGTCGGGCGATGCGGTGCCGATTCTGCATCAGGCCAGGAAACGCGGCGTACACGTTTCCGTCGAAACGTGCCCGCACTACCTGACGTTTGCCGCTGAAGAAATTCGTGATGGCGCAACGGCGTTCAAGTGTGCGCCCCCGATTCGTGAAGCCGGCCACCGCGAACGCCTGTGGCAGGCGCTCGCCGAAGGTGACATCGACCTCATCGCGTCGGACCATTCCCCCGCCCCGCCGTCGATGAAGTGCATCGACACTGGTGACTGTGTCACCGCGTGGGGCGGCATCGCGTCACTGCAGATGGCGGTGTCCGCCGTCCATACCGGCGCCGCGGCCCGGGGCTTCTCGATCGAGCGCGTCGTGGAGTGGATGTCCGCCGCACCCGCCCGCCTCGCACGCCTGACCGGGCGGAAGGGCGGAATCGAGGTCGGCGCCGATGCGGACCTCGTTTTCTGGGATCCGGACACCGAGTTCGTCGTCGACCCGTCCTCGCTCCGGCATCGCCACAGCGTCACCCCGTACTCGGGCATGAAGCTGCGCGGACGTGCGCGCGCAACGATGCTGCGCGGCCGCGTGATCTTTGAGGACGGAGAGCTGTTGTCTGCCGCGTCCGGACGGATGATAACGTCTGCAGCATGAGCGCAATCACCACGCACGTGCTCGATACGGCACTCGGCCGGCCGGCGAGCGGCGTTCACGTCGAACTCGAGTTGCTCGATCAGACCGCGTGGCGGACACTCGCACGCGGCGCAACGGACTCTGATGGACGGTTGCGGACGCTGTTACCCTCGGGCGCGCCTCTCACGCCGGGCGAGTATCGCCTCGTGTTCGATACGGAAGAGTATTTCGCGCGCGTCCAATCGAAAAGCTTCTACAAACGCGTGACCGTAGAGTTCACTGTCGCGGCCGGTGTTGAAGCGCATTACCACGTGCCGCTCCTTCTCAGTCCGTTCGGCTATACCACGTATCGAGGAACATAAGGCCTACAACGCAGCTGATGAACCCGGAGCAGGCTCGATGGCCTGCGCGACAGCTTATGAAAGCAGGACAACCAAAAGCTTCTCTCGACCGCCGCGCGCTTGCGCCGATTCTGAGGCCGCTCGGGCGCGTCAACCAGGGGCTGGCGCGCGCGTATCCGGGCGAGAGCGAAGAGCGTCAGCCCGTTCACACGGTGTACGGAGGCGCGCAACTGTTCAAAGCGGATTCCGCGCGGCGCCTCGGCACGATCGGCCTCGCGGCACTGAACGAATACGCCGCCGATGGCGCGACGCTCGCGCGGATCCTCGATCTGCCGGCGACGGTCGACGCGGACCTCGTTCGTTCTCGTGTCGCCGCCAAGCTTGCGCGTGAACCGGTCGAGGACTTCAGAATCGACTTCGAGGATGGCTACGGCAATCGTCCTGATGCTGAAGAGGACGGGCACGCCGCATCAGCGGCTGCGGAGGTGGCCCGCGGATCCGCGAACGGACTGCTGCCGCCGTTCATCGGCATCCGCATCAAGCCGTTGTCGCGCGAACTGCACGCGCGCGGCCTTCGCACCCTGGACGTCTTCGTCACGACGCTCGCGCGAGAGACCCGCAGCCGGCTCGTTCCGAACTTCGTCGTGACCGTTCCGAAGGTCATGTCGCCGGGCCAGGTCGTGGCCGGCGCGGAAGCCTGTGCGGTGCTCGAGCGACGGCTGAAGCTGAAGCCGGGTGCGATTCGGCTCGAGCTGATGATCGAAACGCCGCAATCGATCCTCGCCGCCGACGGGACGTCTGCCCTTCGAGCGCTGGTCGCGGCGGGCCGCGGACGCGTGCGCGGCGCGCACTTCGGTACCTACGACTACACGGCGCTCTGCGGCATCACGGCGGCCTGGCAGCACATGCGGCACCAGGCCTGCGATTTCGCGAAACATATGATGCAGGTCGCGCTCGCGCAGAGCGGCGTGCAGCTCTCCGATGGCGCGACCAACGTCATGCCGGTGCCGATTCACCGGGTAGCGGAAGGACAATCGTTGACCGGTGCCCAACGGCGCGAGAACGCCGACGCCGTACACCGGGCCTGGCGGACCCACTATGACGATGCGATGCATTCGCTCGTGAACGGGTTTTATCAAGGCTGGGATTTGCACCCCGCGCAGCTTCCGACGCGCTACACAGCGGTCTACACGTTCTTCCTTTCAGCACTTCCCGCGGCAACCGCGCGGCTGAGAAACTTCGTCGAGAAGGCCGCGCAGGCCACGCTGGTGGGTGACGTCTTCGACGACGCGGCGACCGGGCAGGGGCTGTTGAACTTCTTCATCCGCGGCCTCAGCAGCGGCGCGTTGACGCCGGACGAGGCACGCGCGACGGGACTATCTCTCGAGGAGCTTCAGACGCGATCGTTCCTGCGGATCCTTGCAGGCCGGCGGCAGCGATAACTGCACAACCTCACAACTGCCAACTACACAAGGAGTTCTTTGAAGTTGACACCTTGGGTAGTTGGAGGTTGTGTTTGCGTAGTTGATCCCCGTCAGCAGCTCAGTGTCTTTCGAACACCGCGATTACATCCTTTTTGAACGATGCGCGGCTGTCCGGGCGGCTGTAGAACATGTGCCCTCCAGGGTACTCGTGCACCTGCACACGGGTCGGGTCGCCCATCACCGGCATCGCATCGACGGTCAGCACCGAGCCCATGAAGGGGCACGAGAGATCGTTCCAGCCGTGCGCGATGAGCACCTGCAGCTTCGGATCCGCGGCAACGGCTTCGCGCAAATCGGGTACGGCCCCCTGGCGCAGCGATTGGGCGTTGCGATCCCACCCGCCGGCAACTTCGTAGCTGAGCGCGTTGTAGCGCGCGCTTACCTTCCAGCCGACAACCCGGGTGACGAAGTCGACCATCGCGCTGGTCGTCGGCGCGATAATGCTTTCGAGCAGCGGGTCGCTGCTGCGCTGATTGGGCGAGAAGGGATAGGGGTCGAACGCCGTCACGTTCGAGTCATAGACGCTGCCGATCTTTCCCTGCTCGCGGGCGACCTCGCGCAGATACGCCCCGATCTCGATCCGCCCGCCGGAGTGGCGCACGAACGCGGGATCGAGTCCCGTCAGGTCGGTCACGCGCTTGACGATGCGATCGAGCGCCTGGGGATCCGAACGGCCCTTCAGCAGGTCGGTCGCGTACTCGCCGCGGGCGTACGAGATGACGCCGGCCATCGCCTGCGGCGTCAGCGATTTCGTCCGTTCGAGGTGCGCCGCGGCCATCGACGGCAGGTTGATGATCCACGCCATCGGTGAGAGATCCTCGTTCTCGTCGATCGACGGATTCAGATAGGGGGAGACGAGAAACAGCCCGTTGATGGCGACGCCGATTTGCGACTGCAGATAATGCGTGAGCCGCGGCCCGCGATACCCGCCGTAGCTCTCGCCGATCAGGTATTTGCGCGACTGCAGCCGTTCGTTTTTCACGAGCCAGTCGAACACCACTCGCGAGAGGTATTCGATGTCCCGATCCGGGTTGTAGAACTCCTTCCGCGTCTCGTCGGCGTTGAGATACGAGCGGCTGAACCCTGTCCCGACCGGATCGATGAACACCATGTCCGAGAGGTCGAGCCAGGTGCCCGGGTTGTCCTTCAGCGTCGGCGTGTCCGACGGGCTGTCCCCCGCATCGCCGAACGGCACGATCTTCGGGCCGATGGCGCCGAGATTCAGGTATACGGACGCGGCGCCGGGGCCGCCGTTGAAGGCAAACGTCACCGGCCGATCGCGACCGTCCATCGTGTATGAGGTGTAGACGACGTCCGCGCTCTTCTTGCCATCCTTGCCGTAGACGGGGATCGTTCCGACCGTTGCTGTGTACTTCAGCGTCTTCCCGTTCAGCTGCATTGTCTGGTCGGCGTGCGCGTCTGGGGGAAGCGGCGGGAGCGTTTCGGCTGGTGGGGCGGCGGGCTTTGCCGATGCTGGTTGGGGTGTCTGAGTGGAGGGCGCTGGGGCCTGCGCCAAAACGGAGGTGGTCCAGGCGGCGAGTAGAAGAACGGCCATTCTCATGCGTTCAGCATATCCGGCCCTCGTTGCTAATTTTTTAGCCGTCTGCTATTTTCGTAGCACCTTTTGGATGTCGTTCACGTCTAACGTTCTTGAACATGCCGTCGACCCATCGTGATTTGAGCCGCCGCGAGCGGCAGATTCTGGATATCCTGTTCAAAACGGGCCGCGCCTCAGCCGCGGAGGTGCAGACGGCGCTCCCCGATCCGCCCAGCTATTCAGCCGTGCGGGCGCTGCTGCGGATTCTCGAAGAGAAGGGGCACGTGCGGCACGAGCAGGACGGCCCGCGCTATGTCTACGCGCCGACGCTCCCGCGCAACAACGCCCAGCGCTCCGCCCTGCGTCACATTCTTCAGACCTTTTTCAATGGATCGGCCGAGCAGGCCATCTCGGCCCTGCTCGATGACCAGTCCACGAGGCTGTCAAACGCGGAGCTCGATCGGCTCGCCAGCCTGATCGACCACGCGCGCAAGACCGGAGTTTAACGTGCAGCTCACGATCCTGGACGCTATCCTCAAAGCCACCCTCGTCCTCGCGATCGCCGCGGCGGCGGCCGCCGCGTGGCGGCGGGGCTCCGCGTCGACCCGCCATCTCGTGTGGGCGCTGGGCATGTTCGGGGCGCTCAGCGCGCCGCTCCTGTCGTTCGCCGTACCTCGCTGGGAGCTGCCCCTCGTTCAAGTCGCGGCCGATGCGGCCCAACCCGCCGGGCCGGTGACGGCGGCGGCTGATTGGGGTCAGACCCCGGACGCCGCGCGGCTGGGGTCAGACCCCGGACGCCCGATTACACACTCGGATTGGGGTCAGACCCCGGACGCCGCGCGGCTGGGGTCAGACCCCGGTCGCTCGATTACACACTTTGCGGGGTGGGCGACGGCCTCCTGGCAAGTTTTGCTGCTTGTGGCATGGGCGGCCGGCGCCGCGCTCATCGTCGGCCGCGTCCTGCTCGGACTCGTCGCCGTCCAGTGGATGGCGCGCCGCACACCCGTCGTCGTCGACGCGCCGTGGCTGCCGATGGCAAACGAGCTCGCCTCCGAGCTGGGGCTCCGGCGGGTCCGCTTCATGCGCGCCGCGCACGCGTCGATGCCGATGGCCTGGGGTGTCTTCCGGTCCACCGTGCTGATGCCGGCAGACGCCGACACGTGGCCCCCGCAGCGGCTGCGCATCGTCCTGCTCCACGAGCTGGCGCACGTCAAACGGCGCGACTGCCTCACGCACCTCTTCTCGCAGATGGCGTTTGCCGCCTACTGGTTCAATCCGCTCGCGTGGCTGGCCGCGCGGCACATGCGGACCGAACGCGAGCGCGCGTGCGACGACCTCGTGCTCGCGGCGGGCACGCGCGGCAGCGACTACGCCGACCAACTGCTGGACATCGCCCGCGTCATGCGCGCCGGCCGCTTCCCCGCGATCCTTGCGGGCGCAAGCCTCGCGATGGCGCATCGATCACAACTCGAGGGACGACTCATGGCCATTCTGGATCCCACCATTGACCGCGGCGCGCTCAGCCGCGTTCGCGCAGGTCTCGTCGTGGTCGCATTCGCGATCCTCGTCGTGCCCGTCGCCGCCGTGCAGCCATGGACGGAAAACGCCCAAAGCGGCACGCGCGCGCAGACGCCCGACGCGCCGATCGTCGTGCGAGAGCAGACGAAGACGGTCGACAAGCAGGTCGCGACAGAGACGCAGCGCTCCGTTGTCGTCAAGCCAGGTCACAAGGCGCCCGTGGAAGGCGTGGCGGGCGGCGTGACCGGCGGCATCGTCGAGGGAGTCGTTGGTGGTGTCGCGGAGGGCGTCGCCGAAGGCGTGGTGGGCGGGATCACCGAAGGCATCTCGTCGGTCGCGACGTCGGTCCAGACGGCGGTCAGCAAGCAAAAAGACGTCGAGAAGGAGAAAGAAGTCGAAGAGGGATCGAAGAAGCCGCGGGATCCGCGCACGATCGATGCCCTGATCGAGGCGCTCAAGGATTCCGACAAAGGCGTCCGCGAAACCGCGATGGCCGCACTCTCCCACGTTCGAGATCCCCGGATGTTCGATCCCTTCGTGATGGCGCTGAAGGACAGCAATGCCGAAGTTCGCGAGCAGGCGGCGTTCGGGCTCGGGCAGCTTCGCGACAAGCGCGCCATCGGCCCGCTCACGCTGGCGCTGAAGGACGAGAACAGCGACGTCCGCGAACAGGCCGTCTTCGCCCTCGGTCAGCTCCGCGCGGCAGACGCAATCGACGGACTCACGATCGCACTTCGCGACTCCGACAAGGACGTGCGGGAGCAGGCGGCGTTCGCGCTCGGCCAGATCCGTGATCCGCGCGCGATCAATGCGCTCACCTCTGCGTTGAAGGACGAGAACGTGGACGTGCGCGAGCAGGCGGCATTCGCGCTCGGCCAGATTCGTGACGCCAGGGCGGTGGACGTCCTCGTCATCGCTCTCAAAGACGCGAACCCGAGAGTGCGCGAGCAGGCGGCGTTCGCACTCGGCCAGATTCGCGACGCCCGCGCGATCGACGGCTTGACGATGGCATTGAAGGACCCCAATCCCTCAGTGCGGCAGCAGGCGGCATTCGCGCTCGGACAAATCAGGTGAACTGACGCGCGCCCCTGGTGAGCGGTGAATTCGTGAGTCGGTGAATTCACGCTATCCGCCCACTCACCGAGTTCACCGCGCGCAAGTGCTAAATCCCTAGCAGGAGCCGACATGAGCCCCGTGACCGTTTTCTTCCGCACGTTCATGCGATCGAGCGCTATCTTCATCGGCGCGGCCGCGATCTTCCTCCACCCGTCGCTCGAATGGCGCGGTGAGTCGCGCACGACAGTCGGTGCGCTGCAGGCGCCCCGTGAAGCAGCAATCGACGGCTTGATTGCGGCGCTGAAGGACTCCGACGCCGCGGTTCGCCGACAAGCGACGGCGGCACTCGCCGAACTGGACGCGAAGCGCGCGGCGGTTCCCATCGCGGCGCTGCTGAAAGACGCCAGCCCCGAAGTCCGCGCGACCGCCGCAAACGCGCTCGGCGAACTCGAGGCCACGGACGCGCTCGAGGCGCTCACGGCGGCGCTCAAGGACGAGAACGCCAGCGTCCGCCGCGCCGCGGCGGCAGCAATCGCGGAAATCGGCGGCGACGACACCCACACCGCGCATCCGCACCCCCATCCACATCCCCATCCGCATCCGCATCCAATGCGATCGAGCGTCGGCGGAGCGCGGTCATGACTTACGCGGTGCTGTTGGCGTCCTGCGTCGCCGCCGCATCGTTCCACCAGGACCCCGCGACGGCGGCCGCCGGCCTGAAGTCCGCGGATCCCGCGGCGCGGACGCGGGCCGCGTGCGAGCTCCGCGAGATGGGAACCGCGGCGTCGCCCGCCATGAGCGCTCTCGTTGCCCTCCTGGACGACGCCTCGCCAGTCGATGCGGCGGTCTGCGGCGAACGCACGTGGCGATGGAAGGGTCAGGACGCTGCGACGACGCCCGGCGAGCAGGCCGCGTCGGCGCTCGTGGCAATTGGCAGCGCGTCGTTCGATCCGCTGGTGCGCGCCGTTCAGAGCCCCGAATGGATCGCGCGTGAGAACGCGGTGTGGGCGCTCGGCGCGCTCGACAATCACAAGGCGGTGCCCGTCGTGCTGGGCAGCCTCCGTGACAGTGAGGCTGCAGTCCGGAGGCGGGGGGCGTGGGCGCTCGGCGCGCTGGACGCCTCGGAGGCGGTAACCGCACTCGTCGGCGCCCTGACGGACGAAGACGCCGGGGTTCGTCGTCAGGCCGCGTGGGCCCTGGGAGCCATCGGCGATCGCGCGGGCGTGGACGGACTGTTGAAAGCGCTGAACGATTCGTCGCCGGACGTTCGCGAACAGGCTGCGTGGGCGCTGGGCGCGATCGGCGACTCCAAAGCCACGCCGGGGCTCGCGAAGGCGCTCAAGGACACTGACGCACGCGTCCGCCGCCAGGCTGCGTGGGCGCTGGGAGCGATCGGCAGTTGATCTGCGGTCCGACCCCATGCGATCCGACCTTCGGTACGCACTCCGATCCTTCAGGGCGGCGCCGTGGTTCACGGCCATCGTCCTGCTGACGGTCGCCCTCGGCATCGGCGCCAATACCGCCATCTTCAGCGTGTTCGACGCCGTCCTCCTCCGGCCGGCGCCGTTTTCCGATCCGGACCGGCTCGCGGTCGTGTGGGAAACGGATCGTGATACCGGGACGACCCGGGAGCCGGCATCGTGGCCGGACTTGGAGGACCTGCAGCGCCGGACGCGAACGATGGGCGTCCTCGGTGGCTTCATCGCTGACGAGCTGAACCTCTCGCCGGCGACGGGTGATCCGCGTCGCGTGGCCGCGCTTCACGTTTCGTACGATCTGCTGCCGATGCTCGGCCTTCAGCCCCTCGCCGGGCGACCGTTCACCGCCGCAGACGACGAGCCCGGCGGTCCGCATGTGGCGCTCATCAGCGACCGCCTGTGGGCGCGTGAGTTCAATCGCGATCCGGCGGCGGTCGGCAGGACGATCCGCATCGACGATGAACCGTGGACCATCACCGGCGTGATGGCGCCTGACGCCGACTTCGGCATCATGCAGGTGCTCACGTCGGCCGCGTATTCGCGCGCGTTCGCGGATCGAGGCGAGCGCGCGACCGTGGACGTCTGGGTTCCACTCCAGGCGGACGCGAAGAACCTGCCGCGATCGACCCACCCGCTGATCGTTCTCGGACGGCTCGCGGCGGACGCCACGTTTGGTGCCGCACAGACGGAACTGTCGGGTATCGCGGCCGATCTCGAGCGTACGTATCCCCAGGACAATGAAGCGCGCGGTGTGCACGTAGAGCCGCTGTCGAGCGTGATTTTTGGTCCGGTGCGTCCGGCGTTGTACGTGCTGCTCGCCGCCGTCGGTCTGGTGCTGATCGTCGCCTGCGTCAACGTCGCAAGCCTGCTGCTCGCGCGCGGCAGCGTGCGGATGCGCGAAGTCGCCGTCCGGCGCGCGCTCGGCGCGGGCGGCGCGACGCTGCTGCGGCTGTTCCTCGCGGAAAGCGTGCTGCTCACGAGCGCCGCCGCCGTCCTCGGCGTCGCGGTCGCCTTTGCCGGCGTCCGTCTGATGATTGCCCTTGCGCCAGCCGACGTTCCGCGGCTCGCCTCCGCGGCGGTCGACGGACGGGTGCTGGCCGCGACGGCCGGGTTGACGCTGCTCGTCGCGTTCGTCTTCGCCCTGACGCCGGTGCTGCAGATCCGCCGCACGGACGTGCAGCCGGCACTCGCCGCGACGACACTTCGCGTATCCGCCGGTGGGGAGATGAATCGGCTGCAGCGCGCGCTCGTCGTCGCCGAGCTGGCGCTCGCGGTGCTGCTGGTCTGCTCGGCCGGACTCCTCATCAGAAGCTACTGGAACCTCGCGTCGGTGGACGCCGGCTTCACGTCCCACGGCGTGCTCAAGGCGGAATACCAACTGCCGGCGAGCCGCTATCCCGCCGACTACCGCGTGTGGCCGGATTTCAAGGAACAGCAGGCATTCGTCCGCGCTTTGCTCGAACGCGCGGCGGCGTTGCCGGGCGTCGAATCGGCCGCGGTCGCCGGCAATCATCCGCTCGACCCGGGATTCACGAACTCCTTCACGATCGCCGGACGCGAAGCCGAGGCACGCAACTGGCCGGAGATCTCACTGCGGCGCGTCACGCCCGGCTACTTCCGGACCGTCGGCCTCGCGCTGGTGCGCGGGCGGTTGCTGCGAGACGCGGACACGACCGATGCCGCACCGGTT
This sequence comes from Vicinamibacterales bacterium, assembly GCA_035495555.1. Lineage (GTDB taxonomy): Bacteria > Acidobacteriota > Vicinamibacteria > Vicinamibacterales > 2-12-FULL-66-21 > DATJFQ01. Next base: position 11,388 of record DATJFQ010000118.1, read on the forward strand.
GCGCTCATCAACGAAGCGGCGGCGCAGCGCTTCTTCGGCGCCGCGGATCCGATCGGCCATGAGATTCGTTTCTGGGGCACGTCGCGCACGATCGTGGGCGTCGTGGCGAACGAACGGTTTCACGGGTTGAGCGAGGCGCCGCCGATTGCCGCCTACACTCCGCTCTCGCAGACACCCTCGGCGACAGGAGCGCTGCTGCTGCGCACCGCGGGCGACCCGGCGTCGCTCGCGGCCTCTGCGCGCGCGGCAATCCGTGCGATCGATCCAGGACTTGCGGTTTTCGGAATCGAGCCGCTCGACGTCACGGTCACACGGTCCGTGTCACAGCGCCGTTTCACGATGCTGCTGCTCGGCACGTTCGCTGCCGTCGCGCTCCTGCTCTCCGCGATCGGCGTGCACGGTATCCTCAGCTATCGCGTCGCCGCGCGACGGCGGGAGATCGGGATCCGGATGGCGCTCGGCGCCGCACCGCAGTCCGTGATCCGACTCGTCCTGCGTGAGGGCGCGTTGCTCGCCGTCGCCGGCGTGGGAACCGGTCTGCTTGGCGCGTTCGCGTTTACACGGCTGCTGCAATCACTCCTGTTCGGTGTCCGTGCGACCGACCCGTTCACCTTTACGGCCGTCGCGCTGTTCCTCGCAGCTGTCGCGCTGTTGGCGGCGTTCGCGCCCGCGCGACGCGCGGCGCACGTCGACCCACTCGTGGTGCTCAGGAGCGAATGACAATGGCCGCATTTCTGCAGGATCTCAGGTTTGCCGCGAGGCTGCTTCGCAAGTCCCCCGGCTTCACGCTAATCGCGGTCGCCGCAATCGCGCTCGGCATCGGCGCCAATACCGCGATCTTCAGCGTCGTCAACGGCGTCCTGCTCAAGTCACTGCCGTACCGCGATCCGGATGGGATCGTCATCGTCTGGGAGCGCAACATCCCGCGCGGCAGGGAGACGAATTCGGCGGGACCGGCGAACTTCCTCGCGTGGCGCGACGAGAATCACGTGTTCGAGCAGATGGCTGCTGTTACGCCGACGTTCGGTGCCAATCTCACCGGCGCCGGCGACCCGGCCGAAGTGCGGACGCAGATGGTGAACGCCGAATTCTTCTCGATTCTCGGCGTGAATCCTGAACTCGGACGTCCCATCACGCGCGAGGAAGACGAAGCCGACAGCAGCGTGGTCGTGATCAGCCATCGCCTGTGGCAGCAGCGGCTGAAGGGTGCGGACGTGGTCGGGCACCCGATTACGTTGAACGGACGCGCCCAGACCGTGGTCGGGGTGATGCCGGCCGGATTCTACTTCCTCGATCGCACCGTCGACGTGTGGTATCCAATCGGCTTCACGGCGGTGTCGCGCGAACCGCACGGTCGAAGCCTGACGCCGATCGCGCGATTGAAGCCCGGCGTGTCCGTCGCGCAGGCGCAGGCGGAGATGGAGACCATCGCCGCGCGCCTGACCGCGCGGTGGCCGGAGTTCGACACGGGCTGGAGCATCAACGTCAGGCCGATCGAGCAACAGATCACGGGCGAGGTCAGACCCGCACTCGTGATCCTGCTCGGCGCGGTGGGCTTCGTTCTTCTGATCGCCTGCGCGAACGTCGCCAATCTCCTTCTCGCCCGAGCGACGGGACGGCAGCGTGAATTGGCGGTCCGCGCGGCCCTCGGCGCGAGCCGGCATCGGCTCATTCGCCAGATGCTCGCCGAGAGTCTCCTCCTGGCCGCGGCCGGCGGCGTCGCAGGATTTGCGCTCGCCTGGGGCGGCGTCCGGTTTCTGACGGCGAATCTGGGCGACCAGATCGCGTTCCCGCGAATTGACGCGATCGGCGTCGACGCCCGCGTGCTCGCGTTCACCGCGCTCATCGCGCTCGTCAGCGGAATCGTGTTTGGATTCGCTCCGGCATTGACGTCGGCGGCCATCAATCTGAACGATGCGTTGAAGGAGGGCGGACGCAGCGGCTCCGCCGGCAGAACGGGCAAACTCCGGAGCGCATTCGTCGTCATCGAAGTCGCATTGGCGCTCGTGCTGCTGGTCGGCGCCGGACTGCTCCTCCGCAGCTTCGCGCGGCTCCTGTCGATCGATCCGGGCTTCCGGCCGGCCCACGTGATGACGATGCAGTTGACGCTCCCGGCGGCGAAGTACCAGGGTCTGCCCCCGCGCACGCAGTTCTGGCACACGCTGCTGGACCGCATCCGCAATCTTCCGGGCGTCACGTCTGCCGGGACGGTGTCATTCCTGCCAATGAACGGGCTCGGTTCGGCAACATCGTTCGAAGTCGTGGGGCAGCCGAAGCCGGCGCTCGGCCAGAGTCCGAGCGCAACCATCAAGATCATCGACGGCGATTACTTCACCGTGCTCGGGATTCCGCTGCTGCGCGGACGTCTGTTCAGCGAGCGCGAGCAGCAGACAGAGAACCATTATGCGGTCGTCAGCGAGACGCTGGCGCGGCAGATGTTCCCGAATCAGGATCCGATTGGACAGCACCTTCAGGTGAGCTGGAACGGCACCGGGCCGGACGAAATCATCGGCGTCGTCGGCGATACGAAGATGGTGTCGATCGACGAGCAGATGAATCCGGCGATCTACTACCCCTATTCACGCACGCCCTACATTTCCGAAACCGTCGTCGTACGGACAGGCGGGAATCCGGCGGGCGTCGCGTCATCTCTCGTTCAGGCCGTGCGTGCGATTGATCCGGACCTGCCGGTGTCCCACATGCGTTCCATGGAGGATGTCATCGCACGGTCGCTGGCCCAGCGCCGAATCATCATGGTGCTGCTCGCCGTTTTCGCAGCGGTCGCGCTGGTGCTCGCGACCGTCGGTCTCTACGGCGTGATGTCGTACATGGTCTCGCAGCGGACGCAGGAGATCGGGATACGGATGGCGCTCGGGGCTGACCGCCGCGGTGTCATTGCCATCGTGCTCGCGCACGCGCTGCGTCTGGCGGTAATCGGGTTGGCCGCGGGCTGCGCCGGGGCGTTCGCGCTCACAGGACTTCTGCGGACGATGTTGTACGACGTCAAGCCAACAGATCCGATCACCTTCGCCGGCGTCGCCGCGATTCTGCTCGCGGTCGCGGCGGTCGCCACGGCCGTTCCCGCTATGCGCGCGACCCGGATCGATCCCCTCACGGCCCTGAAGGCCGAGTAGGAACATGGCGCCGCGACGGGGCGCCTGACAGGCCGGGCGCCGACCGACAGCCCGGATCGTCTACGATCGTGCGGTGCTTGCGGCTGCAGCAATCATCCTGCTGCTGATCCTGTTCACCGCGCTGTACGTCGCAGCGGAGTTCGCCGCGGTTGGCGCGCGCCGCAGCCGCCTGAGACGCCTTGCGGAGGACGGCCACGCGATTGCCGCCCGGCTTCTGCCGGTGCTCGAGGACCCGCGCGCCCTCGATCGCTACATCGCCGCGTCACAGGTCGGGATCACGCTCTCGAGCCTGATCCTGGGCGCCTACGCGCAGGCGATCCTCGCGCCGAAAGCGGCGCCGCTGCTGATGCGCGTCTGGGGCTTCGAGCGCGCGGCCGCGATCAGCACGGCCGCAATCATCATTCTCCTCGCGCTCACGATCCTGTCCGTCATTCTGGGCGAGCTCGTTCCCAAGGCCGTCGCGCTGCAGTATCCGACCCAGACCGCTCTCTTCACCGTGGTTCCGATGCAATGGTCGCTGCGGGTGTACGCCTGGTTGATTGCCATCCTGAACGGCAGCGGTCTTCTCGTGTTGCGCGTGCTCGGGGCGCCGAGCACCGGGCACCGGCACGTGCACTCGCCCGAAGAGATCGCGCTGCTCATCGCCGAGAGCCGCAACGGCGGGCTGCTGGAGCCGCAGGAGCAGGTGCGCCTGCATCGCGCGCTGCGCCTGGGACTCCGAAATGCGGGGCAGTTGATGGTGCCGCGCGAACGCCTCGCCGCGATCGAGTTGACGACTCCGCTGCGCGACGTGCAGAGGATTGCCGCATCGAGCCCGTACAGCCGCCTGCCCGTCTACCGGGCCACGATCGACACGATCGTCGGAATCCTCCACACGAAAGATGTCGTCATGCACTTCCTCGAACGGGGCCGATCGGGATCGCTGGCGTCGCTCGTGCGGCCGATCCCTCGCGTCGCGGAAACGATTCCGGCCGATCGGCTGCTCGCGTTTCTTCGCGAGAAGCGAAGCCATCAGGCGATTGTCGTCACCGATACGGGGCGTGTCGCCGGACTGATCACGCTCGAGGACGTCATCGGAGAGCTCCTCGGCGCCGTTCCCGACGAATTCAAGTCGTCGCGGCTTCTGCCGCTTCGCCTTTCGGACGGGCGCGTGCGACTCCCGGGTGCGCTGCCGCTCGAACGCGCGCGGATCTGGGTCGAGGGGGCATGGCCGGTCGGCAATCAGACGGTCGGCGCGTTTGTCGCCGAACAGGCCGGCGGCTTACCCGACCCGGGTGCCCGCCTGACCGTGCTCGATTTACCCGTGGAAGTCGAAAGCGTCGAGAGCGGTTTCGTGACGTCGGTCATCGTCACGCCGCCGTATCTCGACGAAGAAGACAACGGCGAGGAGGACCGCGAGTAGTGCTCCAGCCGGTTCTCATCATCGCTGCGCTCATCCTGCTGAACGCCGTCTTCGTCGCCGCGGAATTCGCCATTGTCGGAGCACCGCGCGCCGCGATCGAAGCCAACGCCAGGACGAACCGGCTCGCGCGCCTGGTGCACTCGGTGCTTCGCGATCCGGCGCGCCAGGATCGGTACATCGCGACCGCACAGATCGGTGTCACCGTGGCCTCGCTCGGGCTCGGCATGTATGGCGAGCATGTGCTCTCGGACGCCGTCCTCCGCGCGTTCGGCGGATCGTCGTGGGCTGAGTGGCTCGGTGCGCACGGGATCGCGAGCGTCATCGCCATCGCGATCCTGACCTACTTCCATATCGTCCTCGGCGAAATGGTGCCCAAGTCGCTGGCACTGCAGTCAGCCGAGCGCATGGCGCTCTACATCACGCCGCCCATGTTGTGGGTGCAGGCGATTCTCTATCCATTCGTCATCGCGTTGAACGCCATGGGCAACGGCGTGCTGAAACTCATCGGAATCAAACGGCAGGCGCAGACGATGGATCAGTACTACACGCCGGAGGAACTGCAGCTCGTCGTCCAGGAAGCGGAGGAGCAGGGCGCGCTGCGTGAAGACGCCGGCCACATGCTGCAGGAACTCTTCGAGTTCGGCGACCGCACGGCCGGTGAAGTCATGGTCCCGCGCGTCCGCGTCGTTGGCATTCCGATCGGCGCCGGCCCGTCGGAGCTCCGCTCGATTGTGGGGCAGACGCCGCACACGCGCTACCCCGTCTACGACGACGATATGGATCACATCGCCGGCACGTATCACATCAAGGATTTGCTGCGGCTGCTGCTCAACGATCAGCGCGTGTCTGCATCCGGCGCGCGTCAGGCTCCCGTCGTTCCCGAGACTGCGCTCCTGGACGTCGTCCTCTCGACGATGCGGCGCGAGCGTGCGCAGCTCGCAATCGTTATCGACGAACACGGCGGAACCGCCGGCATCGTCACGCTCGAGGATCTGTTCGAGGAGGTGGTCGGGGACATCGACGAAGGCGCTACGTCCAGCCGTCCGCGTCACGACGCGCTCGGGCGCCTGCGCGTGCCGGGCACGATGCGGATCGACGAGGTCGGGCAGCTATTCGATCTGGACCTGACGCACGAGGACGTCGACAGCGTCAGCGGGCTCGTCCTGACGCTGCTTGGCCGTCCACCGGTTGTCGGCGATTCGGTGCGATATGAGCGGCTGCGGCTCGATGTAACCGCCGTCATCGGACATGGCGTCGCCGAGGCGGCAGTATCTCTTGAAGCTGGTTAGTTATCGGCCAGCTCGGGATAAGTACACAACCTCGCAACGACCAACTACTCAGGGAGAGATTACTTCTGTAGTCGGCTCATCGTGTAGTTGGTACTTGTGAAGTTGCGTAGTTCCCTTCGCTATCCCACATGAATGCGCGGTCGTCTTAGAGGATTCGGTTCTGCCTGGCGCAGCACTTCGCGCGTGACTGGCGCCGTGTCCCCTTCGCCGAACGCCAGGAACTTCAGCAGGTAGGTGACGGGGTTGCCTTCGGTCCACCCGAAATACGCGTGGGGAATCTTCCCTGTCTGATCTCGGATGTGCAGCAGCAGCGCGGCGATCGCATTCGGGATGGCCGGGCTGACGGCGCGCAGCACGTGATGACCGCCGACGTCGACGCCTTCCACTTTCAACCGGTCGGTGAAC
>DATJFQ010000119.1:0-9336 GCA_035495555.1 Vicinamibacterales bacterium
GGACCTCGCCCACGACGACGACCACACGGTGATCGACGTGAAACCGACGAATGTCACCTGATCCGGCGACGCAATCGAATCGCCGGCCAGCAGTCCAGACCGTCCGGACCTTCTGCTCGTCAGATCTGGAGCAGCCGGTCGCCTACGTCAGCGGTCACGCTTGGCCGGATGACGCAGTCGCGCTTGCGCTTCTGGGAACGAGGAACCTCGCGTCGTGTGACGACATCGCTTAGGAGGAATACATGCCGCGCCTCAGCCCCCTCCGAATCGCCGCTCTCGCCTCTACACTCTTGTCGATCGCTATCAGCGGCGTTCAGCTCTCGGCGGCGTCCGCGATGCGCCAGGCGGACGCAACGGTGTATGGGTCCAAGGATCCCGGCGTCACACTGCCTGTCGTGGTGCAACACGTCAACGCGAAGTACACGGACGATGCGAGGAAGCGCGGCGTGGAGGGGATCGTCGAACTGGAGGAGGTCGTCACCACCACCGGCGACGTCCGCGAGGACGTTCGCGTGGTCAAGTCGCTCGATCCCGAGCTCGATGCGCAAGCCGTCGACGCGGCCCGGCAGTGGCACTTCCGGCCGGGCACGAAGGAAGGGAAGCCGGTGAACGTCAGGGTGCGCCTCGAGATGAGTTTCCGGTTGAAGTAACGAGTGCATTCACGGGCCGGGAACCGACGACGCAGATCCAGCCCCGGGATCGATCGATATCGACGGCGACGGCGTCGAACCCCGCGCCTCGCAGTGCAGCTCCATGCTCGTCCGGCGTCAGATACGTCGAGCGAAGAAGGCCCGTCATCACCGGACGGTAGAGCCAGTCGAGCCGGCGTCCCTTGTAGGTTTCTGCAATCATCACCAAGCGGCCGCCCGGCTTGAGCACACGAACAATCTCGCGCAGGTCCGTTGATAACTGCGGCCAGTAGTAATGCGTCTCCACGGCGGTAACGAGGTCGAACGAACCGTCGCCGAACGGCAGCCGCGAAACAGTGCCCTGCTCGACGGACACACGTTGGTCACCGATCAGATCGAGGTTGGTGGCTCGCGCGACCGCTACACTCGCGGAAGAGTAGTCGACACCGTCGACGTGACCTGCGCTCGCCAGCGCAGCCAGCCTTCGAATCGTCCTGCCGCCGCCGCACCCGATATCGAGAATGCGCCAGGACGGCTCGACGCGCACATGGTCAAGGCCCCACGTCGTCAGCCGCGCGTGGCTGATGTTCATGGCGCGCGCGATGCGGCGACCGAGCCAGCCGGCCGGTTTGCGGCACTGCCGCGTCAGGGCATACGTCCCCCAGCCGAGGAGAGACGCCAGCACAACGCGCCGAATCAGCACGGGATCCATCGGTCTGCAGCGTCATTATCCTCGGGTTGTCGACTTCGGCGCGGGTTCACGATCTCCGTCCCGGTCCGTCGGAATCGGGGTATGATGCCGCACGCATGAAATCGCCGGACGAGGGCGGCCCGGCAAATCCGACGCGTCGCAAGCTGCTGCAGCTCGGGGCTGCAGGGGTCAGCGCAGCGCTGGGCTCCGGCGGATCGGCGCTGCTCGCAGCGCATGCTCAAAACCCACCACCCGCAACACCGCAGACGCCTGCACCCGCGCCGGAGGCAGCGGGCATCCTCGATCCCGCGACGCTCGCGGCCGAAACGTGGTCCGAAGCGTGGATCTGGAGACCCGCAGACTGGCCCGATCAACCGCTCGACCTCAACGTGGTCGAGCGCAACGAACCGGACAAGGCGCCGTCGCCTGGACAGATTTTTCCCGGGCAGTTCAGTTTCGGCGGCATCAGCCCCGCACCCACAATCCGCGCGCGCGCCACCGACGTGATCCGCATCCGCCTGCGCAATCTGCTCGGCGTGGATTACGGCAACATGTGGATCGGTCCGTGCTCCGATCCGTTGAGCCTTCCGCCTGATGTGGCCTTCGCGTTCGAGCAGGAGATCGCAAAGGCAACCGGCAAACCCGTTCCCGAGAAGCCGGATCCAGCGTTCAATATCCTCGAGTACCTCGAGCCGCTTGCGCACTTCCTGTCCATCCGGACGATGAACGGACGATGCATGTCCGGGATTTCGAATTCGGAGCACGGATCGCGCGTCACGAACCTGCACACGCACGGTCTGCACGTCTGGCCGAACGCCAACGCGCAGCGCGGGACCGAGTCGGACAACGTCCGTGTTCGGCTGCTCAGCCGCGACGACTGGGCGATGCGGCGCAGCATGGGCGGGACGACCTGCGAGAAGAAGCCGCACGAGTACGTGGGATTCGTCGATTACGAGATTGCGCTCGCCGACCCGCGGCCCGGCGCGGCCCGTCGCGCGCAACGCACACCCGCATCAGAGTCCCGCGCGCCCCACCCGCACGCGCCCGGAACCTTCTGGTATCACCCGCACGCGCACGGATCGACGCACGATCAGGTCTCCGCCGGCATGGCCGGGTTCCTGATCGTCGAGGGCGACGTCGACGAGGCGATCAACACCGCGATGACGGGAACCGCGCATCCGGACCCGACGAGTGCGACCGGTGCGTACGACTACCGCGAGCGGCTCGTCTTCATCCAGCGGGTCATCATCCCGTCCGTCGACATCAACGCGCCGCCTCGGCGACGTCAGCGCATCACGCCCGTACCTGTTCCACCCGAGGGCATTCCGCAACCGACGGTGATGTTCATGCGCCCGGGCGCGGTGGAACGCTGGCGCGTGCTCAACGCGAGCGTCGACGGCCGCGGATTCAAGCGAGTGATGGTTCTCGACGGGCACCTTGTATTCAAAGGGGATCGACTCCATCGCGTGGTGAAGTCGGAGGGTGGCCCGCCAGGAGCCCGTACGCTCGTACCGATGTCACGCGCGGACATCGAAGCCGCCAAACTGCCGCTGTACCAGCTCGCGTTCGATGGCATCACGCTCGTGGCGGTCGAGAACGGACGCGCGAAGTACCGCATCAAGGATTTGTCGAAGCGCAATGCGGGCACGCTGAATCCGCTGACCCGGCCCGCCGCATCCGGCGAGTCCGACATGGAAGCGATGCTCCGGAATGTCGAAGCGTGCTTCCGCGACGGGGAGTCGCTGCGGAACGCCTTCGTCAGGCCCAACGAAGTCTGGATGGCGACCGCGAACCGGACGGACCTGTTCTTCAAAGCGCCGCAGGATGCGACCGGCCGTGTGTTCACCATCGTCGCGCAGGAAGAGATCCTGCACACGGACAACTTCCAGTCGCGCCTTCAGCGCGCGGTGCATCTTGGTGTGAACGCGTTCGGACCCGCCAATCCCGGTCCTGTCGACGTCGTGGTTGCCCACGTTCACGTACGCGGCACACCGGTCGAGGGGGGCGCGTTCGACGTGATGTCGCTGAACGATCGCCTGCCGCCAGTGCCGCCGCTGTTGCAACCCGTCGCGGACGACGAGACCCGCGTGTCAGCCGCCGAGGCGCGGGCTCGCGGCGTCGCATCAGGAAGCCATCGCACGCGCGTGGTGAGCTACAGCGGATACGGCTCCGCCGGTTTTCCAGCCATCGAGGTGCCCGAGGCATACGCGACCGCCCATCCGGAGCTGCGCAACCTGCGATGGAGCGAATACAACGGCGTGCGCGTCCTGCTCGCCCCGAACGCCAGGACGATGGCGATCAACGATCAGATGGACCGTCCGCGAATTCCGCCGCCGCAGAAGTTCTCTCCGGATCGCGCCGAGCGATTCCGCATGCTCGTCGACACCGCCGAGGAATGGGTGCTCTACAACCCGTCGCTCACGCTATGGGGACACACGGATCTGCAGAAGCACCCGCAGCCCGGCGCGGCGCTGGCGCAGTTCCGCTCGTATCCGCTCGTGCGGCGCGAAGGAATCGACCGGTTCTGGAAAGACCATCAGTTCCGGATTGTCACCAACGGCACCGACCACCCGTTCCACATCCACATCAATCCGATGTGGGTGCTGCGCATCGAGGTGCCGGACGAGCAGGGGCGGTTACACAATCTGCTGGACGAACCGCGCTGGATGGACACTGTCTCCATTCCCCGGAATGGCGGCCGCGTCGTCTTTCGATCGCGATTTGCGGACTTCACCGGCCGCTGGATCCATCACTGCCACATCCTGATGCACGAAGACATGGGCATGATGCAGGAAGTGGAATGCACGGACGACGTGTCGGCCTCGAACGCGACGCCGCGCGCGCGTGTCGCCGCCCACGAGATGACCGCGGAAGACGTCAGCGCGATCTATCCGCGCCCGTCGACGGAGGTCGCATACAGGCAAGGCCTCTCGTTCGTCGATCCGAATCCTGAGACCGGACAGGACTTTCCGGGATTCGAGCTCGAGGTGCCGAAGCTGCAGGACTAACGCAAAGATCGCAAAGATCTCTGCTCATATTTCCACGACGCCCGCGATACCCAGCACGCACATCACTGCGGCGACCGCGAGAAAACTGTCGAACCTGTCGAGTACGCCGCCGTGGCCCGGCAGGAGCGTGGCGTAGTCCTTGATACCCGCGCGTCGTTTGACCCACGAAGCCGCCAGATCGCCGGCAAGCCCGGCGAACGATGCGATCGCGGCGAGGGTCACGGCTACGCCTGCATCCACCGATGCGGGCCCGCGTAACAACAACGCGCAGACGATCGCGCCGGCGATGCCGATCAGAAATCCTTCGACGGTCTTGCCAGGACTGACCTTTGGTGCGAGGCGGCGGCGGCCGGCGAGCTGGCCGCCTGCCTGGCTGAAACCGTCGAACGCTGCCACGACAAGATAGAGATAGGCCGAGAGCAGTGGTCGCGCGGTCAACGCGAAGGCAATCGCTGCCGCGGCCACCGCGGCGAACACGATCAAAATCCAGAAACGAACGCGGCGGAGCGAGCGAGAGGCGCGAAACAGTTCGACAACTCCTGCAGCCGCAATCGCGACGATCAACGCGCCGATCGCGCCGCGGCCGGCAATGGCGGCCGCGAGCACCGCATGGACGATCAGGACGTAGGTGGCGAATTTGATCCAGCGCCCGCGTCTGACGTCCGCTGAGACACGGCGGCTCGCCCACCAGAAGGCGACGGCGCCTGCGGCAAAGACGGGAATGGTGACGCGCAGGAAGTCACGCATGCGGCATGGGGCGCGCGCCCTGCGGTGCGGGGCTCGGGCTGTGCGGCGCGGGCCGTGTGATAAGCGGCGGGGGAAGACGGAACACCACCGCGCCGGACTGCACGCGGCTGTGCACTTCACAGACGTTGGTTCGCAGCTCCCCGTCGATCTTCAACAGCGTAGGTCGGTCCACGATGAGATCGACGCAGCGCAGGTCCCTGCGCGTGACGGGTTCGTAGAACCCGAGGCCACTCAGCGAAGACAGATTGTGCAGCTGCTGCTGAAAGGTCCCCACACGCATCTCCACGGCGTGGCAGATCCCGTCGGACAGATCTGACGCGGGAAAGCCCAGAAACGGGCCGACGTATCTCGAGTTACTGACGACCAGCCCGGTGAGGTCCGTCGACTGTTCGGCCCCCATGTCGTATCGCAGGCGCACCTTCAGCGCCTCGACGCGTGCGGTCAGCGCACCCACGGCGTAACTCGCGCCTTTGAAGCGCCGCCATCTTGCAGCCGCGCTGGTGACGGCCGCTGGATACCCGACGGCGAGGTTGCTGGCCGATACGCCGGTCCAGCTCGTGCCATCGCCATCAACCGTGATCACGTCGAGCAGATCGATGGCGCGATCCACGCCGTGTCGAATGCACTCGGCGGGATCGCAATCACGGTTCAGACCGAGATCCTTCGCGAGCGAGTTCCCTCGGCCGGAGGGCAGCAGCATGATCTTCTGTCGCGGCCGGTCGCACGCCTGGAGCACTTCGAACAGCGTGCCGTCGCCGCCCGCGACGAGGATGCCGTCCGCGTCGCGGCAGGAGCGGACGAGTTCGTCGACGTGTCCAGGCCGCTCGCTGACGAGTACGCGGGAGACGGCGGTCTCGAGCCGGCGGGCGAACGCCTCCGGGCGGCGGCGGCCACCGGAACGAAGGTTGACGATCGCGACCCACTCGGCCACCGTGCTCATTCGACCCCGTCGTGGCTTCCTGACGTTGCGGGCTGCATCGCCGCAGACATGCGACGCGCCTTCAGCACCCAATAGAGACCGCGCACGTCGCTCGTCCACGTCGGCTGCACGGCGAGGATGGCCCACTCCTCCAATTGGCCGAGGCACGAGACGGTCCACATGAAGTAGAACAACGGGGCCGAATATCCCCAGAAGAACAGCGACAGGAGAAACGCGCCCTGAGCGTAGGCGCTCACACGAATCAGATACGTGTGGAAACTCGACAGACGGCCATACCGCGCGAACGAAATCAGCACCTCGCCCACGAAGAGTCCGGCCAGCAGCTCCAGTTGCCAGGCATGCGCGACCACGAACGGCCACTGCATCGTGATCGTGCCGATCGCCCCGATGATCGTGACGAGAATATCGGCGGCGGAATCGAGTGCTGCGCCAAAGGGAGACTGCAGCCGCAGCGAACGGGCCAGGAGGCCGTCGATGATGTCGCTGACGAGGCAGCCGAGCAGCAGCCACGCAAAGAACAGCGGTCGTCGCTGGAGGGCGGCGGTGAGGAGTACGGGCGTCGCGAGAAGCCGGCAGAGGCTGATCGCGTTCGGCAGGTTTCTGAGCCAGACCGGACGCTGGAGAGTCGACGTGACGCCTGTGCTTTCGCCACCGGTCGTCATGCGGCTGGCACCGGACGCTTCCCGAAGTCGCTCGCGATGGCCGCGTCGACGATCGTGTCGATGTAGTCGACCACGCGCGGACAACAGATCCGATGCGGCGTGAGCCGCTCGTCCGCTTCGGACGTGTCGAAGCGCACGCGCATCTGAAGGTACGGCCGGTAGACCAGCCCGGTTTGCAGTGTGCGCCGCAGCGCCGGCGAGGGCATCAGCATCAACGCGGGACGCACAACGCGCTGCCACCAGAGCGGACGCACGCGCATGGGCAGGCGACGACCGAATCGCGACGACAGGTGCTCGGCGAGCGCGCCAAGCGTCGTGTCGCGCCCTGGACCGGCCGCCAGATGATACGTTCGCCCGAGCGTCGCAGGATCGCGTGACAACGCCAGAAGGGCGGTCGTGACGTAATCGACGGGCACGATATCGAGCTGTCCGTCGCCGTCATACGGAACAACCGGCAGCCAGCCGCGTGCGATGACTTTCAGGGGCCAGTAAAGGACCTTGAATGATCCCGTTTTCCCGGTGCGGCTGTCGCCAACGACGATGGATGGCCGGTGCACCGCGATCGGCAGCCGCGCCATCGCCGCGCGGAGTTCGAGCTCCGACTCGTACTTCGTCTGCTCGTACGTGTTGTTGAAGCCCTCGGAGCCCGACAGATCGGATTCTCTGACGAGCGCGGCGCGCCGTCCCGCGACGTAGCACGTTGACACCGCGTCCAGACGCTCCAGGCGCGGCAGCCGGCGGCAGACGTCGAGCACGTTTCGCGTGCCGCCGACGTTGATGCGGCGGGCTTCGTCGAGCGGGTGATCGAATGCCACGGTTGCCGCGCAGTGCACCACGTGCGTCACATCGGCGAGCGCCGGCGGCGGCACGCCGAGCCCGGGTTCGGTGACGTCTCCCGACATCGCTGCGATGTGCGTCGCTCGCGCGATCTGCTGGTCCGCAAGAATCGCCGCGAAGCGATCCAGCGGCGGGCGCACCAGGCAGAGGATGCGGTCGAAGCGGTCGTCTTCTGCCGCGCGCGCAAGGATCTCGCGGCCGACCATGCCCGTGGCGCCGGTCAGAAGCAGTGTGGCCACTCGAGGTGTATGTCTAATTTAGACCACGGCGGCGAGCCGCGAGTCGCATATTTTCGCGTGTTCCGCGGCCGCGATCAGCATCTCCTCGTCGGGATGGTTCGTCAGCCGCTCACGCAGGATCTGCAGCATCTGCTCCGCAGTCTTGCCGGTGGCGCACACGATGAAGAGATACCCGAACCGCGACTCGTACTCGCGATTCGATTCGAGCAGCCGCTGCAGTACGACCCCATCGGCTCCCGAGATGCCGGACTGCTCGCGTGCAGAGGATACCGCGGCGGCCTCACCGAAGCGGGCGCGCAAAGCGCTCCTGTCTCCTATACGTGGATGGTGCACGAAAGCCTGTTTCCAGTCGTCGGTCGAAAGGGCGAACCATTCCTCACGCGCCGCGGCGCGTGCCGCCTCGAGCGAGCCGAAGGGCCGCCGCGCGAGCATGCGACTCACCCAGCGTTCGGCGCCGCAGCAGATGCGCAGCTCGCCGGCTGCTTCCGCTGCCGGCGCGCAGTCAATCCGTTGCCAGCGTTCCATAGACGCGGAACCGGCTGACGCCGCCGTCGGGGAAGATGTTCAAGCGCACGTGTGACACGACGCCTGTGTCGCGAAGCTCGCGCGCAAAGAGATGGCGCCGATGCGCGTGCAGCTTGACGCGCGGCAGCAACTCGGCCCACACCTCGCCGGCGAGCGCCGTCGGCGCAGCGCCAGGACTGTTGCAGGCCTCGACGGATGCCTCGTCGGGGTAGTTGCCCTTGAAATGAGTGGTATCGATCTCGATCTTCCGAATCCGCCCCGGCGCGCCAAGCCGCAGGATCAACCAATCGTGACCCGGCCCGCGGCGTCGTCGCGTCTCCCAGCCGTCGCCCATGTTCGCAGCGCGGCCGGGCATGATGATGTTGTCCTTCGCGCCGTAATGCATGTCGCTCACGGCCAGCACGAGCCCGCCGTGCTCGATTCGCGCGAGATCGATCGCGCGGCCCCCGGCCGCCACGCGAGCCCAATCGACCGCCGCCTCTCCGTAAACGCGCAGCCTCGCGACGCCTCCGTCGGGAAAGATGTTCAGGCGCACGTGAGTCCAGGCGGCCGACCCGGCGATCGGGACAAAGTTGTCGGAGTCCCCTTTCAAAGCCGTTTTCGGCAGGATTTCGGTCCAGGGCGGTCCCCCTGTCGACGCAAGCGCCGGCGTCACGGGGCGGCTGGTGTCGAGCGCATCGATCGAACAGTGGGTAGGAAAATTGCCCGTGAAAAACCGCGTGCTGACGTTCACTCCCTGAATGCGTCCGCGAACGCCGAGCTGGATGACGCACCAATCGTAGCCCGGCGTGCGCCGCCGCCGCGATTCCCAGCCGTCCATCCACTTCCCGCGCGTCGTGAACTTTTCGGGGACGAAGACTGGCGGCGAAGCCTTGACGATATTCCGGCGCGAGGCGAAGAAATCGTCGCTCGCCGCGAGCGCCCGTCCGCCGATTCGCTCGGACGCGAGATCGACGAGGGACGCGAAAGACGCAGTGCTATGATCGGCCGCCATGGGCAGAGATCCTACGCAAAGATCACGCAAAGATCGAAAGATGGGCAAAGATCTGCCGCAAAGA
>DATJFQ010000120.1:0-5478 GCA_035495555.1 Vicinamibacterales bacterium
GATGAACTTGGCCGAGGCGATCGTGCGGCTCTGGCCGTCCACGGTCAGCGCGAAGTCTGTCGCGCCGAGATCGTGAACGGGTTTTCCGCTGGCGTCGATGACGGTGACGTCGACCGAGACGACTTCGACCGCGGACTTGAAGGTCGGCTGCGAACGCGGCGGCTGCTGGGCTCGCACGGCGGCGCAGCACATCACGACGGCCGCTGTGATCCACACGCCCATCGATCGAGCTGGCGCGTTCACGCGCTCAGTATACGTCCGGCGAGGGCGGGTGCGTGCCGGCGCCCTCGGCGATTCGGCCGAATGCGACCCTGGCACCCCAGGGCGCCTGCGACCGCAGGCGATAGACGCCGTGAGCCGTCAGTCGCGAACGACGAACCGATAGCACTCGGTCTGCAGGACGACCGCACCGGTGCTGTTCTCAATCACGCGAAAGTCGATATCGAACGCGGAGCCAGGCGCGAAGGCGGAGAGGTTCCGCCAGAGGTCCGCACGGCCGGTTCCCGTCTCGTCGGTAACGATCGGGTGAGACGTGAGTCCCTCGCCGAGCGTCAGCCAGCCGCTCGTATTCGTGCAGACACCGTCGAGCGCCACATCGACCGCGCGCTGCAGGCTGTAGCTCGTGTTCGGGGCAAGGTCGCGGACGAAGGTATCCAGGGTCACGATGTTTTGCGTGGCGTCCTGCTGCTGGCGGAACTTCACGAGTCCAAAACCCTCCCCACGCAGGACCACCTCGAGGTTGAATGGCGGCTGCTCGGCGGTGGGGGACTGCGCGTCTGCACCGAGCACCGCGCCCGAACCGCTGGACGCGACCTCGGACGGTGCGGTGGGGCCATTGCCTCGCTGCGTGCACGCGCCGGTCGCGATTGCGATCACGACTGTCATGGCGAAAGAGAAACGGGACATCTTGACCCTCCTTGTGGCGTTCGACGTCTCGAATCTTCGATCCCGCGGTGCTCGAATGCCATCGACGCGGGCTGAACTTTTTCTGAGCGTTGTCTGACGCGCGGGGCGTATGATCCGCGGCGCATGGCGTCCCGCCTGCGGTTTGGCGCGTTCGAACTGGATCTCACGGCCTATACGCTCGGCTCGGGCGGCAACCCGGTGCCGCTCGAACGCCAGGTGATGGAGTTGCTCCGGCTCCTTGTCGCCGCGCGCGGAGCCCTGGTGGATCGTGCGCAGATTCAGGCGGCCCTCTGGAAGAGGGACGTGTTCGTCGACCACGAAGCGGCGATCAACACGGCGATCAGAAAACTGCGGCGTGCACTGGGCGACCGGCCCGAGCGGCCGCAATTCATCCAGACCGTCGTCGGAAAGGGGTACCGTTTCGTCGCTGCGGTGCAGGAGGAGCGTCCGTCGCCGGTACCGCCACCTCACGAACCGCCGCGCCGTTTCCCTAAATACAGCATCAGACGCGGCGACGAGGAGTACCCGCTCGCCGAGGGGGGGAATGTGATTGGCCGCGAGCCGGACGCGCAGGTGTACATCGACCATCCGTCCGTGTCGCGGCGCCACGCACGCATTTCGATCGGACGGAATGGAGCGGTGATCGAAGACCTGGGCAGTCGAAACGGAACGTACCTGGATGGGCGGCGGATCGACGGGCGCGCCGACCTTCATCCGCGCGCGGTGATCGGAGCGGGTCCCATCACGATGACGTTCGAAGTGTTGTCGGCCCCGGCGTCCACCAAGCCGATGCGGAGCGGTCAACGGGTGCCGTCATGAGCCTCCCGCCGGGAACGCGACTGGCGTCGTACGAAGTGGTTTCTGTGATCGGCGCCGGCGGCATGGGGGAGGTGTATCGCGCGCGCGACACGCGCCTGGAACGCGAGGTCGCCATCAAGGTCGCCGCCGCGCCCCTCGCCGGCGACAGCACGGCCGTCGCGAGATTCGAGCAGGAGGCGCGCGCCGTTGCGTCACTGTCCCATCCCAACATCGTCGCGCTGTACGACGTCGGGCAACAGGGCGACATGGCGTTCGCAGTCATGGAGCTGCTGGATGGCGAGCCGCTCGATGGGGTATTGATGCACGAGCGGCTCTCGTGGACGAAGTCGCTCCAGATCGGAGCAGCGGTCGCCGACGGGTTGGCCGCGGCGCACGCGCACGGAATCGTCCATCGCGATCTGAAGCCCGCCAACATTTTCATCACGCGCCAAGGCCAGGTGAAGATTCTCGACTTCGGTCTGGCGAAGCAGGACCCGTTGCGCCCGTCGGCGCTGGCGCACTCGCACCGGACGGCGATCGAGACCGAGCCCGGACTGGTGCTCGGAACCGTCGGATACATGTCGCCGGAGCAGGTAACCGGCGCGCCAGCGGACGAGCGCAGCGACATTTTTTCACTTGGCTGCGTGCTGTACGAGATGCTGGCAGGGCACAGGCCGTTCGAAGGCAGCACGCCAGCCGAAACGTTTGCCGCAATCCTGCGCGATCATCCGTCGCTTGCGGCTGAAAAGGATCCACCGCCGCCGCCGATCACGGCGATGGTCCAGCGATGCCTGGAAAGGCGGCCGGACCTGCGGTTTCAGGACGCGCGCGACCTGGCGTTCGCCTTGCGGGCGGTTTCTGACTCCCGAACGCCGGGGGGCAATGACCCCGCCATACAGCCGCCCTCCGCCGCAGGTCGACGTATCCTGGCCGGGTCCGCGGTCGCCGCCGTCGCCGCCGCGGCCGTCTTCGGCCTCTGGACGGCCTGGCCGCTACGAACGAGGGGCGCCGGCCCGACGCAGACGCCGTTTCGGTCGATCGCCGTGCTTCCGTTGATGAATCTCTCTCCGGATTCCGGCGACGAATCCTTCGCGGACGCGATGACCGAAGAACTCACCGAAACGCTTGCCGCGACCGGCGCCTGGCGCGTGACATCGGCGGGCTCCGCGATGAAATTGAAAGGCACAGCGAAGCGCCCGCACGCGGTCGCGGCGGATCTCGGGGTCGACGCGATCGTTGAGGGCTCCGTCCTGCGAAGCGGGTCACGGGTGAAGGTCAACGCCGTGCTCACGGACGGCCGCACCGATCAGCGCGTCTGGTCGGACACGTTCGATCGGAGCGCGGAGAGTGTCCTCGGTGCGCCGTCCGACATCGCACGAGCGATCGCGCACGAGGTCGATCTGACCCTGACATCCGACGCGGCAACGCGACTTGCGTCGCGGGGCCGCCCCGTGCTCGCGCCGTCGTTTGAGGCGTACGTTCGCGGCCGCCATGCGTTCGAAAAGCGCACGGAATCGGACCTTCGCGAGGCCATCCGCTTCTTTCAGGACTCCATCGACGCCGACCCGACGTATGCGTCCGCATACGCCGGCCTCGCCGATGCTTACGGGCAGATGGGCTACGGCTCGTACGTCGCGCCGGAGGAGGCGTTCCCCCGCGCGCGCGCCGCAGCACGCCGAGCGCTGGAGCTCGATCCGGATCTCGCCGAAGCCCACGCCGCGCTCGCCTACGCGCTGATGTACTACGACTGGAATTTCCCGGAAGCGGAACGCGAGTTCAAACGTGCGGCGTCTCTGAATCCGAGCTACGCGACCGCGCACCAGTGGTATGCGTACTGGCTCACGGCCATGCAGCATCCGTTCGACGAAGCGGACCACGAACTGTCGACGGCGCAGCGCCTCGATCCGCTGTCCGTCTCCATTTACGCCGATCGCGCCTACATCCTGCATTACTACCAGCGTGACGACGAGGCGCTGCATGCGATCCGTCTGGCTCTCGACATGGACCCGAAGTTCCCGCTCGCGTACTTCTGGCTGGGACGGATCTTCGCCTCGCAGGGGCGCTACACCGACGCGGAATCCGCGCTCGAGCAGATCGGGCCGCTCCGCAAGTGGACACCGGCGATGGCAGCCCTCGGATTCGCCTACGCGAAAGCCGGCCGGGTCGAGGACGCGCGGCGCGTCCTCGACGAATTCACGGCGCTCACCAGCAGCGGCCGATACGCGTCGAGCTATGCCGTGGCCGTGATCTACGCAGGGCTGGGAGATACGGAACACGCGTTCGCCTGGCTGGACACGGGCATTCGCGAGCGATCCCACTGGCTGGTCTGGCTCGGGCGCGATCCACGGTGGAACGGCATCCGCTCGGATCCGCGGTTCGCTCAGCTTGTCAGGAAAGTCGGCCTGCCGCAGTAACCTGATCGCGCGGCATGGTTCGGCGCGGGTCGCTCAGCGGCCGCCGTCCCGTCCCCCAAGCCGGGCCCAGAGATCGAAGATGCCGAGGTCTCGTGCCCAACACTCCACGTACGCTGGATCGAGATCCGGATTGAGCGCCAGCACGGCACTTGGCGCATGCTAGCACGCCCGACTATGCTGCTTCGTATGCACATCTCTTCAGTTCGCCGGCTGCTGCCGGCAGTTCTGGCGGCCGTCACCGTCGTGGCCGTCCCGCTCGGCGCCCAGCAGCGCGCGATAGCGCTCGTCCAGGCGACGCAGGTCGGCAGGAGCTTTTTTCCACCCGGCGACACACCGGCCGGCGGTAACGGGCAGCCCGTGGACGGCATCCAGGGGCTCTCGCAGGAGATGCTCGCGGTCCATATCCACGCGCACCTGTCGCTGTTCTATCGCGGAGAACAGATCGCCGTCCCTCTCGGCATCGGCATCGTCAAGCCGCTGCGCATCGTGAACGGATTCGCCGGCGGCGCGGCGCTGTATTGGCTGCACACGCATGACGCGACGGGGATCATCCACGTGGAATCACCAGATGCGCGTCCCTACACGCTGGGAGAGTTTTTCGATATCTGGGGCCGCGGCCTCGGAAAAACCGGCGTCGCGGGGCTGCAGGGGCCGGTGCACGCGTTCGTCGACGGCCGCCCGTATTCCGGAGACCTCCGGGCGATCGTGCTGACGGCGCACGAGCAGATCACGATCGAGGTCGGCGAGCCGGTCGTCGCGCCTCCCGTCTATACGTTTCCATCCGGGCTGTGACAGTGACGAAGCGCATCTCGACGATGGCGGCACGGCCGCGCGTCTGTCAGTGTCGCACGCGATCGATCAGATAACCGACGGCGGCGCCAGCGCCCGCGCCGACGGGAATCGAGATCGCGGACCAGCGGGCGAAGCACCCCCCGCAGAACTCCCCGCCCTCGTTCGCGCCATATTTCGAGGCGGCGATCGCGGTGGCCCCGACGGCTGCGCCGATACCGATCGCGATCGCCACCCCCATGACATGCCTCCTCGGCGCCATGCGCTGAGCAGTGGTCACGTCCCGCCGGTCGCCGTGCAGGCGGGCCGCTATCCGCTTCAGATTCGCGGGAGAGAAAGGTGCGGGCTCCACCATGACGCTGGCGGCTTCCGCGGCGGTCACCCGACTGCCCGTCAGGTGGTTGTGAGACGCGCGTAGATCCTCCGAACGGGCAGTGCCGGGCATCAGAGCGGCCAACATCATCAGAACGAACACACGGGTCAGATACGGCATCGACATGTACTCCGCATCAGAAGGCGTCATCGCATGACGAATCGGCTCACCGGATGTGGGGGCGATGAACCGCGCCCC
>DATJFQ010000121.1:0-6569 GCA_035495555.1 Vicinamibacterales bacterium
ACCGCCGCCCTCTCGATCGCCCAGACGTCCGCCCCGAGCTACGACGGCGCTCGGGCGGCGGCGATCAAGACCTGCGAGGCGATCGACCCCAACCAGTCCCAGACGGGACTGGCGTTCAATCCTGACGGCTATCGCTCGTACTACGTGCGCTCCGAGTGCTTCCAGAAAGCGGCGGTGCAGTTTCGCGATGCAGCGTTGTGCAAACGCGTGAAGCAGCGCCGCGCGGTGCTGTGGTCCAGTTGGGGATACTCGGCCGGCAACTGCCGCACGCTGGTTGGGCAGGCCGTTGACGCCGATCGCAAGGAGCTCGAGGAGATCCGACGCCAGTATCTGGCCGGATCGATGGTGCTGCGCGACTTCCGGATCGAGCGCAACGGCAACGGGCGCGATTACGATGTCATCCCGTCGTTCACCGGCGCCACCGGGCACGGCTACACGATCGCCGTAGAGATACTCCTTCCGGGCGGGAATCCAATCGCCATTCACGCCAACGGCTATTACGCGGATCCGCGGAGCGCGCTTCGCCTCTTCATCCGGCGGGAGGACATCAAGGCGCGCTTTCCCACGTTCGAGCCCGGCCGCTCGTATCGAGTACGCATGGTCGCCACCTTCCCGCTGCCTGCCGCCGGGGGATCGCGGTTCATGACCGACGCGTTCGTGGAGCGGGCCTTTCCGCTCCGCGAGCGAACGCAGACGGTCACACGCGATATCGAGTTCTGAGCGGCCGCGCGGGACCCGAAGGCTGGACGTCCCTGGACGGGCGTCCGCTTATGGGACAAATAGGTCACCTGTGAACCCTCTGGCGGGCACGACCGTCCAATGCACAGATTCCCGGAATGCGCCGACGGATCAACGCCGTCGCGGTAATCATGCTGCTGGTCGCGGCGCGGGCCCTGGCACAGCCAGCGGCGACCGCCACCCTGCGCGTCACGGTCGTCGACCCGAGCAGCGCCGTGGTCGTGGGCGCCACCGTGACCGTCACCAGCCAAGATGATCCAGGCAAGGCCGGGACGATCGCGCCGGTGCGCAGCGCCGATGGCGGCGTCGCGACGATCCCCACGCTCGTCCCGGGCCGCTACACGATCCAGGTGGAATTCCCCGGCTTCGAGACGCGCGTGTTGAAGGACGTTCGCCTCCGCGCGGGCGACAACAAACAGGTGGCGGTCCTCCAGATTCCGAAGGTCGAGGCATCGGTCACCGTCGCGCAGGACAAGCAACTGGCCGCAGCCGACCCGCGCGGGACGTCGTTCGGGACCACGCTGACCCGCGAGCAGATCGAAGCGCTGTCCGACGACCCGATCCAGCTCCAGCAGCAACTGCAGGACATGGCGGGGCCGGGCGCAGTGATTCGCGTCGACGGCTTCGAGGGCAGCCCGCTTCCGGCCAAGTCGCAGATCCGATCGATTCGCATCTCGCGCGATCAGTTCGCCGCCGAGTTCCACAGCGCGGGCGGAGTCTCGATCGAAATCATCACGCAGCCGGGTCTCGGCCCGATCCGCTACAACACGCAAATGGGCGCGCGAGACGGCGGGTTGAGCGGCCGCAGTCCGTTCGTCCCCGTGAAGGGCCCCGAGAGCAACGTCAGGTACGGACTGGGCATCGGCGGCGGGCTGATCAAGAACAAGAGCTCGTTCAACGTCAACGTGTTCGGCTCGAATTCCTACGAAACGCCGAATCTCAACGTCGCCCTGCCTGATGGCGGGACGCGCTCCGAGGCCCTGACGATCAAATCGCCGCGCGACAATCTGTTCGTCAACGGACAGATGGATTACGCGCTGACGCTGGATCAGACGCTCCGCGTCGGCTACAACATGACCCGCTTCAGCAACGGCAACCTGGGTGTCGGCGGATACGATCTGGCGGAGCGCGCGTTCTCCAACGAGAACACGCAGCACAACGTGCGCGTGCAGCACTACGGGCCGGTCGGCCGCCGCGCGTTCTGGCGCTCGCGCGCGCAACTGTTCGTGTCGGACACGAATTCGCGCTCCGCCACCGACGAGGAAACGATTCGCGTCAACGATGCGTTCACGTCCGGCGGCGCGCAGGTGTCGGGCGGCGACCACGCGCGGCGGCTCAACATCGGGTCGGACTTCGACTACGTGCGCGGACGCCAGTCGCTGCGAACCGGCATCGTGCTCGACGCGGCCTGGAACCACTCCAACGCCACGTCCAACTACCTCGGCACGTACACGTTCGACAACCTGCAGGCCTATCTCGCGGGCCAGCCGAGCAACTACACGCGGCGCATCGGCGATCCGAACTTGTCCTACCGGATGTTTCAGGCGGCGGTGTACCTCCAGGACGACATCCGTCCGAGAAAGAATCTCACCTTCAGCCCGGGCGTGCGATACGAGATCCAGAGCCACGTGGGCGACGTCAGTAATTTCGGGCCGCGCTTCGGCGTCACGTGGGCGCCGTTTGCCGGCGGACAGACGACGCTGCGTGGGAGCGTTGGCGTGTTCTACGACTGGCTGCCGAACGGCACGTACGAGCAGGCGCTGCGCGTCGACGGCTTCCGTCAGCAGGAGCTGAACATCTTCGATCCGTCGTTCCCCAATCCCGGGTCGGTCGGCCTGATTCCGCCGATCAACCGCTACCTCCTCGGGGACGCGTACCGGATGCCGCGGACGACGCGGGTCAGCACCGGCGTCGATCAGGGATTCGTAAAGGTGATTCGCGTATCGGCCACCTACAGCTACCAGCGCGGATCGCGGCTCGCCCGCGGGCTCAATCTCAATGCACCGCTGGACGGCGTGCGGCCGGATCCAAACTTCCGCAACGTCGTCGAAGTCGAGTCGGAAGGGGCGTCACGTCAACACCAGCTCCAGGTCGATGCCACCATGAATCCGGGCGCCCTGCTGCCCGCGTTCAAGGGCCCTCTCATCAGCTTGAAGCGGACGACGGTGTTCCTCAATTACTCGCTCGCGACGCTCCGGAACAACACCGATGGCCCCTTCAGCATCCCGGCCACGGGGGATCTCGCCGCGGAATGGGGCCCTGCCGTCAACGACGTGCGCCAGCGCCTGAACGTGACGTTCAACAATCAGATCGTCAGAAACCTGCTCGTCGGCTTCAACGTGAACGCGGCAACCCCGGAAGCCTACACGCTGCTCACGGGACGCGACGACAACGGCGACGGCATCTTCAACGATCGCCCGGCCGGCGTCGGCCGCAACACCCTTCGCACGACTGGCCAGACGACGCTCAACATGCAGCTCGGCTACCAGTTCGCCTTCGGGAAGACGGCTCCGCTGCCGCCGGGCGTGGGCGTGTTCGGCGGCGGCAACTCGGCGACGGTCCGCACGTTCGATCAGGGCACGGCGCGGTACCGCCTCTCGTTCTTCATCCTGGCCTTCAATCTCACGAATCATCCCAACTACCTGGGCTACAGCGGCACGATGATCTCGCCGTTTTTCGGCAAGCCGACGACGGTGCGCGACATGCGGAAGATCGACATCGGGGTGAATTTCAGCTTCTAGGGTCGAACGGATCGGATCGTCAGGATGTGGCGATTCACGAAGGTCGTCCATAGACGGCGAGCGGCGGCGCACACCGAGCGCGCCCCTTGCTATCGGCCTTGGCCGGTCTGCGTAACCGCGAGCCGTGCATCCGGGTTCACCCCAGACAGACCCGCGACCACAACCTCGCCGACCCTGGGGACCGGGCCGTAATACCACTCAGTCAAACTGATATACACCGTCCCGTCACCTCTGCCGCTGGCCGACCCGTACACGATCCTGATCCAGGGGACGGACGCCGACACGGTCCACTGACAGTCGGCGGGCTCCGTGAAGACCTTCGCGGAGATCGGTGAATCGCCGGCGCCGTCGTACGTACCCATCCAGTTCAGTGTCGATGCGACCGGATCCACTCGATACAGGCACCCGGCAGCGCGTTCGGTGACGGAGTAAGTCGCGAGCACTTCTCCGCTGTCGGCGAGCGTGACGAACGAGCCGGTCCTGCCGCTGAACGACCTGTTCGGTTGAAGCGTGAAACGGACGACTCCGGGACCGACTGAAGGTCCCTGGGTGTCGATCTGGAGCCACGATTCCGCCCCGGACTCGACCGCCGTCGTCCAGCGGCAACCCGGACCGGTCGAGACTGATGCCGACGCTGTCCCGCCGATGGCGTTGAACGTCGTTGCACTCGGGTCGGGCACGTACCGACATGCAGTGGCGCTGGGAGATGTCGGCGTGGCGGGGGTCGAGGTCGTGTGGTCTGCGCAGGCGGCCAGGCTCAGTCCAAGCAGAAGCAAACAGCAGCGAGTCCCGACCGATCGCCCTCGCATGTCACCAGTATATGACTGAGGCCCGGCTCGCGATTGTTCGTATCCGGCGCGGTTGACGTTCATTGGGTGAGGGCCGCGGCTCACGGGAACGAAACCACCCGGCTGTGATTGTGGAGAGGCATCATGAGCGACGTGATCGGTCAGAACAATGCCACGGTCGACGTTCCCGCCGTCCAGCAGGCAGTGGACGCGGGCGGGACCGTGGTGCTGCACGGGACTTTCAACTTCGTGAACGCGCGGCTCCCGGCTCCGATGGGCAGCCGGGTGATCCTCGTCACCGGCGCGGTCGTCATCCGCGGAGAGGATGCAACGATCCTCGGCGGCGGTTCGGCCGCGCCCGGTGGAATGCAGACCGTCTTTTTCATCGATGCCGCGGGCTTCGCTGTCACGATCGACGGGCTTCGCTTCGTGAACCCCCACAACGCCGCAATCCGGGTCACGCGGTCGGGCGATCTCGGAATTGCCGGCTGCCAGTTCGACGGCGTGATTCCCTCGGCGGTCGCCTCGCCCGCCGGCGTTCAGAACGCGGCGCTGGCCATCCACCTGCCCGGCGGATCCGTTGGGACCGTCTCGATCCTCCAGAACCGCTTTCAGCTTGGCGGCACGGCCGACGACAGCGTCGGCGCCATCATCATGACGGGACCGGCGGACAGCGTGTCCATCGCCGACAACCGGATCGCCGGTACCACATCGCACGGGATGGACCTGCGGAATATCAGGGGTCCGGCTCGGGTCGAACGGAACGTCATTGAAACAGGCCCGGTCGGCCGGAGCGGCCTGCCAGGGCAGTTCGTCGACGCGCTGCGCCTGATCGGATCGGGGGATTACCTGGTCGAACGCAATCAGTTCGACTGCGGCTTCGAGAACGCCGCCGTCGTGCGGCTCGGGAACACGACGAAGGCGGTGATCAAACAGAACGACGTCGTGGCGTCCGTGCCCAACGACAAGGTGCCCGGCGCCCAGAGCGCCGGCATCCAGGTCGAAGGATCGGCGAGCGCCAACGAGATCCTGGAGAATCGCATCAAGGGACGCGGACGCGCGGCGATCTCGGTCGTGTTCTCGGACTTCCAGCTCGATATGCCGCCCGGCACGGACGGGGACCCGTCCGGAACGACCTTTCGAGGGAACAACCTTCAGCAGTTCGCGCCCACTCTCGCGACGGTGGAAGTGGGCGCGGGCGCCAGAAACACGACCATCATCGGCGGAAGCGGAACCCTGATCGACAACGGGACCGGGACGGTCGTGCAGGGGAGCTTCCAGCCTCCGGCATGAGGCGCCCTGGCAGCGATCACCGCAGCGCCAGCACCCGCAGCAGTGTCCGCGTATCGGTGTTGTTGTTCTCGTTGCTCTCCTGAATCTGTCCGGGTGCGTCGGCGCTGGCCGAAACCTGTACGTGGTCGCCGCCGCTGTTGGGCGTCATCGTGACGCGGACGACGGCCCGGCCGCCCGTGGGAATAGCGGCTTGCGTCGTACAGCGCGCACCCGTCGTCGTCGTATTGCACGTGATGCCGATCGGGAAGGCGGGATCCTGCGCGAAGACCGCTCCGGCCTGGCTCGGCACGGTGATGTCGACGGTGGCTCCCGCGGCCACGCGCGCGCCGACGTTCCAGAGCTCCATGCGCCAGGAGAACAGCGTGACGTTCGTCACGATGCTCGGGTAGTCGCGGATCGCCACGCGAAGGTCCGGTCGATTCGGGTCTGCCGCGACGATGGCCGGAACAGCGTCCACGTCGCATCGCAGCCCGATGAGATCGATGAACGACCCCGATCGGCCGCGGAGGCGGTCGGCAGGAAGCGTGTCGGGGCACGCGAGCAGATGACCCGTCCCTCCCGAGCCGCCGGCCGTCAGGGGATGATTGCGCATCCCCTCGACATGACTATCCGCGATGATTCGGCCGCACGAGATGCTCACCGCGTCGACGAAGCTGCCGGTCCGCACGCGCAGCCGTCTGATTGCCCAGCCGCTCGGACAGTGCTGCTCGGAAAACGGCTGACCGCCGCCGCCGCCCGTCGACGCCGTGTCGTGCTCCGCCTCGGGCATCAGAATCTCGTTCACCTTGCCGCAGGTGCCGCGAATCTGATCCACGAACGCCGCGGCCCGGCCTTTTATCCCGACGAGCACTTCCCCCGCGTCGCAGTTGAGCGTGAATGGGTTCCCGCCGCCGCCGCCGGCGGTGGGAGAGTTCTGCTGTGCGATGAGAGCCGCAGGAGCCAGGATCAGGCCGAGCCCGAACGACAGTGCCAGTCTTCGCAACATCGCCACCTCGCGGGCAGGATGCTA
>DATJFQ010000122.1:0-2277 GCA_035495555.1 Vicinamibacterales bacterium
CACAACCGACTGATCGTGCAGGCGGATCATCGCGAAGCTGCCCGTCAGTCCTTCGCGCTGAGCATCGTGTTCGGTCAGGCAGAGCATCGGCGGCCGCAGGCGTGTGAATTTGCTCCACGCCGCGAGCGCGGGCGCCCAGGCTGCGGCCCACGTGTCGCGAAGGGATTCGAGTGAGTGGATCGCCACGCTGTCCCGTTAGGCTGCGGGTACCGCGATCAGCACAACCGCATGCGTGTATGCCGACGTAAGCGCAAGCGTCGTGCGGTTCGCGCACGCACTGGTCGCTTCACCGAACCCGTTGGGCAGGGCGACACCGGTGCCGCGGATCGTCGCGGTCGCGCCGCGCACGGAGACTCCCTCCGGCAACGCGGATTGCGCGCGGGCGCGCTCGAACTCCTCCGGGACGGCGCGGTGAAACGTCGCGCCGAATGCGTCCGCCGTGAGCAGCCAGCACTCGCTGCCACCGCGGACAAGGAGCTGCCCGTCGGCCATCGCCACCGTGGGCGGCTCTGTGAACAGACCGCCGAAGCCGCGGAACGCACCCGCACGGGCCACGATGCGAGGCACCGCGGACGTGTCGTTAGGTGTGGCCGGGTCATACCACGGATCCGTGCTGAGACGATCTCGAACCTGCGACCAATGCGCCCCCGGCGCGTCCATCGCGGCAAGCGCGAGCGACTCCGGGAGCTTGTCCGCGGCTGCAAGCGCGCTCTCGCGAAAGTGCGCCATGCCGGCACGCCACGCGGCGACCTGCCCGAGCGTCAGAAAGGTGGCGGTATCGCTGCACTGGCCCGCGAGGCGAACCATCAGGTCGATCCAAGCGCCTGGTCGCGCGCCAGGCGTCGAGGACACATGATGCGAGGCATTACACACCGCGCCAATCATCCGCTGCGGCTCCGCCGCGACCAACGGCGCTACCTCCGGCAGTATACGCCGCCACGCGCCCCCGATATGCGGCGTGCGCGCCGAACGTCCGACCAGCTTTTGGCCGACCAACTCCAGCGCAATGTCGTACGCGGCAAGCGTAACGTCAGTCACGCGTTCAAATCGAGTGCGCGCCACGGCCCCCACGAGCGGATCCACGGCGCCGCGGATGAATCCAGCGAATGCCTCGGCGTCCAGATCCGGATGACGCAGTCGCGCGACGGCAAAGCGTTCGTTCAGCTGATGGCGCTCCGCGCGGAGGACGGCGCCGAGCGTGGGACTGATGGCAGCGCTCACGTCACTGCGTCTCGAGCCATCGGAGATAGTTCGTGTAGCGCTGGTGCATATACTTGAGGCTCAACAGGTCGTCATAGAGGTTGCCGTACAGCTTGCGACCCTTCGACCACTCGCCGATCAGACGCTCGATCTTCACCAGTCGGGCGCGCGCGTCGCCTCGCGTAACGCCGTCCAGCCCGAGGTGAAACTCCGCCGCCAGCGCAGCCACCGGGTCTTCGGCGTCAAGATTCAACCGATCGTACTCCGCGCACGAGAGGTCGAATAGCTGGCGCAGCCAACCCACGCGGTCGACTCGGTACTTCCCGTTGCCCGGTGCATCGAAGAACGGCGCATCTGTGTCTGGAACGAGCTTGTCGCGGAGGACGAACGGCAGGATCTGACGCGCGTCATCCAGCTCCACGATCCGGTTGCCACGGAAATACGCGAGCGCTTTCGCGTAGACGAGTAGCGTCATGAGCACACGCACCGACAGCCCGTTGCGGGTCTGACAGCCGAGGTCCTTCAGCCGATCGCGCCCGGTATCCTGCGCGGTGAGCCCTGCCCATTCGACGCCCGCAAGTCGCGCGGTGTCCTTCGTCTTGTACTCGAACTGCTCCGCCGCACCCTCGAAGAACTCGAATTGGCTGGCGAAGAACTCCAGCCTTCGGCGGACCTCGGGCGGCAGCGGCACGGCGTGAATTCCTCCCTGGAGCCGATCGACTTCTGCTTCGGTGAAGATGATCTGGCGCGGCACGACCTCTTCCGGTCGCACGTTCTGCTCGATGCGGACGAGCAATTCGGAGAGGAATCGCGGATTGAACGCCAGCGCCTGCACGATGACGTCAATCCGGTCGCGCAGCGCCTCGATCACCTGGTAGGTCCCACCACCCTGCTCGTCGTTCGCCGTGAGGAACCACGCCGAATCCGGACACTCGTAGATGTGATTGAGGATCTCGGCGTAGTTGTCGCCCATCACCGTCAAGAGCGCGCTCTGCGTGCGCGTGGGGATGCGGTTGTATTCGTCGATGATCTTGACGCGCATGCCCAACCACGACCGCCACGAGATGCGAATGTCCT
>DATJFQ010000123.1:0-8627 GCA_035495555.1 Vicinamibacterales bacterium
AGCTTGTGCCCGAGCTTCTGCTTCTTCGTCGTGAGGTATCGCTTCGTGAATTCGGACGCGGGAATTTCGAGGGGCAGCCATTCGGCGACTGACAGACCGTAGCCCTCGAGCCCGACGAGTTTCCGCGGATTGTTCGACAGCAGCCGCATCGACTTGACGCCGAGGTCCTTGAGGATCTGCACGCCGATCCCGTAGTCGCGTTGATCGGCCTTGAATCCAAGCCGCTCGTTGGCTTCGACCGTGTCGAGCCCCTGGTCCTGCAGCTCGTACGCGCGGATCTTGTTCGCGAGGCCGATGCCGCGGCCTTCCTGGTTGAGATACAGGAGAACACCTCTGCCCTCTTCAGCGATGCGCTGCATGGCGGCATCGAGCTGCGGGCCGCAGTCGCACCGGGCGGAATGGAACACGTCGCCGGTCAGGCATTTGGAGTGGACGCGCACCAGCACGTGCTCGCCGTCGCCAATCTCTCCCTTGACGAGCGCCACGTGCGTTTCGCCGTCGATGACGCTCTCGTACGCGATCACCCGGAAATTGCCGTGCTCGGTCGGGAGCGACGCGGCGGCGGCCCGCTTGACCAGGGTCTCCGTGTTCATCCGGTACTGGATGAGATCGGCGATCGTGATCATCAGCAGCTTGTGCCTGCGCGCGAACCTGATGAGATCCGGCACGCGCGCCATGCTGCCGTCGTCGTTCATGATTTCGCAGATGACGCCGGCGGGATACAGGCCCGCGATGCGCGCCAGATCGACGGCGGCTTCCGTCTGCCCGGCCCGGACGAGCACGCCGCCGTCGCGCGCCTTCAGTGGAAACATGTGCCCGGGCCGCGCGAGATCCGCCGGGCGCGTGCGCGGATCAATCGCGGCAAGCACGGTCGCCGCTCGATCGGCGGCGGAGATCCCCGTGCTCGTCGCGTGCTTGGCTTCGATCGACACGCAGAACGCGGTGTTGAACCGCGCCGTGTTGTCCGGCACCATCTGCGGAAGATCCAGCTCCGCGAGCCGCTCCTCGGTCATCGGCATGCAAATCAGGCCGCGGCCATGGCGCGCCATGAAGTTGATGATCTCGGGCGTCACCTTTTCTGCCGCGACGGTGAGATCGCCTTCGTTCTCGCGATCCTCGTCGTCGACGACGATGATCATGCGGCCGTCGCGGATTGCGCCGATCGCATCGGCGATCGGCGCAAACGGAGACTTCGCGCGCTTTCTGTTGGCCATGATCAGGATGTTTTCGGCACCGGCGAGGCGAAGGCTTCGACGGCGCGCAGCACGTACTTCCCGAGAATATCGCACTCCAGATTGACGCGGTCGCCGATGGTCAGGATCCGAAGATTCGTATGCGCCCACGTGAACGGGATGATTTGCACGTCGAAGCGGACCGAGGGCGCATGCCGTGCGTCGTCGACGCTCGCAACCGTCAGGCTGATGCCATCGACGGCGATGGAGCCCTTGGGGACGATATTGGGCGCCAGCTCCGCAGGAAACGTAAAGGTCATGCGCCGCGAGTCGCCTTCCAACCAGACGGCGGCAAGCGTTCCCGTCCCGTCGACATGGCCTTGCACGAAATGGCCGCCGACGTGCGCGCCGGCGCGCATCGGACGTTCCAGGTTCACGAGGCGGCCAGTCGCCAGGCCACCGAGCGACGTGACCCGCAGCGTTTCCGGCGACACGTCCATTTCGACGGCACCCGGATGCAGCACCACGATCGTGAGGCACGTGCCGTTGACGGCAAGGCTGTCGCCGAGCGCGAGGTGCGGCGCGAGCGTTGTGTCGACGCGAAGCCGCATCCCCGCGGCGCTCTGCTGTGCGTCTGCGACCTCGCCGATCGCCTCAATGATGCCGGTGAACATGTCCCTCTACTCTGACGTCGGCTCCGAACCAGGCCGCCTCCCGATCCACGAGCTCGGACAACGAAAAGCGTTGCGGGTCCATCCATGCTGCGGCCTCAGGTCCGAGGCGCACGGGCGCGATGTACGCGTGCACGGCGTCCACCAGCCCGGCCTCGAAGAGCGCCCGATGCAAAGTCGAGCCGCCTTCCACCACGATAGAGCTGATGCCCGCTTCCCGAAGCAGCCACGAGAATGATGGACCGATTCCGCCCGGCGCAACGGCCACGCGCGCGCCCGCATGCTCCAACGCCCGAACCCGTTCGGGGTGCGCGGCGGCGCACGCTTCGTCCGTCATGACTATTATCGGACCCGCCGCGACGGTGGACAGCACGCGTGCGCCGGGAGGTGTTCTGAGGCGTCGATCGAAGATGACTCGGGCCAGCGGTCGCCCGCGCCAGGCGCCGCGGGGCGTGAGCAAGGGGTCGTCGCCGAGAACGGTGGACGACCCGACGGCGAGCGCATCCACCTCCGCGCGCTGACGCTGGACGATCCTGTGCGCAGCGGCGCCGGTCAGCTGCGTCCTGGCGCCGCCCGGGCCTGCGATGTTGCCGTCCAGGCTCAGCGCGATCTTCGCGACCACGAAGGGGCGCCCGAGCAACACGTTCGTGAGGAACACCTCGTTCTGCCGCGCGGCAGCCGCGCCCATGATGCCGCTCTCGACGGCAATGCCGCGGTCCCGCAGATGCGCGAGCCCGCGACCATCGACGACGGGATTCGGATCGTCCATCGCAATGACCGCACGGCGGATTCCCGCGTCGGCGACAAGGGGTGCGCACGGCCCCGTTCGGCCGTGATGCGAGCACGGCTCGAGCGTGCAGTACAGCGTACCGCCCACCGCACGTTCGCCCGCCTCGGCGAGCGCGAACACCTCCGCATGCGGACCGCCCGCAACCCGATGCGCGCCACGTCCGACGATGACGCCGCGCGCGTCGACGACGAGCGCACCGACCATCGGATTCGGGTTCGTGTGCCCGCGGCCGCGCTCCGCGAGCGCCAGCGCCCGTCGCATGAAAAAGGCGTCGCGGGCTTCGCCCGCGCCGCCTTCGGCGGTTGCGGGGGTGCGGGGGTGCGGAGGTTCAATTCTCACGTTCGCGGTTCGGGTTCGGGTTCACGGTTCGGGTTCGGGTTCGCGGTTCGAGTTCGAGTTCGCGGTTCGGGTTCGGGTTCGTGTTCGCGGTTCAACTTGCGATTGGCCTTCCGGCTGTCTCGCCGCCCACTGATTGAGCACCAGGCACGAAGCACCCGCACCGAGCACCGCGCACGAAGCACCGGGCACCGCGCGCGAAGCGCGCTACCATTTGTCCTCGAAGAGCGCGGTGACGTACTCCTCCGGCGAGAACGGAATGAGATCGTCGATCGATTCGCCGACGCCGACGTAGCGGATTGGAATTTTCAGGTCGTGCGCGATCGCGACCGCGATCCCTCCTTTTGCGGTGCCATCCAGCTTCGTCAGCACGATTCCGTTGACGCCTGCCGCGCCCATGAATTCACGCGCCTGGTTGAGCCCGTTCTGGCCGACCGTCGCGTCGAGCACCAGGAGCACTTCGTGCGGCGCGGCCGGCACCTCGCGCGCTGCGACGCGCCGGATCTTGTCGAGTTCCGCCATCAGGTTCGTCCGTGTATGGAGGCGTCCCGCCGTGTCGACGAGCACGACATCGCGCCCTCGCGCCTTCCCCGCCACGAGCGCGTCGAAGACCACCGCCGCCGGATCGGATCCCGACTTCGCGCGAATGAAGTCCACCCCCGCGCGGGTCGCCCAGACCTGCAACTGCTCGACGGCTGCGGCGCGAAACGTGTCCGCGGCGCAGATGAGCGGCGTCTTTCCCGAGTCCTTCATCAACCGCGCCAGCTTCCCCACCGTCGTCGTTTTTCCGGTTCCGTTGACGCCGACGATCAGCACGACATGCGGCCGCGTGCCGTCGGGGGCCGGCGTGTCCGCGCCGCGGAGGATCTGCAGGATCTCCGATTTGACCAGATCACGCAGCGACTCGCCTTTCGATCGGCGCGAGCGCACGGCCTGCACGATCTCATCGCTGGCCGCGACGCCGACGTCCGCCGAGATCAGCGCTTCTTCCAGTGCGTCCAGCGTCTCGAGGTCGACTGGTCGCGTGCGCGCGTCAGGGGTATCCGCCCGGTTGACGATCTCGTCGAACCGCTGGACGAACTGCTCTTTCGTCCGGGTGAGCGATTGTTTGATTTTGTCGAAGAAACCCATGCCGAATAGCGCAGGCGCCGGCCTGCCTCAATGATCGATTTCCGCGCGCTGACGCCGCAGCATCAACGCGTCGACGGCGTCGCGGGGCGTCGAGCGTCCGTCGAGAACGGCGGCCATCTGCGCCGCGATTGGCAGTTCGATCCCGCGGCGCTCTCCGAGCGACAGCGCGGCGCTGGTCGTCCGCACGCCTTCGGCGACCATGCGCATGTGCGACAGAATGTCGTCGAGCGAGCGGCCGCGGCCCAGTTGGATGCCGACCTGCCGGTTACGGCTCAAGTCGCCCGTGCACGTCAGCACGAGGTCTCCAAGCCCGCTGAGACCCGATAAGGTGTCCCGGCGCGCCCCTTCGGCGCACGCGAGGCGCGAGATCTCCACGAGCCCCCGCGTGATGAGCGCCGCCATCGCGTTGTGCCCGAGTTGCAGCCCGTCGACCACACCGGCGGCGATCGCGATGACGTTCTTCAGCGCGCCGCCGATCTCCACTCCGGCCACGTCATCGCTCGCATACAAACGGAACGTCGGGCCCTTCAACGTCTCCTGGATATACGTGGCGGCGTCGCGGTCCGCCGACGCGGCCACCAGCGCCGTCGGTAACCCGCGCGCAACCTCGATCGCAAAACTCGGCCCCGACAAGACGACGATGCGTCGATCGCCCACCTCCTGCGCGATGACGTGCGACATCCGCTCCAGCGTGTCCCGTTCGATGCCTTTCGCGGCGCTGACGACAATGGCGTCCCGCGGCACGAGCGGCGCTGCCCGGCGCAGCACCGCGCGCATGCCGTGCGACGGCACCGCCGCGACGACGACGGCCGCGTGCTCCAGCGCGCGGTCCAGACGCGCGGTCGCGCGGATGGAGGCATCGACGGGGACGCCGTGAAGATACCGGCTGTTCTCGCCGATCGCCGCGATTTCGTCCACGAGCACGTCGTCGCGCGCCCACAGCCGGACGTCGTGGCCGAGCCGCGCACAGTGCACGGCGAGCGCGGTGCCCCAGCTGCCCGCCCCCAGGACGGCGATGACGTCGCTCATGCGACCCGTCCGCGCATGCGGCGCTCCGTCCCCGCGACGATGCGCCGGATGTTCGCGCGGTGCCGGAACAGGATGAGCGAGGCGCAGCCGGCTGCGGCGGCGAGCACGATGTCCGGCGCGCCCGACCACCAGGCGATCGAGGGCAGCGCAAGCGTCGCCGCGATGGAGCCGAGCGACACGATTCGGGTAAGGGAGACGCAGACGATGAACACGGCCGCCGCCAGTGCCGTCGCAAGCGGCGCGAGGATACTGAAGGCGCCCGCCGCGACCGCGACGCCCTTCCCGCCCTTGAAGCGCAGCCAGACAGGATAGATGTGACCGACGACCGCACAGGCGCCCGCGACGGCCGTCGGCGTCAGTCCGGCCGCGGCCGCGTGCGCGGTCAGGACCGTCGCGGCGCCCTTCGAGATATCGAGCGCCATTGCCGCAACGCCCAGCGACGTGCCGCTCGTGCGCAGCACGTTCGCCGCGCCGACGTTGCCGCTGCCGGCGACGCGCACGTCGATTCCGGCGCGCCGCGCGACCAGGAACGCGAACGGCACGGACCCGAGCAGGTACCCGAAGAGCGCCCACGCGATCACGATCTTCAGTGTAGCTGGCTTTCGCCGGACAACAGAATCGCCGCTACCCGCTCATACCGTGCGCCCCGCGGCGACAGATGACTCCCGTAGACGACCGCCTGCGTCACACGCGTGACGACCGGCCGGACCGCGACCTGCGCCAGCGTGTCGCGAAGCGGACGGGGAAGCCGCGTATCGCGCGGCGCACGCGCAAGCGTCAGATGCGGAGTGAAGCCGCGCGGCTCCGGCTCGAAGCCGAACGGCCGCAGTCGTTGGTCCATGATGGCGCTGAGGCGCGTGAGTTCGCGTACTCCGCTCCCAATACTCATCCAGACGACGCGAACGGGGCCCGCCGGCGGGAACGCGCCACATGCGGCGAGCGAAAAATCGAAGGGGTTGACATCCGCCGGTCTCGACAACGCCGTGATCACAGCCTCGGCGTGGTCGGCGACGTGTCCGACGAAACGAAGGGTCAGATGCATGTTGGCCGGAGGGACCCACCGAAGGTCAGAGTGCGCGCGCCGACGGATCTCGTCGGCCACACGGGCGGCTTCCTCGACCGCTTCAGGAGAGAGATCGACGGCAACGAACAGTCGCATGAAACAACGACGCCTCCGCGAGGCGCCCTACCTACGACGGCCGGTCCTGCAGGGCCCCCTACAGGAGAAATCGCCTGACGCGATCCATGGCCGCCTGGCTCGCCCAGAACTTGATCATCGAGCGGTCGCCCATGAAGCGGTGCGTGCGCACGTCCGGTGGTTTGCCGGGCACCGCAACCGCGATAGCGACCGTGCCGACAGGCTTCTCCTCCGTGCCGCCGCCGGGTCCCGCGATGCCGGTGATCGCCACCCCGACATCGGCGTTCGTCGCGCGGAGTACGCCTTCGAGCATCGCCAGCGCGACGGGCTCGCTGACGGCCCCATGGCGATCGAGCAGTTCCTGCGGCACCTGCAGATCGCGAACCTTCACGCGGTTGTCGTACGCGACGAGTGCGCCGTAGACATACGCGGAGCTTCCGGGGACGTCGGTCAACCGCGACGTCAGGAGTCCTCCGGTGCAGGACTCTGCGGCGGCGATCCAGTATCCGCGCTCAGCGAGCATCGCCCCTACGACCTGCTCCATCGAACGCCCCTCGGTGCTGAAGGCGTCCTCACCGAGCGCCGCGGCCAGGGCGTCGCGTGCGGCATCGATCCGCTGGCGTCCCAGTGCGGCGTTCGCGTCACGGGTGGACAGATGCAATTCGATCTGCCCCGGCGCGGCAAGGATCGTGGTCACGATCGGGTCCGCCTGATCCCGCCACTTCGAATAGATCGGCTGGACGACTTCTTCGACGTGCGACTCACCGCGGCCGGCGACGAAGAGCGATGCGCGATAGACGCGTTCTGCTCCGGCGCGCGCGCCGATCGGTCCGTCGCAGAGTTCATCGAGCAGCGGACGCATCTCTCTCGGCGGCCCGGGCAGCAGCGCGATCGTCTTGCCGTGATGTTCGATCAGCAGCCCCGGCGCAGTCCCGCGCGGGTTGGCGAGCACACGGGCCCCTTCGGGGACTTGCGCCTGCCGCAGGTTGGACGCCGGCATCTGCAGCCCGCGGCGTGCGAACCGCTGCTGGATCGCCTGCACGATGCGCTCGTCCTGATGCATGGGGATGCCAAGCACATCGGCCACGACCTCCCGCGTCAGGTCGTCGTCTGTGGGGCCGAGGCCGCCGGTCAGGATGACGAGGTCGGCGCGCTCGAGCGACTGGCGGAAGATCGACGCGAGGTCGGCACGATCATCGCCGACAACGGCCTTCGCGCGAAGTTCGATGCCCAGCGCCGAGAGTCGATCGGCGGCATACAACGAGTTCGTGTCGACGCGGGTGGTCCCGAGCATCTCGGACCCGACCGCGATGATTTCTGCCGAACGCAGCGGCGACGAAGAAGGCATTCACACGATCCATGCCGGCAGAAGCCACATGAGGACTCGCAGCGTGATATTCGCGTATACGCCCGCCGCCGCGTCGTCCGCCATGATGCCGAAACCGCCGTGGAACTGTTCCAGGCGGTTTGCCGGATACGGCTTCATCACATCGTAGATCCGGAAGAGCACGAAGCCCACGATCGCGGCGTGCCAGCCGACCGGAATGAACGCGAACGTGACGAGCTGGCCCAGCACTTCGTCGATCACCACCGGCCCCGGATCGATGCCGCCGAAATACCGCTCCGCGTGGGTCGCGGCCCATGTGCCGACGACGAAGACTGCCGCGATGAGCGCCACCTCGAAGACACGTGAGTGCGCCCACCAGACGAGCAGGTAGACAATCAGGCCCGCCGCGGAGCCGACGGTTCCGGGCGCAACGGGAAAATAGCCGCAGTACGCGACGGTAGCGAGGAAAACGGCGAGGCGGATCACGCCTTCACAACGCGTGTGTCCGCCAGACGATCGTGAAGCGCGCGGTGATCGCTGGACAGGCCGGGCATAAAGCCCACGCCGGCAGGAAGCGCGGACACGAGGTAAGCGGCCGCGCGAACAATGGCGCTCGCGACCGGCACGCGCTGGCTCCTCTCGGTGCCCGACGCACCCGGCACGACACGGATGCCGGACGCCATTTTTCCAATCGTCTGCCCGCCGGCTGCGACAAAGGCGGCGAAATAGCTGCCGTTCAGCAGCAGGAGAAACGCGAGGAACGGAATCATCGGCAGCGCGCGCGCGTCGGCCATCTTCAAATCGAGAACCCGGAGCGTGAGATACAGGACCGCCGCATCGATCCCCCCGACGATCGCCAGATCGAGGATCGCCGCGAACGCCCGCGCAGCAGCCGGCGCAACAGTCTGGTCCTCGGCCCGCGCGTTCGGAACGCTTGCACGGCGGCTCGCGGCTTCAAGACGACTTCGTTGGGAACTACCGAAATGCTCCGGCCGATCGGCCGCCGCGCCGTCGTGCAGATCGTTCTTCGAAT